>URDY01000060.1 GCA_900546665.1 uncultured Paraprevotella sp. | reverse complement strand
ACAATGATGACCAGCTTTGGTTCATCATGTCCATGTGGGGGCCATACAATGCTTTCCTGATGTGTGCCGATATGAAGCTGGAATAATAATCACTTGACTTGAATTGGATATGAAGCTTAGGAATTTATTTTTATTAATAGCTCTCTCGTTACCGGTTTGCTTGTCTGCACAGACAAGCAAACAAATCTATCTGCAACGAGCCGATTTTTTGCTTCAGCAGATACTTACTCTCTATAAAGTGGAGAAGTATGGCCTGCTGACGGAAACTTATCCAAGAAACCCGGAGCAGAGAATTACATATACGGCCAATACCGGCGCTGTTGTTAACCAGCAGGAGGTCTCTTTCTTGTGGCCTTATTCAGCCTTGGTATCCGGTTGTGTTTCTTTGTATAAGGTTTCCGGGCAAAAGAAGTACAGAAAACTGATGGACCGGCAGATAAAGCCGGGACTGGACCTTTATTGGGACTCTACCCGGATTCCCCATTGTTACCAGTCGTATCCGGCTTTTGCAGGTCATAATGATCGTTATTACGATGACAATGACTGGGTGGCCATTGATTTCTGTGATTACTATGAACGGACTGGTGACAAGGAGTATCTGGAAAAAGCCATCCAGCTGCATGACTATATTTATTCCGGATGGTCCGAAGAGTTGGGGGGAGGAATCTATTGGTGCGAACAGAAGAAAGAATCAAAAAACACTTGTTCGAATGCTCCGGCTACTGTTCTTTGTATGAAGCTGTTTAAGTTGACTAAGGATGCAAAATACCTTGAGCAAGCTAAGAAGACCTATCAATGGACCCGTGACAATCTTTGTGACCCTTCTGACTTTGTATATTGGGACAACAAGAATTTGCAGGGAAAAGTGGATCCGGCCAAATATACTTATAACAGCGGGCAGATGATTCAGGCCGGTGTACTTCTCTATCAGGTAACTGGAGAGAAGCATTACTTGAAGGAAGCGCAGCAGACAGCCGAGGGTGCCTGCCGTTTCTTTCTGAAGGTACAGCCTATCGCAACAGGAGAGATGAAATTCTTCCCGGGAACTCCTTGGTTTAATGTAATCTTGTTCAGAGGTTTGAAGGCGCTATATCTGGTGGATAGGAATGAGGCGTACATAAAGACCATGATTGAGAATGCGGATTATGCCTGGAACTATACGCGTGATGAGAATGGCTTGTTTAGTAATGATTGGTCGGGAAACAGAAAAGAGCAGTTCAAGAGTCTACTGGAGAATGCCTGTATGATTGAGCTTTTCGCCGAGATCAGCGAATTGCAATGAATAAAACCTTTAAACACAATAAACAATAAATAAACAGAAAATGAAAAGACAGATTGCAGTATTGGTATCCGCCTTGCTAATGGGTGGCGGTACCTATGCTCAGAATGGTGCTCAGGCGTAAAGACCGAAAGCCTACATGGTGTCTGATGCACATTTGGACACACAGTGGAACTGGGATATCCAGACCACAATAAAGGATTATGTATGGAACACGATCAGTCAGAATTTGTTTCTGCTGAAGCAGTATCCGGAATACATCTTTAATTTTGAAGGTGCGGTCAAGTATGCCTGGATGAAGGAATATTATCCGGCGCAATACGAAGAGATGAAGAAATTCATAGAGAGCGGTCGTTGGCATATCAGTGGAGCCAGCTGGGATGCCACTGGTACGCTGGTTCCTTCCATAGAGTCTGCGATTCGTAACATCATGCTCGGCTAGGATTATTACCGGAAGGAATTCGGTGTGGAGAGCACGGACATTTTCTTACCGGACTGTTTCGGTTTTGGCTGGACACTTCCTGCCATTGCGTCCCATTGCGGACTGATCGGCTTCTCCTCCCAGAAGTTGCAGTGGCGCAACAAACCGTTCTACGGTAACGACAAATATCCTTTCACTGTCGGCTTATGGCAAGGTATAGACGGCTCTACCATCATGATGACCCATGGATATGATTATAACCAACGTTTTGAGGACGGGGACCTGTCGGAAAACAAGGACTTGTTGGAATTGACCGGCCACTCTCCGCTTCACATGGTCTACCGCTATTACGGTACGGGAGACATAGGCGGTTCATCTACATTGGAGTCTGTACGTGCCGTAGAGAAAGGCTTGCAAGGCAATGGTCCGTTGCAGATTGTCAGTGCCACGAGTGACCGGATATATAAAGACTTCCAGCCTTACGCAAGC
>URDY01000059.1 GCA_900546665.1 uncultured Paraprevotella sp. | reverse complement strand
ACCAGATGGAACATCACATAATTGGGCAGTGAGCGATACCATGTCTCGGTACGGCCCTGGGCATCTACCGCGTATTGGGTGGATGACAACTGGTGCAGAAGGTCGAAGGCTTCAATGCGGGCTATCAGCTTGCCTTTCAGGAATGACTGTGAGACAGAGGCATTCAGCACAAAATCATCCGTATTCAGTTCCGAGCTGCCATAACCACGGCGGGAATACATGTTGCCGTCAACAGATACCGTTGTTTTCACTACCGGAATGGTATAGCGGGCTGACAGTCCATAACGATAATCGATAGCGTTCAATGTTTCGAAATCACGCAGCTGGCCTTCACTGTGACGCCAACTTACATCACCGGTGGCACGGATATTGAGCATATCCTTATTATATTGCAAATATATATTGTCATGTAAAGTTAAGGTATTTACCACATTTACCCTGCTTTCGGTATCCCCGGCCAGGAGGGCATGGTCAAGCGAATGGACATATCCCGCATCTGCATTGGTCTGCCATGACCAGTAACGCTTCTCGTCAAGGGCGGAGGACATGTCAAATTTTGTGGTAAGATAATAAGCGCCGTGTATATTCTTCGGTTTATAGGTATACACTCCCGTAAGCGGATTGTAGGCTACCGACTGTGCCACATCACGGTGACGGTAGTTGAACATCGCGCCGATATGCCACTGTCTGTTGTTTTTGCCTTGTCTGTTACTATAGTCCGCATTGAGCGTCGTTTGCGATGTTCCTTTCAAATCCGAATTACCTTCCTTCACCACAAGAGGCTGACTGTCATCCCTATAAGCTATCTGGTTGATCATTTCCGGCGGATCACATTTGTAGTTGGCGCTAATTTTAAAATCATGCCTGTTATCCCGTGAAAGGTAGCGGTAGGAAGCGTATGGCAAAAAGTACACCCACGTCTTGTGCATCAACGTGTCTATTGTGCCTCGCTGGTAATCGAGTGAGTGATGGAATACGGGGATATCAAGTCCCGCCTGCCAGCGAGTATACACAGCATATTTGCCAAATCCGTATTGCTTTAATGAAATGTTTATAGAATTTCTCCAATTACGCTGATGGCTGTCATAAGAATTGGAAGGGTCGGTAATGGCAGTCAGCATGTCAAGTTGCGAAGCCAAAATCAGCGTGTCCGGATGATACAGATAATCGTGATACTTTTTATCATCGAATTGTACACCATCGCTAACGACGAGACCAACCTTACCAAACAAATCGTCAAATCGCCATAAATTACTCAGAGACAACGAGTTTAAATTGCGAAAGAAATCACTGGCGTTATAGCGGATATTATCTTTCTGTGAGGAAGCCTGCCACGTATCATAACGTTCAGACTGCCATTCCTGATCGTCATCGTGCATGAAAGAGATCCTATAGTTTGTGTACCAGGCTCCTTCCTTACCGTTGGCCCCTACCAGATTATGTTTGAAAAACAGATGCTGCCCTTTTACCAAATCTTTGGTATGCATGGAAGCTATAAGACTGTCGTTTTCCCATTGTCTGAATTGCGACATTCCGGAATCATCCCATTTGTTGAAATCCAAAGTTGTAGCCATCTTAAGATAGCTTGGTTTCAAAAGTCGCAAAGTATTATCCACCCTGAAGTGCCACTCGTCTATTTCTGTCAAACGATTCGTCTGAGATGTCGGTTTGCACCCCTCAAGAAACTGTTCATATCGTTGTCGCATCTCTGTTTCAGTTCTATTCGACATAAAACTGACGGTAAGATCATTGGTCAGCTTCTTTTCTTCATTATGATAATTCAGATTGATAGCCAAATTGCGTGTAGTGAGAAGTGATTGGGGCATGTTGGCGGGGGTCCAATAACCGTCGCCGCCGATATGGCGCGATTCATTCACGTTATTCAGGTTAGCCATCAGGGAATATCGCCAACGATCAGTAAAACCAAGCAGAAATCCACGTCCCAGCCATCTGTCTTCTGTGCCGCCCGCAGCTTCCACATTCGCAATATATCCTACACTAAATTCTTTTTTCAAGTTTACGTCCATTACATATTTACGGGCGTCTATATCAAATCCCAATGACTCGCTGATTGGCGACTGCTTTTCATAGACTTTGATATTTTCCACCGTGTAATAAGGCAGATTCTCCATAAGCACTTTATTATTGCCACGCATGAACGAGCGTGAACCAAGCAGCAGTTCGTCTACCCTGCGTCCATTGACAAAAATCTGCCCGTTTTTATCCATGCTTACCCCCGGAAGCTGCTGTATCAGGGCATCAAGCATCGAACCGTCCGGCAATTTGAATGCAGTGGCATCATACACCAACGTATCACCTTTATAATACATCTTGACCTTTGTAGCCTTTACAACCACCTCATCTATTTCCCTTTCAAATATCTTACGCAACCCCAGAGGCTGGTCAAGCAGCAAAGCACGGGTCTCATTTGCATCGATTGCCAATGGCAACCATCCGGCCTCATAGCCTTCAAGCGTGCCGCGCAACAGATATTTACAAGTCTTCTTCTCCGGCTGAAACGAGAACTCCGCTTTCGACACCGTGCCGTCTGCCCTCTGTATTTTCCGAACAGGAATTGAGTCGATGACCACCGTACTGTCTGCCGCAAGAAGCAAAGACACCTTGGCTTCCGGCAACGGAGTCTTCAGAAACGCATCCTGCACCTGACCGAATATAAGACTTTGAGAAAAAGCGCTCAATGT
>URDY01000058.1 GCA_900546665.1 uncultured Paraprevotella sp. | reverse complement strand
CCTTAAAAATGCTTGTAAAAGACTATATTTCAATTATTTCAAAGACCAATTCCCATTTTTAACGGGACAGTAGTGATAATTAATAAGAATCACCATAGATAAGGCTATGTCATACGTTTAACTAAAATGAAAGACGCAGACAACCGCCTACGCCTCTTGGCTCACCACAAGCCACAACACACTAAGCGAGAAGTCTGCGTCATATACGGACTCCTCAACGTGTGTTATATAGCTCGTTCATTTTCCGAGGTGGTGATTCAGAGGCGATTGAGCTACGATATGTCAAACAAAAGCGATATAGTTTTTACCTACATCGCTACAAAGATATACTAAAAGTTTGTAGTTTCAAATTTTAAAGAGTTAATATTCATTCTATAGTTCGTTAAGAATCGGATAAGTAATTAAGCGACATTTACCACAAAGCTAAAGAGTTCTTTGATAAGTTTTATATTAAAAGTTCTGTTAGATCTTAGCTAAGATTAGTCTCCCGCCAAACAATGGTTCTGTCCAATAACTCTTTAGTTTGCGGAAACAATTATGTAAAGCTTACTATAAGTTTTTATAAAAATCCAACATATTATCTGTCAGTATGTTCTTGATTTAAAATCAGTGTTATAGCTGATGACTACCCTGTCGAAATCTTTCTCTCCGAAATACTTTCTATTGAACTTGTAGCAAAATTCGTTGAGAAAATTATAAATACTTGATTCTGTGTCATTTATCGCATCTTCTCCACGTTCTTCTTTTCCGAAACCACCATACGGTGTTTCTGCACATATTCTCTAAACCTATGACAAGAAGTGTAATCGTCAGTGATCAGTTAGACGGATAGTTTAAGGTATTTCTTCGCAATATTAATAACTGCCCCTGTATTCAGGTCCGAATGTCCTGCATTTTCAGGCGTCCTGCCACACTGGAAGGCCTCCCTTTTTGGGATGTTCCTGCGAAGAGATCCTTTCCACCATAACCAATACTTTTGACTTCTTTCTGCTGCCATTTCCTTTTTTCAAGGATACATCCTTCTCCTATTCAAAACGCCCCTTGAAGAAGAAGCTATCGTCAAATTCGGCCTGTCTTTCTAGGTTATACTGTGTGTCATGTTTATCCATGACATCATTGAATTTGTTGACCATTCTTCAAACAAACAAGTATTGATTACCCCCAATTGAAGACGAATTCCTATCATAAAATAAGATTTCATGATGCTCATCAGCAGAATCATGGTGGCAATTCAGTAACGAAACATAAGGACAGATAGCTGTGGTTGTTTCTGCATTCGCAATAACATTTGCAGATATCCCACAATATTAGATACAATCACTATGCTTGTATACAATACTACGACACTAACTCTGTTATTTCTGATAGGCCACACAAGATTCCTCATCTGAGAAATTATTCAGAAAATTCATAATGATGGGTTTTAATGTTTTCTAAAAAAAATTTACTAAAATTCAATAACAAGTAAGTGTTCAAAAATATTTTTATATATGGGTAGAAATATACTATACAAAGAAAGGTAGCCACCACAAAAGACTACCCTCCTGTATTTTGTCAAACTGTTTTTTCATTTTATTTAATGACTTTCCTACCGTTGACAATATAGATACCTTTACGTAAACCATCGAGAGCCTCGGATGACTTCACACCGGATTTCACGCATACGCCATCGATGGTATATACATTGACCGTTATGTCCGTATCCTCACCCAATATATCTTCAATGGCGGTCAGATTACCATCGATATCGATCAACATCTGGTTTACACCAGATGCAACCTGATCCATCGTAATATAAGCCCGGTAACCTTTCACAGTCACCTTCTTGTCAGCCGCACGGTAAAAACTGTTGTTACTGATGAAATACTTGTCATAACCGGTGATAGTCATCCATCCGTAATTACCCTGCATGCCCACATGTCCTGCCTTCAACATAACAGGGTCTGCAGTCTTCACTGTTACATCATTGACCCTGATCTGACTGATATCCTCACTGACCTTCACAATATAAGGTACTCCGGCTTCTATTGCAGATACGGGATCTGAAAAATTCAAGACCACAGAACTTCCGGTTTCTGCCGTACTCTCCAATTTGCGGACTTCATAAATCTTATTATCCGCAAGTTGTTCAGCAGTCATGGCAAACGGCACACAGAAAGTATTCCAACTCCCGGTTTTCAGTTTACGGTATATCACAACGTCAGCATAAGTATCTTCCTTTACCTTCAGGTCCTGATCTTCTTCATTCAATATCAGATCATCAGAAGAAAGCTTATAAAGTTTCATATAACCAATACCTGCCCAGTTTGCAGCACCTGAACCGTCAGAATATAATCCCAGTTTGATTTCCTGTTCCTCAGACAGAACGAATTTGACAGTTCCCGAGGTCAGTCTGGCTGCAGTAATGGCATCACCTTTTTCCTGACCGGCAAAGAAACAACCTGAAAAATCACCGGTATAATTATCATTGGCTCCTTTACCAAAAGCATAAGCAGACATCAGATAAGTGCCTGGTGCCAGAACAGTTTTCTGATACAATATATTGCCTTCCGGCATTGGGGTCCTGCTTCCGGCATAAATTTCGTAGAAAGCATCTTTACCATCAGCTGAAGCCACATCAGAATTGTGCATGCACTGAATACCCTTATCAACGTCAGTATACCATCCTGCCTGTTGTGTCCACTCTGGTAAATCCGTCAAATCCGGATTAGTCAGCAAGAAAGTCATATCAAAACTGATACCGTTTACAGGCACAGCCCCTACCGCATACGTCTGGCGGGCCTTCTCCAGCGTCTCATACTCCTTCGTGATGCCCACGGCCTCCGTCAGCTTGTCCACATTAGATACGGCCGT
>URDY01000057.1 GCA_900546665.1 uncultured Paraprevotella sp. | reverse complement strand
TCTGAAAATGGAATCAGTGTGGACAATGTGTATTATGATAATGTAATCCATATCTGTGTATACGAAGGGAAGAAGATGCTTTACGGCCAGGACATCACCAAAAAGATGTTTGCGGATATATTCCCTGCCGAAATACTGAATCAGGCCATTCTTGCCGATATGAACTTCATGGGTGTGGACAGTAAGGGATACCATTACCAGGCAACCCTTGGCATACCCGAAAGCTCCGTATACAGTCTGGTAAATATGATTATTGGTTTTGACTGTACAATGAGCATAGAAAAAGCGGAATAAATCCGCTTTTTCTATGTCTTTTCTTCACCACACCACAGTGTTTATTTCTTCTCACCGCCATTCTGTGGCCGTTTGGCACTGGGCTTTCCGCCTTTATTGTTGTTACGGCCATTCTTATTTCCTCCTGGCCTACGTCCGTTTCCATGGCCGCCCCGTCTTCCTCCGTCAAATGCTCTCGGCTTGTATTCTGGTGCTTCACCCAGCTCTTCGGGAACCGATATCTTATAGATATCCCTATCTAGGAATTTTTCGATATTCTTAAAGTTACCCTGCTCCTTTTCGGAAACGAAGGTGATGGCTACGCCGTCATTATTAGCACGCGCCGTACGTCCGATGCGGTGCACATAATCTTCACTGTCGTGGGGAACGTCGTAGTTTATCACCAGACGGATGTCATCGATATCAATACCTCTCGCAACGATATCTGTGGCTACCAAGATATTGATACGTCCTGCCTTGAACTCATACATCACTTCTTCGCGCTGTGCCTGCTCCAAGTCGGAATGCATTTCACCGACGTTCAGTTTCATCTGCTTCAAAGCTTTGGTCACTTCCTTCACTTTCAGTTTGGAAGAAGCAAAGATGATAACGCGTTCCGGTGTCTCCTCTGCAAAGAGGCTACGGATGATGCCCAGCTTCTGATTCTCGTAGCAAACGTAGGCTGCCTGCACAATCTTTTCTGCCGGTTTGGAAACAGCCAGCTTCACCTCGGCAGGATTGTTCAGAATGTTACCAGCCAACTGTTGTATCTTAGCAGGCATGGTGGCAGAGAACATGATTGTCTGCCGCTCTTTAGGAAGGAATTTGACAATTTGCATAATATCGTCATAAAATCCCATATCCAGCATCCGGTCTGCTTCATCCAAAATAAAATAAGAGACACGGGAAAGATCTACATAACCAAGGCTAAGATGGGCTATCAAACGCCCCGGGGTAGCAATAACGACATCAGCACCCAGTGTCAACCCTCTTTTCTGCTGCTCGAACAGTATTCCGTCATTACCACCATACACGGCCACGCTGGAAACCGGCATGAAATAAGAGAAACCTTCCATCTGTTGGTCTATCTGTTGCGCCAACTCGCGGGTAGGAGCCATGACAATGCAATTGATGGCATCGGCAGGGTGTCCGCCTTCTGAGAGCTTGTTCAATATAGGCAACAAATATGCGGCAGTTTTTCCCGTTCCGGTTTGTGCCACTGCTATTAAATCTCGACCTTCGAGTATGACGGGAATTGATTTTTCTTGTATGGGGGTGCACTCTTCAAAGCGCATGGCATCCAGTGCCTCCAGCACATTGCCATTTAAATGTAGTTCTGAAAACTTCATGTATCTCTTTTAAATTTGCGTACAAAGATAGGAAAAAGACTTATAAAATAGACTCTTACAGTAAAAAAATAAGCCCTTGGGACAATAATTATCTCAAGGACTTGCAAATTTGTTTCAAGCATCTGCCTTCAACGAGGAATATCAATGTATGAATCCTTAAATCCCAGAAAGTAAAGTACGCCATCTAAGCCGATGGTGTTGATGGATTGCTTAGCATTGGCAACAACTTTGGGCTTTGCATGAAAAGCGATTCCAAGGCCGGCAATTCCCAGCATGGGCAGGTCGTTGGCACCGTCGCCCACAGCAATAGTCTGCGCAATATCCACTTTTTCCACCTGAGCTATCAAACGCAGCAACTCCGCCTTACGCTTACCGTCAACTACATCACCGAGATAGCGACCGGTCAGTTTGCCATCCTCTATTTCCAGCTCATTGGCATACACATAGTCTATACCGTACTTCTTCTGGAGGTACTGCCCGAAGTAGGTAAACCCTCCCGAAAGAATAGCTATCTTGTAACCGTATTTCTTCAAAACATACATCAGGCGATCCACACCTTCCGTAATGGGAAGATTCTCTGCAATTTCCTGCATCACGGACTCATCCAATCCTTTCAACAAAGCCACTCGTTCGCGAAAGCTCTCAATGAAATCTATCTCACCACGCATGGCACGCTCAGTAATAGCCTTTACCTGGTCGCCCACACCTGCACGTATGGCCAATTCATCAATCACTTCCGTTTCAATCAGAGTAGAGTCCATATCGAAGCAAATGAGGCGACGCATCCGGCGGTACATATTGTCCAACTGGAAAGAGAAATCCATTTCCAGTTCGGTTGCCAGTTTCATCAACTGTTCTTGCATGGCAATGCGGTCTTTCGGAGTGCCCCGAACGGAAAATTCGATGCAGGCGCGTGTACGCGATTCACATTCGTCCAGCGGAATACGTCCTGTAAGGCGCTTGATGGCATCGATATTCATGCCTTGCTCTGCAAGAATACGGGTCACAGCAGATATTTGACGGGCAGACAACTTGCGCCCCAATAAAGTAAGAATATAGCGGTTCTTTCCCTGCATATTCACCCAATCCTCGTACTCTTTGGCAGTAATAGGGTAAAAACGGACAGTCACTCCCAGGGAGGAAGCCTTGAAAAGCAGTTCCTTCATAATGAACCCCGAATGTTGTTCTTCCGTCTTGCATAAAATGCCCAATGAAAGAGTATTATGAATGTCTGCTTGACCAATATCAAGAATAGTAGCATCATATTTGGCCAGAATTTCCGTCACGGAAGCTGTCAGTCCCGGACGGTCTTCACCCGTAATACGTATCAGGATGAGTTCAGTGTTCAATGGTTGCATAAATCATCTTTTTGATAGAATAATAGGCTACAAAAGTAAGGAAAATTCCCGCTATTTATGCTAAATAACATAAAAATATG
>URDY01000056.1 GCA_900546665.1 uncultured Paraprevotella sp. | reverse complement strand
ACCGATGCACGGATTATCCACTTGGGCAGTCTGCTTGCCGACGACTTCTCTTTGGAGGTCATCAAGTTCTTGTCCGGCAAGGGACTCCTCTCGGTAGACGTGCAAGGATTTCTCCGCAAGGTGGAGAATGAAAAGGTGCTGGCCGTAGACTGGCCGGAAAAGAAAGAAGCATTGAAGTATATCCATATCCTGAAAGCCAACGAAGCTGAAATGGAAGTGCTGACCGGATGCAGTGAACCGCACGAAGCTGCATTGCTGATTGCAGACTGGGGCGTGAAGGAAGTGCTGCTGACCCTGGGAGATAAAGGTTCGCTGATTTATGCCCAAGGAGAATTCCACGAAATACCCGCCTACCCTGCCCTGCAGATTACAGATGCAACGGGATGCGGAGACACCTATATGGTAGGATATCTGTATATGCGCGACAAAGGCGCGTCTTATCGAGAAGCCGGATGCTTTGCCGCCGCCATGTGTACCATAAAGCTACAATCGCACGGGCCGTTCTGCGGAACGGAGGAAGCGATAAATAATGTGATAAGAGGATAAGATGATGGGGTGATAGCAGGATATCACCCCATCATCTTATTTACAATCCGAATTTCTTCAAATCATCTTCCACACTACCAATACCTGCAATATGGAACATATCAACCAGTACCTTGACGACATTTGGAGAAAGGAAAGCGGGCAATGTAGGTCCTAAGTGAATATCCTTCACACCGAGGCTCAATAATGCCAATAATACAATAACTGCTTTCTGTTCGTACCACGCTATGTTGTAGACTATGGGAAGTTCATTAATGTCGTTCAGCTGGAATACTTCTTTCAGCTTCATGGCTATTACCGCCAGTGAATAGCTGTCATTGCACTGCCCGGCATCCAATACACGGGGAATGCCGTTGATGTCTCCCAAACCAAGTTTATTATAGCGGTATTTGGCACAACCTGCGGTCAGGATAACGGTATCTTGCGGCAAGGCTTTGGCAAATTCCGTGTAGTAGTCACGGCTCTTCATACGTCCGTCACAACCTGCCATTACGATAAAGCGGCGTATGGCCCCGGTCTTCACGGCATCTACCACCTTGTCTGCCAGTTGCAGCACCTGGTTATGGGCAAAACCGCCGATAATTTCTCCATGCTCTATCTCCACCGGAGGCTGGCATTGTTTGGCAATCTCTATGATTTCAGAAAAGTCTTTCCTACCTTCAGCATCCTTATCAATGTACTTGCAACCCGGATAGCCGGTAGAGTTGGTGGTAAACATACGTTCTTTATACACAGCATTTGCCAGAGGAGGAACGATGCAATTGGTGGTAAACAGAATCGGTCCGTTGAAGGAAGTGAATTCTTCGCGCTGTTTCCACCAGGCATTGCCATAATTGCCTACAAAATGGGAATATTTCTTGAAAGCCGGGTAATAGTGAGCAGGTAACATTTCACCATGTGTATAGACATCTATTCCTGTGCCTTCAGTCTGTTTCAATAATTCTTCCATATCCTTCAAGTCATGGCCGCTAATCAAAATTCCCGGACGGTTCTTCACACCGATATTTACCTTTGTAATTTCAGGATTACCGTAAGTACCAGTATTGGCTGCATCCAATAGAGCCATTGTCTTTACTCCAAACTCACCAGCTTCGAGAACCAGCTTCACCCACTCCTCTGCCGATAGAGACTCAACTGCAATGGTAGCCAGTGCGCGTTGCATGAAAACATGAACCGTATCATCATTGAATCCCAGACGCATGGCATGCTCCAGATAGGCAGCCATACCTTTCAAGCCATAGACAAGCAATTCTTTCAACGAGCGGAGGTCTTCATTCTGTTCACGCAGAACACCTACTGTCTTCGCTTTTCCGGCATAGTCATCACGCGTTCCCTGCCAAGTCAGTTCATCTACTTTGGGTAAGAGCACTTTGTTATGCTTGGCCTCTTGAATCAATCCATTACGCATGGTGATTCCTTTATCTACCCGCTTCAAAATGCTTTCATCATCGAAATTTGCATTCGTAATAGTGCAGAACAGAGCATCCGTCACAAAGATATTCACTTCTTCGGAGACCGGACAATCTGCCTTGCGCAAAACATCGGCAACGACAGAGACACCTCTAACCACAAACAGCAACAAGTCCATAGCTTGAGCCGTATGACTTTCTTTTCCACATACACCTTTCAGTATACAGCCGGTTCCTTTGGCTGTCTCCTGACATTGATAACAAAACATGTTCGGTTCCATATTCTTATTCATTTAAAAGTTTACATCATCTTTCCATAAGATAAGCGGCACCTCAGCAATAAAAATAAGCAAGCTTATTTTCTATTACTTTCGGTTTGCATTATCTTTGTGCAAAGATGAGAGTTCTACAACGCGAAAACTGTCACGAATGTTACATCGAATCACAAAAAAGTAAAAAAGAGAATGGAAATCCATACATTATTGAAAATGCCTCCTTTTCAAGGCATAACAGAAGAAGAATTATTATCCCTCATCCTGGCACCCGAACATGCACGCAGGCAATACAAACCTGCTGACTTTATTGCCATGCAGGGAGAAGCATACCGTTCTCTATTCATATTGTGCTGCGGCAGTGTGCGTACCCAAATGGTCAGTGCAGAGGGAAAGCAACTCACCATAGAAACGCTGAAAGCCCCGCAACTACTTGCCCCGGCTTTTGTCTTTGCCTCCGAAAACCGCTTCCCGGTAAATATCGAAGCAAAAGAGAAATGTGAGATACTCATCATAAACAAGAATGTCTTCCTGGAATTCCTGCATCGACACCCCACTGTGATGCGCAACTTTCTGCAACTGGTATCGGACAGAACTCTGTTTCTCTCCAAAAAGCTGAATGCCTTTGCCCTGCAAAGCCTAAAATCGCGCATACTGAACTATCTACGCATGCATGGCACGATACTCAACCAGCAGGAAGTGGCACAAATACTGGGAGTGGCTCGTCCCTCGCTAGCACGTGCCTTATCGGAGCTGGCAAGCGAAGGATGCATCCGGATAGAAGAGAAGGAAATGCGGATAAATGAAATCTCCGCCCAAAAGTATTTATAAAAAAACGCCCACAAAACACGCACGCCTGCGCATCTTGCGGACATCTTCATCCTTTTATAAAATTGCCTGCTTTTTCTAAGCAACTTTCTTTAATTGCATGTTCGCTTTCCTACTGCCTTTCCGAACCAATCTGCGAATCCAAAGATAATAGCCCGTCAGCGGCAAGCTGGCCCCTACCAAAGCGGCAAGAAAACTCAATATAC
>URDY01000055.1 GCA_900546665.1 uncultured Paraprevotella sp. | reverse complement strand
CTCGCTCCATGTCGGAGGGTAGACCGCTAAAGCTTGTATGGTGACATGCGGCTCAGATAAATGACAGACACTTCTTTTAATGAAGAATGGATAATTCCTAATTAGACTTTTTCAGGAACAGAAGAACAGAACCCGGCTTACAGACCGACTGCTTTTTTATTTCTTTTCTCCTATCTGTGATAATCCCCTTTATCTTTAATCAGTATGACCTTCAGTTGGGGGTCTTTCAACATCTGCCGTCCCTTATGTGAAGCCAACAATGCAAGTTGGGTAGTCCGGTGTCTCCAAGTCAGCAAGTCAATGGGACGGTTCAGTTCCTCTTTTATGACAGAATACCACCAGCCCGGAAAAGACAATGCACGAACAGCACCTCCATCAACAATCTTCTGCAATTCAGCAATGCAAGCATCCAGTTCCCTATCGCTCAAATCATTAGGTTTATCAAAAGCTACATAATAAGATGTATAATATCCGTTTTCTGTAAAAAGCCTCAATGCTTCCCAATTGGAACTTTCAATAATCAACTCATCTTTCTCCATACGATAAGTTTCAACCAACTTATTCAATTCAGCGAGTATTTCCGTCTTGTTGCCTGCCTTCAAGTTCTTAATATCCAACCAAATTTTACCATCAGTCTCATTCATATAAGAGAAATAAGGCTCCAGAACCAGATTAAAACTTGTATCCACATCATGCGTCACATCAAACTTCCGGTTTTTCCGAAAAACGACATCAACTTCCACGTTAGGATACTCGTCACCTTGCTCATAAAGTTTTTCTATCGAATTACATCGATGCAGCCATATCTTTTCGGGATAATCATTCATAAGTAGGGCTCCTATAACTAAATTACTCCCCACCCATGCTAACAATACAGCCAACAAAACTACCAGAATTCTCTTTTTGCGCATATTTTCAGTCTTTTTATCTCTAATAAACTTTCTTTCCCGCAAAATACATAAAAAGAATATTCTTAAACAAAACCTCCACTCCATTTCTACCTTTTTATTCGTTTATTCCAGAAATTTTATATAATTTTGCACTTCATATAAACAGAGATCATTGAGAATCCGTTAAAGATAACTCTTTGAACTTACGCTAATTAACATTTTATGAATAGACGTATTGCAGCCTTCTGGAAGTTTCTTACTTACGACATCTGGCGTATTACAGAAGATGAAGTTACGCGAACCACTTTTTCCGTATACAATATCATCAAGACCATCTACCTTTGTGTCAACCGCTTCACCAAAGACCGGATAGTAAACAAAGCCTCGGCACTGACTTACAGCACCTTGCTTGCCATTGTACCGATTCTCGCTATATTGTTTGCCATCGCACGCGGTTTCGGATTCGACAATCTGATGGAAAGTCAGGTTATCAACGGGTTCGGAGGTCCTACAGAAACCACAGAGGTTATTCTACAGTTCGTAAACTCATATCTCTCACAAACCAAAAGTGGAATATTCATCGGCATCGGGTTGATTATGTTGCTGTGGACAGTCCTGAACCTAATCAATAATATGGAAGTCACCTTCAACCGCATCTGGCAGGTAAAAAAGGCGCGCAGCATGTACCGCAAAATAACGGATTACTTCTCCATGCTTCTGTTGATGCCCATTCTGCTGGTAGTGTCCGGTGGTCTTTCCATCTTCATGAGTACGATGGTGAAGAACCTCGAAGACTTTACCCTACTGGCACCCGTCGGCAAGTTTATGGTACGCCTCATCCCCTTCGTACTGACCTGGTTCATGTTTACAGTACTGTACGTCTTTATGCCGAATACAAAAGTCAAACTAAAACACGCACTCATATCCGGTATTCTGGCAGGTACGGCACATCAGGCATTCCAGTTCCTCTACATCAGCAGCCAGTTGTGGGTTTCCCGTTACAATGCCATCTATGGTAGTTTCGCCGCCCTCCCGATGTTTCTGCTATGGTTGCAGGTATCTTGGACTATCTGCCTGTTCGGTGCCGAATTGACCTACGCCGGACAGAATATCCGGAACTTCAGCTTCGACAAGGATGCGCGCAACATCAGCCGTCGCTACCGCGACTTTATCTCCATCCTGATAATGTCCCTCATAGCCAAGCGTTTTGAACAAGACGCCCAACCCTATACAGCCGAGGAGATATCCGAAGAGTGCCAGATTCCCATCCGGCTGACACACGAAACTCTTTATGAATTGCAAGAAATCAACCTCCTGCATGAAGTGGTGACCGATGAAAAAAGTGAAGACATCGCTTACCAGCCTTCCATGGACATCAACAAGATGAATGTGGCCCTCCTGCTGGACAAGCTGGACACACACGGCTCAGAAGACTTCAAAATTGATAAGGAAAATGAATTTAACAGCCAATGGGGAGCATTGCTGAAGGCACGGGAGGAATACTACAAGAATGCAAGCAAGGTGCTGCTAAAGGATTTGTAGTTTGGTTTAAACACGGAGGCACAGAGATTTTTTCTCGTCTATTGGTTTAATCCCTGCACCTCTGTGTTCTTCTGCTAATGCTAATACTTATTATAAGATACTGTCTTCTCTTTTGGCTTCCGCGATTTCTTCCGTTTTTCCTTCACCGGATAGCCAATCGTAATATCTAGCAAAAGGCGTTTACCGGCCGGGATACCGACAAGTTTCTTTATCTCCTTCTCATCAAACCAGCCCAAAATGCAGGAACCCAGCCCTTCATTTTCTGCCGCCAACGTGATATGTGCGGCAGCGATACCAATATCAATCAATGGGAAATACTTACCCTTGATTTTTGCACCCAGAAAGGAAGTGGCATTCATGGACTCCTCCACCACCAGAATATGAACGGGAGCATCCTTGGCAAACTTGTTCATCCCCAATCCTGCAGCAGCCTTGCCCACCTTGGCAGACAGCTCCGGTTCCGTAACTACCACGAACTTCCACGGTTGTGCATTGCAGGCGGACGGAGCCAGACAAGCCGCTGCCAATATCCGTTCCAACTTCTCGGGCTCCACAGCACGAGTCATATCATAGGCACGGTCACTCTGACGGGATGCCACTAATTGCAGGAAATCGTTCATAGCGCCGTTACCTTATTTATATTGTATCATACGACTGATGTACTTACCAATGATATCGAACTCCAAATTCACCACACTGCCCACTTTGAAAGCATGAAAATTGGTATGCTCGAAGGTGTAAGGAATAATGGCCACCTGAAAAGTATCGTCGGTGGGATTACACACGGTCAGGCTGACACCGTTAACCGTTACCGAGCCTTTGTCTACCGTGATGTAGCCGCGCTTTGCCATCTCCTTGTCAAAAGCATACCGGAAAGTAAAGTA
>URDY01000054.1 GCA_900546665.1 uncultured Paraprevotella sp. | reverse complement strand
AAACTTTAAAATAAATAGTATGGAATTTGCTTTGGATAGATGGATTACCAAGCATAATGCTTGGATTGATGTTTTTGGACCAAACTACATGAGGTGGATATTTCGTGATGTGAAAATGACTATTTTGTTTTTGGGGCAGTTTCTCTTTGGTAAAGTGTTGCAGGTGTTTAAGGCAGGTGTGTTATTGGGAGCAGTGTCTTGCATACTATTTGTGCCAGGGCTAAAGGCAGAAAATTCTAGGCCATTTGTGATACCGGCATTACAGGAGTGGAAAGGCGGGGATGGCTATTGGCGCTCATCGTGTCGGTTGGTGTTGGACCCCCGCTATGCAGCAGAACTCAATCCGGTGGCAAACACATTTGCCGAAGATTTAGCAGTGATGTTTGGCAGGAAATATAAGGTGGCGGAAGGCGTTTCTGCCTGCTCGGGAGATATTTTTTTGACTTTGGCTGGAAAAGAAACAGAAGAGAATCGGGAGAAGTATTATTTGGATGTGTCTGATCGGATGGTGTTGACGGGTGCAACGACGCAGGCAGTGTTTTGGGGAACTCGGACCATTCTTCAAATGATGGAACAGTATGATGGGGCGGTGCCGCAGGGAGTGGCTGTAGATTGGCCCAATTATCCTAAGCGTGGATTTATGTTGGATGTAGGACGTAAATTTGTCCCCATTGGCTTTTTGAGGGATTATGTGAAGATAATGTCTTATTATAAAATGAATTGTTTCCAGATTCATTTGAATGACAACGGCTTTAAAAAGTTCTATGGCAATGACTGGTCGCAAACACCCGCGGCTTTCCGATTAGAAAGTACCGTGTTTCCGGGGTTGGCCACGGAGGGGGCTCATTATTCAAAAAAAGAATTTGTTGAACTTCAGATGTTAGCCGAGCAGTATGGAGTGACTGTCTTGCCGGAAATAGATGTGCCTGCGCATTCATTGGCCTTTACGCGCTATAAGCCGGAAATTGCTAGTAAGGAGTACGGAGAGGATCACCTGGATTTGTTTAATCCGGAGACTTATTTGTTCTTGGACAGCTTGTTTGCAGAGTATTTAGGTGGAGAAAATCCGGTGTTTAGGGGTAAAGAAGTGCATATTGGTACAGATGAATACGATAATTCGGATCCTAATGTTGTTGAAAAGTTTCGCTTTTTTACTGA
The DNA here is from genome assembly GCA_900546665.1 of uncultured Paraprevotella sp. Taxonomy (GTDB): domain Bacteria; phylum Bacteroidota; class Bacteroidia; order Bacteroidales; family Bacteroidaceae; genus Paraprevotella; species Paraprevotella stercorigallinarum. The sequence continues at coordinate 2,705 of URDY01000054.1, read as the reverse complement.
TTATTACATTAAATATGTGGAGGGTTTTGGGAAGAAAGCGGTGGCATGGGGTGCATTGACGCATGCCAGAGGAGATCTTCCTGTGAAGTCTGACGAGGTACTATTGGACATTTGGTACAATGGTTATGCCGATCCCTTTGAAATGGCCGAATTGGGATTTGGATTGGTGAATGTGGCATGTAGCCAATTGTACATAATACCATTGACGGCACTCTATTACCACGATTACCTGAATATAGAGTGGATTTTTAATAACTGGGAACCCTATATGTTTGATGATAGAATATTTAGTCGGAATGATAGGCGTGTGAAAGGGGGAATGTTTGCCGTATGGAATGATTACATTGGAAATGGGATTACTTTCAAGGACATTCATCATCGTGCGTATCCTGCTATGCAGACATTAAGCTTGAAAATGTGGACCGGTGCTGTGGATGATTTGTCTTTCGCACGGTTTGATTCTTGCCGTCGTGCTTTGTCGGAAGCTCCGGGAGTGAATATTGGAGCAAAGGTAAAAACGATGGATGGGAAAGTGCTTCAAGTCTCGAAGTTGAAAAGGAATCAAAAGCTTTTGATAGAAGAAATAGGGTATGATTATGAAGTGGCTTTTGATTTCACTGCAAAATCCGCAGATAAGGGCAGTGTGCTTTTTAAATCTTCCAATGCCATTTTGTATCAGAGTAGCCCAAAGTCTGGAAAATTGGCATTCTGGTCAGATGGTTATTTAAATGAGTTTGATTATATGTTTCCTATCGGTCAACGGGTACAAATTGTGATTAAAGGTGACCATACCTCTACAAGTTTATACATTGATGGAAAACTACATCAGACTTTGGATAAAAAGATACTTTATAAAATTGGCGAGGAGGTGGTGTACTACCAGTCCACTCTTGTTTTTCCATTAGCTTTTACTGGAAATTTTAGTGGGCAATTGTTAAATTTGAAAGTACTGCAAAAGTAATTCGAGTTCATGTTACAAGGATCCATTTTAGGTTATTCTTTGCCTTTAATTTGTTGTAAGAATTCATTGGTGGACACTAATGCTTTTTCATCTTTGAAGCATGTGGAAGTTGAAAAAGGATAGTGATAATTCCCTGATTTATATTCAATGGTTGTAATATATCCTGACGGAGATTATGGTGAAAATATTTTGCTGGGTCATACCAAAAGGCCTGGTTGGATATAATGATTAGTGCTAAAGTGCAATTATTAAGCCTGCTTTAAATTTCACTTTTAGCCATTAGCTTGTTACAACAGATATGTAATAAGATGTAAAGTGAAACTTAAAGTAGGGCTCATTGATTATTCTACATGTTGCTTTGAAGTACTTATGCAGAAAACAACTTCTATTATATTCATTCTTCTATGCTTCTTGTCAAGTTGTAGCTTCGAATCTAAAACAGAATTTCCAGCCTTTGATAAGGAGATTAGAGTAGATGGTGAGCAATCTGATACAGAATTGCTGATTAATATGGGATGGATTGACTGTGTTGATACATTCTTGGTAATGACGCATGTCGCCCAAAATGATTTTTGCCATGTATATTCCATTCCTTCGGGTATGAAAAAAATCCATACTTGGGGTTCATTGGGAAATGGTCCTGGCGAGTTCCTACAGCCAATAATTACATACGCTCACGAAAACACCTTCGGTTTGAATGATGTCAATATACAAATGTTGGCAGTGATGTCTCTAAAAGGCAACGGAAATGCTATTGAAATTGAAGAGCTGTCCAGAAAAAAAACTCCTTATAAGCGTGTGCAAGGTGAGCTCAATCCTGCAGATTATAATTTCGTACGACTGGATGAACAGCATTTTGTCTCCCTATTGTGCGGAAAGGACGGTAGTTTCTTTTCCTTACTGGATGCCAATCTGCAGCCTTTACAGAGGTTCGGCGAATCTCCGGTGGGGAACAAAATTTCTGTCCAGTCTTCACGGATGAATTTGAAAGGTTATCTGTCGGTGCATGACGGGCATATGGTGTTTGCGCCTAGCAAACTGCCGTATCTTGCTAAATACCACCTGGAAAATGGAACCATGGTAAAAGACTGGAACTTTTATTTTGATCGGTCTTTTTATGAATGTAAAGACTATAACCTCTTGTTTAGTAAGGCAAGAAACTTTGGGCAGGTGTTGGATTTGGCAATGGATGACCAATATATCTATATTTTGTACTTAGATCAACTTTTAAGCGAGTATGACTATAATGACCCGCAAAAATCCATGGCGAACAAGGTGCTGGTTTTCAATTACTCGGGAGTACCCATAGCCAAGTTGATATTGGATAAACGAATCTATCAGATGGCTTTGTGTACAAAATTGCATAAGATTATCGGGCTGGGGAATCTGCCAGAACCTGCATTTGTTTCGTTTGATGTCGTTTTTTAGATATATAGTCTAGTATTTCCCTTATACACTAGAAATAGGATAGCGTATAATTATATGTTTTAATTTGTATATAACTGATATCCATTAAATTACTGAAGTGTTGATTTGATATCCTTTTTAGGCATTCTACCTTTGAAGCATGTGGAAGCCGAAAAAGGATAGCGACTAATTATAGCTCAGTAGATTTTTAGTGGGGAATTATTAGCTTACTTGCCAAACACGTACTTCGCAACCTTAGTATTAGCCTTGTTCTCATTTACGAAATCACGTTCAATATAGATGTCCGTTACTTTCATTGCATCGTCAATATGGTTAA
>URDY01000053.1 GCA_900546665.1 uncultured Paraprevotella sp. | reverse complement strand
GGAATGTAGCGCAGTTGGTAGCGCACTACGTTCGGGACGTAGGGGTCGGGCGTTCGAGTCGCCTCATTCCGACAGAATCGGTAAACAATGAAAATTGTTTACCTTTTTTGTTTTATACCTGAATCTAACGGAAACCGGGCCACAAGAAGAAACCCAGCCCAACCGGAAATCAGAAAAGAAACATATTTTCCTAAATACAAACATCAAACAGTATTACTATGAAAAAATTCATCTATCTATTATCTACCGTTCTCTGCCTACTCCTGTCATTTACCTCCTGCGGAAAAGACGACGACCCAAGCATTGGCGATTCCGACTACATCGAAGTCACCTTCAACGGAAAGACCTATACAGAAACGATTCCATCGTGGGGATATGTCATTCTTGACAATGCCGGAACCGACAGCCAAGGCAGGCCGATCAGCTTCACCAATGTAGTCATAGATAAATTCGAAGACCAGTACGGGTTTACCTTCATGCCGAGCATCGCTCATTTTGCCCGAAAATCCGACCTGATGTCAGCCGAACCCGGGAAATACCCTCACCAAAGTGATTTCGGAAACATCTTGGAAGGAGAACTTGTCTGCGAAAACTTCACCCTGGTTTCAGACATTGAAATCAGCCTGGATTATTACGAATTCGTATACGGCACCCATCAGGTAACCTCCATAAGAGAAGCCGGCAACAATGCACAGATAGAAGGAACCTTCCAGGCTACTTATAAATGTGAAGAAACCGGCAGGCAATGCCAGGTACAGGGGAAATACAGAATGACCCTGGACGTACACATTTAATCGCCAACCATCGGCACAAATCCCAAAAGACATAAAAAAACTATCCATGCAACCGGATATCCGACGAACCGCCTACCGAATTGCATGGATAGTTTTATTGATAATTTTATTACATGAATAGTTTTTTCGCCCTGCCAGGGCTCACCCGATTTTTAGTGGGGCAATTTTAATAAATTATTATATTTGCATTATGGAAAATAATGCCCTATTATCACTAGTAAGCTTAATGCTTCCTTCAAATATCTTATCAAGATTTACACTCGTAAAGGTTGACAGTACGGATGATACGATATCCATACATCTGGATGAGAGAATACCTTCTGATTATCCGAATAATCCGAATATAGAATCAAAAGGCTTTCTGTCTCCCGTGACAGTACGGGACTTTCCAATCCGTGATAAGGCGGTCAACCTGATAGTCCGTCGCCGCCGTTGGCTGGATCTGCATACAGGCAAGTGTTTTACTCTTCCGTATGATGATATCAAGTCTGAAAATACCCGCTACTCAAAAGAGTTTGCGGCTTTTTTAAAAGAAGTGTATGGAGACGAGACCTACGACCTCCCGTTCGCTTGAAACCTATTACCATATAGACGGCAGTACTTTTGAAAAGCAATACAAGGAGAGGTTAAGTGGTTATCGTCAGTGGAGTGAACTTTCTCACGCTGATGAGTGGCTTGTCTTCCCCAAAAATATCGGTAAAAGACTCTGTATAGATGAAACGGCCATAAGTGACGGTGAACTTTATACCATAGTGTCCAATCCGGAAGCTCGTGGTGGAAAAGGAAGCCTGGTTGCCTTGGTGAAAGGTGTAAAGGCACAGGATGTTATTGATACGCTGAAACTTATTCCTGAAAATCTACGCTCCATGGTAAAGGAAGTCACCATGGACCTTTCCAATAGCATGAACCTCATTGTACGTCACTGCTTTCCGAAAGCCAGCCGGACAATAGACCGGTTTCATGTACAGAAACTGGCATGTGATGCTCTACAGGAAATGAGGATAGCACACCGGTGGGACGCCATACAGGAAGAAGCCGATACCATGGAGGAAGCCAGGCATTGCGGAAAGGAATACAATCCTGTTACATTGGCTAACGGAGACACAAAGAAACAATTGCTGGCCAGAAGCCGTTACCTGCTGTTTAAGTCATCAGAAAAATGGACACAAAGCCAAAAACTACGGGCATCTATACTATTCCAGCTATATCCGGATATAAAGGAAGCCTATTCACTGACCCATTCATTGAGAATGATCTTTAATAGAAACAGAACAAAGGATGAAAGCCGGCTTTCATTGGCCAGATGGTATGACAAGGTAGACACTTCGGGATTTAAAAGCTTCAATGTCATTGCATCGACCCTGTATGAGCACTATGATGAAGTACTTAACTTTTTCAATAACAGGTCAACCAATGCATTTGCTGAATCGTTCAATGCAAAAATCAAACAGTTTAGGACACAACTTAGGGGAGTCATTGATATCAAGTTCTTTTTCTTTAGGTTGGTGAAACTTTATGCCTAACCCCACTAAAAATCGGGTGAGCCATATTGGGCTCTTATGTTTTTTCTTCTTCTCTTTCTGTTTTCGGAAACTGAATCATGAATCAGGGCAAGGCAGCTATTCTCTTACTTTTTTGTGTGCTCATTCTTTTCTTCTGTAGTTAAGATTTAAGACTGAAAAAAGGCTTGCTTGTGGGTCTGAAAGGTAATTATGAGTTTATCCGGGGGATATCTCTGCCGGTAGATACTAAAAAAACGCCATTTTAAGGCTTCTGTAGAGCTTTAAAATGGCGCAATGTATATTTGTATAGAAAGTCTTTCAAAAAGTCCTCAGGGACGATTTATTCTTTTGATTCCTGATTGGCTGCATGTGGATAATCGATGGTATAATGCAATCCGCGGCTTTCCTTTCTCTCCATAGCCTGACGGGTAATCAGATAACCTACGTTGATCATGTTTCGCAATTCGCAGATTTCACGTGAAGCTTTTACCCGTTTGAATAAGCGTTCTGTCTCTTCGTACAGAATATCCAGGCGGTTCCAGGCGCGTACCAGACGGAGATTGCTTCTTACGATACCTACATAGGATTCCATAATCTGGTTGACTTCCTTCATGCTCTGGGTAATCAGGATACGTTCTTCTGTGCTGATGGTGCCTTCATCGTTCCATTCCGGAATATCTTCGTTGAAATCGTAGCGGTCGAAGACGCTCAGTGCATGTTTGGCAGCAGCATCCGCATATACAATGGCTTCTATGAGTGAGTTGGAAGCCAGGCGGTTTCCACCGTGCAGACCGGTGCAGGAACATTCGCCTACTGCATACAGGCGTTTGATGCTGGACTGTCCGTCCAGGTCGACTTTGATACCGCCGCAAAGATAGTGGGCAGCCGGTGCAACCGGGATGTAGTCTTTGGTAATGTCAATACCCAGGCTGAGACATTTCTTGTAGATATTCGGGAAGTGTTTCTTGGTCTCTTCCGGATCTTTATGGGTTACATCCAGATATACATGATCTTCTCCTCGCTGTTTCATCTCACTGTCGATGGCACGGGCTACAATGTCTCTGGGGGCAAGCGACAGGCGCGGGTCATATTTCTGCATGAATTCTTCTCCATCCAGGTTTTTGAGTACGGCTCCGTATCCGCGCATGGCTTCCGTAATCAGGAAACTGGGGCGGTCGCCCGGATGATACAGGGCTGTAGGATGGAACTGGATAAATTCCATGTCCTTGACAACTCCCTTGGCACGGTATACCATGGCAATTCCATCGCCGGTTGCCACCAGCGGATTGGTGGTATGGGTGTATACGGCCTCACAACCTCCGGTAGCCATGACGGTAACCTTTGAAAGGAAGGTATCGACTTCGCTGGTCTTTTCATTCAGCACGTAGGCTCCGAAGCATTTGATGCCTGGGGTATGGCGCGTAACGATGATTCCCAGATGATGCTGGGTAATGATTTCAACTGCGTAGAAATGGCTGAAAACGGTGATGTTCGGATGATTCTTGACTGCCTCGATCAGGCTGGTCTGGATTTCAGCTCCTGTATTGTCTTTGTGATGCAGAATACGGAACTCTGAATGGCCTCCTTCTTTGTGCAGGTCGAATTCTCCGTCTTCTTTCTTGTCAAAATTAACTCCCCATTTTATCAGTTCCTCGATTTGGGAAGGGGCATTTCTGACTACTTTTTCTACGGCCGCAGGATCGCTGATCCAGTCTCCTGCCACCATGGTGTCGTGGATATGTTTTTCGAAATTATCCACTTTTAGATTCGTAACCGAAGCGATACCGCCTTGGGCATAGTAGGTATTGGCTTCTTCCAGTCCGGCTTTACAGATGAGTGCAACCGAACCTTTATGCGCAACTTTCAGCGCAAAGCTCATTCCGGCAATTCCTGAACCGATAACGAGAAAATC
>URDY01000052.1 GCA_900546665.1 uncultured Paraprevotella sp. | reverse complement strand
TTCGTCCATGCGGGTCAGTACGGATATGTCGCGCAGCAGGCGGCTCAGGCGGTTGCTTTGCGCGTAGCAGCGTTCCATGAAGATTTGCATCTTTTCGGGCGCGATGTTCTCGTTGTTCACGATGGTTTCCAGATAGCCTTGTATGCTGCTTACGGGGGTTTTCAGCTCATGGGCGATGTTTTGGGTCAATTGCCGTTTTAGCTGTATCTGCTCCTCTTCCTGGGTGATGTCGTTGATGGAAATCTCAAAGCTGAGGTCTTGGAAGATGATGCACTCCACGATGAAGATGCGTCCGTTCTTGTTGATGTGAACGGACATTCTTCGTTCTTCGTTATAGGAAGGGCGTTTCTGTGCCTTGTTGATGAAATCTGTTATCTTCTGGAATTCGCAGATGGAGAATATTTCTTCGGTAGTCTGCAGGTTGGAGTCTGAAATCAGATTGCCGTATTGGGTGAACAGATTGTTTACCAGTATCTCCTTTTTGTCTCTGTTGAATACGCCCAGTCCTTCGCGGGAGGTCTGCAAATGGGTGATGAGTTTTTCGCGCTCAATGTAAAGCGCCTCTTTGGTTTCGCGCAGGCGCTTATATATTTGTATGATGTGCTGCGAAATCTCTCCAAGTTCATTGTGCGGGAAGGCGGTTTGTATGTCCATGTCTATGGGTTCGTTCTTGTCGGCTCTTTTGGCAAACTCACGCAGGTGGTTGATGGCACTGCCAAGTTTGGAGGTGAATTTATAAAAGATGAATATCAGCAGCAGTGATACAATGACCGTGAACCAGATGTAATGTGGGTCGGCAGCCAGATTGTTCATCAGGTTGACGTTGTAGGGGAGAGCTGAGCGGATGATGCAGTCTTTGTAGACGGTGGCAGAATAGAAATAGGTTCTGCCGGTGGTTTCGGAGATGCGCCGCAGGTCGTAGCCTTTGCCGGCTTTCAGTGCCTTCTGCACTTCGGGGCGCTTGATGTGGTTGTCCAGTTCATGGCTGCCGTTCTGGGAACTGTCGAACAATACGTTACCTTGAAGGTCTACCACGGTGACGCGCAGTTCCTTGTTTACATGCTTGGAGATATAGCTGTCCAGCATGGAAGTCCATAGGCTGTCGGGGAGATAGCGCAGTTCCTGGTGTAGTCTGTCATTATAGTCTTGCAGCTGCGTGTCCAGTAGCTCCACTTTATATTCCTTTTCCCGCTGATACTGGTAGGCGATGAAGCATGCGGCGAATATGAGGAACAGTGAAATGACCGAAAGGAAAAGCTTCCGGCTGAAGGACAGAAAGTGTCTGTCGTTATTCGGCTTCGAAACAATATCCATATCCCAAGCGTGTTACGATGCATTTGCCATAAACTCCGATTTTCTTGCGTAGGCGTGTGATGTTTACGTCGATGGTACGGTCCAGCACATATACTTCATCACTCCAGATGCGGTTCAGTATATCCTCGCGCGAGAATACGCGTCCTTTATTCTGCAAAAGCAGCAATAAGATTTCAAACTCTTTTTTGGTGAGCGGTGCCTCTTCACCGTCAATGCAGACTTTCTTCTTGATGACGTTCAGCACCAGCGTCTTGTAGACAATCTGTTCCGGTGCATGCTCTGTCTCTCCTTGCTGGGTGCGTCTCAGTACGGCTTTGACACGTGCCGCTACTTCGCGCAGCGAGAAGGGTTTGGATATATAGTCGTCCGCTCCCAGGTTGAAGCCAGTCACGGTGTCATTTTCCGTATCTTTGGCGGTAATGAAGATGATGGGTATCTGGGCCGTCTTCTTGTCCTTCTTCAGCATACTTGCCATTTTGAAGCCGGAAATTTCTCCCATCATCACGTCCAGCAGTAGTAGGTTGTAGCTGCCAATGTCCATTCTCAGAGCTTCTTCGGCAGAGTTCGCCGTGTCCACTTCGTAGCCTTCGTTTTCGAGGTTGAACTTCAGAATTTCACATAAGTCTTCTTCATCGTCCACTACTAAAATCCGGTAATTGTTCATTGCTTTGTTGTTTATGTATGACAGGAATAAAACAATTTTCTTGTCACAAAGTTAAACTTTATTTCTTTTTATCGGCAAAAATAGTGCAAACCGAATGCAGAATTTTCATGTTTACATGAAAAGTTGTGCCGAGATGCAGGCCATTTCTGCTTTCTGGGTACAAAAGTGAGGCTAATTTGTTACGGAATGATGAAACAAGTGTTACATTTGGGTTACATTAAATTCCCGTTTATCTAAAAGCCCCGTCACATTAAAATATTATCTTTGCTTCGTAAATACTGAATTGTATGAAAGAACTTATGTATATCAGGAGTTTCTCTAAGAGACATTTGTCGGTTATTATGGGAACTCTACTTTTAGTGATAATCGGCTCTGTCTGGCTGAATACGGCTCCTTTCCGCTCGGGATTTGAGATTACGGATGAACTGGGCGGTAATATATTCCCTTCCAGTATCCTTTCGGTGGCTACTACCGATGCTCAGGTCATAGTGCCGGTAGACTCCATGTATGTAGGTAATCCGAAGTCCTGCATCGCTGTCCGTGTCCGTTCGAGGAATGCTTATAGCCGGGTGCGGGTAGAGGTTGCAGAGACTCCGTTCTTTTCCCGTTCCGTGTCGGAGTTTGTGCTGGCAAAACCGCGTACGGAGTATATTATCTATCCTGATATCATATGGAATTACGAGGCTCTGAAGAATAACAACCAAGCGGAACCCATCAGTGTGGCCGTTATGGTAGAGATGAACGGCAAGGATTTGGGGCAGAGGGTGCGTACTTTTTCCGTTCGCAGCATTAATGAATGTCTGTTGGGGTATGTCACGAATGGTACAAAGTTCCATGATACCGGCATCTTTTTTGCAGCTTATGTGAATGAGGAGAATCCTATGATTGACAAGCTGTTGCGTGAAGCGCTGGATACGCGTATCGTCAACCGGTTTTTGGGTTATCAGGGAGGTGCCGAAGTGGTGGACAAGCAGGTTTATGCCTTGTGGAATGTGTTGCAAAAGCGCAAGTTCCGTTATAGTTCGGTGTCCAATACGAGCCTTTCCAGCAACGTGGTTTTTTCACAGCGTGTGCGCACGTTCGATGATGCTTTGGAGTCCTCGCAAATCAACTGTGTGGATGGGAGTGTCCTTTTTGCTTCTTTACTCCGTGCCATAAATATAGAACCTATATTGGTACGCACTCCAGGACATATGTTTGTAGGATACTACACAGATTTTAGTCATAAAGACATGAATTTCCTTGAAACGACCATGATTGGTGATGTGAATTTGGATGATTTCTTTCCGGACGAACAGTTGGATTCGACAATGGTGGGAAAGTCGCAGAACCAGATGTCGCGCATTACCTTTGACAAGTCCAAGGAGTATGCCAATAAGAAGTATACCCAAAATAAAGAAGGTATTCATTCCGGTAAACTGAACTATATGTTTCTGGAAATATCCAAAGAGGTGAGGAGGAGAATACAACCGATAGGGAAATGAGGCGTAGAGTAGAATACAAACAGCTGATTCTCACGAACCGGCTGTTCCAATCATCGTCTATGAATGAAGACCGTTAAGGGTCTTCGATGTGCCTTAAGTTATTCTTCTTCTTCGATGTCCCACCATACCGGTACAGAGGCCATATGTCATCAAACATTGCCTTGGGATTTGAAGCTTCCATATTCTTAGCGTTGAAATTTACCTCATGCTAACGATGGGCCATGCGACGCCACCAATAGTGCTCGCTCGTTTTTGATGCACCGGGGAACTTTTGGATTATGTCTGTCACAGTACCGGTACCTTTTACCAGCACACTGGCACCGACGATTGGTTCGCCCGCTGCATCTAAAACTTTACCTGTGATTTTCTTGGCTTGCTGAGTACTTTGGGAACTAAGTTTTATACTTAATATTACTATCTCTCACTAGTAAATTACCTTTCTTGCTAATTATAAATTATTGAAAATAAGAATGATAAATATGTACACAACCTTTTTACATATAACTTGCACATAATAAAGCTTATGTCGAATGGCTATTTTCCAAAACATTGTTTCAAGCTACTCTTTCAAATGAATACTGACCAACAGCAACTTTCGCTATTTACAATTTATATATATTAGCATTATGCTAAAAAGAAAAATGTTAATATAACTTACAAGTAAAACTTACTGCTATTAATAGTCTAACACTATTTTTTGATGAACTTATGAATCATTTTACCTTTTTTGCTTTTGAAATCTTTGTTCATGTTGGTATTTCCACATAATCAAGTTTTTTTTAGTGAAAATAATTACACATATACTTTAATGTGTAAATCAAATATCTTATAATATTAGTATATTAGCACTGCGATTTTCTTTATTTCTCATTACTCATAAAGCCCTAAACAACTGAATATCATGTAACAAAAACCATATTTAACACGATTATTGTCTCCATACTATTTTTCAGACAAGCTATACATTTTATTTTAATTTAAAGTTGAATGACATTAGTTACTCAAGAAGATAGTGATTTCACAAACATTTTTAGAACTTCTAAAAATGGATTTATCCAGTTTGCATATTCCTATCTTGGGAACATGCAAGACGCAGAAGACGTAGTCATGGAGTCCTATATCCAATATTGGGAGAACAAGGACAAAGCGACATTCCAAACTT
>URDY01000051.1 GCA_900546665.1 uncultured Paraprevotella sp. | reverse complement strand
CTTCCGTTGCTCTCTTCCCTATCCAGTTGTCTTTGTAGAGTTCTCCCGATAACGACACACGGTTTGCCAGTATATGCCTCAATCTGGTATGATGGTCGTACGCTTTGAAGAGTGGATGGAATTTAAGAAGAAACCATTAAGCTGGGACCGGACACGATTCAGATATCTGCTTAAAATAGAATGCAGCGATGGAAAATGCCACATGGAAATAACTCATATTTCCTATTATTACGAAGAAGACATGGATGGCTACAACGGTAAAACTTATATCGCCGAAGAATGGATCAATGACGACTCTGCATTAAACAAATCCAAAACCAAACTTTTATGGGGATCTGCCAAATTCAGAAGAAAAACAGTAGACCGCGTAGAAGCTATCTTTAATGGCGCACGAGAAGCTTTTGAAACTAAAGTTGAAACTCCCAAAGCGACTGAAATAATAGAATAAATCACAAATATCCTAAATAAAAGCCAGCTGTCTGCCGAATATTCCGTTGAAGCAGACAGCTGGCATTTTTTGCTAAACAACATTACCCCAAAAAATAACATTTTGATTAATTTAAAGTATATTTTGCATCATAAAGACAGTTTGCACATTACAAGTCCCATGTGTGCAATTCTCTAAAAAAGTTGCACATTGACTCCTGTTTTTGTGCAGTAACACTAAATTTACCAAAATAAATTAGTTGCAAATATAACTATATTGTACAAAACATCTAATATACTATAATTTAATCACTTATACAAATAACAGCATAAAATCAGATACAATTATTTATTTAAAAAAGCTTTAAATTGAAACTTTACATATCCTTTTTAAGTAAATAAAGAGTATATTTGTAACAACAAAAAACGAGGAAAAATGAAGCACCTTGAAGAAGTTGACAAAATGATACATAAAGGGGCTGTTGATGAAGCCATCTGCCGATTACAGGAAATACTGTCCTCCGCCAAAGATGACTATGCTTTTTATCTGATGGGGAATGCCTATCGTAAAAAGGGAGATTTCCAGAATGCCTTGAATTGTTATTTGGAAGCCATGGCCATCAATCCTCAAAGTCCGGCAAAAGAAGCCCACCAAATACTGATGAATATTTTGGAATTTTATCACAAAGATCTCTATAACCCATAAACATTAAAAAAAGAGAATCATGAAAAAGATTATAGGTGCAGTAGTAATTGACAAAGAACGATGCAAAGGCTGTAATCTATGCGTAATAGCATGTCCTCTACACTTGCTCTCACTTGCAGAAAAGAATGTAAATAAAAAAGGATACCATTATGCCGAAAGGAATAACAACGAAGCCACATGTATAGGTTGCGCTTCCTGCGGTATTGTCTGTCCTGACGGTTGCATTACAGTTTATAAAAAGAAAGTAGATTGATTATGGAAGAAGAAGTAGTTTTGATGAAAGGAAACGAAGCTATCGCCCACGCTGCAATACGATGTGGATGCGATGGTTATTTCGGCTATCCCATCACGCCTCAATCAGAAATATTGGAAACATTAAGTATCGAAAAGCCATGGGAGACCACTGGTATGGTCGTTCTTCAGGCTGAAAGTGAATTGGCTTCTATCAACATGGTATACGGAGCCGGAGCTTCCGGAAAAAGAGCCATGACTTCCTCATCCAGTCCAGGAGTAGCCCTCATGCAGGAAGGTATTTCTTATATGGCCGGTGCGGAAATTCCCGGATTAATTGTCAATGTCCAGCGTGGAGGTCCGGGTTTAGGTACCATACAGCCAAGCCAGTCTGACTATTTTCAGGCAACCAGAGGAGGTGGCAATGGAGATTATAATGTCATTGTATTGGCACCGGCTTCTGTTCAGGAAATGGCGGACTTTGTCGATCTGGCTTTCAACTTGTCATTCAAATATCGTAATCCGGCCATGATACTGAGCGACGGTGTCATCGGACAGATGATGGAAAAACTGGTTCTACCTTCCGCCAAGCCCCGACGTACGGAAGAAGAAATCATAAAAGAATGCCCGTGGGCTGCATGCGGCAGAAACCGTTTCCGTGCCCCAAACATTCTGACCTCTCTTGATCTCGATCCTGTAAGCATGGAAAACAGAAACTTGCATTTACAGGCCAAATACAATGAAATAAAAGAAAAGGAAATCCGATACGAAACATACCTTTGTGACGACGCAGAATACCTGATCGTCGCTTTCGGTTCTGCTGCGCGAATCAGCCTGAAAGCCATCGAAATGTGCAGAGCAGAAGGAATCAAAGTCGGACTGTTACGACCGATCACACTATGGCCTTTCCCATCACCACAAATAGCCCGGTTAAGTCAACAGGTCAAAGGCATCCTGAGTTTTGAAATAAATGCCGGACAAATGATAGAAGATGTCATATTGGCCACACAGGGACAAACACAAGTCGCCCACTATGGACGAATGGGAGGCGTTGTGCCTGACCCTGACGAGGTTGTCGCCGCTCTTAAAGAAAAACTTATCAACAAGTAGTCATGAATCGCGAAGAAATCGAAAGAATAGCTGAAGAAGCAGCCCTTAATGCCCGAAAATCACGAAAAGGACCTTCTATTGACCAGATCAGAAAGATACTCAACGTCATATTTCTGATCTGCGCCATTGCCGGACTCATCATTTACTTCGCCTATCCCGACAATCGTCTGGTCGGAATGGGTACTATAGGAATCGGCATGTTCTTTAAAATCATCGAGTTCTTTTTGCGTTTTCTTTTTTAAAACGTTGGATTATGAATGAACAGGAAATCATACAAGAAGAAAATATCGTTTATCGCAAACCGTCACTGATGAACGACCATCCCATGCACTACTGTCCGGGATGCAGCCACGGAGTTGTGCACAAACTGGTAGCAGAAGTCATTGAGGAAATGGGAATGGAAGAAAAAACAATTGCCATTTCTCCTGTTGGCTGTGCCGTATTTGCATATAACTATCTTGATGTAGACTGGGTTGAAGCTGCCCATGGAAGAGCACCGGCTCTGGCCAGTGCAATCAAACGTCTTTGGCCGGACCGTCTTGTTTTCACCTATCAGGGCGATGGCGATCTGGCCTGTATCGGTACAGCAGAAAGTTTGCACGCACTGAACAGAGGTGAACACATAGCCATCATTTTTATCAACAATGCCATATACGGCATGACCGGTGGTCAGATGGCACCGACCACACTTATGGGTATGAAAACAGCCACCTGCCCATACGGACGTGTTGCTGAACTGCACGGATACCCCCTCAAACTGACTGAAATAGCAGCCACACTGGAGGGAACCTGCTATGTAACCCGTCAGTCCGTCCATACGGTGGCAGCCATCAGAAAAGCCAAGGCTGCCATACGTAAAGCATTTGAAAACAGCATGAACGGCAAAGGATCAAGCTTGGTGGAAATCGTGTCAACCTGCAACGCAGGATGGAAAATGTCTCCTGAAAAGGCCAACCAATGGATGGAAGAAAACATGTTTAAGTTTTATCCTCTCGGCGATCTGAAGAACACTGCAGATCAAGGAGAAAACCAATAAAATAGTAGCTATGAAAGAAGAAATCATCATCGCAGGATTCGGTGGACAAGGTGTTCTTTCAATGGGCAAGATTCTGGCTTATGCAGCTATGCTCGAAGGAAAGGAAGTCAGCTGGATGCCTTCATACGGTCCCGAACAGAGAGGAGGTACTGCCAATGTCACTGTGATCATCAGCGACGAAAGGATATCATCACCCATCCTGAGCAAATATGATACGGCTGTCATCCTCAACCAGCCTTCACTGGATAAGTTCGAATCACAAATCAAACCTGGCGGTACTCTGATATACGATGGATATGGCATTACTATACCGCCATCCCGTAAGGATATCCGCATATACCGCATCGATGCCATGGATGCAGCCGCCGAACTGAAGCTGGGTCCAGCCTACAATATGGTTGTTTTGGGCGGATTGCTGAAAGCTAGACCGATTATCCAGACAGAACATGTCACAAATGCCTTACGCAAAACGTTACCTGCACGTCACCAACATCTGATTCCGGTTAACGAAAAAGCATTGCTTAAAGGCATGTCCATTATTACGGAAATAGACAAAGAATAAATCTGTAAAGACCGATTGGGAATTTTATAATTTACCGGTATTTTGCAATAAAAATAGCATAATAATTATCTGTATTATCTTCGCCATTCCGGATATTGACGGGAAACTGTTTTTTGAAGCAGTTTCCCGTCATTCTTTCAGATTCTGCTTGAACCTGGCAAATGCATTACATCACATCAGTATCCTAGCCATAAGAGGATAGTTAACCAACGTTTTTTACAAACAATCTGATTTTGACGTTTTTCATCCCTATCCGATATTATCTCCTGACTTCGTCACTATAAAAACATCAATTTTATAATGTCTTGATAAATAATGTTTTGTAACTTTGCATACCCTGATTTTGGGGTACGCAAAGTATTGTTGTATGTTTATCAAGCGAAAAAAGAATCGGTCAGGTACTGTAAGTATTGTTGTAGCTGAAAAGATTTCAGGTTATTATAAGGAACTTACCACTATAGGTATAGCGCGCGCTCAAGAAGAGGTAGATTCTCTCATAATGAAAGGTCGTAAATGGATAGATGCGGAACAGGAACGCCGCCATCCACGGCTGGATCTTTTCGGTGAGGAACGTAAGAAGTGTGATGCAGAACTTCTGAATGCCGAACAGATGCTTTCGTGCATAACCAACATCTC
>URDY01000050.1 GCA_900546665.1 uncultured Paraprevotella sp. | reverse complement strand
CTATGCCCTTTCTGCAACGCATTTTTCAGACAAGAAGAAATCCCCGGTCGAACCCGATTTTTTCATGGGAGACTTTTTCGAAAACTCGGTTTACTTTGAAAAAAGTAAGCTTTACTTTTTAAAAAGTAAGCCTTACTTTTTTGAAAGTGTCCTGATTTCAGAAAAATTCATTTCAGAGACAGATGAACGTAAAAAGGCAGGAAATCGCCTGTGAAGCATTCCGTGAAGGAGCAGTGAAGGATCTCCTTCACCCTGAAAGCCGCATGGACAGCGGGATGTGAAGGGGTGAAGGGTTTTGGGGCAGGTTCAGTATGGGAGAGGGGATGGTCAGATTGAAAATCGGTTGTGTGATGAATATCTGGTGGGATCGTTTTCAATTGCATATTGAATTCATTTGGATATTCTTGTGTCAGGTTCTCAAAACATTTCTGGAATGTTACGTTAAAACAAAAACAAGTAACAGCAGTAAAATCGGATTTTTCCGGTTCTGGTTAATTTTGCATTTGACATATTGAAGCTTGAAACCTGCTGTTTTCCTGTTGTGGAGATTGAGGGCAGTCAGAGTCGGATGGTTCAGAATGCTGTGGGATGTCAGATATGACCTCTTAAGACAGATGACGGAAAGTGCAATAGTGATAGGGTGATGACTTTGTGGCAGGCCCAGCAATTACGGTTTGTGGGTCGGAATGCAACAGTTCCTTATCCAGAGCGAATAAGACAGTGTCTGCAGCAATGGCTATGGGTGAAGTGTGTCGGTGCAGATCAGTATTAACCATAAATATTAACACATGAAGAACGTTTCCTTATTCCAAAAACTCTTGTTATCGCTTTTGTTGATAACTTCAGCTTTGACTATGGATGCCCAACAACGGCGGCCTATTGACTCAAAACATCCGATGTGGTTGGTCCATATTGATGTCTGGAACAGTGCAGATCCTCAGAAAATCATCGACCTGATACCCGATGACATCAAGCCTTATGTGTGTCTCAATCTGTCGCTTTCCTGTTCCTATGACGTGGCTAAAGGCGTGCATACGAGACCGCAGAATGCAGTTCTTACGTACAAGTCGTGGGCTTCGGTCTGTCAGGCTAACAATATGTGGTTCACCTGCCAGCCGGCCAGTGGCGGGCATACCCATATATTGGATGATGATCTTGAGACCTTCGAATATTTCTTCAAGCATTATCCGAACTTTCTCGGTTGGAATTTCGCTGAACAGTTCTGGGGGTTTGATGCTCCCGGTGACAAGTATTCCAGCAAAATGGATGAACGCATTGCCCTTTTTGCCCAACTGGTGGAAATGTCGCACCGTTATGGCGGACTCCTGACTATCAGTTATTGTGGCAGTCTTTCACATGACCTTAATCCTCTTGGTATGATGAAAGGCAACAACGACTTGCTCGAGGCATGCAAGAAATATCCCGAAGCCATTCTGTGGCTCTTCAAGTACACGACCTGTTCCTGGTGGTACAATAACGAAAGTGTGGTTCTCGGACCCTTCGTTTCAGGGTTGGCCAACAATTACGGTGTGCGGTACGACGAGTGTGGCTGGTCTTCATCCATGAGCATCATTTACGGAGAGAATAATGACAGGACTTATCCCACATCCTGGGGTATAGGTACGGTGATGGAGCAGACAGGTGTGAACGGTGGTGCCGTGTGGGATGGTCCGGAACTCATCTGGACTGCAGACTTCAAGGAGGTCAATACCACTACCACGTCAGACGGTTACACCCGACGTAATTGGGAAACCTATCCGGGATTTGATAATGCGTGGGTAGATATGTTCCGCAAGATTATAGACGGTACATTATATATACCTACACGTGAAGAAGTAGTCAATGAAACCAAGGTGATTGTGGTGAATGATGTGACAAGCGGCAGTAATGAGGATCAGTATGGCAGTATCCGTACGCTTTATGACGGTTTGTACAAACAGGATGATCCCTTGAACTTCAATGACGGTTATGGTGATGACAACCAGTGTTTCTTCAAAAAGACAGGCCGTTATCGTACCATTCCCGTTACGATCGCATTCAATGACGAAGCGGCCGAACAGATCCCCATGGTCGTGAAGAAATCAGAATACAGCACACTCTGGCCGACGGAAGAAGCCAAGGTAGAAGAATTCAATAAACTGTATCCCGAGGTAAGTACGGGCGATCTGTATGTCTCACGTTTCAAGAACCAGCTGATCACTTACACGCCGTATACTTATCTCAATGCCAAGACGACGGCCAAGGGTGTCATACCTTTACAGTATAATACCTGCGACAGGATGGAACTCACATGGGGTAAGCTGAGTAGCGGTGTGGTGCGTGAGTATGCAGACCATATCGATTTTTATCTTAACAATTACCGTACGGACACCACTACGCTGGTAACTGACCGTATTGTTATCTGTGGTGCAACCTCGGAACCCACCTATAATATGACGCTTCGTGGTGAAGCCGAAGGACACTCTACGGCTTCATGGGATCCCGAAAGCCAGCAGTTTACCCTCGACGTCACTCATTTGGGACCTGTTGATCTTACCGTCAATTGCGCTGGTGAAGCGACAGACCGTCGTACGGATGAAGTCAGCAACCAGCCGCTCACGGCCGATCTGCCCAAACAGCCTGACGAATATAAGGGTACCATCATCATAGAAGCCGAAGATATGGACTATAAGGATGTGCTCAGATGTTCCACTTATCCCTACGGCGAGTATCCCGATGTACGTGGTCATTCAGGAAACGGTTTTGTAGATATGGGAACAGGTAACAATGCATCGCTCAAACATGATCTCGATATGACTGTTTCCGGACGTTATACGGTCAGTGTGCGTTATACAAGTGACAAGAGTAACGGCATACTTTATGCCACGATGACGAATGAAAACGGACGAACCAGCAAGACTCTGAATACGGAAAGAACCCTGACCAATGAATGGAAGAAAATAGACTTTGAGGTCGATCTTACGGAAGGTGTCAACACACTGATCATAAAAAAGAGATCCCAGGCTTCCATGTATATAGATAATGTCACCTATACGCCTGAAGGAACCCCGGTAGAGCAATTCAATATTACCGTGCTAGATGCCGAACATGGAAAGGCTTCAGTTACAACTACCCAGGCTACGGAAGGTGAACTCATTACCATTCAGGTAGAGCCGGATCCCGGATACGTGCTGCGCAAATGGGATGTTAACCGTAACAATGTCATTGTACGTGATGACAATACCTTTGTCATGCCGGATGACAATGTAAAGATTACACCGGTATTTGCCGTAGATCTGGAAGACTATGTTTATTATCTTGATTATACGGACGTGAACGGTGGCGGTATGCCTCAGGGCTGGCGCGCGGAGGATGGCCAGGGCGGTGAGATGCACGAATATCCCAATGGCTATGGTAGCGGTCCGCGCATATTCGAAGAACTGAGCGCTTGTCAGGGTAAAGCCCTCTATTGGCGTAACAGCTTTGCCGATTATGGTTCCCAGCCGAACTTCCTGCTTAAACTGTCTCCTGGCAGTTATGCACTTTCTTTCACGATGGCAGCATGGAAGGGAGAGCCGACCTATAAAGCGCAGATCCTCAACAAACGCAGTGGTAAAATTGTAGCAGAATCACCGGTGTATGTAGCAGAACCCAATGCCAATGGCAATACCGGTTTTGAATTCGGTGATATCCAGACCCATAAAATGGAATTCGACATTGAGGAAGAAGATAACTATGTGATCCGTTTCCAAACCGTATCCGGTGGATGGAGTGAGTATCTGTTGTTCGGATGTAATATAGAGGATTTGTCTGATCCGTCGGGAATTACTGTTGTGAAGCCGGTTGAAAATCAGATCGACAGGATCTATTCTCCGGCCGGCATCTTATTGAAAAACGTTCAAAAAGGTATAAATATCATCCGTTATACGGATGGGACGGTCCGTAAGGTTCTCGTGAAATAACCTTTGAGTCCGCTCTGGCCTATCCGATACGGCTGACTGCAGTTAATCCACCTTCCTTCGGGGAGGTGGATTTTTTTGATACGTTTGGCATGAGTATTAAACGTATTGATCAGTTTCTGAAGGACTGCAGAACTTTATTTAAACTATAATAAGTGAAAAACAGCCGTGTGTTGGAATAACTGTACATCACTGGAACGGACGTTTGAGGTTTTTCTCAGCTAGTCTGGACGGAATCTTTTTTATCTACTCGATTGGCAGGGTGGAAAACGGAAGTAGGAAGAAAACGAATATGCTTTCTTCCTACTTCCGTTTTTTTATTCTCTGAATTCAGGGTCGTTGGGATCTATATCTCCGTTTCTGGTATGCAATGTTTCTTTGCCAGTCATATCCCTGCTGGATTTTGCCTTTTCAGAGAGAAGATAACTGCTCCTTGTGACTGAAAGGATGAGCGGGTTGTGGCCGGATGTGGATTGGAGTCAGGCTCAGGAAGAGGCATACAGGTTAATGAATGAAAGCGATTCGCCATGTAATCACATCTTACGGTTCTTTTATTGGGACAGGTTAAGCATGGCTAAATCTGAATGAGGTTTACACCATTTTAGAATATCACGTTAATCTACCTATATTAAGAATTGAATAATAGCAAAAATTCAGCATATTGTCGTTGCTCTATGGTTACTATCTTCTTGCCATGCCAGTGGTAATACTTCACATAGCCATTTTTTATTATTGCTGTCTAGTAAAGGATATATAATTCAAGATAAAACATGAATACAATTAGTTTCATTGGTATTGTAAAAATGAGTTTGTCTTTTTATTGTATGAAACTAGTGGAATTAAGATATTAAAATGCTTTTAAATACATTTATATGACTCAAAATCTACTATTTAAAAAGGAAATCGTCTAATTTCTATTATTCGAAGTATTACTGGACAGTAAAAAAATATTATTATTATTTTTTTTATACAATATTAT
>URDY01000049.1 GCA_900546665.1 uncultured Paraprevotella sp. | reverse complement strand
GTTTCCTTGATTCCCATGCCGGCCGCATAACATCTTAAAATGTTTTTGATTCGTTTATCCATTTGTATAGATTTTATCATTATCCCCGTTACACCAGGACTCGGGCACTCAAATCTACACAAAAAAATCTATAACAATAGGTGAGCTAAGTGGTCAATACTATTTTGGCCAGAAGGGTCAATCATATTGTAGCCAAAGGGGACAATCCTGCTTGACCAAAAGGGTCAAAGTCGCGTGGCTTTTCCACCTAAGACTCATCTCTAGAAAAAAGGCAAAAATGAATATTATCTTCTTAAAAGTGAATATTGCCCTATTTGGATATCCCTCTATCTTTGCAGTTGATTATGAAAGTATTGATATGAAACAACTAATATTCATTTTTACCGTTGCATGGGGTGCTGTAGTAGGCAGCCGTGCGCAAGAGGTGCTTACTTTGGATGATTGTCTTCGTTGGGGTATTGAAAATAACCTTTCTCTCCGGGGACAGCGCAATGAGATTCAAAAAAGCAAATATGCTATTTCTGAAAACCGTGCCAAGTTATTACCGCAAATTAATGGAGTGGCTAATTTTAACGACAACTTCGATCCTCCAGTGTCCGTAACAGATGGTTCTGCTTATGACAAACCTTATAATGTAACCCAGACGCTGCAGTATAATGCCGCAGCCGGATTGCAGCTTCAAATGCCACTCTATAATCAGACGGTTTATACCGCTCTTTCCATTTCGAAGGTATTGGATGAAATCAGCCGTCTGTCTTATGAAAAAGCGCGCGAGGACTTGATGATGCAGATTGCTAAGATGTACTATCTGGGACAGGCCACGGCCGAGCAGATAACGCTGGTTAAAGCCAATATTGCGCGTCTGGAGGAATTGCGTGACATTACGGTGGCTTTCTATGACAATGGCATGGCTATGGAGGTGGATGTGAAGCGTGTCAATATAAACCTGGAAAACTTGCAGGTACAGTATGACAATGCACAGGCCATGCTGGCTCAACAGCTGAATATGCTGAAATATGTGATGGATTATCCGGCAGAGAAAGATATAACGCTGGAACCGGTGAATGCTGAAACTATTGCTCCGATTGAATTGACCGGCTTGTCAGAAAATCTGTATGAGCTTCAGTTGCTTCAGTCGAAGAGCGACTTGGCAGAACGGCAGAAAAAGATGATTTCCCATGGATACATTCCTTCACTTACATTGACGGGCAACTGGATGTATACGGCTTATACGGATAAGCTTCATCATTGGTTTCATTCCGGACCCTCCAATCATTGGTATCGTTCTTATGGTTTAGGCTTGGCACTGCGTGTCCCTATTTTTGATGGATTGGATAAGAGGTATAAAATTCGCAAGGCGAAAATTGATCTGGAGAATATTCGTTTGGCGCAAGAGAATACGCGGAAGAATCTGGAGACACAATATGTCAACGCTACGAACGATTTGATGAATAACCAACGCAATTTCAAGAAACAAAAGGATAATTATCTTTTGGCGGAGGATGTCTATGAGGTAACATCTGACCGCTATCGGGAGGGTATTGCCTCCATGACAGAGGTTTTACAGGATGAAATGCGTATGAGTGAAGCGCAGAACAACTATATCAGTGCGCATTATAACTATCGTGTAACTCACCTTTCTTTGCTGAAGTTGACTGGACGTGTAGAAAGTCTGCTGAAGTAAGTTCTCAATTATTTTATTCATAGTCAATGATCAGCTATCAATTTTAAACATATGGAAACAACAGATAAAAACAGTGCTGCAATGAGCACACATCACGAACAGGCTAAGAAATTGAGAAAATTGCGCACCCGTCAGCGTGTGGTAAGCCTGATTGGTATAGCTATTTTAGTTTGGGGGATTATTCAGGTTACTTTCTTGTTTCTGGATTATAAAAATACAGAATCCAGTAATGATGCTCAAATAGAGCAATATATCTCGCCGGTTAATCTGCGTGCTTCAGGTTATATCAAGAAAATCTATTTCACCGAACATCAGGAAGTGCACAAAGGTGATACGCTGTTGGTGCTGGATGACCGTGAATACAAGATCCGTGTGATGGAAACTGAGGCTGCCTTGAAGGATGCATTGGCCGGAGCTACTGTAATTGGTGCCACACTTCAGACGACACAAACCACAGCTTCGGTGTATGATGCTTCTATTTCTGAAATTGAAATTCGTCTGGCAAAATTGGAAAAAGACCGTCAGCGTTATGAAAATCTGGTGAAACGTAATGCTGCTACGCCCATACAGCTGGAGCAGATTGAAACTGAATATTCTGCTCTACAACGCAAACTGGAAGCTACGAAACGTCAGCGCAGTGCAGCCTTGTCCGGTGTGAATGAAGTTTCGCATCGTCGTGAAAATGTGGAAGCCGGTATTCAGCGTGCCACAGCGGCGTTGGAGATGGCCAAATTGAATCTGTCTTATACTGTAGTCGTGGCTCCGTGTGACGGTAAGCTGGGACGTCGGGCTTTAGAGGAAGGTCAATACATTACTGCCGGGCAGACCATTACATATATCTTGCCGGATACTCAGAAGTGGGTGATTGCCAATTACAAAGAGACTCAAGTGGAAAATCTGGCTATCGGTCAGGAAGTAAGGATAAAGGTGGATGCAGTAAGTAATAAAGAGTTTACGGGTAAGATTACTGCTATTTCCGGTGCAACTGGAGCCAAGTATTCTTTAGTTCCTACTGATAATTCTGCCGGTAATTTTGTAAAAATTCAACAGCGTATTCCGGTTCGCATTGATTTTATCAATCTTTCTGAAGAAGACAATGATCGCCTGGCTGCAGGTATGATGGTGGTTGTGAAAGCTAAACTCTGATGTTATGTCCTCTTATCCAAGAAATTATCCGTTCTACAATTGGGTGCCCAAGTGGTTGGGCATTCTGATATTGGTGTTGATGTTCATCCCCATTCTTACTGTGGGTGGTGTGTATTCTGTGAACAGTACTGAGATGATGAGCGGGCTGGGTATCATCTCAGAACATATCACTTTTACCAATTTTGCCACCTCCATCGGGATGGCTGCTTTTTGTCCGTTTTTATACCGGCTGGTGGTGATTCGAAGAGAAAAAATGATGTGTCTGGCCGGTTTTTCCATGATGTATGTGCTCAGCTATATTTGTGCCGAAACCGACAGTATCTTTTTGTTGGCTCTCTGTAGTGTGTTGATGGGTTTCCTTCGCATGGTACTGATGATGGTCAACCTGTTCACCTTAATCCTTTATGCAGGGCGCATTGAGGCCTATTTGAAAATTAAGCCGGGGCTGGAGCCGGCAGACGGTGAGGGCTGGGATAAGCTTGATATTGAACGAAGCATAGCGCAGCCTGGCATTTATCTGTTCTTTATGATATTAGGACAGCTGGGAACATCGCTGACTGCCTGGCTGGCTTATGAATATGAATGGCAGTATGTGTATTACTATATGATGGGGATGCTGTTGGTATGTATCCTGGTTATTTTCGTAACCATGCCATACCATCGCTTCCAAAACAAGCGTTTCCCCATTAATTTCCGTCAGTTTGGCAATGCTACCTTGTTCTGCATTCCGCTGGTGTGTTTTACATATGTCATGGTGTATGGAAAGGTGCTGGACTGGTGGGATGATCCTACTATCCGCATGGCTGCGATTACTGCAGTTCTTACGGGTGCTTTATTCTTTTATATGGAATCCACACACCGCAGTCCGTATTATCAGGTGGGCGTGCTGAAGTTGCGCACCATTCGTATGGGAGTATTGTTCTATTTTTTGCTAATGTTTCTCAATTCCAGCGCCATGTTTGTCAATGTGTTTGCCGGCATTGGCATGAAACTGGATAACTGGCAGAATGCTTCGCTGGGCAACTGGACCATGTTGGGCTATTTCATCGGGGGGATGATTACCATCTTTCTCAGCATGAAGAAGGTGCATTTCAAATATATCTTTGCAGGCGGATTTGTCATGTTGGGCTTGGCTGCTCTTTTTATGTATTTTGAGGTGCAGACGGATGGTCTGTATGAACGGATGAAATATCCGGTTATTATCCGTTCCACAGGCATGATGATGCTCTATTCGCTCATTCCCACTTATGCCACTCAGCGGATGCCTTATAAATTTCTGTCATCATGGATTTGTACCATGATTACCATCCGTATGGTCATTGCTCCCAGTTTGGGCGCGGCAGTATATACCAATGCCCTGCAGGAGCGTCAGCAGAACTATGTTACCCGTTATGCACAAGATATTGATTTGCTACATCCTGACGCTTCCGCTTCTTTTATGAGTACCGTACGTGGCATGAGTTATCAGGGAAAAAGTAAGGCTGAAGCAGTGAACATGGCAGCCATGTCCGTCAAGGGACGTGTTCAGATACAGGCCACTTTGGTTGCAGTCAAGGAAATGGCAGGCTGGACACTCTATGCCTGTCTGGCATGTGCAATATTTGTGCTGGTTGTGCCTTATTCTAAGAGAAAATTAGTATCTTAGTCGCTTGAAAGTGCCTAATGCACACGGACAAGCATGTATGAAGACAGTTCAAGAACGTATTACATTATTAGGAAAGGCTTTGTTTAGGCGAGATGACATATGCAGTTCGGAAGGAAGTATTTCCTCCTTCCCAATTCTCTTTCACACCCCATTTTTGGTCAGTGGGGTGGGAATAGTGATTTGTATGCAAGGTTTTTTTACTTTTGCCCTGAATCGTTGTGTGATGCGAGCATCTGCCGGAGAAACCTTGTTTATTCCTGATGGAGCGGAGTTTCGGGTTATGGAAGAGTCTTCTGATTTGGATGTGCATTTCCTGCTGTATCAGGTTGAACCTATCCGTGATATTTTAGGGAATCAGGTCGTATCTATGTACCTTTATTCTCAGTTAGTGCCCAAACCTTGTTATGTTTGGCAGACTGGCGAAGAGGATGAGTTACTCCGTTATATGATGCAGCTTGATGCTACCCTTCTTCAAAATGATACTTTCCGTCAGTATGAGCAGAAACTGTTGCTGCTGGCACTGACCCATCGGCTCTGTTCGCTCTATAATCGTAAGTTGATGAACAATCAGAATGCGATGGGACATCGTAATGAGGTGTTCTTAAAGCTTATTTCGCTGATTGAACAGTATTATATGCAGGAACGTGGAGTGGAGTTTTATGCCGATAAATTATGTCTCTCACCTAAATACCTTTCTGTCATATGCAAATCAATATGCGGATATACAGTAAAGGATTTGGTGTCTAAGTCCATTATACGGAAGAGTATTTCTCTTTTAAAAAATACACAGAAAAACATACAAGAAATTGCAGATATGTTCAATTTTCCTAATGCCTCTTTTTTTGGAACTTTCTTCAAAAAGCAAATGGGCATGTCTCCTGGACAATATCGCAAGAACATCGCTTTTTAATTCGCCTTCATTATGGCTAAGATCTGTATAAAAAAGCAACTACTAAGTGCGAAATGGATGATTTCGTACGACTTCACCGCAAGTTATATGAGACAGCCTCTTTCTATATTAACTAACAACACGATCACAACTAAAACATAAAACTAAAAATTTTCTTTTGAGAAGTCTTAAATCGTTCAATTTCCAAAGAGAGCGATTTCTTTAATTGAACAGCCATAAAGCCCAGAAAAGGCAGATTTGTTTCTTCTTCCTGTGATTGACGTAAGGCAGAAATATACTCTTCCCTATCTTCCTTAAATATCTTAGTCGGAAAAAGGTTGTAGCAGAACTGAATATAATTCATCAGTAGGCGGGCGGTTCTTCCGTTGCCATCGACCCACGGATGAATGGTCACTAAGTTAAGATGGGCATTGAAACTTAGTTCGTATTGTTCCCGAAATGTTCCCACTGCCTTCTGTTTTTCCTGTAATAAAGCGCAAAGTTCCTCTACTTTGGCAGGGACTTTCTGATAACTCATATAAGAACGTCCATCAATACCAGCCGTCACGCCACACAAGCGAAATTCACCTTTGGAAGAATCAAAAGAGCCACCCATAACGTTATAAATACTGCCTGTCGTACGCATCAATGTCGAATTCAACTTTTGCAAGAATGCTGAATTAATTGGTTTCTTACTTTTGGCTTCCTCTTTGGCAAGCTCATATGCCTTCTTTAAGTCCTCATTCATCAAATGATACACCAAAGGTTTCCCTTTAGCTGTCAATCCCTCATCGAAAAGCATTTGTGCCTCCGCTTCGGTGAGTGTAGAACCCTCAATTGCTGTAGAATGGGTAATAAGAGAATAGAGGTAGTACTTTTCATAGTCCACCGCTTCACTAATACCAAGTTGCTGAAACTTTTGGTATAACCGTTCAATCTCTTGCCAAACACCTTGTTCCATTGACTTTTATTTAATTGGATTTATCTCTTTTCAAAGGTAGTGTATTTGTATTGCGTAGCCAAAGAAAATAATGACTTACTACTATATTTTTGCGCCTGTGGGGAAAATGTGGGGAAAAATCAGGCAAACAAAAAGGCTAAGCGATTGACAATTAATCACTTAGCCTTTCATTCAGTACCCAGACCCGCATTTGAAATATATAAATTGGGAACAATCCTATTAAATAGAAAATCAAAGAAAAATAAAGCATTATACACTAATATCCAATGCATTACAAACACACACTTAGTTAATTCTATTTAATCGGATTGAAATAAATTCGGGATGATTGGGAACAATTTGGGAACAATTTATATATTT
>URDY01000048.1 GCA_900546665.1 uncultured Paraprevotella sp. | reverse complement strand
TTATTTATAAACAAAATATATTGTATATATTTGCAACTGTTTTTAAATATTAAATGCTAATACAACCGAAATATCAAATAATGGCTTTATGAAAAAGAATGCCGACAATAAAATCATACTTGTGGCAGGTGGAGCCGGTTTTATAGGTTCTCATTTATGCAGCAGGCTTGTCAAGGAAGGACATCGCGTGTTGTGTGTTGATAATCTTAGTACAGGCAATATGAACAATATTTCGCATCTGATGTCAGATGATAAATTTTCATTTATAAATCATGATGTGATTTATCCGATGACAGTCAGTAATGTAGCTATGATTTTTAATTTTGCTTGTCCGGCTTCTCCTGTCCAGTATCAGAAAAATCCGATACACACGTATAAGACATCCATTATAGGGAGCATGAATCTTCTTGAAATGGCAAGAGAGAATGGCGCAAGGATTCTGCTTGCCTCAACGAGCGAGGTGTATGGAGATCCACAAGTAGCCGTACAGAATGAGTTGTATTGGGGAAATGTAAATCCTTACGGTATTCGCAGTTGTTATGATGAGGGTAAGCGTGGCGCCGAGACTCTTTTTCATGACTATAATAATATGTATGGTGTAGACACACGTATCATTCGCATATTCAATACATACGGTCCGAATATGAGTATCGGGGACGGTCGGGTTGTCTCTAATTTCATCGTACAGGCATTAAAGGGAGAGCCTTTGACTATCCATGGTAACGGAAAGCAGACACGTTCCTTTCAGTATGTTGACGATCTTATCGAGGCGATTATGCGGGTTATGCAAGATGGTGTACAGCACGGGCCGATTAATATCGGTAATCCTGATGAGATTGAAATCAATACGCTTGCAAGCATGGTGCTTGAAAAAACCGGTTCTTCATCAACGGTTGTTTGTACACCGCTGCCTCAGGATGATCCGTATCGTCGCAGGCCTGATATCAGTCTGGCCAATAAAATACTGGACGGCTGGCAGCCAAAGGTCAGTATTCATGAAGGTCTGGTGAGAACCATAGACTATTTCCGTGGTGTAATCTGTAAATAAACAGAGGAATATGGTACGGAAACGGAAGGAATATGACTGCCTGATAGTCGGTTCAGGCTTGTCGGGAGCCACTTTTGCCTATATAGCCAGACAGCATGGCAAACGTTGTCTGGTGATAGACAAACGGCCACATCTTGGCGGTAATGTGTATTGTGAGAAAGAAGGCGGAATAATCGTTCATAAATACGGACCGCATATTTTTCATACTAACAGCGAGAGGGTCTGGCGATTTGTCAACAGGTTTGTTACTTTCAACCGATTTACACTCAATACCATTGCCAATTACGACGGCAGACTTTACAACCTGCCGTTCAATATGCATACGTTTTATCAGATGTGGGGCGTGACCAGGCCGGAAGAAGCTGAGGCCATAATAAAGAAACAGCGTCTTGAAGTCGGATCAGAATGCCCCGGTAATCTGGAGGAGCAAGCCATCAGTCTGGTAGGAACGGATATGTATGAAACCCTTATCAAGGGGTATACGGAAAAACAATGGGGACGTCCATGCCGGGATTTGCCCGCTGATATCATCAGGCGTATTCCGGTGCGATATAGCTTTAATAATGATTATTTTGACGATCTGTACCAGGGTATACCGGCAGGAGGTTATAATGCATTGATTGAAGGTCTGCTTGAAGATGTGGAATGTAAGACTGATTGTAACTATATTGACAATCGTACTCATTTGGAAGGAATGGCGGAAAGAATCATATATACAGGTCCGATAGATGAATATTTCAATTACCGGTTAGGACGGTTGGAATACCGAAGCTTACGTTTTGAGCAGGAAGATCTGCCGATCAATAGCTATCAGGGCAATGCTATCGTGAATTATACGGGAGGCAATGTACCTTATACGAGGATAGTGGAACATAAATGGTTTGACATCCGCAATGATGATGCCGTCAATTCTCCACATACGGTCATCACCCGTGAATATCCTCAAGCGTTCATGTCTGGAAGAGAACCATACTATCCGATAAATGATGAACGTAATGCGGCTTTGTATGGAGAGTATCGCATGTTGGCCGAAAAAGAAGCACCGAATACTGTATTTACAGGCCGATTGGGCTCGTATAAGTATTTCGATATGGATAAGACCATTAATGAAATAATAGATTTGACGGGAAAGCTATATGGATAAAGAACTTAGAAGAATAACCGACTATCTCCTTTTTAACAGTTCATGTATGTCTGATGTCGGGCTGTTTCATGGAAAAATGGGTATAGTCATATCGTTATATGCTTATGCCAAACGATATCAGGACAAATTGATGGAAGAATTTGCATGGGAGCTGTTTCAGCAGGTTTATGACGGTGTAAATACTGATTCACCCGTCAATCTGGAGTACGGACTGGCCGGAATCGGCTATGGCACTACGTTGTTGTGTGAATGGGGATGGGTAGAATGTGATCTGAATGCCGTTTTGGCTGAAATCGATACAAAAATCATGGAGCGTGATCCGCGTCGAATGACGGATTTTTCCGTGCGTTCAGGTGCGGGCGGATTATTGCTCTATCTTGCAGAAAGGCAGAAAACAGGCATGCCTTTGTTGACATTCGACAGCCAGTATCTTGCAGAATTACAATCAGCTTTGACAAACAGAGTAATGATAAATTCTTCTACAAAACTGATAGGATTGCTAAACGCACCTTCATTTGCAATAGATGACTATTTGGACAAGCCCATAGGTATAGATGGAGGTTCTGCTTATTACATTTTAAAAAACATACTCGAATGATAAATATCTTCATATTCAACAATGCAAGTCGTGCGGCAGGTTATGGCATAGGTACTTACATCAGGCAGTTGTCTGAGGGATTTTCCGCCATACCCGATACGAAGGTGTCTTTTGTGGAAATGTATGCTGATACAAAGGAATTCTCTGTGAATGTTGATGATTCAGGACATACACATTATCTGATACCTCCATTGAAATCTGCTATGGAGAGTGAGGCGTATTATCGTAGTATATTCTATTTTCTTGCAAGAGACATTGACGTTCGCGAAAATGAAAGGACAGTATTCCAGTTTAATTATTTCCAGCATTATTTATTAGCTATATTGTTAAAGGCATGGTATCCCCAAAGCATGATTGTCCTGACCGTACATTATTTGAGCTGGTGTTTTGAATTGAATGGAAATATCCGTCGTATGAAAGAAATCATGGCGGAAGGTCATGAGTTGTCGGATGACCAGGAGAAAAGTGTGGAATCAAGTTTCACTTCAGAAGAACGGTTCATGCATTTGGCTGACGCTGTGTTTGTGCTGTCCCAAAAAACCAAGGATATCCTTATAGATGACTATAAAGTTGCACCGGAAAAGTTATTTCTTGTGTATAATGGTGCCGGCAGCAGGATAGACGACCAGAAAGATGGAAATAAGGACGGTTTTAGAACGGTTCTTTTTGTCGGGCGTCTTGAAAAAGACAAGGGGGTGAAGTATCTGATAGAGGCGTTTGTCCGGATTGCGGATGCTTATCCTGATTCAAAATTGGTAATTGTGGGTGACGGTGACTTTCAGCCGTATCTGGCTCAAAGCAGGACTTTACCGGGACGTGTGGTATTCTTCGGAAAAACGGGCAAAGATGAGATAGAGGATCTTTATCGGTCTGCTTATATCGGTGTTATACCTTCGTTTCATGAGCAATGCAGCTATACGGTCATTGAAATGATGCGGCATGGTATTCCTGTAATAGGTACTGACCGTATTGGACTTGCAGAAATGCTTGACGCTACACCACAGTTACGGATTCATGTCAATGATGAAGATTTCAATGAAGAGGATTTTGTAGCGCAGATTGCCTCGCGAATGGATTTGCTGTTATCAGATAATGCGGCATACCATTCTCTGTCGGAGGCTGTCAGTAGACAGTATGAAAAATGTTACACTGTTGAGGCGATGACCGGAGGCGTTCAAAATGCTTTGTTGAGAATATTAGAGCGTACAGGCAACCATGTTTCGGTAGATTTTCTGCCCCATATCGATAACCGGATGATTGCTTTGATAAACAGTCATCCGGATATGGATTTGGATTTCTATGGCCTTAGCGGTATTGGATGTTACCTGTGGTGGCGCGTGTCGCAAATGGAAAAAGAGAATGTGGCCAATGCAGACCAGCTTGCTTTGATAAGGGAATATCTGATCTATTATTTGGATTGGATTGGTGAGGTAGTGGAAAATGAGCCGTTACCGGTAGAACTGCATAAAGTATTGCTTGATATGAAAGCCTGTTCGTTTTACCCGACAAAGGTCAATAATATATTGGAGTGTAATAAAATAGCCTATGATGACAGATGTCTTTTGTCAGAACAGGAAATATTGCATAATGCCTTGAAAATATGTACATGCAAAATATGAAAACAAACCCCATAATATCGGAATGTCTTACGATTGGCATTCCCGTACGTATAGATAGTGAAGAGAGAAAGGCCAATCTGCAGGTCGTGATTAAATATCTTGCCCTTCTACAATGCCGTATTATGGTACTGGAGGCTGATGAGCAACCCTTGGCGGCTGATCTTTGCAGAAAGAATTCAGTGGACTATCGGTTTATTAAGGATACCAATGCTGTTTTTCACAGGACACATTATATCAACCTGCTTCTTCAAATGGCTCAGACTGAGGTGGTAGGGATTTGGGATGCGGATGTCCTTGTGGATTATCCTCAGATTTTCGAGGCTCTGTTAATGATACGGAATGGAGCCACCATATCTTATCCGTACGATGGACGTTTTATAAAACTGTCAGAAGAGATTTCGGTACAAATCCGTCAGAATTGGGATTTCGGTTATCTTCGGAGTTTCAGAATGAAATCATTTCTTGGACGCCAATTGTGTGGAGGCGCTTATCTTGTTCATAAGCAGCGGTACCTGCAGTGCGGCGGTGAAAACGAACATTTTACGGGGTGGGGACCGGAAGACGCTGAGCGTCAGCATCGGGTAACCATTCTCGGGTTTAAGGCCTGCCATATATCTTATGGCGAACTTTTTCATTTGTATCATCCTACAGGTACAAATTCTAACAGTCTGTCAAAAGAAGAAACAAGACGTCAGAGAGAAGAGCTTATAAAGATTTGCTGTATGTCACCTGTTGAACTGAAGTCATATATAATGAAATGAAAACTATCCTTGAATATTTTTTAGATGCCTTAGAGATTGATTATACAAGACATTTTGCGACTGCATTGTTTCAGGAACATCCGCACAAATATAATATGTATGGACTGAAAAAAATGCTGGACGTGTATGGAGTGAAAACTTTGGGTGTGTGTTTTGATACCAAAGACTTGTCAGAACTAACCTTTCCTTGTATTCTGCATATCTATGGTGACTTTATTATAGGAGTAGGTTGTGATGCCGATACAATAACTTACCGGCAATATGGTAAGGAAACGACAGTGGGTCATGATGTTTTTAAAAGAATGTGGACTGGCAATGCCCTTGTGGTAGAAGAAACTACGGATGCTGTTGAACCGGATTACAAGAAAAATCGGTGTAATGAGTTGGTTTCAGTTGTGAAAACATACAGTATTTCTGTCATGTTGCTGTTGGCTGTGATTATCGGAATCATACATAATCTTGGAAGCATAGTTTTGGGGGATATTCTGCGCATCGTGTTATGTTTGTCTGGTGTGCTGGTATGTTGCATGCTTATGGAGAAGCAGTTGTTTGGAGAGAGCAGGTATGGCGACAAGGTATGTAGCCTGTTCCATCATGCCGACTGCAACAGTGTGCTTGACGGACCTGTGTCGAAGATTTTTGGTATCAGTTGGAGTGAGATCGGTTTGGGCTATTTTGTAGCCAATATCATGCTTCTTTCCTTATTCCCGGCTTCATCTTTCTTTGTGGCAATAATCAATTGGGTAGCCATGCTTTATGGGCTTTGGAGCGTTTACTATCAATGGCGCATAGCCAAAAGCTGGTGTGTGCTCTGTGTCATTGTGCAGGTCATTATTTGGATAATGGGGCTAATTGCAATTTTTTCATGCATGGCGGTGCCTTATGCTTTCGGTCTTGAGGACAGTTTGCTTTCTTGTATGGTTTTTGCTATTACCATCCTGGCCGTGCATCACTCTGCTTCTGCAAGGATAGCGGATCAGGAACGTGTGCGCGCGGTACAACGGTATCGTTCTCTTAAAGCCAATGGTGATGTGGCGAAAGTTCTTATTGAGAAAGGAGAGTACTATAAGACTACACTTGATGATTCTTCTGTTATTTTCGGCAATCCTGCTGCAAAGATACTGGTGACCATACTGAGCAATCCTCATTGCAATCCGTGTGCCAGAATGCATAAACGGGTAGAAAAGTTCTTAAAGATGAATGAGGGTGACTTCTGTGTGCAGTACATTTTTTCTTCATTTAATGAAGAATTGGAAGACAGCAGCCGGTATCTGATATCCTGTTATCTGGACAATCCCAAAGAGGAAGCTTTGCGAAGATTTACACTCTGGTACGCCAAAGAAAAGTTTGACTATAAAAAAATCATTAAAGCTAATGAAACAAATATTCATACACAAGCTGTTGAAGATGAAATGGAAAAACATAAAAGGTGGCGTAATAAGACCTCTTTGGTAGCTACTCCTACCATATTGATAAATGGCTATAAACTTCCTGATGAGTATGAATTGGAAGATTTGGCTATGATTGTCAATACTGATATAAAGTAGAAATACATCTTGCAAGATATACAATGGCAAGCACGTCCCATTGGCAGCGAATTAGCTCTTCTGCTGTAAAAGTGCATCATATTAAATTTTAAAGAATCATGAAAAAAATTAAAAAATTCAATCTGAATCAAAGCCATTTCCTGTCATCCGAAGAAATGTCCAAATTGTATGGAAGAGTATACCTCCATGAAGAATGTAATAGTGAGAATGTAGGAGAAGCCTGCTTGTATGGCACAGATGGTGCGCATTATACAGGTACTTGTCAATATCTGGATTATTCGTGGTGGAATGGAAATCTTGAGATTAAAGTTTCAGGTTATGTCTGTGTGAAATCATAATCCGGTTAACAGAACCGGTATTTGTTTTTCACATGAATAACTTAATGCGTGGCTGAAAAATCAAGTTGAATTGTCCCTACTGGAGATAGAATAGCAAGCAGATTGGTTCTTATCAATATAAGAATCAATCTGGTTGTAGCTATTTGAAGTGTGGGGAGGTAAAAAAATAGCAATGGTATCATTTATCAACAGAATTATTACTTTACTCATTGTATGTGGTTCTACATTGAGCGCTTTTTCTCAAAGTCTTATATTCGGTCAGGTGCAGGATGCGTTTCTGAAGACTCCGTTGCCGGAAGC
>URDY01000047.1 GCA_900546665.1 uncultured Paraprevotella sp. | reverse complement strand
TTTTGTAGTAGGTCTTTTCTTAGAAGAGAATCAGCAAACTCTTCAGAAATATCGTGATTGAAAGTGTCACTTTTCAATAATCTGTGACCGTATCCGACATAGTATTTGTGTCGCCGGTCATGCCATCCTTCTTTTTGCTTAATCAGTTCTACCGCCATGTCAAATTTGGAAATTTTGTTTTCCATTTTATGTTTTGGAATAGAAGTGGTACTGTTACAAGCCGGCTCTACTGTAATAGAAAAGAAGAACAGGGTCAAAATAAAAACTTTTATCTTCAATATATTATCGGTTTTGGTTATAATTTACTCTGTATATTATCGCATATTTAGTTTGTTATTTTACGGGTTAATTTTTATTATAAACACTCGAAAAAATAACAATAAAAAAAAAGAACCACAAAGCAAATGCGGTTCTTTTTGGCGGCTTATCGGGAATTTTTCAAGATTTCCTTAATATCCCTTCTCATCTCTTTTAAATCGTCCTGCATGGACGTAAACTGTTGCATGGTAGCTTCAAATACGGTCTTATCCACCTTGATTGCGTCAATCTTCTGATATTGGTCTTCCAGTCTTAACTCAATACGATCACACCTGTCTGCCAGTGCATCTATTCTGGTCGTGTTATTGAGGTGTTGGATGTACATCGAAATCAGGAAAGAAGCGACAATCGTAAGGGATTTGATATTGTCGCTTATGAAGGCTCTTATTTGTGGCATGGGTCATTCAAGCGTTAGAAGGATTGACAATGCTTTGGAAACGGATTCTATCAGCCTGACCGCCTCTTCCGAATCCCTCAGTCCGTATAATGCCAGAATGATTATGATGGCCATGTAAACATTTTTTTCCGTCCGTTTAGCTTTCGTGCCTTTCTTCTTCTCCATTGTTTTCTTTCTGAGGAACTATAACATTAAAGATGATACCATTGTCGCCACCCCCTTCGATCTTCAGTTTTGCTTCCTGGGCGTGTTTGATCGGGTACAGATCCATCAGTGCTTTTGCCGCATTGACCGCCACGGCCCGAAGTGGAGCCGGGGACAAGTCCATTCCCCATTTGTCCTTGTATTTGGCGGTGGAAGTTTCTTCCATCACCGCTTTGAGAGTTTCGGTAACTTGTAACTTTACAGCGATAGCCTCCGTATCGGTTTGCTGTTGTTCACTTAATTTCTTGATACGTTCCGAGATATGGGGTTTGCCAAGCAGCCGCCTGCTTTTTAGACTGACACCAGAACCGGAATCCTGAAATGCTTCCCTATAGCATTTACAGTGCTGTCCTGCAAATTCCCTCCCACCGTTTATATACAGGTCGCAGAACAGGCTTTCCGCTTTCGTCAGTCCCAGTTCGTTCTTTAGCATCTCGGACGCAGATACCTTATTTTCCTTTTTCATAGAATTGATATTATTAAAGCCCAACATAGAACAGGTAGTGTCATGTCGGGCTTTTATTAAGAATAGGGTGTTTGTTATGTATCGGTTTGTTCTTTTTCACTGGTCACAGCCGCCACCTGTTCTTTTGCTATATCGGGTTTCAGGGAGATAAGTTGCTCCATCAGTGCTTGGTAAAAGACATCGGCCAAAGCATCGGCACAGGCTTCCGCATCTGCCAGCGAGTTGATAAGACGCATATTGAAAGACACATCCAGATCGTATCCGGTAATAGCCGCCATCATCTCGTTTCCGTCATATCCGAGAACCCCGTATCTCATCCTTTCGTCTTTTCTGAACGATACGGTTTCATTTTCTTCCGTCATACATTTAGATTTTAAAGTGTGTTCTTGATTTTTCCTTTTTCTGAAGTCCTGCACCCGTAGATGATCCGTCTGAATTTCTCAGTCGGTTGGAACAGACGATTGCCACGTTAAGAGTAGCGGTAACATCCGCATCCGCATCATGGGCATCGTCCAATTCGATACCGAGCCGTTCTGCCAGCAGTTCCAGTTTGTACGATGTCACTTCCGGATCACCGGCAAATGTGAGCTTGCCCAAGTCTATCGTGTCTACATAATGAGGCTGGAAGTTCCCCCAAAAGTCAGTGATTCCGGCAAAAACCTTGGCAAATTCCTTCAGTTTGCCTCCATAGGCCATAAGTTGCTGAAGGAAACCGCAGTCAAAAACAATGTTCTGCCCGATAAGAAACGGCTTTGCGGTCTTTGATTTGGAAAGGGTGTTTCTTGTGGCGAAATCAATCACGTCACTTGCCACCTGTTCGACATCAACTCCTTTTTCATACAACATATCCATTGAAATATCCGAGTAGGTAAGAGCTGCTTCCTCATATTTCATCAGTTGCCCTTCCTCTTCCTCAATTTCCCTTTTGTTTTTCAGAACCTTCTTTCGTGTCTTGCCCAAAATATCGCTCTTGTGTTTATAGGGGTAGATATAATTCATGTAAGTGTCTATAACCTCCCATGTATCGAGCCGTACCGCTTTCATTGCGATCTGGGTACAAGCTCCGTTTTGTGGGTCTAAATCCCCGGTTTCAAAATCGAGTACAATCCCGACAAAAACGGTCGGTTCGCTTTTTGGTGCTGCCATAATTAAAGTTTTAGTTTATAATTTATTGATTTCACTTAATATTTTATTCTCAAACTCTTCTATTGTCCCATCATTGATGATGATACAATCATAAAAACTATCGTTTATGTGAATACGTCTTTTGTCCCTCGCTAATCTGTCCGGCTCGATCCCTCTTTTAATGAGCGTTTCTTCCGAGCATTTCACTGCGACAGGGACAATGAGGTATCTGTTCCCGAAATCCTTGACAAGACATTCCAGTCCTGCCTCGTCAATTACATAGGTGCAAATTCCACCTTTAGGAACCTGGCTGTGGAGAGCGAAATACTGTTCACCTCCGAATACCGTGTATGCCAGCATATCGTCCCCTTCCGGCACTTGTTCGCTTCCAATAAAGAAATGTTCCACGCCATCGGTTTCACCGGGTCTTTTGCGTCTGGTCGTGTATGACACGATAGTCGGAATGTTCATTTTCTTTCTAAGGAACTCGGCCATATAGGTTTTACCGTTTCCCGATCTTCCAACGATGGCAATAATTACAGGTTTCATTCAGTTTCTCTTTCTATAAGCATGTTGTTTAATTGTATATGGTTAGTAATTCACTTGATTACAATTCTCAGACATTGAACAGCATGGAAGACTTGTATGTCTGCAAGCAATGACAACCGGAATAGTCGCTGTATTTAATTATAGCTGACACGATAATCATTTTGTTCTTTGACTGAATAACTTTATCACGGTTCGCCTTGTAGAAATCATCCCACATCACCAGTTCGATAATATCGTTATTCTGTTGCAGTTTCAGTTTGCAGAAAGTTTTCTTCTCGCCTGTTTTCTTGTCCTGATATTCCACTTCGTCATGTTCCAGAACGGTTGCGCATACGGCTATCCGTTTACCTTCGCTTTCTTTAAGAAAAGCATCCTTGATTGTCATATAGGAAGCTCTTCCCCTTATATGCTGTTTGGCTTCCGAATTGTCATATATTCTCCTGTAATCAACGGAACCGATACCTGATACCTTGATCTGAAGCATTGACCAGAAATAGTGTTTGTCTGTCATGTCGGATGGGAAATCCTCTTCTTTCAGATCAAACCCCAATTCTTTGGCTGCTACACAAAGAATCCTGTATCTTTCCGGAAGCGACTTGACGTTTTCAATCTTATCGAAGCATCCTGCCAGAATAAGGTGTTTCACGTGCCGGGCGTTTATCGGTACTTTTCTTGCTTCTTCCTCGTTATCTGGATCATCCCAGTATTCGTACTTTTTAAGTTTGTACTTGAATATGCGGTGGATGAAATTCTCGATAGATGTAAATGCCCCGTTCTTCTGACGCTCTTCCACTATGTACTCAACGGTCTTGACACCTACCATCTTGATACGGGTAAGCGACCAGAATATCTCGTCATGCTGGTAGTCGGTAAAGAATTGCACATCGGAAACATTAATATCCGGATGCACGATTTTAGCCTTGCTGCATTGTTCCATTTCTGACATGAGGGATGGGATTTCTTTGTCGTCTGCCCACTGGAGGGCGATGGTATAGAAAGCTGAAGGGTAGTTGGCCTTCAGAAACGCTCCCACATAGGCTGTAATGGCGTATGCAGTGGCGTGGCTGTTACAAGTGACAATTCCTTTTGAGGTGACAAACGTATGATACGGATCGTACATTTCAACATCATACACTTCATCATCTTTTAGATATTCAACTGAAACAACCTTTATTGTTTCTACATCCAATCCTTTTTCACTTTGTTTTACTCGTCCTATCTGATAATGGGCTTTTTTATGACAAGAAGCACACAAAGTCTGTAAGTTAGAGAAATTTTCACCGCAATCTGAATGATCTTTATTTATATGATGAACTTCCAGTCTGCAATCTCTTTTACCACAAATTTCGCAATAGTCTTTTTTTAAGTTTTCTCTGTAAAATTTGAATTGTGTGTAATTTGTTTTTCGTTTATAAAACCCTATATGTCCTTTCTTGCTGTTCAGCTCGTAGTGTTCCATGTTTTTATCTGAATGATAACGAGGATCGTTTCTCATGCCTTTGTCTGTAAAACGATAACTGGTGTCTGATTTTATATATCCGGCATTCACATACATTTTGTCCACCCCAACCACAAGTTCATCTGTTCTTTTAATTCCTCTTGCTGTCGGGTGTTTATGGTTGGCTGTCACATCTATAGTTGCTCCATTTTCAAGAGTTATCCGATAAATCGGTTTGATCCCCATGTATCGAATGTCTTTGATGTAGTTTTTTATTAACCTGTCATTCTTGTCTAATGACCATCCGGTGCCGTATCCATTTCTTCTGTATTTCTGACATAGGTATTTGTGTCCGTTTTCTTCAGCCCATTTTGAATCGTGCATGGTTTTGTACATTTCAGCTATCGTTAGGGATTTTTTCCTCCATTTGTACGAAGAATGGTTTCGTATCCAGCAATACACTTGTTAAAAAGATAAGAGCCTCCGGATTCAATCATGTCCCATATCGCTACAGCATCGTCTTTGGGGCATCCTTTGGTCAAAGCTCCTTCCATGAATTTGTCTTTCAAGGCTTTGATTTTATCTACTTTTTTTCGAGATCAGTTTTACCAACTTGACTCCTTCACCCAATGAAAATCCCCCTATTTCCCTTGAAATCTGCGCCAAATCCTCCTGAAAAACCATTTGGCCATAAGTTTCTTTCAGTATATTATATGTTCCCCATAGATATACTGGAGCCGCATCACCCAGTTTGCAGGTTACATACTTGTCCGCAGAACCGGAATCCAATGTAGCCGGACGATACATGGCATTGGCCGCAATCAAATCTTCTATTTTGTTCGGCTTCATGCTCATTAAGAACTTGGTCATGCCGACAGAAGAAAATTGAAAAATATTTTGAGTGTGACCTTCTTTTAAAAGCTGATACACCTTTGGGTCATCTAATCCACTTTGTGTGATACCTTGAAATGTCAGATTTGCATTGTATTTGTCATTACAAATATCAATTGTGGCTTTTATTTTTGATAATTCTTTGATACCCAGACAGTCATTTTTTTAAAAGTCCTTGTTCATCTAATGAATACCCATCCACTTCAGAAACAAGCATTCCATCAACTTTCTTAATAGGAGTAAAGTCAAAGCATTCTAAGTCTTCATCATCTTTCCGGTCAGGTGTAACCAAAAGTGCTGAAGCATGAATAGACGAAGATCGGGGCTGTCCCATCAACCCTCTAATGTCTTCAATGACAAGCGGATATTTGATGATGAAATCACGTATTTTTTTATTTGTGGCAGCTAACTTGAACAAGTCAGTCCAAGTCATTTTATCATCATCGAAAATGGCTGTAATGTAGTTCACTATATTTACTGGAACACGATGCACACGAGCCACATCCTTTAAAACTGCTTTTAGCTTTAATGTAGTAAGCGTACCAGCAGAAAATACACGTTGTTTTTCATTGTGATTGTATCTCTTTTCAATGTACTCCTTGATTTCTTGTCTACGGTCGCTTTGGAAGTCGGTATCCACATCCGGCAACGATCCTCCTGCACCTTGCAAATATCCATTGCCTACAAAACAGTCAATAGTTTTAACCACCTGTTCACTTTTGACAGG
The DNA here is from genome assembly GCA_900546665.1 of uncultured Paraprevotella sp. Classification (GTDB taxonomy): domain Bacteria; phylum Bacteroidota; class Bacteroidia; order Bacteroidales; family Bacteroidaceae; genus Paraprevotella; species Paraprevotella stercorigallinarum. The sequence continues at coordinate 2,578 of URDY01000047.1, read as the reverse complement.
CTTAACATTAATAATCCTCATAAATCAGTTTTGGTTATATTTTAATCCGGTTAAAAATCAAATCTCATTCAGGGTAAACAATACATCCCTGTTATCAAATAAAACATCATCGTCAGGTTTCAATTCATCTGCGTAAACGATTATAGGTTCATCTGCCCCATCTCGTTTGACGATTAACTCCGCATCCTTATCTATTTTGTATTTTCTATGATTCTCCAGTTCCACTTCAATGTATTCGGTAGATTCCATGTCATTCCCGATAATTGTAGTGTCGGCTTGATAGAGTCCGGCACGTTCGGGCAGCAGGAATCGCTCAAACAGGAGATTGTACTTGATCGGGTCAATAAGTGTAATTCCAAGAAGATAAAGAACCAAACAACCACCAGCAGAACCACGCCTACAACCGACCAGAATATCGTTTTTCCGTGCATAATTGACCGTATCGTACTGAACCTGCATATAATCCACGTTATTGGTGGATTCAAGCACGTAAATTTCATAATCCAGTTGTTTGCGATATATATCTTCCTTGCCTTTTGGAACGAGTTTCTGAAATCCTTCTTCCAGCAATTCAAGAAACATGGTATGGCGATCTCCGTATTTGGCTTTCTCTTCCGGTGTCATGTCGTATTGCGGCATGAAATTTCGTCCTGTTTCAAATCGTGCCGTAGCTTTTTCCGCTATTTCCACGGTCGGCTGGCACATAAGTTCCAAGAGGGCTTCCGCATCCCATTTCTCAGAATCAAATATAGACTGAAACATTGCCAAATGCTCGTCTATATCCTTGAAATACTGGTCGTCACTCTGGTTGTGAGCCGCCTTTGTTGCAATCTTGTTCAGAATAATCTTGTTCTTCGCATCGTCCTTATCAAGATAGTAGTTGTCACAGATAAGAATCGGCTCCACCTCAAATATTTCCTCGTCCTCCAAGAAAAAGTTATCGAAATAGAACTTGGTGGCATTAAGAATTTCAATATCAATTCTCTCTGCCTTGTATTCGCTTAGATCAACCTGATGAAGGTGTGTCAAAATTCTCACCTTCTTTTTTATGCCCAAAGCCCCGACTTTCACAAGCTGGGGCTTTGTTATAACCTGAAGATTTTGTATCTTTAGGCATAAGAATTTATACTATGGCAAAGATACATTTTCGTCCTTACCATCCCAACCAAACAGTGCTTTTTCCTCAAAGAATAGATGAGGATATTGCAGATAACGATCCGGTGCGCATGGTTGACGCCCTGGTTGAGGGTCTGAATCTTGAAAGTTTCAGGAAGCTATATAAGGAATGCGGCCGCAGCCCTTACCATCCCAAGATGATGCTCAAGGTCATTCTGTATGCCTACATGAACAACGTCTACTCCTGCCGGAAAATCGAAAAGCTCCTTCATCGTGACATTCATTATATCTGGCTTGCCGGATATGAGAAACCGGATTTCATTACCATCAACCGTTTCCGCAATCGGGTGAAGAAGGAAATCAACGAGGTGTTTACCCAAACCGTACTCCTTCTCTCTTCCAAAGGCTTCATCAGCCTGAACGTGGAATACATTGACGGGACAAAGATTGAATCCAAAGCCAACAAGTATACTTTCGTTTGGCGAAAAACGGTTGAGCGGAACCGAGAGCACCTGATGAAGAAGATACATGTCCTGCTAGGGCAGATAGACGATGTCATCGCCCAAGAAAAGTATTCGGAAAGTAATGAGGAGGTTGAGTTCACTCCGGCCATGCTGACCGAAATGGCGGGAGAATTACGTCATGTGCTGGAACAGGTTCCCGAGCCTTCCACCAAGGAGGAAAAGACTGAGCTGAAAAAGAGACGCAAACAGCTGAAGGAGCTGGAAGAACATAGGGACAAACTCCAGGAATACGACAGTCATCTGGACACGCTGCAAGAGAGGAATTCCTATTCCAAGACGGACAAGGACGCAACTTTCATGAGAATGAAGGAGGATGCCATGCGCAACGGCCAGACGAAGCCCGGTTACAACCTTCAGATCGGCACCGAGAACCAGTTCATCACCGATTTTGCACTCTTCCCGAACCCTACGGATACACTGACCATGATCCCTTTCCTGCAATCTTTTTCAAACAGGTATGACCGGATGGCTCATACGGTGGTTGCCGATTCCGGCTATGGTTCTGAGGAGAATTACCGCTTCATGTCAGAGAACGGCATGGAAGCTTACGTCAAATATAACTATTTCCACATGGAGCAGCGGCCGAGATTCCAACCGGATCCGTTCAAGGCAGAAAACTTCTACTACAATGAAGAACATGACTTTTGCATCTGCCCTATGGGACAAAGGATGCGGAGGATAGGTACTAGACATGTGAAAACCGCATCCGGATATGTCAGCGAAAATGCCAGGTACAGAGCCGTCAGATGTGAAGGCTGTCCGCTAAGATGCCGTTGTTTTAAAGCAAAAGGAAACAGGACGATAGAACTGAATCACAGGCTCAGAAAATACAGGCAAAAAGCCAAAGAGCAGCTCTGCTCCGAGGAAGGGCTGAAACACAGAGGACAGAGATGCATAGAACCGGAAGCCGTGTTCGGACAAATGAAAAACAATATGAA
>URDY01000046.1 GCA_900546665.1 uncultured Paraprevotella sp. | reverse complement strand
AAGTTTTATTAGAGCACATATCCTGAGTTCGTTATTAAGTAATTCATCTTTTTTTAATTCAAACCTTAATTCTTCTTTTAGCAATTTATTTATATCAGAAATAAAATTAGGATAAAGCTGTAAAAAAGAGGTATCAAATTTTCTATATAGTTCTTCTTGTTCTTTATCTATAAGTTTTTTGTTGGAAGTGAGTTTATGTAAATCATCATATTGTCCTGATTTTAGTTTACGATTAACAAGTTTCCTAAATTCATCAATTTTTATTATATATTCAGAACAAAGTCTCATAAAATGTCCTATATATTCTTCTTTAATATGATTCACCTCAGATAAACGTAAAATAAGATTTTTCTTATTTTCATCAGCAGCTTTAAGTAGCCTCATTTGTCTTATAATAAACAATATAGCGACCAAAAGCATTAATAAACATATAACTAAAAGCACACTTAGATTCTTGAATTTACGTTCATTTTCCTTCATCTGCTTCTGATATGCTTCATTTATGACAGGCTGTATTCTAGCAACCTCCAGTGTCTGCTGTCTTGCATTGAAAAGTTCTGCATCTTCCAAAGAACGTCGGCTATATCTGTATGCACGTTCTATATCTCCTTTAGAATATAAATATTCTGCTAGTTCTTTTAGTGCCCTATATTCCTTTACAGCCGTAATTATATCAACTTCTGCAACTTGAGACATATAGTTTAGATATTTTTCTTCATCTCCTATCTCCTTATAAGCATTGGCTAACATATAAACCATCATCGCATACTCATTTGTATTATAGGGTATATTAAGCCGATAATCTTCAATCAACTTTATAACAGTCTTAAAATCTTTACTATTATAAGACTTTTTTATATATGTTTCTTTATATTCATTAGTTGAATAATCAAAATCTGAAAGTATCTTATCATAAATCGAATCTATTTTACAATTATAAAAAGAGCTATATGGCTCTGATGAATAAACTCGTAATCCTTGATATATATACTCACAAAGTTCATAATACTGATATTTCACTTTAGGAGAATAGCTGTCTGGCGTAAATTGCGGTAAATAATCAAAACATTCTTTATACATACCCAAAGCAGCCATCATAAATACATAGTTCATGCGAGATATGGCTATTTTCTCTTTATCATTTATTTTTACTGCTATATCATAGTTTGCTTTAACATAAAAAATAGCAGAATCTTTATCAAACTTACTATATAGCCTAAAAATCTCATTTCCTATATTATATTTCTCCCTTTTATCATTTGCTTTAATATAAAGGTGCTTCAATGTTACCAATTGATTATTTCTTTTTTCAATAAAATAATCTCTATTTTCAACAAAAGAATCCAATCTTTCGAGTATAGACCTTTTATTTTGTCCCGACAGGTTAAAGATATTAAGAAGTATAAAAACTATAACAACAGATTTCATTTTATAATAGAGTTCTTATTATTTGTATTTACATACATTATTAAAAAAACTACGACCTAAATAGAATTATACAGTTTACTTTCAATTAATCAAATTTACTGCTCTTTAGATATTTTCCTAATGATAAGTCTATATGTTTTATATAAGTTAAATATTACAAATATATGAATTTTTTTATAAACCCGAAGATTTTTATTGAATTTTAATTTAGCGCGCTTGAGTTCGCCGTTTCCGGCTGTATCATAGATGGCAATGATGCAATATTCATCGAACCTATGTTAATCGTTTTTCGTTTTTTCATAAAAACATCCATGAGATTGACCGTAAGGTTCTGATCTTTGAAAATGAAAGCAATTTTAACAGATAATTTGAAACTGTATAACAAATAAAGACATATCACTAGTGTCCATTAAAAATTAGAAGACAAGTTAAAAATTACTCAAGTTTCGGATTTAGATTTTAGGCAGTTTGTGCATAGGCCTGTAGTGCTGCCAACCTCTTGTCATTCTCGATAAGCTGACGCATCAGAGTGTCCTCATCTGCTCCTGTGAGTTCTGCAACTATACCCACCACCTCTACAATTATCAACCATATTTTCTCTACAACAGTCAGTTCGTACACTCCTGCATACATATCCTTGAAAAGTCCTCCTATGGTTTCGTAATCCAGACTCCTTTTCAGTGAGGCCAACAAGTTATAGCGTATCATGACCAGTGAAACATGTGCCAATTGGGCGGTGAAGTCCCGAGCGGAGCAATCGGCCGTCCAAGCAGGCGTTTGCTGTCGGCAAAGAAGACTTCAATGACCCAACGCATGGCGTAGATTTCGTACGCACGCATGAAATCAACCGATGTATCGGTAGTGAGTAGTATTCTCCATCCCTCAGCTTTGCCGCGCCGGCAGAAGAACAGACGGACCTGCCGTGTGCCCAGTTTCACATCGGTCATGGCATAGTGAATACGGTAACGTCTGCTGTACCTTATCTGTCTTGAGGATGAAAGCCTGCCGAGAATGGCTCTGGCTGAAAGGTCTCCCCATGAGGTGGAATACTTTGTATTACCCATTTTCGCCATGCCAAGCAGATGAAACTTCTTATGGCAGCTGCATACAAAATCCACAAGCCCGGTATTTGTAAACCAGCTGTCCACCAGCAGATAATCAAAAGGAATCCTGTAGCGGATAGCGGCCTTGACCATCTCTATCAGCTTCTCGCCCTTACCCATGAAGTATTCTTCCTTACGTCCGGCTGCGTGTGAGCCTGCATCGCGTTTACGCTCATAGCGCCTTTTGCGTTGTTCGGCCGTCATCCCCTGTTCCTTGCCTTCCACTTTACCCTTCTCGCCATGAAGGGAAACGTCGAGCATGAACTGGGTGCGACCATCGCTCCAGCACAGCATGAGGGCCTTATACCCGAGAATGCACTTCTGATGTACATGAGAGAAAATCTTACCTATCGCTTCCATCCGGAGACCTGTCTTGGGCAGGTCGGAATCATCTGCTATAAGAACAGCCGGAAGATGGCTCCTCCTGAAATCCTTACGGCAGGTGATGTAGGAGACAAGCGTAACGGGCATACGGTAAATCAGACTACGCCAATTGATATGGTCCTGTGCCATGAATGAATAGAACACATCCTTTTTGCCGCCAAACATACGGTTAAGTAGGGAATCTTCATAATGGAAGAATTTCTTTATCGAAAAAAATGGCATCAGTACGATAAGCTGGAATATCTGTAGATTGGTCAATTGGCAGTTGCTCCTTTTATTGCCGCCCAAACTGCGGTTGTCAAAACGGAGGGAGGCAAGAAGGTTGGAAAACATGTCCATAATGGAACTTCTTCGTTTTTCACTGAAAAAACTCTTGAGTTCTGACGGAATATTTGTATATTTGCTCATAGTTTTGAGATGTGTGATTAGTTGTTTGGGTACTCCTAATTTACTCAATTTCTGTTATATACAGAAATTCTCAAAGCCTTTTTTGTTTATTTTCTATCGAAATATTTAAATCCGAAACTTGAGTTTAAATATGTCATTTATTCTTTTCTTTCTAGCCTCGCTTATCATATAGAATGCGAAATTCTCAAAGATACGGTAATTTCGGTTTTCGTTTGCTTTTGCAAGGTTACTCCGAGTGACATGTTTCCCAACTCCAAGATGGTAGCATTTCTCTTGATGTGCATTCAGAGCAACAATCAAGTCCCGAAGGCTTTCACGATTGCACAATTGTCCGAATATCAAAGTAAGAAGTTGATTCCAACAAGTAAAATGCTTAACATACCTGTTAACATCATACTCCTTTACGATACGGAGAAACTTGTAATTGTCTAAAAACTCAACCATTTGGGCAAAAACGTATTTGTCTTTATTCATATACAGCCTAAGTTAAGGCTGCAAAGTTATGATTTCAAATCGTTGTGCAAGAAAGCCTCTTGTAACAAACTGTAATTCAATTATTTCAAAAAAGTATTTGCGATTTTTAGTGGACAGTAATGTTCATAATTACTTATTAAATTTTCCACGGTGTAAAACTTATAAGAATTAATGCGAGTTTGTGACATAAAGTTTGTAAAAAAGAAACAAAACCTTTCAGTGAACTTTCGCTTTTCTTCAAGATCCCCGAAAAAACTAATTTTCAAAATATTCCAAGCAAAGCGGTATTCCGGTTTGAGGTTCCACAGAGATTACAAACTTCTTCAGTTCATATTGAGAGCATTTACAGATGTATGATGAGGTATAAACTGTTACAGACATCTTGATGTTGTGCATTATAATGCTTCATTATGCAATTTGTTTGGTTGGGCAATTGTAGATTTTCAAGGACAGGAACGATTTAGGCAAATACCGTTACAACGGCCTCATCACCAATCTCAGATTGTCGGCCAAGATTATATATTTCGAACCGCGAAAAAGTGGATTTCAAGAACAGAATCAAGGAATTGAAGTATGAATTTTCCATTAATAAGTTTTGGGAGACTGGAGTATACAGGAATTTCATAGTCATAATATACAATTTCATCTCACTATTCCGACATACACTCATCAACTCTAACCCATAAGCAATTTCTCAAAACAATACGTTACGAGTTGATTTCTATACCGGCTTATTAGGGAAAGGCAAAATACAACTTTAATCAAACCAAATTTTTAGAAACAAGACAAGTTTTCGCTTATATTTTGAAAAATAAAAAATTTATCCTTCCATGCGACACAAGAAAATCCTAATGGCTAATTTGGATTTAATACGCCATATCCCGATAAAATCGATGTTTTAAAACTGACATCACTGCGAAAAAGCCAAGTATCTCACTTTTTTATATTATCTTTGCATCCAAAATACTTCATTACACAGCAAACAGTTTAATGACAGGACAATGACGGAAACAAAAGCACACCATAAAGAATGGCAACCCAGTCAGTTCTGACATAACAAACCTTTTATAAAAACAAAAAAGAAATGGAAGACGCTAAAAAGCAAACAGGATTACCGGAGAATGCATTCCGCGAATTGAAAAAAGGTGAGACCTATGAACCGTTGATGACAGCCGGAAAAACATACAAGGAAGTCACCGTATGGTCCGTATTATGGGGTGTTCTCATGGCCGTATTGTTCTCTGCTGCCTCAGCCTATCTAGGGCTCAAGGTCGGTCAGGTATTTGAAGCAGCAATCCCCATCACGATCATTGCCATAGGACTTTCCGGTATAACCAAACGTAAAGGAGCTTTAGGCGAAAATGTCATTATACAAAGCATAGGCGCGTCTTCGGGTATGATTGTAGCCGGAGCCATATTTACCCTCCCCGCCTTGTACATCCTCAAAGATAAATACCCGGAAATGACGGTCAACTTTCTTGAAGTTTTCATTGCATCTGTACTAGGCGGAATACTTGGTATCCTTTTTCTCATCCCGTTCCGGAAATACTTCGTTAAAGACATGCACGGCAAATACCCGTTCCCTGAAGCCACGGCTTCTACACAGGTACTGGTATCAGGTGAAAAGGAAGGTAACCAAATCCGCCCTTTATTGTTTGCCGGACTGATAGGAGGACTTTATGACTTTTTCGTAACCACATTCGGATGGTGGAATGAGAATGTCACTTCACGCTGCTTTGAATGGGGACAGATTCTGGCTGACAAAACCAAACTGGTATTCAAAATCAATACCGGAGCCGCCGTATTGGGTATGGGATACATTGTCGGTCTGAAATATGCCCTGATCATCTGTTGCGGTTCCGTAGCCGTATGGTGGATCATCATACCTTGCATTTCGTTATTGTTTCCTGATTTACAGATCAGTGCCGGCAACGAAATGATCGCTGCATCTTCTGCCAGCGCCGAACAGATTTTCCAATATGCCAAAAGCATTGGCATCGGAGGCATCGCCATGGCCGGTATTATCGGAATCATCAAGAGCCGGAAAATCATTGTCGGCGCAATAGGTCTGGCCTCAAAAGAAATGAAAGGAAAAAGCACCGGCGAAACCCATATACCACGAACCCAAAAGGATCTTTCCATGAAACTGATAGCTATTGGCTCACTGATTACCCTGATTGCCATTCTGCTATTCTTTTATTTTGGCGTCATGCAAGGTAATATTCTGTTTACGATAGTCGGCGTTTTACTGGTAGCCCTGATCACATTCCTGTTTACAACCGTTGCGGCCAACGCCATTGCCATTGTAGGCAGCAATCCGGTATCCGGTATGACCCTGATGACCCTGATTCTGGCCTCTGTCATCATGGTGGCTGTAGGTCTCAATGGTCCTTCCGGAATGGTAGCTGCACTTATCATGGGTGGAGTTGTTTGCACGGCGCTTTCTACAGCAGGAAGCTTCATCACCGACCTCAAAATAGGCTATTGGCTTGGCAGCACTCCACAGAAGCAGGAAACATATAAATTCCTGGGAGTTCTGGTTTCTGCAGCGACGGTAGCCGGCGTTATCATGATCCTAAATGAAACTTACGGCTTTACCAGTGGCCAGCTGGCTGCTCCTCAGGCCAATGCCATGGCTGCAGTCATCGAACCCCTGATGAGCGGTGCTGGCGCACCCTGGACCCTCTATGGCATAGGAGCCCTTCTTGCAATTATCCTGACCTGGCTCAACGTATCAGCTCTTGCATTTGCCTTGGGTATGTTTATCCCATTGGAACTCAACCTTCCCCTGTTGGCAGGCGGACTTATCAATTGGTATGTGACGACCCGAAGCAACAACAATGAAACCAATGAAGCACGGGGAGAAAAAGGAACTCTTCTGGCTTCCGGATTTATTGCAGGCGGTGCATTGATGGGAGTCGTAAGCGCGGCTCTGCGTTTCGGTGGCATTTCATTTGATTACAGTACATGGTGGGAGAATCCTGCAAGCGAATGGTTATCCCTGCTGATGTACCTGCTGCTTATCATTTACATGATAAAAGCCAGCATGAAAATCAAAAAATAACTCATACCGTCTTTCAAGAAAACAAAACAGGTTAAGACGAAGCGGATTTTTTATCATTTATATCACTTATGAGAAAATTTTTAATCACCATATTCATCCTTCAATTGTGCCTGCCCACATTGACCAAAGCACAAAACACGTTCGACCAGCAAATGATCACAGAAGAAAGCGGTATGGTCCAGGCTGGTGAAAACAACCGGTTTTCATGGGGACGGGATTCTACTGGCAATGAAGTCAAGAATATCCCAATCGGCATGTTCGTATGGAAAATTGATGAACGCTTCGGAAACGTCCGACCGGCAGAAATGGACACTTTACCGGACAATTTCCAGAATTTCAATCTCACATCCGGCCCGACCGGACAATACAATTTCTTAGGAAATCTCGGTTCTCCACGATTATCCAGACTTTTCATGGATCGTCAGGTTCACAGTAATTTCATTTTTGCCGATCCTTTTGATTACTTCTACACGCCTGTCAACGAATTTCTTTTCGCCAACACGAAAAGCCCCATCACCAATCTGTCTTATCATTCCAACGGAAGCAAACAGGATGGTGAAGACAGATTGAGAGCTTATTTCGCATCCAACATCAACAAGATTGCCGGAATAGGATTCAAACTGGACTATCTCTACGGACGAGGTTACTACAACAATCAGGCCACCTCACTGTTTAACGGATCACTCTACGGATACTATCGCGGAGACCAATATAACATGCACGCCTGGATCAGCGTCAACCACATGAGACTGGGTGAAAACGGTGGTATTGAAGATGACAGATACATCACGCAACCGGAAGACTTTACACGTTCGTATGGCTCAAGAGATATTCCTACCGTTCTGTCCCGGAACTGGAACCGCAATGAAGACCAGACTTATTTTCTCACCCACCGGTATAACTTGGGATTCTACAAGGACATAGAACTACCAGATTCACTCAAGCCTGTAATACCTGCTGATTCCACTTTACTTTTAGGATTGAAGGACAGCATCAGACAGGTAGTGATGGCAGACACTCTACGCCGGAGAGTCGCGTTGGATTCATTGCGCCATGCATTTATCGAGTCACAAAACATCCCTGAAGAGTTCATTCCCGTCACCAGCTTCATACATACGCTGCGTATCCGTAACGCCAAACACACGTATTATTCTTACGACACACCTGAAAACTACTATACCTACCTGTATTACGGTGATCCCAATGATGTGCACGACAGAACACGTGGCATTTCCGTAAAAAACACATTAGGTATTGCTCTGAGAGAAGGGTTCAACAAATGGGCTAAGGCCGGACTCACAGCCTTCGCTTCTCATGAACTTCGGCAATTTGTCCTGCCGGACCTGCTCAGCCAGACACGTTATGACAAGACCTATACGGAACATAATGTATCTGTGGGTGGTGAACTAAGTAAGACCATGGGAAAAACCATCCATTACAACGTATTAGGAGAAGCCGTGCTGGCCGGTGAAGACTTGGGACAGTTTGAGGTAACCGGAAATGCCGACCTTAATATTCCTCTCTTTAAGGACACACTGCAAATTGCAGCCAAAGCATACATAAAGAATCTCAACCCCAGCTTTTATATGAGACATTACCACACCCAATTTGTATGGTGGGACAATGATCTGGACAAGGAATTCCGTACACGCGTAGAAGGAACTCTTTCATTCAACCGTTCACATACCAGATTGACAATAGGTGCGGAAAACGTCAAGAACTACACCTATTTTGCAACAGAAGAGACAGCTGTAACCAATGATGCAGGCGAAGCCACAGGCAGCTACAGCAACAATGTTGCCGTAAGACAAAACTCCGGTAGCATACAGGTGTTCAGCGCCAAGCTCAACCAGGATTTCAGATTCGGCATATTCAACTGGGAAAACGAAGTGGCTTACCAGAAATCCAGTAATGAAACGGCACTGCCGTTACCCATGATTTCAGCTTACAGCAACCTTTATCTGGTATTCAGGATTGCAAAAGTCCTGCGTGTACAACTTGGCGGCGACGTACGTTTCTTCACAGAATACTATGCACCGGATTATGCTCCAATCGTCCAGCAATTTACCACTCAAGATCCTCAGACACGGATTAAAATAGGTAATTACCCTCTATGCAACGTGTATGCCAACCTTCACCTCAAACACTGCCGGATATATGTGTCATACAATCACGTCAATCAAGGCAGTGGAAACGCATTTTGGGCTCCCCACTATCCAATGAATCCGAGTAATTTCAATTTCGGAATATCATGGAATTTCTTTAACTAAGTAACATCACCTGAACAATCAGAATCAAGACACAAGCATCTTACAATCGCCCCAAAGCAAAAAGGCAGCCAACCAATATGTATTTTTATTTACACCGAACCATGTAACTTGGCTACTGTTGCTTTAGGGCGATTATATTTTTGTTTTTCATTGCGCCCAAACCAATCCCCAAACATATCAGATCACATCTGCATTTCTTATATTCCGTTTTCCGCTCTATCTCCCTAAAAGTCTTTTCCGCTCCAAAGTCCTTCACCTATTCACTTCCCTTTACTGATGCGGGCTGTGGCATGATATGAGTCCTTCACCACCCCTTCACCACTCCTTCATTTTTACCTTTTCATTCAAAAAGGCAGTCCGCATTAACTGAAAAAAGTAAAGGAGACTTTCAAAAAAGTAAGCTTTACTTTTTAAAAAGTAAAGCTTACTTTTTTGAAAAGATACCGAACTTTCATAAAGACTTCATGATTTTTTATTAACAAATAAAAACATTGAATA
>URDY01000045.1 GCA_900546665.1 uncultured Paraprevotella sp. | reverse complement strand
TGCCATACGTTCAAACGGAAACACCGAATGAATCCTGCCAAGCTCACTCTCATTAAAACTCTTGCGATATTTTTCCAGAACATCAAATTCTGTAAAGCCCAAAGTAGGGTGAATTTCTGAAATATTTTGTATCTTAGCCATATCTTAGTCGGGATATTTCCCCCGTTTTGGCTGCCAAACCTTATTTTCGGGGGAATACCTAAAGATACAAAAAAGCCAACTAATTCGCAACACTTTGTGTATAAATTAGTTGGCTTATTTTATACTATTTACTGAATGTCCCTATTTAGTGGTTTGGTCACTCCTAAATTACAAACTTCGGGGCTGACACGCAAGGGTCGGCCCTTTTTTACTGCTTATCAGACACACTTTTTGAGACAGTATTACCTACTCACATCATCAAATCGAATAGCTATAAAATATTTAAAGAAGATTATAAGACAAGTAGCAATAGTTGGTGAAAGCAGATATGTGTGAAGATCTATTTTGTCATGTCCGGACTGACTCCATGTAAAAGCATGAAAGAAGATAAAATGAAAGTGTCTTTTGAAATGCAAATCTTTGGACGATTGTGAAGAGCCATAAAGAAACTACTCCATACCAAATACGGTATGGAGTAGCTAAAAAGATTACTTCAAGTTAAGAAGCTTATTCAAATAGTTTCTTATATCCTCAGAAGATGGTCTGAGCATATTATTGCTGATGATAATACCTTCAGGACTAAGCAGAATAAAGTGAGGAATACCATCTGCTCTATAAGCTTTCTGGAAATCGCTTCCAGCACCAAGGTATAGTTGGACACCGCTCATTTTCTGTTTACTTAACATGTTGATCCAATCAGATTTCTTAGCGTCCGTAGACAAGCTGATAAAGGTAATGTTTTTACCTTCATATTCCTTTATAAGTTTCTGAAAAAAAGGAGCTTCGCGACGACAAGGACCACACCATGTAGCCCACAGGTCTATATAAACATATTTTCCTTTAAAATCAGCCAATGTGTAGGTATTTCCGTTAAGGTCACAAGCCTTAAAATCAGGAGAAAGTTTACCCTTACGGACAAGATCCCAGGCGTCACACTTTTCCTTGAACATAAAACGAAGCGTAGAATCACTTACATAAGTATTGTAGATACTAAGAAGGTCATCGATGTTTTGAGTTCCGTATTGTTCCACCTGTTCTATGGCCAAAACGTTCAAAAGGGTCTGACGTACCTTATCATTTTGCAGATTGTCAGCCAGATAGTTCATCTGACAAAGTATTTTCTCATAAATGGACTTGATGTCTTTGTTTCCACAACCTAAGATATTGGCTGTTTCTTTCATGTATTCACGATACTCCTTGATGTCCAGCCAATCTTCGTTCTCGACAAAGTTTTGACGTATGGTGTTATAGTACGCTTCATCAGGACGGTAGGTAGAGTCTTTTGCCATCAGAGGATGACCTACGGCATACATCATGCTTCCTGAAGCATAAGTATATTTGATTCGTCCTTTCTCCATTGCGGTGAAACAAGAATTAAGTTCATCCAGTTTCCAGGCCTTGAGTAACTTCAGAGCCTGATTTTCTTTGTCTTCAAGCAACTTAAGGTATTGGTCAAAGGGTAATGCATATTTATCGTCTGTTACACTAGGCAACTTAACTTGATTGAGGTAGTTGAATATTTTTTCCTTTCCCCCTTGAACCTCAAACCTCATAGTGTTGAGAAAGTCCTTGCCATTGAAAGTAATGTTAATACGATCGCCGTCTTCGAAAAATATTTTTTTGGACTCCATACCATAAAAGAAATTAGCATACATGGCATTAATATTGGTATAGGTCTTACTTCCACAACCCTGTTCGTCAAGTGGAATCTCATCAATGGTGGTTTGGTAAACAATGACAGCCTTTGACTGGGTCGGGTCTGTCACCTTGATGTTGATAACGATGTCAGCGTTCATTTCTGCCGGAATGCCCAGTAAAAGCAAGCCAAAACAGAAAATTGATTTTAGAATAGTTTTCATGTGTGTATAATTTGTTTAGTTTGTTTACTAATTGGTTATTTATTGTTGGTAAACTATGCTCTCGCGATAGATAACATCAATGATATCCTTGAATCCGCTGTATGCTTCTTCCGGTTGGGCATCTTTGAAGTTACCTTCTGAATTAAATCCTTCATAAATGCGCAGATGACTCATGTTTTCTGCGTCTTTGCTACCTACAATCAAATCATAGGTTCTGTTGTTTTTGTCATCTTGTGTCCAAAGATAGAACTTGAGGCATGTAATTTCTTCACTTTGAGGAAGTTCAAATTGCAGTTCGGCAGACAGACTGCCGTTGGCAAAGTTCACCCGATAAACTTTACCACCCACAGAATAGTACATAAATGACTTCAAGGAACTGAAGGCAAAATGAGTAGCAGAGGCTATATCGGTACAATTGGATAGATCGACGTAATAGGCTTTTTCGTAAGTATTGCCATATTTGGTGTCGACAAAAGTATACAGGTCACCTAGAATGATGCCGTATAGATAACGTTTGTTGCCTTGTGAGAGAATGGCATAGGTCACACCATTTCCACTCATGTTCTTGTCATACTTGGTATTTTCCATATGTACCAGACTCATGTTGTCTGATTTGCCCGGCCACTTGAATAAATCTTCATTGACTGTGGGAAATCCGTCTCCAGCCAGATCACTTACAGCCACATCGCTAAGGTTGTTCAAACCAATACTTATGAACTCTTGTGCACAGACGACAAAACGCTTGTTATTCTTGTCCCACATCAGGAAGAATGGAACGAACTGGTTGGCAAGGGCATTGTAACCGACGGCTGGAGATACATAAAATTTATTTGAACGCACAGTATTGAACAGGCCGTCGCCGGTAAGTGTATTACAATAGTACACTCTGCCGTTAGCATCTATTAATACTTTTCCAGGAAATTGCGCAGCCATGCAGCCTACACTGCCCGTAAATGTTCCAGTACCAAATTCATTGGCAATCATGTAAGAGGGATTCCATATAAAGTCACTATTGCTTAATCGGGTTGTTCCGCTTCCAGTTATGAGATAAAATGGTTCGGCCATTTTCGGGTCACAGAGCAATTGACGCGGTTCCTGCCAGTCTTCCATATCTGTATTTTTCAACAAATCGTGATAAATGTTATCTGTTGTTTTAATATGCGATACCATATCAAGGCATGCTCTACCATTATCGTTACACAGAAGAAGCCATCCGGATGACAGTGGCGTGTCAACATGTAGATTAGCTGTCTTCTGATAATAGATGCCTGTAGATTTTTCAGTGATATTCAGAACAAGCTTGTAGTCACCCTGAGTCAATATCAGTTCACCTGAGAGATTGAGCTCAGAACCGAGAGTAGTGGGCTCTTGCGTTCCGTTTATATCATATACCTTCCATTCATAGGTATATAAATCCGGATTAAATCCGGATTTGGCCGTCACTTCAGGTTCTATGGTGAAATTTTCTCGTGCTATGACAGAATAAGAATCGTCAAAATCTATGGTAAGATCGTTCAGGTCTCTGTAATCGTAATTACCTTTATCTTCGGCACAGGCAGAGACGCATAGACATGTGATGACAGCCAGGGTCAATTGTAAACAGAATTTCTTCATATAAATTCTTTGTTATTATTCTGATGTAATAGGAGTAAAATCAAGTAATTCTCTGTCGTCGCCTTGTGCATCTGGATCTACCAAGGCATCAGGGTCGACTTCTCCAGAAATAAGCCCTAACATAATATAGAGTTGTTCTGTCATGTAGATGTCCAGCTCATTTTTCATGTAGACCCACTGGTTGAATGGTATGGCTCCCTTTTCATTGAATTTTTCGCGGGGTATGATGCTGTCGAAAAGCTTCCAGATAAGTCGCAGCTTACGTTCGGAAAAGACACCTACGTATTCCTCCAACCAACCGGCCGGTGGTGTTGAATAGAAATTGGAAAAATCTATACGGTATGTGAACCGACTTGCAATGGGATGATTGTTATCACCAGTAGACACGTCTGGCAGAAATGTGCTGAAATAATCATTACTTCCCAACTCAAGCGTCACTGATTTGATTTCGGTGAGTAAGGCGTCTGTTTTTATAAGCCGTACGGTATAATCTATGGAAGATGTGTTTGCCGGGATTATAGGCGGCGTAATTAGTGAATAGTCAACACCTTCAACTGCATTGTCTGAGTAGGCTTTAATGTTGATAGGACGATCTTCGTCAGATTGAAACCCTATGGTCTGTATTTTGACCGGGATGTCAAGATATTCTGTCCCGTCCGGCTGATAGACGAATGATAGAGTTGTTGTATCTGTCAGGACCTGGCTTGACGAAAGGTTGTTGAAGTATATTCCGTCGGGAGCATGATAAGTTTCCGGAGTTTTTTCGTCGCATGCGCTTAAAATGGCACATACGGTGAAAAGTCCTGCAAGTTTTTTTATAATGTGATGTTTCATTGTTGTTATTGTCTGTTTTCGGTTTCAGTATCGGGTAATGGTACTACGTAGAATTTCTCAGATGGCGTTGTAAACTGACTTGGTGATTCATACACAGTCAGAATGGATGAATAGTTTCTTTTATAGAAAAAAAACAGTTGTCCTTCACCATACAATTCTCTCACAGCTTCATAGACCAGATAACGTGAAGCATAGGTGGACTCGTCCATTTTCTCCACACCGCGGTGTTCTCTGAGTTTGTTTGCCCATTGTCCCATGATGGGGCGTTCGCTGTAATCGTCATAAAGATCGGCAATAATGATATACATCTCTCCCAGGCGTATCATGGGTACCATGGTATTTTGTATGAGACTGACATCATTGAGATCTGCATATTTATAGAAATAGTATGAGTTACCGCTTTTCTTCCAGTTGGCGATGTAGCGGTAGTCATCCGTTGAACCGCCGGTTGTTTCGCCACCTCCGAAATAGGGTGCTTCGAGGAGAACAGGATCCATTGTCAGCACAGGCTGCGGACGGTGGTCAGGATCATTGTTGTTTTTAAACATCAGATTGCGATTGGTATTCGACAATGCGAAAATCAGCTCGGAAGCGAAGATGCGGTCTACGTTTTCAGGTGAGCCCAGAATATTGGCTTTATCAACAAACGGAAAATGTTCTGAGGCCACGTTAATGACACTTTCAGCATAGTGCTGGGCTAATCTTTTGTATTCGGCCTGGTTTCCGTCAGAATAAGAAGAGATGTAGAAATAGGCACGCGCGAGCAGGGCCTGTATGGCATAGTAGTTCAATCTGAGCGTACGGTATTCAAGGAAATTGTCTCCGGTAGTACTGTGGTTGACCAGATGGTCGCTTGATGTAATGATAGGGTCGTCCTTAAGACATTCAGAAGCGGCTTCAAGGTCTTCAATAACATGACGCATGACTTCATTACCCGGAAGTAGTTCCTGAACCTGTAGTGATGTCGTTGTACAATAAGGGATACTTTCTTTTGTAGGATTTAGCTTGTATACCGGACCAAAAAGTCTGAACATGTCAAAGTGTAACAGAGCTCGTAATCCCAAAGCTTCTCCTTTGATGATGTTATAGTTGTTTCCGGTGAACAGAGATTTCTTCTGATCCATTTTTTCAAGAAGGGTATTGCAGTTGCGTATCAAGGCGTATGCTTTGTTCCATGTATTGTCCAAACGGTTACGCCAATATTCGCTCGTAAAATTACGGTTGTCAAGATCTATATAATTACCCCAGGTCAGAATGTCATCGTCCACAAGATAAGAGTGGGCCATAATCTCGACCATTTCCACAGTCAAAGTCTGACCATATAGTTCGTCTGTATTTAAATCAATATAGACACCGTTGAGCACTTTCTTGAATCCCTCTTCCGTACTGTAAAGGTCATCTTCCGCCACCTGATCGTAAGGTTTAACGTCCAGCCATTTGCTACAAGCAGTGAAACCAAACATGATAGTAGTGCAAAGTATAATAAATTTAATCTGTTTCATGTGAATGAAGATTAGAATGTTGCTGAAACTGAGAAAGACACTGTTCGTGCGAACGGATAGTCAATTCCTCTTTCGGCTTTCACCGTAGAGATGCGGAACATATCGTTCATGTTAGCCTGCAAGGTCAGTGAGGAAAGTCCGATTTTTTTAATAAAATCCTGATGGAACTCGTAGCCGACATTGAATGATTCGCCGGAGAATGTATTTTCATCCATGACAAAACGGGAGGATTTATCGGTTTTTTGTACCAGTGAAATACCTTTGAACTGTGCGACCTGTCCGGGTTTGGACCACCGGTCATATAAAGCGCGTCTGTCTTGATTGTACATTACATCAGCAAGATCGATATTCTCTACCTTATTATAAAGGTCAGAGTTGAAAATCTGTCCTCCGAGCTGATAGCGGAAGTAACATCCCAGTGAAAATCCTTTGTAATAGAATGTCGTTCCGATGACACCTTCGATTTTGGGTTGTGTATTTCCTACTACGACTTCATCGTTAACATCATAATCAAAAGAATATGTTCCATCTTTCTTGATAAACAGTTCTTTTCCCGTAGCCGGATCAATACCGGCTGAACGTACGGCCCAAATGGCGGTAGGACTTCCTCCGTCATAATAACGGGTTGTTCCGGTAGCTGCAGTCTGGCCTTCTTTGTTGAGCGCACTGAAAGAATTACCTATATTGTTATACCATGAGTTGTAGGTGCGGGCGTTGATACTGATAGTCCAGTTGATGCCATGTTTGGTATCATAAATGGGAGAGATACGTAAAGTCGCTTCCACACCATCTGTTGTTTGCTGTCCGGCATTCATGGATACGCTTTTTATACCGGTAGAACCCGGGGTTGTGATAACAGCCAGCAGAGGATCTGTGATTTTGCGGAAAACATCCACATTAATATTGAGACGATTTTTAAACATAGTTATGTCTGTACCAACTGTATAGTTAAGCGTATTCTGCCACATCAAATCAGGATTTCCTAATGATGAAATCAGCATGCCGGCTCCGAATACGTTAGTCATCAGCGAATTGAATTCATATGTTGTGAAAGCCTGATAGGCTGAGAAATTCTGGTTTCCGGGATTTCCGACAGAAGCACGGAGTTTCAGAAGCTGGAATAAATCAGTGTTCTGCATGAACTTCTCTTTATGCATATTCCAGCCGATACCCACAGACCATGTATTACGGAAACGGTTGTTGGTTCCGAACATTGAAGCACCGTCAAGACGATAGTTCAAATCGAGCAGATAGCGGTCCTGATAGGAATAGCCTCCATTTAAATAAAAACTGACGGCGCGTGTTGTACTTTCGTTATACGTAGGTTTGCTACCATCCGGATATCTGTTGGCAAATGACGGCGCACCAAACTGATCTTCTGTGAATCCGGCGGCCTTATAGCCGTTTGATTCTATTTGTGTATTGGAAAAATTAAATCCACCTACCAGGTTGACCATGTGACTGTCGTTAATAAGTTTACCAAATGTAACAGACAAATCACCTTCGTATTGAAAATTCTTGGTTTCTGAATGTGAGAAAGAACCTTTTTCTGTGTCAGACATGCTGTCGAAGTCTGTATGCTGCGGGGAAAGTCTTGTGTCAGAGGTGCCGACCTCATTTGTCAAACCCAATTTAGCCCGTACACGCAGATCGCGGGTAGCAAACCATTCTGCAATGAAATTGTTTGTAAAACCAAAGTTGTCACTGACATCATAGTTGTTGAGATGGGCGTTCCACAAAGGGTTGGCAACCGGTGACTCCGTGTCGTTTTCCGGCACATATAAATATTTGTCTATGCTTCCGTTAGCGTTATGACTTCTGTAATACGGACAGGCCAGGGCATAGTCTGAGAACGGTACAGTAGGGTCTGACGTATCAAGATAATTTATTGTTAACTTGTTACTGAACTGGAACTTTCCTGTTCTGTATATAAGATCAAGATTACCGGCCAATGTCTGTCTGTCTGAGCCTTTCATGACTCCTTTGGTGTTGCCATAACTTAATCCGAGACCGTAGCGTATGTTTTCTTCACCACCTTCTGCATAGACATTGTGTTTCTGTGTAAATCCCGTACGTAAAGGAACGCTGAGCCAATAGGTATCTACTCCTCGTGCAATTTCTTTCTCTCTTTCATTTTTAAGATTGTCCAAACGCAACTGGTTGAGAGGATTATTCGTCAAATCAGTATAAACACCTGCCAGTTCTTCAAATTGGAGCTTTTCGCTGGCGTTCATCAGATTGTAATCAGTTAAATCAGCGGCTGTGACGCTGAAGTCACCTTTGTAACTTAACCGCAGGCGTCCTTTTTCCGGTTTAATGGTTTCTATCACCACAACACCATTAGCTGCTTTTGAACCGTAAATGGCAGTTGAGGCCGCATCTTTCAAAATGGTCACGGAGGCTACACGATTCATGTTAAGATCGGTAACTGTCTCCAAATCTGTTTCAAAGCCATCAAGGATAAAAAGAGGCTGATTAGGATCTGTTCCATATTGCTCTTTAAGCCCCATCACACTACTCTTACCACGAATTTCAATATCAGGCATTCTGTTAGGATCAGATCCAAACTGAATATTATCAGCTATCTTGAATGAAGGATCCAAGGTCTTCAAACTTTGCAAAATGTTTTGTGCACCCACCTTCTTAAGTTCTACACCTTCAAAAGTGGCAGCAGAACCGGTGAAGCTTTCTTTTTTTCGTTGATAGATACCTGTAACTACAACTTCTTGTATTTTAGTGGTACCAGTCGACATTTCAATACGTTTGAGTTTATCGGGTTTATTGGTATCGAACTCACATTCTACTTTGTCATATCCAATATAAGTCAGCGTCAGCTTATAGTTACCTTCGGGTAAGGATAAAACAAAATTGCCATCCATATCTGTTATTGTCGTGATATCCGTTCCTGCGACTCGAATAGACACTCCAATCATGGTCTCATTAGTCTCCTTATCGTAAACGGTACCTTTGACAGTCACTCTTCTGGTGTTATTCTGAGTTTGGAGAAACGAACCGTTTCGAATGGAAGTAAAACGATTGGCAAAAGTTGCTTGAGAGGATAGCGTACAGAACATAAATGGCAATACGTAAGGCAATACCGATTGGAAGGACGTTCTGAATGTGGAAGTCTTAAATTGGTGGTTTCTTCTCATTATGAAAGTTTTGTACCTTTAATAATAATGAAGAGAAACAGGGTGTCAAAGGCCGCTGTTTCTCTTCTTATGGACTTAAAAATAAGTTAGCGAACGTTTACCTTTACATTGGTTTTACCGGCACTAACAATGTATAATCCAGGAGTAAGATTGCTGAATGAAGCATTCTGACCATTGATAGAACCGACTTTGGTTCCCTGGACTGAATAGACTGTAATATTTTCTTTTTCAGGAACTGCTACATTTATTGTACCATTACATACAGAGATATTTACATCATTTGAACTAATTGATTTGACAGCATCAGAATTTGTATTTACTGCAGTTCCACCAGTAAATGAAAACTGTATAGGCATTTCCAAAACCTCATCAATTCCATTATTTAGAACAAAACTGCTTGGAGTTTCAAGCGCCCCATCGTTAACGAGGAAATAGGGATATTGTTCATAATTAACCAAGCCATTTTTTTCATCATCCCCCATTATCATTTCATTAGAAAAAGTGTAATTATGAGGAAGAAGAATAATTCCGGATTCTTTCATATAAGTGGCTTCAATAGCGTCATCAAAACCAAACAGGCCTTGAATGTTTACTTTATCTTCACCTATAGCGGTAATATCAATCGTAAAATCAGACTTAGCATCTTCTATAAAATTGATTATTGCACCTGATGTAGACTTGAAGTCATAAGAACCCGCCAACTCTTCTATTGGGAAATTGACAGATTTTTTTGTCAGTGCAAAACCTGCCTCATAAGTGATATTTTGCATGGCAAGCAAATCCATTCCCGTTAAGCCTGTAGTAGCAGTTAAGATAATGCCATTGTCATTCTTCACTTCCATGATACATGGGGATTCTGTACATGAATACATGAACCAATATCCGGTATAAGTTGAGTACATATCAACGTTTGAACACAGGTAACCATCCGTATTACATGTCAAGGTTCCATCTTCTGGATTATAAGTAGTTAACATTCCTCCACCAAATCCGAACAAGCCACAAACGTAGAGATTATTCTCTCCTTCTGCTGGCAGGATAATTACATCATAGTCATTTACGGCAGGAATACTTGGTGCTTCAACTGAACATTTTCCTGAGAAATGATAACGTCCGATCAATTCGTCAGAAGTCGGATATGTGTCAGCAAGTACAGCTGAACTAAACAACAGCGAAATAGCACAAAGACATAATGTCTTAATCTTAGTAGTAAAGTTTAGCATATTATTGTTATTTTAAAATGTTATTATGCAAATTTATAAATATCGCATTTTTCTTATTACATTTTGCCGTTTCCAAATTATTACATACTTGCGGATAATTTGCGGTACTATAAGGAATGCGGTGTTTCGGGAATTTTAGAGCAGGGCAATTTTTCATACGGTGCCGCAACAGGTCTTGCAGAGCTGGAGGCATATTTATGTGCAAGGCTTATGTGGAATACCGATTTGGATGTTAAGGAGCTTATAATGGAGTTTACCGACGGAGTATACGGAAGGTCTGCCGATTATATAAGGCAGTATATTGAGCTTTTGTGCTCTGAAGTAAAAGGGAAGGGGCTTAGCCTTTATTATAAGCCAGATACGGATTTTATTTCCGAGGCTCTCATAAATAAAGCAGACGAGCTTTTCAAAAAGGCATCAAATGCGGCTGAAACAGCAGAAATAAAGGAAAGAATAGAACGTGAATATCTGTCGGTACGTTTTCTTAAAATTTGTTGGATGCCACTCGGCACAGAAGGCAGAAATGACCTTATTGATGAACTGTACAGAGATGTGAAAAAACACGGCATATCGGAAATTCAAGAGCGTGTTAATCTTGAAATATCATTTGAACGGCTGCGAAAATATCCGTTTTGCCGTGAAAAGGGCGAGAATTACAGACTTTATTATATAATGAAATAAGGGAAAATTATGAAAAAAACACCTATAAGTATTATAATTGACGATTCGACGGCACTTTGTTATGTATATTACTATCATATGCCGACGCCTATCACAAAGGACGGCCGTCCGTTCCC
>URDY01000044.1 GCA_900546665.1 uncultured Paraprevotella sp. | reverse complement strand
CCCGCCCCGGACAAGGACGCTTTCTCATTGACTCTGTAATACATCGAAATGGTGTAATTGTCTGTCTGGCGGAACAGGTTGCCGGCCTTTTCCGTCAGATCCAGATAACCGGTGTTGTTGCCCAGATTCAGGATATGGAATTTTCCCATCTGGTCCACACTGGCATCGTTCATCAGAGTGGCCGAAATACCGGAATGATCCGGGTCGGATACCGTCCTGCCGTCGGTGTGTTCAAAATCCAATTGCAAGATCAGATTGTCCTCCTGCGCCCATAGTGCCTGTCCGCTAAAAAACATCAGACAGCACATCATAATCAGTTCTCTGATTCGTTTTTGGTGTTTTTTCATGATTGAAATTTTAATGTTGAAACTAAATTTGTGATTAATAAGAAATGATTAGTGTAATACTATCACAACAAAAATAATATTTCATTTTTATTTTTAAAATTACAATCAATATGAATTTAGACCTTTTTTACAAAAAAATATAAATTTTAATCCGTATCCGCAAAAATCGAACCGACTTATTTCTGACAGATCTTCAATTTATCCCATATCATCAAAATACCAAGTCTTTATACATTCATCAATTTCTTATGAGATAATGAAATAATCTTTCATAAATAATTCAATCTTATGTACAGAAACCTCAACATACCCCAACCAAACCTCACTGACCGGAAAACAAACACTTTCCGAACATTCAAAAAACAAATACTGACATTTTTCAAGTCTGCTACATTTTTTGCCCAAGGATATATTGTACAATTAACATTTATTTAAATCCAAATGTTAACGGTATAAAAAATATTTTCTATAACTTTGAAGACGATAAAGACCTTAAAACATCTCGGAAAGAAGAAAAACATCATTATAACCTATATTTTATACCACTAATTAAAACTATATTTATGAAAAAACTACTGATGCTGACCATGGCAGGCGCCCTGTCATTGGGAATGCAAGCCCAAACCGGTAACGAACTGCCCTTTCAGAAATGGGCACTGACTCCCCCAATGGGATGGAATTCATGGGACTGTTACGGTCCTACGGTTGTAGAAAGTGAAGTCAAAGCCAATGCCGACTACATGGCCCAACACCTGGCTGCCTATGGCTGGGAATACGTGGTGGTCGACATCCGCTGGTTCGTAGAAAATGACAAGGCCGGAGGTTATAACCAGACCGACCCAATCTATGTATACGATGAGTACGGCCGCTATACGCCGGCACTCAACCGCTTCCCTTCTGCTGCCAACGGTGTCGGATTCAAGGCTCTGGCCGATTATGTACACGGACTCGGTCTGAAGTTCGGTATTCATATCATGCGTGGTTTGCCGAAAATCGCAGCCGAAAAGAAATTGCCGGTCAAAGGCACCAATGGCATCACTTGCGACATGATTGCCAGCAACGACTCCGCCTGCACATGGCTGAGAGACAATTATAAGGTAGATTACCGTAAACCGGGTGCACAGGAATACTACAATTCCATATTCGACCTTTATGCCCAGTGGGGAGTGGACTTTGTGAAGGTTGACGACCTGTCACGTCCTTACCATACGGCCGAAATAGAAATGATCCGCCATGCCATCGACCAGTGCGGACGCCCCATCGTCCTCAGTATATCTCCTGGTGAAACACCTCTCAACAAAATGGAGCACGTAAAGAATCACGCCAACATGTGGCGTACGGTGGATGATTTCTGGGACAACTGGAGCCAGCTGAACTACCAGTTCAACGTATGTGCCAAATGGGCGCCTTACATCGCTCCGGGCACATGGCCTGATGCCGACATGCTGCCATTGGGTAAGATCAGTATCCGTGGCGAACGCGGTGAAGAAAGATGGACCAACTTCACCACCGATGAACAATACACCATGATGAACCTGTGGACCATATTCAAGTCACCGCTGATGTTCGGAGGCGATCTGCCCCAGAACGACGAGGCGACCAACAAGCTGCTGACAGATCCCGAAGTGCTCTACATGCACCACTACTCTGCCAACAACCGCCAGCTCAGCCGCAACGACAACCGCATTGTCTGGGCTGCCGATGATCCGGCCAACGGCGACAAGTTCGTAGCCTTGTTCAATACCGGCGGTTCATCATTCGTCAATCCAAAGAACGTGCTTTACCGCAGTGGTACCATTTCCTACCTTACAACCGGTTATGCCACAGACGTGGCCGTGGATCTTCCGGAAAACACCCGTCAGCTGGCTCTTGTCGTGACCGATGGCGGCGACGGTTATGATTGTGACCATGCCGACTGGATCAACCCGACTGTCACGCTCAAGGACGGCAGTACCATCAAACTGACTGAAAAGACTTACCTGCGCGGCACCTGTGGCTGGGGTAACATCCATGTCAACCAGAATATTGAAGGCGGCACCTTGTCCATCAACGGACAGACTTATGACAACGGATTTGCCGTACATGCCAATTCCATTCTCCTGTTCGATCTTCCTGAAGGTGCTGAAAAGTTTACCGCCTTTGCCGGAATCGACAACACCGGAACCGACCAGGGCAGCAAGTCATCCGTAGAATTCATGGTCTTCAACGAAGATCCTACAATCCGTGAAGAAAAGACCGACCAATGGAACGGCGGCAATGTAACCATCAAGGTCGATCCGGGCAAACAGGTAGCCTGCAGCGGATTCATCAGCCGCAACAGCCAGGCAGAAGGTGTCAACCTGTCAGCAGACATCACCGGTGCCGAAAAACTTTATCTGGTAGTGACCAACGGCGGTGACGGTCTGGACTACGACCATGCCAACTGGGTAAATCCCGTACTGGTGGATGCAGACGGCAAGGAAACCTCACTGACTACCATAGCATGGGATGAAAATCCGGTCAACGGATGGAGCAGCCCTAAAGTCAACAAAAACAACGATGGTGGCGCACTGACCATCAACGGAACCACTTACGAAAAGGGATTCGGTGTCAATGCCCCGTCAGTTCTGACCTTCACTCTTCCTGAAGGACATCAGTATAAGACATTCAAGGCTCTGGTAGGCTACGACGGCGACGTACAGAATGCCGACAAGGGTGTAACCATGGAATTCCGCGTGTTTACCCAGGATCCTACTCCTGAAAGCGCCGAACCGGTCATGCTCGACCTGACCCAACTCGGATTTGCCCAAGATCAGGAATGCCGCATCACAGACATGTGGAGCAACGAAGAACAGGGCGTATTCAAGAACTCAGAATTTGCTCCGACCATCAGAGCCCATGCAAGTGAACTCTACCGCATCGAAGCAGTAGAACGTTCAAGCGGTGCTTCTGTCAGCATCGATACCGACGGCGACAGCCACAAGTCTGACGAACCGTTCAATATTACGATGACCGTCAGCGGTCCGGCTGAAGGCGCATACGTCCAGCTCCTTTGCGATGGCAAGATCGTCGGCACACTGCCTGTTGAATCAGACGGAACTGCCACTTACGTTTGCAAAGACTATTACGGCGGCACCTACAAGTTCCAGGCCAAATACAGCGGTACGACCAGTGTCAGCCCGGCCATATCAGAAGAAGTGACTGTGACGATCGAAGGAACATCAGCCGACCTGAGTCTCCTGCAACAGCGGTTGACCAAACTGGTAGAAGATGCCAAAACCGTAGAACCGGCCAGCGTAGCCGGTGCCTACCGCGCACCGCTGAGCGATGCCCTGAAAGCTGCCGAACCCATCGAAGGAAAAGACAAGGCGGAGCTGGAAGCAGCCATCAGCAATCTGGAAACCGCTTTGGACAATGCCCGCAAGAGCATGTCGGCCATGACCGCACTGAAAGATGCAGTCAGCGAAGCAACGGATTTTTTGTCTGCCGTCAGTGAATCCGCAGCCAAAGACGAACTGGCGGCTACAGTCAACAAAGGCAACGAAACTTTGGCCAGCGAAACGGCTACTACGGAAGATGTAGAAACCGCCACTGCTGATATCGTAGCCCAACTGAGAATCGCCAAACTGGAAACAGCACCCGTCAAAGGCCAGAGCTATGACATGACTGAATTCCTGACCAACCCCAGTTTCGAAAGCCAGACCACAGGATGGACACTCGACAAGAAGGCCAGCGGCTGGGAAGCTTACGGCACCTGGAGTGACCGTCCGGCAGCCGACGGTACATACTTTGTCAGCGTGGTCAACGAAAAGATCAGTTCACTCGACCTGCATCAGGAAGTAGACGGTCTGCCGGCAGGACGTTATACCGTTACCGGTGCCCTGCGCAACACCGACGGTGTGGATAAACTGACCGACCAGCATGTTTACGCACAGGCCGGCAGCCAGACTGTCGACTCTGACCCTCTGACCAATGTAAGCGGTGACGACAACAACGACTGGAGCACCCTGAACGCTGACGGCGTACTGGTTGCCGATGGTGAAGCGCTTCGCATCGGTATCCGTTCAACCGGTGACGGCAACAGCTCAAAAGGATGGTTCCAGGCCGATAATTTCCAGCTCACCTACTGGGGATCTTACCTTACTCTGGACGAAAAAGACGAAGCACAGTCTGTCATCGCCAAGGATATGCCGATGAATGTCACACTCAACAGGACATTCGAGAACGAAGGATGGAATACACTCTGTCTGCCGTTCAGTCTGGATGCCGAAACAGCTGCAAAGTATTTCAGCGACATCCGCAAAATCGAAAGTCTCAAACAGGATAATAATGCCTGCGTCATCGTATTCTCCGGCCAGCAAACTGAAATTGAGGCCGGTGTACCTTATATTGTCAAGACTGCTGCCGACATACAAGAAGCCATGTCATTCGACAACGTAGAGGTCAAGAGCCAGACTGCCGCCGACAAGGCTATCACAGTCAGCGATGACAAAGCCACCGTCACCATGACGGGACAATACGGAAGCGGCGCTCTTGCAGAAGGCAGTTTCATACTGCAGGATCAGGCTTTTGTAAAAGCTCCTGCAGGCAGTGTGCTTGACGGATTCCGCGCCAGCATTCTGGCCAAGGATCAGGAAGGTCACGATATGGAAATGATCAAAACGGAAATAGACGGTATCATCACCGGTATCAGTCTCACTGAAATGACCGGCAATGAGAAAGTGGATGTCTACACCGTAGCCGGCGAATTGATCAAATCCAATGTACGCCAGTCCGAAGCTACAGACAATCTGAAGAAAGGTGTGTACATCATCAATGGCAAGAAAGTCATCAAAAACTGATCAGTGTCTGTTCAGCCGGCCATCCGGAACATTTGGAGCATCCGTATCGACCGGTACTTGAATAACGAATATCCGTAAATAACAGTATCAATCCCCCGCCCTGCCCGGTATTTTAAAAAAACAAGGCATGGGCGGGGATTTTTATATCGTATTCCGCCCCCTGCCCTACAAAGATACCACACAATAAAAACAGGAACGTCACTTTCAGTCATTTATGGACACACCCCGTCATTTATGGTCATTCATAGTCGTTTTGACGGTTTTTGGTCCCATGAAAAAACCTCAAGGTGGTTTTTTCAAAGCCGGAAAGCATCCGGAAACAAGAAGTTCATCCCCCGATATAAGCAGATCCCATCCCCACATAAAGACTACTGACCCATATTCATCCTTCACCTCTTCATTTATAGATATATCTACCTGTTAAACAGCCTGTTACAGATGAACATCTGATATTCACCTTCCTTACAAACCAGATATGGCCCAAAATATCAAAATGTAAAATAAAACTACCAAAGCTACATCTTCAAGTCCGGCATCTTTTGAAAAAAGTAAGCTTTACTTTCAGAAAAGTAAGGTTTACTTTTTTTAAAGTAAGCTTTACTTTTTTGAAAATGTTTATATTTTTCATTTATCTTGTTTTTATACATTCTGTCATAAAACCGGAAAATGAAGGACCAAAAAGGAAAAGTGAAGGGATGGTGAAGGAGCGGTGAAGGAGGCCATTCACCTTGAAAGCCGCATAAACAAAGGAAAGTGAAGAGGTGAAGGGGTTTATGCCATAAAGGGTTTGGGGTGATGTTTCCGACAGGTTTCTTTTACGGAATATGCTTTACACAGACAAGCGCTATTCAACAATTTTGATCACTCACCCAGCGTTTATTCTACACCTGATATAACCATTCGGTCTTTCCAGCAGAGTATCATAATATCGAAACTGTAGCAAGCCATTCTGAACCCTCTCAACAATTATCCAATCTTATTTACGGATATTCCCGACCACACCTGTGAATCTTCTCACATGTACAAACAGCCACGAACCGCCATCCTCAAACCCTTCTATATCCAAAAGAAGGGTAGTCACACCTTTAGCGACTACCCTTCATTATTCTGTCATGCAGATGTGCTGTCATCTGCTTCTGTC
This sequence comes from uncultured Paraprevotella sp., assembly GCA_900546665.1. Lineage (GTDB taxonomy): Bacteria > Bacteroidota > Bacteroidia > Bacteroidales > Bacteroidaceae > Paraprevotella > Paraprevotella stercorigallinarum. The sequence goes on along the minus strand of URDY01000044.1, from coordinate 7,142 downwards.
ATTCACTTCAAATGAATTACCACAAACTGCCGAAACGGTTATCATTTACATCGGCTTCCATATCTTCATAAGCATCGCCTGCATATTCAATATCTACATTTGAAGATACTGACGCTGCCATCACCTGTTCCTCACCAACAAGGTTCATTGCATTTACTTCCGGTTGGATATAATTTTTCTTTTTCATGGATTTAATTTATTTTTTAAAGTTTATAATTCTGTTTTGGTTATTATTTAACGACTTTCTTACCGTTGACAATATAGATGCCCTTACGCAGACCATCGAGAGCCTCGGATGACTTCACACCGGATTTTACGCATACGCCATCGATAGTATATACATTGACTGTGGCATCCACATCCTCACCCAGTACATCTTCAATGGCGGTCACATTACCGTCAATATTAATCAGCATCTGGTTCACACCTACCATAACTTCATCCAAAGTGATATAAGCACGGAAACCTTTCACGGTCACGTCCTTATCTGCAGCACGATAGAACTTGTTGTCGCTGATGAAATACTGGTCGCCAGTGATACTCATCTTGCCATAATTACCTAGCATATTCACGCTGCCTACTTCCAATGGAGCGGGTTCTGCAACCTTCACAGCCACGCCATTGACTGTAATCTGGCTTACGGCCTCGCCGACCTTCACAATATAAGGTACTCCAGCCTCGATTTCGGTTACAGGTTCTGAGAAGTTCAATACAACTGAACCACCGTTCTCTACCGTATTCTCCAGTTTGCGGACTTCTGTAATCTTATTAGCAGCAAGCTGTTCTGCTGTCATGGAAAATGGTACACAGAAGGTATTCCAGCTATCGGCCTTAAGAGTACGATCTACAGTCACATTGCCATAAGTATCGGAATCAATGCCTAATGAAGTATTTTCTTCACTCAATGACAAAGTTGTCGGAGCAACCTTGACAAGTTTCATATCATTAATACCAAACCATGAACAATCGTTATCTTCATTGATAAAGATACCTAACTTACCTTTCTTATCACCTGTCAAAGGCTCATTAACCATGAAAGAGAATGTTTGGAGTTTCTTCGTTCCTTTTTCTACAGGTTCTCCCTGTGCCAAGACTGTAGAACCATATCCTACACTTAAGTTTGCAGAAGGAGTATCAGTAGATTGAGCATCGTTATTTCCTGGATCTTGTCCAAATGTATAGGCTGACAAACTATAAGCACCAACCGGCAAATCAACAGACTGATAAATCAACCAGCCATTGCCATCTTTCTGGTGAAATACGCCAGAAGTCCATGCTTCAACAAATTCCCATCCTTCATCTTCTCCTTGCTGCTTATCATTACTTTGTACCTGGAAATTACCACGATCCAAATCACAATACCAACCAGTAGCAGGAGAACCACCCCTCCATGTATGTACATTGGGATTGATCAGCAAGAATGTCATATCAAATTGATATTCTTCTACAGGATCTGCAACCCTCATATAGTCATGCAAGGCTGTTTCCAGTTGTGTATAGCAATCACGAAGTTCGTTACCTGTAGCCAACTCTTGATACCCTTCTACCTGAGAAACAAGCTGTTTTAAATTTTCTTTAAGACTCTTGGATGCCTCAGAATTGTCCAGACATTCATTAGCAGACTCAATCAATTGAGGTATGGATACCAGATAATTTCCAGCCAAACTACATTCTGATACAGCCTCCTTCAAAGCAACATAGGCACTATATTTTTCCTCCAAGGTAGTTGCCGGCATGTTAATAGCTTGAATCAACTTCGTTTTAAAGGCCTCAGTTAAATTATCCTGACTGATTGATTGGGCTTCATTCAATTTTGTGTCATACAGATTCTGGATTTCAGCAGCACCGTCGCTTACCATTGTTAATCTAAAATTATCATAGAACAATTGCCCATTAAATCCTATATGGACATTCACGCCTATGCGTACTTTACCATCAACAACAAGTACATTACCCGTTGTAACACGATTTCTGTCCTTATCATTTTCCCAATCTTTTGCAGCCTGTTCTACAGTTCCTCCATGATTCCAATTCATTTTAGTTGTCATTCGAGCCTCAGAACTTTGGATATAAAGGTCTGTCTTATCACCTATGGTCGCATGTTCCTGAACTGACACATTATAAAGGCCGTTTGGAACATCTATCTCCTGATAAAAATCAAAAGTAGGTTTGTTCTTTGTGAAATCAAAAAACGGCATGCCATAATCTAAATTAGGTATCACAGTACTAGTCCATCCGTCCATTGTTTTATCATCAAAACCAGCATTAACCACCATGAGAGGTGTTACGTCCAGATTTGACACACCTTCAACAAATCCATCACTTGAATCATAGAAGGCTTTGCACGCTTCCAGAATTGAATTTCCGGCTTCTTTCCACACGCTTTGGTCTTCAGAAGCAAATGCAACTTCTTTATTTGAAACAACCGTTTCGTTTAATTTATTTTTAGCACTTTCATCTGCTTTTAATGCTCCAGACAAGTACTCAGCATAATTTTGCACTGACAGATAAGAAGAATTAAAAATAGCCTTTGCTTCATTGACATCAGTTATCAGCTTATCAATCTCAGATATTGCTTCCAAATATTCTTCTGAAGTTGAACATGTTTTATTTGTAACGTCATTTAATTGGGTAATATAACTTGTTGGAACCAAATCCTTCAATTCATTAGCCAAATTATGAGCTTCCGTTACTTTTTGTTCCAAAGCTGTTTCCATCGCACTCAAGTCCTCACCAACAAACTCAACTTTAACCTGAGAAAGAGTAAGCCAATTATTACCATTATTCTCTCCCGCACGTAAGCCAACACGCAAAACACCATCTGCTAACACGATTCCTTCTACTGTCACCTTTCCCCAAACATTGGTAGTAACTGCAGATTCTCCATCATTAGCAAACAAATACAAGCCTTCCTTGCAAACGTTATTTTCATTCTGTTTTCGTCCCATTGCCACAGCAGAAACCTTGTATTTACCTGCAGGAAGATTATTTATATCCTGATAAATCAAATCTGCACTTTTAGTCGGATCAGTTTCACTTGTCCAATATTCAATACCAGCCCCTGCGTAGGCTTCACTATCTAAATCTCGGCTATCAACAACATAAAAACGTGACGCGTTACGTGCATCTCTCTCCCATCCATATCCAGCTACACAAGAAGAATTCTTAACAGCCCCAGTCACATCCAACGGATTATCCGTACTAATGCCATCTATAATGTTCTGATCCGCCAATATTGTCACAGCAGCCATTACTACATGGTTATCATCGCTGCCGTTTTCACCGGTCTTAACACCTAATGTTAAAGTTCCGTCCGTTACAGTAACTTGCAACGTGTACTGCTGTAACGTACAGTGATTGGTTATATCTTGCTGTACTTCATTTGCAAATACAAACATACCTCCTTTATGTGTATGATCTCCAAGATCTTGGCTTTCCGCCCACATGGTTACGGTATAATCACCATTAGGCACATTAATTTTCTGATACAAAATGTTGGTATTAGCCGCATACTTCAGTTCTGCACCCTGCCAACGTTCTACGGCATTAGGATAAGGACATTCACCTTTATTAATATCTGCATCAGTTGGCATTGTGTAAGTTCTGAAATTACCACCCTGCACATCGGTCAACCAGCCACACTGATCCCAACTTGCCAATGTTTCCATTTTAGAGTTCCATAGAACCCATTTTGAAATATCAACTCCTGATTCTTGCTGCTCATTAACATCTGCAGTCATAACCACTTCACTTGTATTGACGGCATTCAAATAACGCATTGTATTTTCTCCTATAGCCTGTTCAGAATACAATGCTGCTGCACTCATCAGTGCTGCTGTAAAAAGTAATTTTGTTTTCATTTAAAATTTAAATTTTTAGGTTAAAAATTAATGTTATCATGGTTTTTAATTAAAAGACGAACGAAAAACGCAATTCACGCAAAAATCATTTTTTTCATTCTTCCGGATGACAGACTATGTCTGGACGGGAACGGCTCTTAAAATCAGAATTTTTATTATGCTTCATATTATTATTTTTCAGGTTAATACATTTTTCCAGATTGATTTCTACTATGTAGACGAACGAAAAACTGATTTCCCGCAAAAAAAAATCACTTTTTTTTCATTTTTCTTCTATATAAATTATAAATCACTATTATTCAGTAAATTAAAATTATTCATTTGACCTGATTTTTCCTATTCCAAATTGTTTCTATCCACATTTTCTTTATTTCGGACTGTTGTCGGCATCTTTGATACTGCTTTTCTACCGATCTTCTGTATCTGAAAAAGACCGGACCGGACGGTTCTTACATAGCCATTTCCTATCCGATGTTAAAAGAATCATATATCCCAAACTGGAGTGTTCCACTAACAGACAAAAGGTCCAAAGCGTACGGGCTACTCTATTTTTTCCAGCATCGGATGCAGGGTATTCCACAAAAAAACGTAACTTTGGAAAACAAATAAATCAAACAAGATGAAACTGACAGAATTTCTTTTGAACGACCGCTTCGCACGCGAAGCCGGTGCAACCATACTTCACATAGAACCAGGATATGCACGCGTCAGCATGGAAGTGACCCCGCGTCATCTCAATGCAGCTGGTGTATGCCAGGGAGGTGCCATCTTCACACTGGCCGACCTGGCCTTTGCCGCCGTAGCCAACAGCCACAAGAATATCACCCTCTCGCTTTCAGCCAATATCGCTTTCCTGAAATCCGTAAAGGAAGGGGTTATTTATGCCGAAGCACGGGAAACATTCAATCATGGCAAGATTCCATATATAGAGGTAAGGATATTGGATGAACAGAATGAACTGATCGCTATCCTCACCAGCACGGGTTACCGCAAAAAAGACGAACTTCCCGTTGACGGATTGGAATAACCCGCCAGAACAGACAGCCGCCCTACCTTTTTATCAAACGGAACAGATATGAAAATCCTTATCATTGAAGACGAAAAAGCCTTGCGGGAAACTGTACGCGACTTTTTCCTGAAAGAAAAATTTGTAGTCGAATGTGCGGAAGACTATCCCAGCGCAATGAGCAAGATCAATGACTATGACTATGACTGTATCCTGCTGGACATCATGCTTCCAGGAGGCGACGGTCTGTCCATTCTGGCCCATCTGAAACGTAAGAGGAAGAAGGAAAGCGTCATCATCCTTTCGGCCAAAGACTCCATTGAGGACAAGGTGGAAGGACTGAATCTGGGAGCAGACGACTATCTGGCCAAACCTTTCCATCTGGCCGAACTCAACGCACGGGTAAAGTCACTCCTGCGACGCAAAAAGGCCGACGGCGACACCAGCCTCATCATCGGCAACCTGACCATTTTTCCGGATACAAGGGAAGCACGGGTGAATGATGAACCGCTTACGCTCAACCGTAAGGAGTTCGACCTGCTGTATTATTTCGCCAGCAACCCTGACAGGCTGATCAACAAGATGTCACTGGCCGAATCCGTATGGGGGGATGACATTGACCAGGCTGACAGTCTGGACTTTATCTACTCGCAAGTGAAAAATCTGCGCAAGAAAATGAAAACGGCCGGATCACGGGCTGAAATAAAGGCCGTATACGGTTTTGGCTACAAACTGGTCAGCGAGCCGGAATAGACCGATATCAGAAATCCTGACCTGACGGCTTTCTTCATAGGTGTGACCTTATGCCTGTTTTAGTTTTTATATATAGTCTTATCATACAGAATTTATGAAACTTCTGCATTACATCAACCGGCGCATGTCTGTGTTCCTGCTCCTGCTAATGGGATTGTGGGGTCTGTTTTTCTATCTCACCGTCATTGACGAGGTGATGGACGAAACGGACGACACCCTGATGAACTATCGGGAAATCGTGGTGGGAAAAATCCTGGCCGACTCCACCATTCTGAAAACAGAGGACCAGATTCTGCACAGTTATACCATACGTCCTATTACACCGGATGAAGCAGAAGATTTCCGTGAAAGATTCTACGACTCAACTGTATATATAGAGACTGAAGACGAATACGAACCCGTACGGGTAATGGTGTCGTGTTTCCGGGCCTCCGACCTTAACTATTACGAACTGGAACTGCGCCTGTCCACTCTCGAAAGAGATGATCTTATCCATGCCATATTCTGGTACCTCATCGTACTCTATGCCATTCTCTGGATCTGTACGCTGATCGGTACGCGACTGGTTCTGAAACGGATATTCAAACCGCTCGAACGCCTTCTGGACTGGATAGGCCAGATCAGACCGGACCGCCCCGCCCCACCGCTGGACAACCATACCGCCATCAGGGAATTCCGCACACTGACGGAAGCGGCCATCCAGATGCAGGCCCGAAACGAAAAGGTATACGAAGAACAGAAACAGTTTATCGAAAATGCCTCTCACGAACTGCAAACCCCACTGGCCGTAGTACGGGGCAAACTGGATCTGCTGACGGAAAACGCCAACCTGACGGAAAAGGACCTGAAACATATCGGCGACATCTACCAAAGCCTGAACCGCGCCGTCCAGCTCAACAAATCACTGTTGCTGCTCTCACGGATCAACAACGGCCAGTTTCCGGACAGAACCCGCGTATGCCTGAACACCCATATCCACCAGATAGCCGACTTGCTGTCAGAGGTTTATGAAGACAAGCAGATGCAGATCCAGATATACGAAAAGAATCCGCTGTGCGCCTGCATGGATGAGTCTTTGGCGCATACGCTGATCAACAATCTGATCAAGAATGCCATCGTGCATTCACCGGCAGGGGGGTGCGTCAGCATCACCACGGACAGCGACATGCTGGCTGTCAGCAACCCCGGAACAGCCCCCCTTGACAGCAGCAGAATGTTCACCAGATTCTATAAGGCAGATTCCTCATATAAGGATTCCATCGGCCTCGGACTGGCCATTTTCCACACCATTGCGTCATATTATCAGATTGACATCCATTATTCTTTTGAATCGGGCACACACCACTTTGTGTTAAAATTCCCTAAACCGGAAAACTGACCCAAAAATTCCCAAATCTTTCCCAAATCGTCTGTTTACTTTGCAATAACAAAATTGATTATTCACTTTCACTACTGTCCCGTTAAAAATGGGAATTGGTCTTTGAAATAATTGAAATATAGTCTTTTACAAGCATTTTTAAGGT
>URDY01000043.1 GCA_900546665.1 uncultured Paraprevotella sp. | reverse complement strand
GTCTCCAAATGCTACCGGATACAATGGTCGGACATGGCCTATCTTACTGAAAGTATAGTAGTTGACAAGATGTACGTTAGCCCGAAAGTCGAAATGTTTGAGGTCGGTGTTTGGGGTCATAGGTTCGATTTAATGTATTGTAGGTGCATAAATATTAAAAGTATTTTTTGTGTGTCTGATTTATCGTGACAAATAAGGATTGATGATATAAAAAAGGTGATCAAAATGTATTTTCAGAAACTTTGATCTGTGGTCATGTCCGTTTGGGCTTGGATTGATTGGGTATGGTAAACAGACTATTCAATGATTGGCCTTAATTGTTTTGTTGAGGACGGAAATCAGGTGATTGGACAGGAGAGGTTGTCGGACAAACGGGATTGGCAGTTGGACTGTAAGAAAGTTAATATGAAGGGGAATATATTCTTGCCCTATAAGTTTGAAATCTGATTTATAATTAATACATTTGTTGAGTTCGAAAAAAGAAGGATATGATGAAAAAAGTAACTGTTTTTGCCCTGTTTGCGATCATGTGTCTAGTTGTCCCGTCATGGGGGCAGAACCGTGCGGAGGACCAGTTGAAGGAAGCCCGTGAGAATCTGGAAAAACAAGAATATACCAGAGCCCGGTATTTCTTTGTCCAGGCCAGTCAGTCTTTTATGAAAGCCGGCCGTCTGGAAGAAGCGGTCAGCAGCGGAGTCAAAGCAGGGGAACTTTATCATCAGGAGAAACTGTATACGGAAGCCTTTGATTTCCTGTTGAAAGTGGAGCAGGACATATTGTCTGCCTTGCCTTCGGATGCAGCAAGGGTCAGTGCCCTTCGTTATCCTATCGTCAAGGAACGCATGCGGATGTATATTGACATGAAACGGGCTCCCAAGGTCTTTGAACAGTTGAAGCGGCTTGAAGAGACTGCTGCGGCATCGAAAAACGATTCACTTGCCAGCGATTTGCTTTATACGCAGGCCATTTGCTATTATACCTTCGGGATGGTACCTGAGGGCGACAAGGCGTTACATACCTTGATAGGACAATATAGCGGACTGGATAATTACGATCAGGTGAAGGACTGTTATCAGGCATTGATTGATGTCGGTCGGAAAGCCAACAGTGCGCGTATGGTAGCCAGAGCTTATGCCAGTTTCGTAAACTGGAATGATTCGGTGAAAACATTGGCTGCAGATAAAAAATACAAGGAGCTTGACAGAAAATATACTGATTTGCAAAAAACTGTGGCTGAGAAAGACAGTACGCTCACAACCCGGCAGTATTTTATTGTGGCATTGTGGGTCGTGATTGCCATACTGGCCGCAGCATTGGTATTGGTTGGCCTGGTGCTGTTGCGCTTCATCCTGTTTTCGCGCAAGCAGAAGGCTGAGATCGTGACTTTGAATGAACATAATGCCCAGAAAACCCGTTTCATTCAGAATATATCATCTCAGATGCAACCGGCGTTGCAGCATCTGGATTCTCAAATGCCTGCTGTCAGAGCCATATCGGTTTATCTGGAGCATATACAGGAAATGGCGGTATTGGAAAATTCACTGGCGGAGATGTACGAGATGAAGGAAGTGAATATGGCTGTGTTCTGTGAGCAAGTGATGGATACGGTCCGTCAGACTGTGAAACCGGATGTAACGCTTGTTGTCAATGCACCTAAGTTGAGTGTGGCGGTCAATGCAGACCAGCTTAAACGTTTGCTTTCCCATTTGCTGGTCAATGCGGCCCGACATACACCCGCCGGAGGAAAAATTACGTTGGAATTCAAGAAACGCAGTGCACATAGCCATCAGATTGTCGTCAGTGATACAGGAGACGGTATACCCGAGGAAAAACGGGCACAACTTTTTATTCCGTTTGCTGAGCCTAAGGATCTTATGAAAGGTGACGGACTGGGTTTGCCAATATGTGCTTTGATTGCCCGTAAAATGAACGGTTCGCTCACATTGGATACGGGATATACAAAAGGAACCCGTTTTGTCGTGGAGTTACATGTATAGCTGTTTGCCGGGTAGCCGGTAAGAAGAGAATGGGTGTGCAGTGTCTGAAAATTGCAACCGGATTGCATTGTTTTCTATCTACTTTTGTCGTGTCAAAGAATAGATTAAAATACATGAAGATATGAAAACTCATTTCGATTCAGTTAAAATCAATGGCATGGCTGCTGAATGCGGATCTTGTTGCAGTCAACATGCCCATCATGAAGATTGTGGTTGCGGTCATCATCATGCACATGATCATTCCGGTTCGGTTATGATCCGTCCACTTCTTTCTTTCTGTATGCTTGTAGCCGGTATGGTGATGAAGCAAGCAGGAATAGTGTGGTTTCAGAACGGTATCGTTCCTGTTCTGTGGTATCTGTTTTCCTTTCTACCAGTTGGTTGGCCTGTCATCAAAGAGGCGGTTGAGGCCATACGGAACCGTGACTGTTTTAATGAATTCACGCTGATGGTACTGGCTGCGGTCGGTGCGTTCTGCATAGGAGAGTATCCGGAGGCTGTAGCCGTAATGCTTTTTTATACGATAGGCGAGACGTTCCAGCACAGGGCTGTGGACCGGGCCCGCCGCCATATCAGTTCTTTGCTTGATGTCCGTCCGGAACAGGCATCCGTATGGCGGAACGGACAATATGTGGTGGTTTCACCAAAGGAAATTAGTGCAGGTGAACAGATCGAACTCAAACCGGGGGAACGTGTACCGCTTGATGGTTATCTTGTGGAAGAACAGGCTCTGTTTGATACTTCTGCTCTCACGGGTGAAAGTATGCCGCGTACGGTCGGTCGTGATGGCGAAGTCCTGTCCGGAACCATCGTGATTGGGCAGACGGTTCATCTGAAGGTATCCCGGCCTTATGAGCAGAGCGCATTGTCCCGGATCCTGAAATTGGTGGAAGACGCTTCTGAACGCAAGGCTCCTGCAGAACTTTTTATCCGTCGTTTCGCCAGGATTTATACTCCTGTAGTCATGGTTCTGGCTGCTCTGATAACCGCAGTGCCGGCATTGGTCGCTCTGTTTGTACCTGCATTTACGTATGTATTTTCCGACTGGCTGTACCGAGGTCTGGTCTTTTTGGTAATCTCCTGTCCCTGTGCGCTGGTTATCAGCGTGCCGTTAGGGTATTTTGCCGGAATCGGGGCTGCATCCCGTTTGGGAATCTTGTTTAAGGGAGGTAACTATCTGGATGCGATTACACGGATCAATGCCGTGGCCTTTGACAAGACCGGTACGCTGACAACAGGCCGTTTTGAGGTGAAGAAAATATTTTGCAATGGATTCCGGGAAGAGGAACTTCTGAGCCTGATCGTTACGCTGGAACAAGGCAGTACGCATCCGCTGGCTCGTACGGTGGTGAATTATGCGCAAGAAAGGAAAATCAGTCCTCTTACGGAAGTTGCCGTGAAGGAAATATCCGGTCAAGGTGTAGAGGCCGTAATAGAGGGCAGGAGAGTGCTGGTCGGCAACAACCGTCTGATGGAACACAATCATGTGAAACTGCCGGTTTCCTGGGACGAGGAAGGCGGAACCGTCATAGCTTGTGCCGTGGATGGGGCTTTGGCCGGTGGATTGGTATTGGCGGACAGTTTGAAAGAAGATGCGGTACAAACCATTGCAGATCTTAAGACCATGGGTATTGATGATTTGACGCTATTGTCAGGTGACAGGACAGCCATTGTGGAAAAATATGCCAGTGATCTTCATATAGAGAAGGCTTATGGTGACCTGTTGCCGGAAGATAAGGCCGAATACGTGGAACAAATCTCTGTACGGCCGGATAAGTCGGTGGCATTTGTTGGAGACGGTATGAATGATGCACCGGTCCTGGCGCTGAGTGATATTGGAATTGCCATGGGCGGATTGGGATCGGATGCCGCAATTGAAAGTGCGGATCTGGTTATACAGAACGATCAGCCTTCAAAAATAGTAACCGCAATCCGGATAGGCCGTTATACACGACGTATAGTCCGTCAGAACATTATTGGTGCCATATCCGTGAAGGTTATTGTACTGTTGGCCGGAGCTGCAGGATTTGCTTCACTTTGGGGAGCTGTTTTTGCAGATGTAGGCGTGGCATTGCTGGCCGTATTGAATTCAATGCGTATATTTGCGAAGAAAATGGAATGATTGGAATAGATAAGATGGATATAGAAAGATATAGCAGAATATTGGAAAAGAAAGGACTGAAGCCGACGGCCAACCGGCTTATGATTCTGAAGGCGATGCTTTCGGAAGTGCATCCGGTTTCGGTGACAGATCTGGAAAATATTCTGATCACTGTGGACAAGTCGAGTATATTCCGTGTGCTGAGTCTTTTTGTCAGTCATCATGTGGCTCATGCCATAGAAGACGGAAGCGGAGTACTGAAATATGAGATATGCAGCGGAGAAGAAGAGTGTACGATTGATGACATGCACACACATTTCTACTGTGAATCTTGTCATCAGACTTTCTGTTTCAAGACAATCCATGTACCGATCGTTGAACTGCCTGAAGGGTTTGTCATGCATTCCATCAATTATATGGTGAAGGGAATCTGTCCGAAATGTATGGCTAAAAAGTCAAACCAGTAAGCAGATTTAGGTTTCTGAAGTAAGGATGTGGCAACGAACGGGGATTCTTGATGTTGGATTTAATAATAAGTAAATAATGGAAGAATTATCGGAAAAGACAACATTGTCCTGTACGGACTGTGGTACGCAGAACTGTAAATGGAAAGACCGCACTTATCCGGATTTCTGTCTGACGACGCATTTGCTGAAGGAAGATATGGATTGGGCACTTGAACGTTATGAGGAAAAACGTAATCATGAGATCATGGTTGCCAGTGCGGAGGTGGAATATGAGGGATATTGCCAATGGACGCGTGTGCAGGAGATTATGGAATTTGCCCGTAAAATCGGTGCCCGTAGAATCGGTATTGCCAATTGTATCGGTCTGATTCGCGAAGCCCGGATTTTTGCCCGGATATTGCGTGCCAATGGTTTTGAACCTTATGCCGTGATTTGCAAGGTGGCCGGTAAGGCCAAGTCTTCGATAGGTATTCCTGGTGAATGTGAATCTATAGGTGCTGCCATGTGTAATCCTATTCTGCAGGCGCGTCTGTTGAATGAGGCACATACGGATCTGAATGTGGTAATCGGTCTGTGTGTAGGGCATGACAGTCTGTTCTATAAATATTCCGAAGCTTATGTGACGACATTGGTCACCAAAGACCGTGTGACGGGAAATAATCCGGCAGCAGCACTCTATACGGCAGAATCGTATTATAAGAAGAAATTCAAATTAGACAAGTGACTTATGGCTCAATACAGACACGGACAGAACTGTCGGAAAGTTCTGTCCGTGTGGCCTTTCTACGCTAAGAGAGGTGCAATTGAGATTAAGGTAAGGTGAATGGATCCCGGCTACGTAACCTACCCTAATTATAAACCTATAAACACCTTTTACCGGGATCCTCCACCTAGAGCATTATAGAGAGAAATCATTGCCTGACATTGTGTAAAAGTATCCTGAACTACATTCAGCTGTGCCGACAATAAACTCTGTCGGGCGGTAAGTAATTCCAGATAAGTGGCATTGCCTGTGTGGTAAAGCGTTTCGGCACTTTGTACGGTCCGTTGGAGTTCGCTGCATTGTTTTTGATGATTGTCGAGTGTCGTTCTGACAGATTTGACACTGTAGAGCGCATCATTCACTTCCTGTCCGGCATCAAGTAAAGCTTGTTTGTAGTTGAGCAGGGCAATTTGCTTCTCATCTTTGGATACCCGTAAATTGGAAATCAGTTTTCCACGATTGAATATCGGCTGTGCCAGAGAAGCTACAGCTGAAAGAATCCATCCTCCAGGATTGGTTACGGCTTCTCCCAACGAGTTGGTCCATCCGGCACTGCCGGAAAGGGTCAGGTTCGGATAGAATGCGGATCTGGCCTGGTTGGTCGTGTAGTATGCGTTGGCCAGAGTCATTTCTGCCTGTACTACATCCGGACGGCGTGACAGCAGGCGTAATGGTACTCCGGTTTGGATGTCTTGGGGGAAGGATTGTTCTTTCAGGCTGCTCCGTTTGACGGGGCGGTAGCTTGTACCGAGTAACGTGCACAGCGTGTTTTCTGTTTCTCTTTGTTGGCGGATCAGGTCATTATGACTGGCCTTCAGTTCGTAAAGGCTTGCCTTGGCCTGTGTGACTGCATTTTCGTTTTCTTCGCCTACTTTCAGTCGAAGTTCCATGGTACGGACCTGTTCCTGCCAGACGTCGAGCGTGGATTCACTGATGCGGATCTGCTCATCCAGCATGAGTAAAGTGAAATAATCGTTGGCTATAGTGGCAATCAGTTCTGAACGTATGGCCTGCTGGTAGGCTTCCTGGCTGAGCAAAGTCGTTTCCGAAGCTTGTTTGGCATTGCGCAGATTGCCGAAAAGGTCTATTTCCCAACTGGCCTGTATGGGCAGTTCATACGTTTTGATGGTCTTGTTGCCGTCTGTACTTGTCAGTGTACCTTGTGGCGATAAGGTCAGTGAAGGCAAGAATGAAAGACGGGCAGCCTGCAGTTGGGCTTTAGCCTGATCAACTCTTAGTAAGGCTGTCTGCATGTCTGTGTTATGTTCAAGACCGAAACTGATAAGGTCTTGCAACAAAGGATCACGGAACATGTCTTGCCAGGGAAGATCACCCAGTGAGGTAGTATCATTGCTGTTGGCCGGTTCACGATAGAGACTGTCAGTAGGCAGATCGTCCGGTCTCTGATAGTTTCGGTAGATGTGACAGCTGCTAAGCAAAAATGTGCACGTCGCTATGTAAATCATTCTTTTTATCATTTTCTATCTTCTTTACGTTTACCCATAACCCGTTCTTCAATGTATTGGAACACGATGAAGAGTGCGGGTGTAACAAACAGTAAGGCTATTGTGCCGATAAGCATGCCTCCTACGGCACTGACACCCAGCGAACGGTTGCCGTTTGCACCGACACCTGAAGCGAACATTAGCGGTAACAGGCCAAAGATCATGGTGAGGGCTGTCATCAGGATTGGTCGCAGGCGGACAGAAGCTGCACTCATGGCTGCCTGTGAGAGGGATAATCCCAGTTTACGGCGTTCGGTAGCATATTCTGTGAGCAGAATGGCTGTTTTGGAAAGTAGTCCGATTAGCATGATTAATCCAGTTTGCAGATAGATATTGTTTTCTATGCCCCAAAGACGTGCAAAGAAGAAACTACCCATCAGACCGAATGGTACGGACAGGATGACGGCCATCTGGACAAATAGACTTTCATACAATGCACAGAGAATCAGGTAGATAAATAAGATATAAACACCATAAATGATGACTGTGTCGTGGGAGTTGGCCATTTGCTCTTCTTCACGGGTCATGCCGGAGAATTCGTAACCGTATCCGGTAGGAAGAGTTTGTTGTGCCACTTCTTTGACTGCCTGGATTACATCGCCTGAACTGTAGCCTTCAGCAGGCATACCCTGTACGTTGATAGAGGTAAACACGTTGAATCGTGTTAAAGACTCTGCACCGTATGTTTTGGTCAGCTTGACAAACTGGCTGACAGGAGTCATGCCGCCATTGGTCTTGATGTAGATATTGTCGAGGGATTGCATGTTTTTTCGTTCATCAGACGGCGCTTGTATGATGACCCGGTAAAGCTTGGTGAAACGGTTGAAATTGGAAGCGTAAATACTGCCAAAATAACCGGCAAGCACATTAAGTACCTCTTCTGTGGTCGTTCCTGCCCGTTGGCATTGAGCTTCATCTACATCAACGCGGTATTGTGGGAACTTTGCACTGAACGACGTTAAGGCCATCTGAATCTCAGGACGTTGGTTGAGAACTGCAATGAAATCATTAGTGACTTTACTCAATTCGTCTATACCTTTTCCACTGCGGTCCTGCAGATAGAGCTCAAAACTGTTTCCTGTGCCGTAACCGGAAATCATAGGTGGGGAGAATACGAATATGCTGGCGTTCTTGATATGTGCCGTTCGTTGGTAAATCTCCTCAGATATGGCGTCTACGCTGTTTTCTTTGCCCGGACGTTCGTCCCAGTGTTTCAGCTTGATGATGAACATACCGTGCGAGGCACCGCTTCCGGACCCCATGCCGAATCCGGCAACTTTGTTGAAACTTTCTATTTGTGGGATTTCCTGAAGTTCTTTTTCTACCTTGCCCATGATTTCTGCTGTTTCTGCCAGTGTGCTTCCTGCCGGAGCATCAAGACTGACGAAAATGGATCCTGTGTCTTCTGAAGGTACAAGACTGGTTTTGGTGGTGCTCATCAGATAGCAGAGCAGGAACACGGCCAGAGCTAAAGAAGCCCAGGCCAGCCATTTGTGCTTGATAAAAATTTTTACACCGGACTTGTATTTGGAGATCAGGCGTTTGAAGGCAGAGTCGAAAGCCATACGGAAGCGGGTGGAAAATTCAGGCTTCCGTCCTTCAACAAGAATTTCGTTAGGTCTGAGGATCAGTGCACAAAGTGCCGGCGAGAGTGTCAAGGCATTGATGGCGGATATACCGACAGCCACCGCCATAGTGATTCCGAATTGAGTATAGAATACACCGGATGTGCCGCCCATGAAAGAGACCGGTACGAATACGGCCATGAATACTAATGTAGAGGTCACAATGGCGGAAGTAATACCGCTCATGGCATCCACTGAGGCTTTGTAAGGCGAACGGTAACCTTCATCGAAACGGGTCTGTACGGCCTCTACCACAATAATGGCATCATCCACAATCGTTCCGATGGCCAGGACCAGAGCAAAAAGGGTTAGCAGGTTAATACTGAAACCTGCCAGATAAAGGGCAGCAAACGTACCGATCAGAGATACAAAAATACTGATGGTCGGGATTAAAGTGGATCGCGGATTCTGCAGGAAAACGTATACCACTAATACGACCAGGATGATGGCTTCTATTAAGGTCTTGATTACTTCGTCAATAGATGCGTCAAGGAAGTTCTTGGTACTCATCAGTTCCACCAGTTCCATGTCTTCCGGCAGATTCTGACGAAGTTCATCAAGATAGGCGTTGATGTCTGTAATGATTTCATTGGCATTCGTACCGGCAATTTGGTTGATCATACATGTCGTTCCCGGAGCACCGTTTACTGTTCCGGTATAGGAGTAGCTTTGAGCTCCCAGTTCAATGGTGGCAATATCCTTAAGGCGCAACACGCGGCCGTCATCAAATGACTTGATCACTATTTCTTCAAATTCCTCTTCTGTTTCCAGACGGCCGCGATATTTCAATGTATATTGGTATACGTTTTTTGAATCTTCACCGATAGAACCTGTTGAGGCTTCAATATTCTGGCTTGAAAGTGCGGCTTCTACGTCTGAGGGTTCCAGTTCATATTGGGCCATAACATCAGGTTTTAACCAGATACGCATGGCATAGTCTCCGCCCATGACATTGACTTCGCCGACTCCGGCAATACGTTGTATTTGAGGCTTGACATTGATGGTCAGATAATTAGTAAGAAATGTTTCGTCATAAGTGCCGTTCGGACTATACAGACCAAAGATCATCAATGTACTGCTCTGGCGCTTTGTTGTAGTTACTCCCACTTTTGTAACCTCGGCAGGCAACAAGGAAGTGGCGGTAGAGACTTTATTCTGGACATTGACGGCAGCCATGTCCGGATCACTGCCTTTTTTGAAATAGACCGTAATTTCTGCGCTGCCGGTATTGCTGGCTGTAGATGTCATGTAGGTCATGTTTTCTACACCGTTGATGGCTTCTTCCAAAGGTACGATCACACTCTTCTGAACAGCTTCTGCATTGGCGCCGCTATATGTGGTAGATACTCTGATGGTAGGCGGGGCAATGTCGGGGTACTGTTCTACGGACAGGGCATAAAGTCCGATCAGTCCGGCTACCAGAATAACGACTGAGATAACGATAGACAGGATGGAGCGGTCAATAAAATGTTGAAGTTTCATGGACATTCCTCCTTATTTCTGGTTAGTAACTTCTTCTTTTGTTGTGTCCTTGCTATTGCCTGTGACTGTTGTTCCTGCTTTTAGCAAACCGGCTCCTTCTGATACAATCACGTCACCGGCATGAAGTCCGGATTCTACAATATACTCCTTGCCATCGTTGATTTTAAATACTTCGATAGGCGTGGATACGGCTTTGCCGTCAACGACTTTATAGGCAAAAATCCGGTCTTGTATTTCGTAAGTGGCTCCTTGTGGAATGACAAGGCATTGTTTACGTTCATAAGGTACGACGATATTGGCTTGTCCGCCGCTCATCAGTCTTTTGTCTTTGTTGTTGAATACAGCACGGAGACTGACTGTTCCAGTGGTTTTGTCTACTATGCCACTGATTACATCGACTTGTCCTTTTAATTCATAGGTCGTTCCATTATTCAGTTCCAGTGATACCTCCGGAAAAGATTCCAGAGCTGAGTCCAGAGAGCCGTATTGTTCAGTCAAAGACAGAACCTGTTTTTCGGATAATGAGAAATAGGCGTACATTTCCGAATTGTCAGAAACGGTGATAAGCGGTTCCGTCATTGACGAACTGACCAGTGCACCGATACGGAAAGAGGTCATACCGGCATAGCCGTCTACCGGGCTTTTGACTTCCGTATATGAAAGGTTATTGAGCGCATCGGTCAGTTCTGCCTTGGCTTGCATGAGAGAGGCCTGGGCGCTTTTATATTCATTTTGTGCCGTGCGAAGCTCGAAATCAGATACGACCTTTTCATTATACAACATTTGTTTTCCTTCAAGTGTCTGCTTGGCGGTTGCTTCGTTGGCTTCTGCAGTGGCTACAGAGGCTTGGGCTTTTTGTACGGCTGCTTTATATGGAATCTGATCAATAACAAATAGCACTTGTCCTTTATGGACTTTTGCACCTTCGTCTACACAAACTTGTGTAATGGTACCTGATACTTGAGGACGAATCTCAAATCCTGTTTACCTTCAATGACAGCTGAATAGGTTATGGACAGCTGTCTGTTTTCCTGTTTGAGAGTCATGAGCGGATAATTGCTGTCTCCGTCTTTTTGCGGGGCTTTGGGCTGACAGGCTGTCAAAAGACATATACAGCATACGCTTGATACTAAAAAAGTTTTCATTCTCATTTTATGCTTGTTTTGTAATAGTTTGGCGCAAAAGTATGGTCTCTCGGTCATGATTTGTTTGTCTGAATAGCTCAAACATTTGTCCAGAAGGAATGTCGTTAGGAATTGTTAGCATATTGTATGTTATAGATTTGTTTGAAATAGACATTTATTCTATAATTTTGTTGCGTAAAACGGATTTATATTTATAGTTTGTCAAATGAATCAAGATGAATTGTCATTGCGCCTTCCTGTCGGCTGTTCTTTGAATCATCAGGTATTGCTTGTTTCTCCTGCTGATTTTTACAGATTAGGAGGAATTCTTATAGATCATAGCCGTATCTTTTTAATGGTAAGCGAAGGTTGTTTGGATGTAAGGGTAAATGGAAAAACTTATTCTTTAAACAAACCTGTATTTCTTGATTTGTTGGATACGGTTACTTTGGAAATAGGAATCGTGAGGACTGATTTGAAAGCCTGGTTACTTTTGTCTACTTTTGATTTTGCCAGTGCCTCACTTAAAAATCTGCGGCCTGGTCCGAAAATGCATCCGTTGGAGCGGATGAATAAACCGATTTATGGCTTTACAGAAAAATCGGTCAGGCTTATTGTTCAGCAGCTTCAGTTGCTTAAAGAAATACTGGCGGATACGTCACATTGTTACCGGCAGGAATTAGCCGAACTTTATTTCAAAAATTTTAATTTGGAAATGGGAAATGCATTATTTTCCTGCCAGGCGCAGAATATGGTGGAGTCCAAGTATATCGGTAGAAGTGATTTTGTGACGCTGAATTTTTTCAAATTGGTATCCCAGTATTTTGCGGAACATCACCATGTTGATTTTTATGCCAATGAATTATGTATCACATCCAAACATTTGTCCAGAATAATTAAGGATGTGACTGGAAAAACGCCTTATAATGTGATATGTGATGAAATTATTCATCATGCTTTGGCTTTTTTGGAAGATGATAAAATGTCTGTGGGGCAGATAGCAGAGCAACTCCATTTTTCGGATCAGGCTGCTTTTTACAAATTCTTTAAAAAGCAGATGAATATGTCTCCTATGACATACAGAAGGAAAAAGATAGTGAAATAATAGGATTCCTATCAATTTATTTTAGGATAATGAATAATATAAAGTTTAAATATTTCAAATTGATCGTGTCCTATAATAATGCTGAATCTTTTATTCTAATAAATCATTTAAAATGAACCTGTTGAGACTCCACTTAATTTTCAAGACATTGATATATAAAAAAACAGTTTCATTTCTTTTATAGAATGAAACTGTCTTGTTCTTGAGCGGAAAACGGGGCTCAAACCCGCGACCCCCAGCTTGGAAGGCTAGTGCTCTATCAACTGAGCTATTTCCGCTTGTTCTCAAATGCGCTGCAAAATTAGAAAGAATAATTGGAATATGCAAATAAAATTATGTCTTATAACATTTTTTTGAAGTTTACTTGCCATTATTCTTTCTTTGGCATTTATGGATCAGGTCAAATTTATATCCGCTTTTGATTTTATTTCTAGTTTGTTGAAGTCTTATTCAAGGCTGACAGGCTTTGATTTTTGTGTCCATCCTAAAAAACCATCATTCAGTTCGATAACTTGAAAATGTTGTTTACTTAAAATTTGTGCTGCTTTTTTGCTGCGTTTACCACTTCGACAGTATACGGCTATTGTATGATCTTTGGAAAGACGCTTTATGCAGTTTGATTCAAAGTCAGGTTGTAGAACGTCAATGTTGATAGCTCCGGGAATGTGGCCTGCAGCGTATTCTTCGTTACTACGGACATCAAGGCAAATAACGTCCGTGGCATTTAAAGATTGTTCAAATTCACTGACTGATAGTGACTTAAATGGTTTGTCAACGGACTTGCATCCAAAAAGGCTACTGATTATCATGACTGTATTAATCAAAAACAATAAAGAATTAAATTTGATTTTTTTCATATTGAGGGTCTCTTTATTCTATAAATTTGATTTTTTCCATCATTCTTGGTTTGGCTTTTGGCGATTCGTCCGGATAACCCAATGCAATGGCATATAGCAGTTTATGAGTCTCTGGGAAGTTTAAACGTTCAAGTAGTTTTTTTCCTTCCGGAGCATTGAAAAAACGGCATATACCGCCAAGGCAGCAGGAACCTATTCCCATTGACTGGGCAGAAATCAGCATATTTCCTCCCAGTAATCCACAATCTACTTGTGAGAGATCATATCTTGTATCGTATGCGATGAAGACAAGAGCAGGTGCACCGAATGCTGCTTTTTGAGGAGCATTGCTGTTTGTTTTACTCATGAAGGCGCTGTAAGTGGAATCAATTTCAGCCAATAACAGCGGATTATCCACAATACGTACTTCCCATGACTGACGTCCCATGCCATTCGGAGCATAAACTCCACATTCTATAATCTGGTTGAGTTTTTCTTTTTCGATTGGTTGTGGTTTGTATTTACGTATGCTTCTTCTTTGCATGATGGTTTTGACCACTTCATTGCTTGTAGCAGTAATACTGTCAGTCTCTGTAGGCTGTTGTGTTGATGTAGCCTTTGAATTGCAACTGGAGGTTAATAAAGCTCCAATAGCTAATGTAAGGAAGAATTTTGTAGTCATATAGCTTAAATGAGAATATAAAGGTAACAATAGTAACTTTTATTTTTATTGAGAAAGACAAAAATAGATAAAATTGATGAATTTATTATATTGAAAATAAAATTAATTTGTAATTAGTATAATTTATTTAGATTTAATAAGAAATATCTTCAATAATGCTACGTGTTTTTAATATAATTACGAATTTGTGCAGTATAATTATGGTT
>URDY01000042.1 GCA_900546665.1 uncultured Paraprevotella sp. | reverse complement strand
AGAAACCCGCCATTGATGTTAATTTTATCAATGACGGGCAACTTACTATCTTTTGATTTTATATCGAACTCACGTTAAAGTTACATCCAAAATTTTTCGCTCATTTAAATACCTCACATTACAGTCTGGAACAAAATAAACTGGTAAATTCTAAACCAGATCTGTCCATTAATAAAGTACAGCGTATTCAGCTTGAGCCTCTTTACGAAGATCTTCAGGAGCAATTTTTACCTGTAAACCACGCTGTCCGGCACTGACGTAAATATAATCATACTGAGCAGCCGTATCATGAATATAAGTGGGAAAATGCTTCTTCATACCTATTGGTGAACAACCTCCACGAATATATCCGGTTGTTGGCAAGAGTTCCTTTAATGGCAGAAGTTCACATTTCTTATTTCCACTGACTTTGGCAGCCATTTTCAGATCAATCTCATGTTCACCTGGTATTACACATACAAAATACCCTGTTTTATCCCCATGAAGAACAATTGTTTTGAATACACGTTCCAGATCCTCACCTAATGAAGCTGCCACGTGAACGGCACTTAAATCATTCTCATCCACTTCATACGGAATCAATTCATACACCACCTTTGCTTTATCCAAAAGGCGGGCCACATTGGTCTTATTTATCTTTTGTTTTGCCATATAATATCTGCTTCAAATATTTAGGAGTATAACCGACCTTGCTTTCAGCCACATGCTCCGGAGTTCCTGAAACCAGCAATTCTCCGCCACCACGACCTCCGTCAGGTCCCATATCAATAATATAATCAGCCGTTTTGATCACATCAAGATTATGCTCAATAACAATAACCGTGTTACCCTTCTCCACCAAACGATTCAATACACCTAGCAAGACACGAATATCCTCAAAGTGCAAACCTGTCGTCGGCTCATCCAAAATATACAGAGTCTTTCCGGTATCTTTTTTGGATAGTTCCGTAGCCAGTTTAACACGCTGGCTTTCACCACCAGAAAGCGTGGTAGAAGGCTGCCCCAATTTGATGTAACCTAATCCGACATCCTGAAGAACCTTTATTTTATTCAAGATGACCGGTTGATTTTCAAAGAATTCCACAGCCCTGTTTATGGTCATGTCCAAAACATCAGCTATTGACTTACCTTTAAATCTGACTTCCAAAGTCTCACGGTTATAACGTTTACCATGGCAAGCCTCGCACGGTACATACACATTGGGAAGGAAATTCATCTCTATCGTCTTGTAACCGTTTCCGCCACAGACTTCACATCGTCCACCCTTCACATTGAAAGAGAATCGTCCCGGTTTATATCCTCTGATCTTGGCTTCGGGCAAACTGACAAACAGGGCACGGATATCATTGAAGACACCTGTATACGTAGCCGGATTTGAACGCGGCGTACGTCCTAAAGGCGACTGGTCAACATCCACAACTTTGTCTATATACTCCAGACCTTCAATACTGCCGTATGGCAAAGGATCTCTCAAGGATCTATAGAAATGCTGGGACAGGATCGGCTGAAGTGTATCGTTAATCAAAGTGGATTTTCCGCTTCCTGATACTCCTGTTACACAAATCAATACGCCTAAAGGAAATTCCACATCCACATGCTTGAGATTATTGCCACAGGCTCCACGCAACCAAAGCGAATGTCCATTACCAGTTCTTCTAACCTTAGGAATCTCAATAGCACAGGTTCCATTCAGATAACGGGAAGTAAGCGTGTCTTTTTTCAGCATATCCTGAGGTGTACCCTGATACACGACTTCTCCTCCCATACGCCCGGCTTTCGGCCCCATGTCAATAATATAATCGGCATTCATCATCATATCTTCATCATGCTCCACAACCACCACGGTATTACCTGTATCACGAAGCGCTTTCAAGGAACGGATCAAACGGTCATTGTCCCTTTGGTGCAAACCAATACTCGGCTCATCCAAAATATAAAGCACATTAACGAGCTGAGAACCGATCTGGGTAGCCAAACGTATACGCTGGCTTTCTCCACCAGACAACGTTACTGAAGAACGGTCTAACGACAGGTAATCCAACCCGACATCTATCAGGAATTTCAGACGTGAACGTATTTCTTTCAATATTTCCGCTGCTATACGGATCTGGCGGGCAGACATGTGCTCATCCAAATGAGTTACCCAATCATAAAGTTCAGCAATATCCATAGCTGACAGCTGAGCAATATTTTTCCCGCCTATCTTAAAATGCAATGCTTCCTTATTCAAACGCTGCCCCTTACATTCAGGACACACAGCCGTTTTGGAAAACTGCTCCGCCCACTTTTGAACTGAAGCCGAGCCTTCCAATTCCTGAGTAGTCTGTATATATTTTACCAAACCTTCATACGTCACAAAATAGTCTGAAGAAGTATGCACCAATTGGGCCTTAAGACGTACCCTGTCTACAGAACCATAAAGAATTTCCTGCAAGGCTTCTTCCGGCAAATCCTTAACCGGTGTTTTTACCGATGCATCATATTTTTCCAATAAAGCATCTATCTGCCAGAATATCATACTGTTCTTGTACTTGCCCAAAGGAGCTATCGCTCCATCGTATACTGACAAATTACGGTCTGGGATCACCTTATCCATATCGATCAGGCTCACATAGCCCAAACCTTTACACCGGGGACATGCTCCCTGTGGAGAATTAAAGGAGAAATTATGAGGTGCCGGATCACGATAGGAAATACCGGTTTGTGGGCACATGAGTCGCTTACTGTAATGACGACCCTCTTCGTTCTCTACATCATATATTGTGATCTGGCCGTCACCCTGAATCATACCGGCAGCCACACTGTCACGTAAACGTTTTTCATCCTTTGATTGAACCTTCAGCTTGTCTATCACAATCTCAATAGTATGATTGCGATATCTGTCAAGCTTCATGCCATGATAAATCTCAGTCACTTCACCGTCCACACGGACATAGATATAACCTTTCCGACGTATGGTTTCAAAAAGTTCCTTATAATGTCCCTTTCGGTTATGCACTACAGGAGCTAATATAAAGATCTTACGGTTACCATAATCACGGATGATCAGATATATGATCTGTTCTTCCGTATATTTAACCATTTTCTCTCCGGAAAGATAAGAATAGGCTTCTCCTGCACGGGCATAAAGTAATCTCAGAAAGTCATAAATTTCAGTTGTTGTCCCGACCGTAGAACGGGGATTCTTGTTCGTAGTCTTCTGCTCTATGGAAATAACCGGACTCAAACCGGTTATTTTATCCACATCCGGTCTTTCCAGATTACCCAGAAAATTACGCGCATAGGCCGAAAATGTTTCTATATACCGACGCTGCCCTTCGGCAAATATGGTATCGAAAGCCAATGAAGACTTTCCACTTCCACTCAGTCCGGTAATGACTGTCAAGCTGTTACGCGGCATCTCCACATCAATATTCTTGAGATTATGCACGCGCGCACCAAATACCTCTATCTTTTCTGTATCACTCATCATTTCACTCATTTGAACTGCCACTGCCTGTACCGGAATATCCCGTCAATACATTCACATCCCTTTTGATGTTATACTCACGGCCATCGGCTCCCTTTGCCTTTACCACAACAAAATAAACACCATCCTTCACCGTACTGCCATGGAACTTACCATCCCATCCACCATCCAGTGTGTTCCATGAGTAAAGCTTTTGCCCCCAACGGTTGAAAATGGTTGCTTCAAAACTGACAATAGACTTATAACCGTCCTTTACCTTATAGACATCATTATATCCATCGCCATTGGGTGAGAAAGCATTGGGCATTTCCAATATGGACTCACTGATCGAAACAACAAAAGGATTAGCTTCTCCTTCCGCCGGATACTGGATCGTATCATTCCCTAAAACAAAAGTTGCATAAAATTGTACATAAAATGTTCCGCTTTCCGTAAACGTATAATCCAGATTCTCGTCAAAACGGTTAACCAGCGGCGCATTTTCTTCTCCTTCTCTATATATCCGCCATTCATAACGGACAGAGTACTCGCCCAAATCTTCTACATTAGACAAAAAATGGCCTTCCAATGGAGCTGACTGCGTATCGGAAGCATCGTCTATCTCTTCTCCATCCGGAGTGACATAACTGGCACTTGGATTGGCTGTAGGATAAACATTCTGCGACATCGCTGAATAAAAGAAAAAGCCAAACAGGCACAAAAACAAAAACCTCAATCTATTCTTCATTCTTTAATATTTGTGCAAAAATAATGTTTCCCATTGAAATAACCACTTTTTTTATGTAATTTTGTCGGTCGGATTAATAAAAAATAAAATGGCAAATATCAAACATACCGTGTGCACCCTGGCGGTGTTCCTGTCTTTGGCTTTTTCATCACATGCCCAAGTAGAAAACAGTTTTATACATACCATAAAAGAAGGGGAAACCGTATATTCGATTTCACGGATTTACAATGTAACAACTGACGATATTCTCAGACTTAATCCTGACGCCATAGGTGGAATCAGACAGGGAGACCAACTGCGTATCCCGCAGCAAAAACGAACTGCAACAAACAAGAACCGTTTTCACACTATTGCTGCAGGTGAAACCCTTTACCAGCTGACTAAAAAATACGGTGTCAGTGCTGATGATATTTGCCAGGCTAATCCTGGACTGACCGCACAAAATTTCAAAGTTGGTATGGTTATCAGTATTCCTGAGAAAAAATCAGCAGCACAATCAGGAAATGCAACCAATCCGATATACAAGCCTAAATTTAAGGACTTACACAAGGTTGAGCGCAAAGAAACGATCTATAAAATAGCACTCGACTATAATGTTACCATTGAAGATATTCTCAAACTTAACCCAGAAATCAAGGCTCCTGATTATAAGCTGAAAAAAGGAGAGTTTATCCGTATCCCTTATTCAAGGGACGAGCTGGCCAAACAGGACAAAAAAGAAAAAACACCTACAAATGAAGAGCTGATCAGTGCCAAAAAAGAAAAAGCACCGCAAAATATGGTTCGCATGGGAGTCATTCTGCCACTAAAAAGCCAGCATAGCGAGAGCGACAAAATGATAGAATTCTATCGCGGTGTGCTAATGGCTGTAGACAGCATGAAGAAAAACGGACTGTCTGTCAATGTATACACATTCGACTCCGGAAAATCAGCCGGCGACATTAAGGATGTACTGAAAAACCAGACATTGGCTAACATGGACTTTATCATCGGTCCATTATATACCGGACAAATCAATCCCCTTAACGAGTTCTGCAAAAAGCATGGCATCAAGCTTATCGTCCCCTTCTCTTCAGCAGGTGAGGCCGTATACAATAGTCCCAATTATTTCGCTGTTACACCACCAAAATCATTCCAGCAGGCAGAAGCATGCGAACTGGCACTGAAAGTATTCAAAAAGCAAAATTACATATTCGTGGACAGCAAAGAATCCGATGAAGATGGAGCTTCATTCACAGATGCACTGGAAAAATTGCTTCAGCAGAATGATATCAATTCAAAAACCATCGCTATTGATGCTGATGAATTTGCATGGTTGAGAGTTTTCACCCGTTTCCAGACCAATATTATTGTCCCCAATTCATCAAGTGTCAAACTTATCAACAAACTAGTCCCTATTCTCGACAAATTCTCCAAAGAATATCCGGAATACAAAGTAAAACTATTAGGATATCCTGAATGGCAGACATATACGAACAAACATCTTGAAAATTTCTATAGATTCGACACCTACGCCTATTCAGCCTTTTACAAGAATCCCTTAACCAAAAAATCAAAGGAGTTCAACGCAACATATCAGCATAATTTCCATAAACCGACAATTCCGGCATATCCATGTTTCGGAATGCTTGGATTTGATCTGACTTACTATTTCCTGAAAGGTTTCTCATCTTACGGCGACGGAATAACTTCCCATCTGTCCCAGATCAAGACCTCTCCTTACCAGCATCAGTTTGATTTCGAACGGATCAGTAACTGGAGCGGATTCATTAACAAGGAAATGCAGTTTATCCATTATGCACCATCGCATACTATCGAATTAATCAGACTGAACCCATGACCAAATTGAAATTCATCGCAGCATTTGCACTTTCCATAATATGTCAGAGCATAAAAGCACAAATAGGCGAACCGCGTAATGATCTGGCTATCGGTATCAACGGAGGTTATACACTCAACCAGATGTTTTTCGACCCCAACATCAAACAGACTTTCAAGGGAGCACCGACAGCAGGTATAACCTTACGTTACACATGCGAGAAATACTTCAAAAGCTTGTGCGCCGTGCAGATAGAAATAAACTATGCCAATCTGGGATGGGAAGAAGTGATAGAAACATCTGAAGATACCTACAAAAGAGATATAAGCTATATTCAAATTCCTGTCCTGGCACGAATGGGCTGGGGATATGAAGAAAAAGGAGCCATGTTTTATGTAGTAGCCGGTCCGCAATTTGGATTCTATCTTGGCGACAAAGGACATAAAGGTGGTTTATTCAATGATTCAACCCTAAATTTACGTCCTGGCCTTGTCAACCAACAGTATGACTTGCCGGTAAAGAATAAATTTGAATATGGTATTACTGCAGGATTGGGTATAGAAGTCAATACGCGACATGCAGGCCATTTTCTTCTGGAAGGCAGATATTACTATGGACTAAGTGATGTATTCGGAAACAGCAAAAAAGATGTATTCGGACGTTCAGCAAATGGCACAATTGCCATCAGAGCTACATATCTGTTTGACCTGATCAAAACCAAGAAAAGACCCAAGAATGAATAGAATAACAACAAAGTCAAATGACCAAACAGATATATCTGAATATCCTGCAAAAAACTACATCCAAAAGCAGAGGGTGGGGATTTGCTGATAACCAGCATCCCCACCCTCTGCTTTTGGATATATTCTGTATACAAAAGATAATTCAGTCATATCCGAATCATCCTCTTATTTTTATCTCAACCGATCCAAAGATCTCACAATCAGTTCATCTTGCATAATTCCTCTGAAAGCCAAATAATCCAAAATAAGCGCAACCGCAGGAAGTCCGGCAGTCCAGTTCAAAGTAAAATCGCATACATAACGATCTTTGAAAACAAAGACAAATGCCGTAAGAATGATG
The DNA here is from genome assembly GCA_900546665.1 of uncultured Paraprevotella sp. GTDB lineage: Bacteria > Bacteroidota > Bacteroidia > Bacteroidales > Bacteroidaceae > Paraprevotella > Paraprevotella stercorigallinarum. The sequence continues at coordinate 7,255 of URDY01000042.1, read as the reverse complement.
TAATAACCAATTAACAGCAGACTGCTGACTACAGTCAATCTCACTTGCAACATCCTTTTCTTAAAAAGGAAAATAGCCACCAATGAACTCACTGCCGACAAGACGAGCACTACAAACAGAGCCCATGGACTCCATATCCGCTCTCCTCCTGTCACTTCCAGATATAGATTATGAAATGCCATCGTCTCCACCCCATTCTGATGGAAATGTCCTACCGTCGTACACAGTCCTACAACCATACAGACGACAGCCAGAAAAAGGTAGACAGTTTGTATTCTCTGTATCATAATTCTATAGAAAAAAAGCGTTACTCTATAGTACCTTTTTCCTTCAACGGATTACGATAGTAGATCTTTCCCTCAATAAATTCCTGTGTGGCGATCAAGGTAGGTTTCGGCAACTTCTCATAATAACGAGAAATCTCAATCTGTTCACGATTTTCAAACACCTCATCAAGATTATCGCTTACTGATGCAAACTCCTGAAGCTTTTTAGAAAGCTCATTCTTGATATCAACAGAAATCTGATTGGCACGTTTTCCAATAATAGCCACACTTTCATAAAGATTGCCTGTCTCATCACAAAGATCCATGATATCACGGGTCACAGTGTTAGTAGGTGCATTTGTTTTTTTGTAATCCATAACTTTTATATAAATTGACTTTATTTTTTATTCACAACTTTATCTGATGCCACAAAAATCTGCTGGGCATCCTTCAAATATTTAGATTCCGGATACTCATTGACAAAACCATAATATTCGTCAATAGCGTCACGGTAACGGTCCATACGTTTATCTTCCACACTCTGACGTGCCAAATGATATTTGGCTCTCAGAATCATTATTGCAAATTCTTCACGTCGGGCCGGACTGGCATAAGGATAATCCAATAAAGCATTTTGGGCTGTCACTATGCAAGCTTCGTAATTACTTCCTCCATAAAGGCAGTTACCCATATAGTTACCAAGATCGTAATATAACTTGGCTGATATATATTCCTTCTCAACCAACTTGTCCTGCAAGGCATAAATCATATCCTGGGTACGATCCTTCAGTTTGGTATATGGATAGAGATCCAGAAAATCCTGAAATTCCTTGATAGCGGTATAAGTATTAGTCTGATCCAGACGGACATCAGGTACACTTTCATACAAAGAACGTCCGGCATAATAACGGGCATATTCTACGTAAGTACCTTTCGGATACGACTGATAATATTTTTTAAAATAAGATGAAGCTACATCATAATTACCGTCACAATATTCCGACATTGCCAACATATATAACGATTCCTGAGCACGAACCGTACCTTTCATAACGGCAATCAGATCACCAAACAACAGAGCCGCCCGAGAATACTGTCCTTTCACAAAATATTCTTTGGCAGCCTCGTATTTATATTCATAATCAGCACTTTTCAGTACATTATTATATTGATTGCAGGAAGTTAACAAAAAAATTCCGGCAGAGAGAATCAAAACAATCCTTTTCATTTTGTACAAATTGAGTTGCAAAAATAAGATATTCAGATGACTTTTGCAAAAAATGAATGTTTTTAAATGCAAAAAAAATCTGCTGACTCTCCATTTACAGATAAAATACCTATTTTTGTACCTCGATAATTATCATTTACGGTCTCAACATGCCAAACTTCGAATTAACATCTGATTATCTTCCTACCGGTGACCAGCCGGACGCAATTGCACAGCTTACAGAAGGTGTATTGCAGGGCGTTCCTGCACAGACTCTTCTTGGTGTAACCGGTTCAGGAAAAACATTCACCATAGCCAACGTTATCAAGAATGTCAACAAACCGACTCTGATTCTCAGTCATAACAAGACTCTGGCAGCTCAACTTTATGGTGAATTTAAAAGTTTCTTTCCCAATAATGCAGTAGAATACTATGTCTCCTATTATGATTACTATCAGCCGGAGGCTTACATTCCATCTACAGACACTTATATTGAGAAGGATCTTGCTATCAATGACGAAATTGACAAGTTGAGACTGGCTGCCACATCAGCCCTGCTTTCAGGACGTAAGGACGTCGTTGTCGTCTCGTCTGTCAGCTGTATTTATGGCATGGGAAACCCTGCCGCATTCTATGACAATGTCATTGATCTGAAAAAGGGCAAGTTACTGGATCGAAATGTATTTCTTCGCAGATTGGTTGACAGTCTGTATACACGTAACGACCTTGAACTTAACCGTGGATGTTTCAGGGTAAAAGGTGATACAGTAGACATTTATCTGGCCTATTCAGACAATTTGCTCAGGGTCACTTTCTGGGATGACGAAATTGACGGAATTGAAGAAGTCGACCCTGTAAGTTGCATGAGATTGAACAGTTATGACGAATATCGCATCTATCCGGCCAATCTGTTCATGACAACCAAGGAAAGTACATTGGCAGCCATCCATCAGATTGAAGATGATCTGCAGAAACAAGTGCAGTTTTTCGAAGATTCCGGTAAACCATACGAAGCCAAACGTCTCTACGAACGTGTAACATACGACATGGAAATGATCCGCGAACTCGGACACTGCAGTGGGATAGAAAACTACTCCAGGTATTTCGATGGCCGCGAACCCGGTACCCGTCCCTACTGTCTGCTGGATTTCTTCCCGGACGATTTCCTGATTGTCATTGACGAAAGCCATGTTTCAGTTCCTCAGATCAATGCCATGTATGGCGGTGACAGGGCGCGCAAAAAGAATCTCGTAGAATATGGATTCCGTTTACCGGCAGCCATGGATAACCGTCCACTCAAATTCGAGGAATTCCAACAACTGGCCAAACAAGTCATCTACGTTTCCGCTACACCGGCCGACTACGAACTGCAACAAAGTGAAGGAATTGTTGTAGAACAAGTCATACGTCCTACAGGACTTCTCGATCCTATCATTGAAGTACGTCCCAGCATGAACCAGGTGGATGACCTGATGGAAGAAATTCAGTTACGCATCGAAAAAGACGAAAGAGTATTGGTCACCACACTGACCAAACGGATGGCGGAAGAACTGACTGACTATCTTATCAAACACGACATACGGACCAACTACATACACAGTGATGTCGACACCCTTGAACGTGTACAAATCATGGACGATCTCCGTGCCGGCATGTACGATGTACTGGTCGGGGTCAACCTCCTGCGTGAAGGTCTTGACTTGCCGGAAGTGTCACTGGTAGCCATTCTGGATGCTGACAAAGAGGGTTTCTTACGCTCACACCGTTCATTAACCCAGACTGTGGGACGTGCAGCCCGCAACATCAATGGAATGGCTATCATGTATGCTGACCGCATTACCGAAAGTATGCAGCGTACCATTGACGAAACGAACCGCAGGCGCGAAAAACAGTTGAGATATAATGAAGAACATGGCATCACACCACAACAAATCAAGAAAGGCCGGAAAATGACAGACCTTATCAGCGCCAATGCCGATGCCCATACTGAAAGTCGCGCTTACATTGAGCCGGAAGAAAAAAGTGTGGCCGCAGACCCTGTCATAGAATACATGAGCCGCGACCAACTTGAAAAAAGTATCGAACGCACGCGCCGCCAAATGCAGGAAGCAGCCAAGAAACTTGATTTCATCCAGGCTGCCCAATTCCGCGACGAAATGTTGCGTATGGAGGAATTGCTGAAAAACAAGTCCTGAAGTCCTGATTTCAGAGAACGGTCAGAGTTCCTGTCCGCACATCCCTGCTGTTCGGGCCTATCATGATTTGAAAATCGCCTGGTTCACAAACCTCCTCAAGTTCTTCATTATAGAATTTCAAAAGGTCAGGAGTCACCACAAATTCCACATCCTGACTTTCACCTTTCTTAAGATGAATACGTCTGAAACCTTTCAGTTCCTGTACCGGACGGGTTACAGAACCTACAAGATCGCGCACATAAAACTGCACGATTTCATCAGCATCATAATCCCCGGTATTGGTTACAGTCACACAGGCCCGAACCTCTCCCCCATCCAGGCTCATTTGAGAATGATCAAGTCGGATATCACTGTAATCAAACGTAGTATAACTCAATCCGAATCCAAAAGGATAAACCGGGTCGTTACTGACATCCAAATAATTGCTACGGTATTTCTGATACCAGTTTTTGGAATTGACAGGACGGCCGGTATTCTTATGGTTATAATACATGGGAAGTTGCCCTACATGCTGCGGAAAAGTTGCAGTCAGTTTACCACTGGGCACCACATCACCAAACAACACATCACAGATCGCATCACCAGCCTCACTGCCGCCGAACCACACATTCAGAATTGCCGGAACATGCTGTTGTTCCCATTTCATCACTGTCGGACGTCCTGAAAAATGCAATAATACGACCGGCTTACCAGTCTCAAGCAACCGTTCCAACAAATTGCGCTGTGCATTTGGCATTTCCAGATCTGCACGACTGCTGGATTCACCTGACATTTCTGCACATTCTCCCAAAGCCGCCACAATGACATCCGACTCCCGTGCCACTTTCATGGCTTCTTCCAACCACACCTTGTCATCCCCCCGTGGCACACGACGCTGCCACATTGCTGCTTTCTGATCCTTTTCACTATACATCAGATTACATCCCGGTGCATAAAGTACCTTAGCCTTATCTCCCACAGCACGTTTCATGGCTTCAAACAACGTACTGTAACGTTCAGTAGTAGCTGCTACACTCCATGTACCAACCATATTATCCCGGTTATCAGCCAACGGACCCACCAAACCGATTACACCCTGACGGGCTAACGGCAACAAATTGTTTTCATTTTTCAACAAAACAAATGTCTCGGCTGCAATCCGCCTTGCTTGCGCTCTGTTTTCTTCCGTATACAATTCAGTAGCAGCACGGTCGGATGAACAATATTTATAAGGATCTTTAAACAATCCCAATTTGAACTTGGCTTCCAGGATACGACGACAAGCCGCATCTATTTCCTCCATCGTCACCTTACCCTCATCAAGAGACTTTTCCAATGTTCCGATAAACCCATCAGATACCATATCCATATCAATACCAGCCTTCAAGGCACGGGCTGAAACGGTCTGCAAATCTCCTATTCCATGAGTCTCCATCTCCAGAATAGCCGTATAATCAGTAACGACAAAACCTTTAAAACCCCATTGATGACGCAATACATCTGTCATCAGCCATTTATTGGCCGTGGCTGGAACGCCATTGATTTCATTAAAAGAACTCATCACCGAAGCTGCCCCTTCATCTACCGCTGCCTTATACGGCGGGAAATAATCATTATACATTCTGTGACGGCTCATATCCACTGTATTATAGTCTCGTCCGGATTCAGAAGCACCATATAATGCAAAATGCTTGACACAGGACATAATATGTTCTTCATCATACTTTTTACCCTGATAACCACGAACCATTGCACGGGCTATTTCTGCCCCCAAATAAGGATCCTCACCACTGCCTTCCGCCATTCTACCCCATCTGGCATCCCGACAGATATCTACCATCGGACTGAAAGTCCAGCAAATACCGTCTGCACTGGCTTCTTTTGCCGCAATGGAGGCAGACAACTCTATGGCTTCCATATCCCATGAACACGACAAAGCCAACGGTATGGGAAACACTGTTTCATAACCATGAATAACGTCCATTCCAAATATCAGGGGTATACCCAAACGGCTTTTTTCCACAGCTATCTGTTGCATCTCCCGTATCTGTTCTACACCCTTCAGATTAAAAAGCCCACCTACTTCCCCTTTGGCTATTTTCTCTGCAACAGCACTACTCTGCGCCTGTCCTGTCACGATAGTTCCCGTTACAGGCAAATTGAGCTGCCCCAGTTTTTCCTTCAATGTCATTTGAGACATCAATTTATCTATAAACGCCTCCATTCTGGCCGGGCGCGCCATACTCTGCCATGTCAATAAACATAAAGATATCACAAGTCCTGTTCTTTTCATTCTATTTTTCACATTAGATTGTTAACGTCACAAAGGTATAAAAAAGCCTGAATGAGCCCAATATTCTTCCTCAAATTTCGACTTTCGTCAGCCAACTCCCTGTATAAGTTATTATTCCTCCAGAAATAATACTTTAGTCAACAAAAAAGGATGCCACCTCCTTAAGAGACTGCATCCTTATATTTTGATATGTTTAATTTCTCCCTAAATCAGAATTGCCATTTACAAGCAATGGTTGGAATAGCATAAAAACGATTATTCTGTCCGGTTGTTGTATATACAAAGTTGTTACTGATCTCCACTTCCGTTCCAATACTCAACTTGCAATCATCACTGACCCGTTTAAGCGGTGCCAAATTAAACCAGAACTGGGGTTCTGAAAGCAAAATCAGATTGCCATTGACCAGATTATTATGCCACAAATCGACAAATCCACTGAATGTACACAAACCATTGGCAAACGTATTACGCCAAACGCCCGTCAGCTGCCAGCTGTGACAAAATGGACCATTCTTAGCCAAATACTTATACATAGCCTGGAAAGAGACACCTTTTGTAAAATCCGCACTATTCCAGTTATAGGCAGCTCCGACAAGATAAGCATCATTGAATGCATAACCATCTCCTTGCCCTGATCCATAACTCAAACCACCATTATACTCTACATGAAAAGCAATTGGCATCTGTTTGGTTTGAATCTCTCTGGAAATCTCAGCATACGCTCCACGCATTACATTGTCTCCAAAATCAGCATCAATAAAGAAATAAGTACTACCCCACCGGTCTGCAGTGAAGTTCTCAACGGTTGCTGTCAGATGCTGGCGATTGTCTATCTGATTGCCATACATACAATGACCCAGGTCGTAATGTAACTGGACGTTGAGTTGAGCAAAGCTGCTTGTAGCCAACATACCGCAAGCAACTAAAGAAATAATCTTTTTATTCATTACTTTTGATTTTTAAAAAAATGGTGCAAAATTAACTAAAAAACTTTATATTACATATCAATTCAACATTATAATTACAAAGACATCATAATTCTCCTATTAACGATAGATTCTGCTTTTTTATTTTAACCTGTAAATCAACCATATAAGAAACAATCGTCAATTTAGCGGAATAAAAAAACAACTTTTTCTCAAAAAAAGTGCTTCAAAAATTTGCAGATTCAGAAAAAGTGCGTACCTTTGCAACCGCAATCGAGAAACAAACACAGTTCACAACTCAAAAAGCAAAAGAGGGCGTTTAGCTCAGCTGGTTCAGAGCATCTGCCTTACAAGCAGAGGGTCGGCGGTTCGAATCCGTCAACGCCCAC
>URDY01000041.1 GCA_900546665.1 uncultured Paraprevotella sp. | reverse complement strand
GTTTTGTAGAACTGGAGAAGGAAGTACTGCTTCCACTGACCATTTTCATTAAGAAAGTCCTGCTGGGAACCTGTACCGGCATCAGTTTCGTTGACTCCACTCCTTTACGTGTTTGTCGTAACCAAAGAATCCTTATTCATAAGACATTTGAGGGACTTGCCGAGCGTGGAAAATGTTCACATTGATGAGTATTGTTGACAAGATTCTGCTCAGAAAAAGAGCCTTGATTGAAACGGTCAATGACAAACTGAAGAACATCGCACAGATTGAACACTCAAGACATCGTTCATTCAATAACTTTATAGCCAACTCCTTGTCGGCTATCGCGGCATACTGCTTTTTTGAAAAGAAGCCCGCCATTGACGTAAACTTTGTCAATGACGGACAACTTGCTATTTTTTGATTTTATTTCGAACCCACGTTAATACAAGGTTGTGCATACTTAAAACGCACAACTTCTTCCTTTCGTAAGTACTGATTATACCTGAATATTTCCTTTGTTGACACAAATACTTGCTATTCCATTAACTGTTTGTCTACGGAGCCTTTCCAGGGCAATCCTTCATTTTCATATTCAATGCTTCTTTACGTGCCAATGCTTCTAGGTAGAAATAGTCGGCATAGTTCAGAGGAACGTCAATTTCACTTCCTCCGGGATGATGTCCCGTAGAGTGGAGCAACAGGAAGCCGTAGTGCGTATCCGGTGCTGCCTGGTAGTGCTTGTGGAGATTGCTTACGATTTTGTCGGCAACAGCCCTATATTTTTTTCCCTTTTCCGGAGAAACATACGTGCATAGTTCATAAAGGCCGGAAGCGATAAGGGCGGCGGCAGAAGCATCGCGTGGCACATCCGGATTGATCTTTTCGGGAGTACAGTCCTTGATGACATCCATTTTCATGTCCCAATAGGGTACACCGTCTGCCGGCATGTTGGGTAGATTCAGGAAGAAATCGGCAATGTTTTCGCTCTGTTTCAAGTAAGTGGGATCTTTTGTAAAACGATAGCACATAGCAAATCCATACAATCCCCAGGCTTGTCCGCGGCTCCAGAATGAATCGTCTGAATTGCCCTGGTGGGTACACTTCATGCGGACTTCACCTGTTTCCGGATCATAATCTACCACATGATAAGAGGAGTAGTCCGGGCGGAAATGGTTTTTCATCGTTGTATTGGCATGGTTCACGGCCACTTTCCAGTAAATGGAGTCTCCGGTAAGTTGGGTAGCGTGGAACAGCATTTCCAGGTTCATCATATTGTCGATGATGACCGGATATTTCCATTTGTCGCGGTTGTGGTCCCAGGACCGGATACTTTTCACTTTCGGACTATAGCGGGTAATCAATGTTTTGGCACTCTGTAGCACCACGTCCAGGTAGGAACGTTCGCCGGTTAACTCGTATGCCTTGCCGAAGCTGTCGTACATCATGAAGCCCAGGTCATGGGTACCTTTGTGCCATTTGGACTCTTCGATGGGCCAAGTCCATGAGATAGCAGACTGGCGCCAATAGTCGTTGTGCGTATAGGCGTACATCTGCCACAAAGAACCGGCAAAGAATCCCGAGCACCAGTCGTGGGGATGTATCATGGCCAGTGAACCGTCCTTATGGATACTTCGGGGAATGACACGGCGCTTGGCGGCATTCTTCTCTTCCTTTTTGGCCTTATCGGCACATTTCATGGCCAGATCCAGCTGTCCGGCGGCAAAGGCATAGGCATGGTCTGTTTCGGTAGCTTTTACATACAGAAGATTGAAACTGTCCTGCGGTTCCAGTATGCGGTGCGCATAGTAAAGTTGCAGGTAGTCTTTGCGTGCGGGGTTCAGATAAGCGGCTGTACGGTAGAGGTCCTTGCAGAGGTTTTGCTGGGAGTGTTCCCACCCGCTGATCTGCTGGTAAGGCCATTCACCGAGGCTCTTTCCCACGTAGGATGCCAGAAAATCCATGGCTTTGTAGAAGCTTCGTCCATCGGTTGATGTGGCGTTGTCAATGTTGCTGCCCAGTTTCTTTGCCATCAGCATGATGTCAATGAAATGTGTCAGGTTATATTGGGAATAGTGGAAAGCGAGGGTACGACGCAATTCCTGCGGTTGGCGTCCGTCGGGTTCTATCTGTGGGAAGATACGTCTTTCGGCGAAAGCATTGACTACCTCTTGTGCTAGTTTCTTGTTGCCGGTATAGAGGGCGAAAGCAATGATTTGGGCGTCGTAGGCCACACTGTGGTTGTTGGCTCCAGCCGCCTCTTCCTTGCCTTGCGGGCTGGTGAGCATCCAGTCGGTCAGTTCGGCAAACCATTTCTTCAGTTGCTTGCTGTCCTTGGCAGTGAATGCTTGTGATTGTTCCAACAGCGCTACAGCATCCAGCATCTCTATGAAGGAGTAGGTATCTATCAGTCCGTAGCAGCGCCCCTTGTTGTTATTGTGCCCCGGTATCATCTGCGCGTATTCCAGATTAGGATTCATTCGGGTGTCTTTGTCCAAAAACCACACACGGATAAGCTCAGTCGCTTTCCTGGCATATTTTTCTTCTTCGCTGAAGTACCAGGCTAATGCCAAGGTGGTGATGCGGCTAACGGTTGTACCCAGACGGTTGCGGTCCAGTTTGCTCAGTTCGGGATTCGATATGCCGTCGCGGTTGATGTAGGGCAGTCCGTCAGGTTTTGCTGGGTCGGGCCAAAAATAGCGGGCCTGGCTCATATAGTCGTGCTTGTCACCGCTGGCGGGTGTCTTTTCTTTCATCATGACAGAAAGAGGCTGTACGTCCGATAGTTTGTCCGCTTCCTTCTTCAGTGCCTCGTAAGCTGTGGCGTAGAACGGTTCCCGGATAGAACGTTTCACATTGGCAAGGTGTGTTGTGTTCCATACGGATTGCGCTTGCATGCAGGGTGCCATAAACAAGATGGCAAGTGTCCATTTTACTGCTTTCAGTTTCATTATATTCTGCTGTTTTATATGGATTAGTAAATATTACGGAGTTTGATACCATTCAGGAAGCATTTGCCGCTGATGGTATGGAAGCGTATTTCAAGACTGTCCGCTTCGTTGTTGACGATATATTTCTTCCGTAGGGCATGGAAATAACCGCTTTCTTTACAAGGTGACAGACTCTCTTCAACAGTACTTCCATTGATGGAAATACCGAATGTGCTCTCACGGTTTTCATGTGCTCCGTCACGTCCCAACAGATAGGCTGCTGAGGAGTTTTGGCGAAAGATATCCGTGAAGAGGAATTCTATCTCATAGACACCTTTGGGCACGTCAAAACGGTATCCTTCGATGCCGTTTCTGAGAGTCTGGAACAAGGGACCGTCAGCAGTGTTGCGTATTTCAGTCTCCGTACCCCGTTCCTCACCACCGATATATCCCCAACTGCCGGGTGTATAAGGCTGGTCGGGAAGCCAAGTCAGTTGGCTTTCGTCGGAAGTGAAGAAGCACCGGCTTCCCACATTTATGGCCAGTTCCAGATTTTTCAAGTTGGTTGCATCCAGTCGGGCAGGAACCGGGTGGAAATTTACTTTCAAACCGTCTTGCACCCTTATTCCCTGATGGTTGCCTTGTGCCAGAAGAAAGGGTTTCCTGCTGCAGAACGGAACTTCGAAGGTGACGGTGTAATTCTTTGTTTGCTGCTTACCTATGGACTTCCCGTCGATGAAAAGCTCTACCTCGGGAAGATTGGAATAGACCTTTACCGGCAACAAGACAGGGGCATTTCCCTGCTGTACGCCACTGCGGTATGTCCAATCACGACTGGCAATGTGCAATACGGGGATGTCCTTACGCCAGGCAGCTTGGTAGTAATAATATATATCTTTAGGAGTACGGTCGGCATACAGCAATCCTTTGTTGTTGATGCGTGGCATGGACTCGTCACGTAGGGCCGAGCAGAAGTCGATGAAATTCCAGTGTGTACCGCCACAAACATAAGGTGTATTCTCCAGTACCGGAAGATAGTGTTCAAGGTATTTCTGCTGGTATTCAATACTGAAATCGAAAGCGCGTGGGGTGAGTGAATGCAACCGCTTGTCCGATCCTGCACCATATTCGCTGACAATCATCGGATGGGCAGGACAGTCCCGGTGCTGTTGTGCCAGATATTTTTCGAATCCAGTGACGTCTCCGCCATACCATCCCTGGTACAGGTTCCATCCTACAATATCGGTGATGTTGCTTATGCCGGTCTCATTATAGCTGTTGCTGCCATGGAATGCCATGGCACTGACGCGTGTAGAATCTTCCGCTTTGAGTACTTTCTCCAGTCTTTTGGCAAGTGACGATGCACGCTCTATAGCGGGCTTCAGTTCGGTTTCGGTTTTATATTTCCGTTGGGTGACAAGTAAGATCTCGTTCATGTATCCCCATGCAATGATGGAGGGATGGTTATAGTGCTGGCGAATCATCTCACGCAGGTTTCGTTCGCAATTGTCTCCATATCCGGGAGTCTCGGGCACGATGTCAATGATGGGGATTTCTTCCCAGGCCAACATACCGAGTTTGTCGCACATCTCCAGGAGAGCGTCATCCTGGGGGTAATGGGAGACACGGATAAAGTTGGCTCCCATTTCTTTCATCATTTTCATGTCACGGCGGTGTATTTCGTCGGTCAATGCCACCCCGATAGGTTTCTGGTCTTGGTGACGGCAGATACCGCGAAGCTTATAGGGTTTACCGTTAAGGAAGAATCCTTTGTTGGCATCGAAGTGGAACCACCGGAAGCCGGTATGATGGTTACTCTGGTCCAGAACCACTTTAGTCTTGCAGTCACGCAAGGTGGTTTCTATCCGGTAGAGGGCAGGCGTTTCGGGAGTCCATAACCGGGGATGCAGGATGGGCGATGCAACATTCTGGAAAGCATAGGTCTCCCCAGGATTCAGTTGTATGGACTTCTTTAGTGTTTGTAACAAGATACCGTCTGGCTGGTAGATGGAATGAACGAGTTCCAGGTTTGCCTTTTCGCAGGCGTCATTCTTAATTTCGCCACGGATGGAGAGGGTGGCTTTCTCCTCGGACACTTGGGGGGTACTGATGAAGATACCGTCCGAACCGTGGTCGGTTAAGTTGAAATGTTGGTTGGGAACGGCAGTGAGCCATACATCCCGATAGATACCTCCGAAAAAAGTGAAATCTCCGGAGATGGGAGGGATGTCCATCCGGGCATTATCCACGCGAATAGCCAGAACGTTGGGGGAATGGAAAGAGAGGAAGGGGGTGATATTGAACGTACAAGCAGTATATCCTCCCGCATGTTCACCTATGTTTTTGCCATTGATGAAGAAGGTAGCCGCCTTGTTTGCAGCATCCAGTTTCAGAAAGACCTGCTTGCCTTTCCAATTTTTGGGAAGGGTGATACGATGGCGGTACCAGCCTATTCCGCGATAATAGTCTTTTTCGGTATAGGCATCAGTATTCCAAGTATGCGGCAGGTGGATGTTTGCCCATTGGCTGTCGTTGAAGGTACTGTCTGCAGCGGAAGTACATTCGCCTTTTAGAAATTTCCAGTCGTGGTTGAGGCTCTTCGTTTCTCGTTGCGCACGGAGTGACATTGGCATCACAATCATGGCAAAGCAACAGATCACTGTCCATAAGGCAAAAAGGAAACGGCCTCTTTTGTAAGGGTATCCCATAATCTGATAGTTGTTGAGTTGAGGTGGTAAAGTTATAAAAGAACGGTGGAAATTCTGTTTCTTTCTTGCACGAATTTCCACCGCTTGTTAATCCTTATATCATAATCTCTTTTTTTTCATCTTCTGTTGGTCATTTACCATCCATAGTTTTGAGGAATTCGTCCTTGTGACAGATTGATGACATTCTGATGAATAGGATACAAGTAAAGCTTGTCGCTCCATTGCCGGTTCTCTAACTGAGTACGGGTATAATAGGAAGCCGGGTCACCAGGGGTCTTGTCTTTTGAACCCTTCATGTTCATGCCGTAGAAGCGTGTCTGGTCACAGCCTATTTGCCCGTTGTCACATATCATCCAGCGGCGAATGTCGAAGTAGCGTTGACCCTCGCAGTATAGTTCAACATAACGCTCGTGCTGTATAGCTTCAAACTGTCTGTCGTAATTGCCGATAACCCCTGTTTTCATACCGCTTTCCTGCAAGTCTTGGTAGCCGTTGATGCCTGCGCGGTGTCGTATCATATCTACATATTTGATAATTTCCGGATTGCTCGGGTCAATTTCGTTCAAGGCTTCGGCATAGAACAAATAGAACTCGGCCATACGGTAAATGATGGAAACACGCTTCCAAGCTTGCGTGTAGCCGTTAGCATGGTTTACTGTACGGTTCTTGAACTTACCAAGCATATATCCAGTTTTTACATTGTCACCGTTGGAGAGGTCATTGCCACCACCGGCAGAGAAGTCTACGATGTAGTTCGGATTACCGTCCATCCAATTCTTGAACCAACTTCTTCCTTGATAAACCACGTTGGCATAGAAACGAGGTTCGCGGTTCGCATACATATTGTAAATGTTTTTGTCTATCTTGGTGGCTTTGTATGCGGGGTCGTAGCAGCGGTTTTCCACTTCACTGAATCCAGTTTCATTGTATCCACTATTGTCGTCATTGATTGTCAATCCATTGGACATGAAGAACATATCCACTGCGTCTTGGGACGGTCCAATGGTTCCGTAACAGGAGTTCACATCACGTGGGTTGGTACGCTTTTCCATTTTATATTGATCGGAATAGCTATTGTTCGTACTGCTCCAAAGAATTTCTTGATTGTATTCCTGAAAAAGGTTGTACACCGAACGGTCTGGAGCTTCCACCCCGTTTGCCATTACACGGTAGAGTCCATGGTGATGTGCTTCAGCATAATCTATCAGATCTTTTACACGGTCTCTGGCAATAATCCATTTCTGCGGGTCTTTGCTTTGGGGGAAGATGTATTCTCCTTTAGCATTTTGGAGTTTTTGCAGTCCTTGGTAGTATTCAGAGCCATCACCACCATTGAAAAGCTTGGAGGCGGCATACATCCACAGCTTGGCACGCAGGGCCTTAGCCACTACGATGGTGGGGCGTACTATTTCATGGAAGTTATAACTATAGTTTCCATCGGCAAACGAGGTGATGGCTGATTCTGGCAGTTTGGATTGTAGCGGATCGCATAGCGGCTCCAATATACCATCAATGTAATTCACCATTTCGTCCACAGTGGCACGATCGTAATCTGTCACATGAGGCTCTGCCGCATCATCTATTTCTGTAACGATACAAGCGGGACCGTAAAGTTCAAACATAGAAAAATAATAGTAGGCTATCATGAATCGGCATTCATCTTTCATGCGGGCTATTTCGTCAGCTGTGATTTTGTTGTTGCTGCTGGGGTCACCTACGCCTTCATTGTGGGCACGTTCTATGAAAATCATGGCTTGACGGATGTCTTTATAGAAAGCAGCCCAACGATGATAGCTTCCGCTGGCCGCCGTGAAGCCAGCCGTCATCACATCGCGTGAACTGGCTTTTTCGGATGCAATCTCACCACATAGGTTTGACCAAGGATTTTTAAAGGCATTGGTTTCCGAACCTGTTTCAGAATACTCCATCAAGTCGCGATAAATCACTCCATACCAATCGCGGGTATAGTTTGCGTTGTCCCAAACTTCATCCACTCCCAAGCTAGCATTAAACTCGCCAGAGATGTCCAGGTAGTCTGAGCAGGATACGGTGCCGAGTGCAAGAGCGGCAAAGCTAACAGTTGTATATAATAAATTCTTAAGTTTCATATAATATATATCTTTTAATTCTTTTGTTTAGTTAGAATGTTACCTCTGCTCCGAAAGTCCAAGTACTTGATATAGGGTATTTGGCTCCTGAGTTCGCATCGCCCAGTTCTGGATCCCAATATTTCACATGGTCCCAAGTCTTCAGGTTGGTTCCCTGCACGTAGAGACGCAAGTTGGTGAGGCGCAATGATTTAAGCTGCTTTCTATTGAACTGATAACCGAATTCCACGTTCTTCAAGCGAATGAAACTGGCATCACGATACCACCAAGTGCTCGGCTGCAGATTGTGTGCAAAGGTATTGTTGCGCAAACGCGGATAGAGCACGTTGTCATTGTACGGATCGGATGCTTTCCAACGACTCATAGCTTCCATACGGGCGGATGAGGCATCTTTGCCCTGATTGAACGGCATGAAGTTGGATGCTTTGCTCATTAGATTGATGGAAGCGCCTGATACACCTTGGAAGAAGATTCCGGCAAAGAAGCCTTTCCAATCCGCGTTGAACGACAGTCCATATACGCTGCGAGGTGTCTTATCCAAATGTCCATTGTGGTATGTCTTGTCATCGTCATTGATAATACCATCTTTGTTCAAGTCGCAATACTTGATATCACCGGGAGCAACCGCCGCACCGGGGTTGGGACGGTCAGATTTCAGTTGGTAGCTTTCGGCGCCACTTACGGGATCGACGGTAATGTTGAAGTCATCAGGTGTATAAAGACCATCGGCAATATAGAGGAACGGAGTCCATAATGACATTCCCGTAAGGTCTTGGTAGCTATAGACATGTCTGATCTCATCCGTTTCTATAATCTTGTTCTTTGCATACGTGTAATTGGCACGGAAAGTTAGATTAAGGTCGCCCACGTGTTGCTTGAAGGTCAAGTTGCCATCTATACCCTTGTTGCTCACCACACCATAATTCTGAATTGGTGTAGATTGCAAACCGCTCATGGACGGGATGGTATTACGGTTTACCAAGATATCTTTACGACGGTTGGAGAAGTAATCCATAGTCAGATCGATTTGTCCGTTCAGCAAGCCGAGATCGAAGCCGAAGTTGCTCTTGTCTTCAATTTCCCAACGCAGGTTGGGGTAGAATGCACGGTTTTCGCTTAAATTACCATACCAGTTCTCGGCATTCCCATTTGATCCTCCCGAAATGCCCAGATTAAGTCCACCAGCACCATTGTTCATCTCCTCCTGGTAAGGGAAACGGGTTCCACCCAATTGATCGTTACCGGTACGTCCGTAGGAGGCACGTATTTTCAAGGTACTGATAACCTTCTGTATTGGTTCAAAGAACTTCTCGTGGCTCACATACCAGGCTCCACCCACAGCGGGGAAAATACCCCAACGGTGTCCTGGAGCAAAATTCTCACTACCTGTCATACCAAAACTTCCTTCAAGGGTGTAGCGGTTGTCAAATGTGTAAGAGCCACGTCCCACAATGCTTTGTTTGCGATAGGGCAATAAATTCAGCCCACTTGCATTCTGATTTTGAGTCTCTTTTTGGTTGTAGAGCAACAAACCGGTAACATCGTGTTTATCGTTGAAGTTGCGTTTGTAGTTGAAAGAGGCTTCGATGTAGATCTTTTTGTTACCACCGGAAGCTCCGCTTGAAGGATTGCTCAGTGCAGACCCAGCTTCCAGTGCTTTGAAAATCAGATTGCCGTTGGCATCACGGCCAGTAGCTGTGAAAGTTGCTGGTGACATGGTTCGGTTGATGTACTGATTAGAGTTAGCATCGAAACTCACACTGCCTTTTACAGAAAGTCCTTTGGTGATGAAATCCAAATCCTGTTCCAACAAGACCTTGCTTTGGAAGGTTGCGTCCCAACTCTTGCTGTAACCGCTGAAGTACAAGAAATTATAAGGGTTCTGACGCAGCCCCGAATTGTCGTAGTTTGGGTGCTGTGAGGCTGAACCGTCTGAATAGATTTGTGGATAAAGGTGTACTGGTTGTAGTGTCATGCCACCAAAAATATCGGAAGCTGTCTTACTGGGGGCTACCCGGTTTATATATTGACCGGACATATCCACAGACATACGAGTAGTTTTGCTTAACTCGAAATCAATATTGGAGCGTAAGTTATAACGCTTGAAGCTGATATTGGAGTCATAGTCGGCATTTTTTTTCTCCTTATATACACCGTCTTGTGTATAATAGGCGCCGGATACGAAAAAGCGTACACGATCACCACCTCCCCGAAAGTTAATGGTATAACGCTGGCTGCTGGTATGGTCGCGCAACATATTCATCCAGTTGGCATCCGGATAAAGATCAGGATCAGCTCCGGTGCGGTATTTTTCCAAGTCAGCATCGCTTACCGGAGCAGTATAGTTGGCACGCGGATTACCATTACTATTCCAATCAGCCTCGTTATACAAGCTTAAATAGTCGTAAGAGCTCATCAGGTTGGGCAAGCGGAGCGGCGTAGAGTAACCATATTCAGCAGACATGTTAATGACCGTTTTCTGAGATTTACCTCGTTTGGAAGTAATCAATACAACTCCATTGGCACCTTCTGCACCATATACAGCTGTGGCAGCCGCATCTTTCAATATGGAGAAGGTCTCGATTTCATCCACATCAATATCGTTCATCTTACGGGGCACGCCATCCACCAATACCAGAGGGTCTGTGCCACCGGCATAAGAACTGATACCTCGGATAAAGAATTGGGCATCGTCCCATCCTGGTTCGCCCGAGCGTTGCACTGCAATCAGTCCGGGCAATTTACCTGCAATGTTATTGGTGAGATTAGCACTCTTTACGCTCAACTGAGCCGGTCCTACGGTAGACATGGAACTCACCACACTTTCCTTTTTCTGTTTACCGTAACCCACTACTACCACTTCTTCGGTAGAAATAGCATCCATCTCCATGCGTAGATTAAAGGTGGTCTCCTCTGCTTTTACTTTGTGTTCTACGGTGATGAATCCTATGTAACTAAATTGAAGTGTTTCGCCAGGATTTACTTCGATGGAGTATCGTCCGTTGATGTCACTGATCACGCCCCGTCCGGTAGTGCCCATTACCATGATAGTTGCCCCAATAATAGGATCGCCGTTAGAATCGGTCAGCAAACCTTTGATACGCGTTTTTTGTTGTTGCATGTTTTCCATGCCATCTGTCTTGCGGGCAGTGTCGGCCTTTACAAGCGCTGGTTGTATTGCCAGTGAAATAGCAAATAGCGCCGCAAGATAATATCTCTTCTTCATTTGATTGTCATTTAATTAAATTAATTATCCCTTTGTATTCCTTACCTTATTCTGCAGCCTCGTAAACAGGCATTTCCTCCAGTGCTTTCACCCACAATCCAGCGGGCTTGGTGGCAGTTTCCATGGTCATTACCATGTACTTGCCTGTAGGCCACATCTCTGCACTTTGGAAGTTACCGTCACTGGCATATTTTATATAGTTACCACCTTCTTTCAGCGTATATGCGCCAGGACCTACCCATTCCAATCCCCATCCTTTTTGGCCGAAAAATTTGAAGTTGACATTGCCGCTATCAATGTTCTGGCCCACCAACATCACCAGTTCGTACTTAGTGCCGGTCAGTGGAACGAGGTTGAACCCTTTGTTTGTATTCCAATTGATGTTGTTCTTGCTATATGATGGAAACCCTATTCTCTCATTTCCGATAACCCATACGGCAGATGCATTTTGGTTACCTGAGGCGGTCGCATTTTCCAACTGTTCCATCATGATGGCTTTCAGCCCTTTATCCAAGGTGAAGCGATATTTGCCATCTCTACCACGGAAATGGAGCAGTTGTTCATCTCCTTTTACACCACTGAACCAAGTGGGGTTTTTCCAAAGCTCGGGGTACTCTTCTTTGATGCCGCTCACTTTGATAATGTCATCCTTTTTAAATTCCGTCTCAACCGTAAACACATTGCCCGAACCCTCGAATTCCACAAATTTATTCTGCGTATCAAATCGTAAACCAAATTTAGGGAAAGGAGTTCCCTCAAAAGTCAAGGTGTTGAATGTAATGTCATACATACCATCATCGCCATATCCGGTAGTCTCAAAGCTGATATTTTTTGGAGCATTCATTGAAATACGACCGTTGTCCATACCAAAACGAATCTCGTTGCCTGTTAGATAAGGATTGTTGCTTCCGTCGGAATAAGCCGGGAGTACAATGGATGCTTCCATTTCAGCAGGAAACTTGGCGCGCGCACTGTACTCGTATTCCTTTCCTTTCACAGGCATCATGGCATATTCTGTTCCATCTGCCGCTACTAAACGAAGTGTCTGATACTTGGGACGCTCTATTGCTACCGTCATTTCACGGCTGTCTGCAGCAAAGCGTTCGTTTTGTACACGCAGGATTACTTTGGCATCTCCGTCCGGGGTATTCTTTAAGAACGGAACCAACACTTTTCCGCTATACTTTCCATCGGCTTTCAACATGTAAAGTGCTTCAGATACCATTTCTTCTCCATAATAGAGTTGTACTTTGGCCTGGTTGATTTTCACGCTACTGCTCTTTACTTCAAAGTCAAAAGAGATACTGTCGCCCATGTAGGCTTTATCGGAGCCTTGAAAGGAGACAATTGAGGAGTTACCGTGATCATCAAATTGGTCAATCTCATCTTTGCACGATGTTGTTCCGACGAGGCAGAATGTCATCATGCCGAGCAAAAATCGATTTCTCATAATCTGTGATTTTTTAATTTAAAAAGTAATTAGTTATCTCTGTTTTTATCATCCCATTTGAAAGAATTTACCGAACAGGGTTGCAAGATGCAATTTGCCGAGTGCTTTTTCCCAGAATTGTCTGGAGCGGTAAGTACAATATTCTTGGCTGTATTGCTTTTATTGATGATGACAAAGGCATAGCTTCCAGATGAACCAGTAAGTGCAGCTCCGAACCCTTGCATAGTCTGAAAAGTCTGTTGCGGATTCAACAAAATGTTTTTAGGTGACATGCTGACTTGGGATTCAAATTTCGCTGTAGACTCTTTTAGCTCATAGGTACGGGTGTCAGTGGTAGTAAGCATGTAGGCTTGCAAACCGGCCGAAGTCACCGGATTTTCTCCGTCAGGTATTTTGGAAGAAATTGTTCCATCATTGTCTGATCCACATGCACTACTGCTAATCAATAAGCTGAATAGGAATAAATAAGATGCTTTTCTCATTAGTATGCAATATATAGGTTTAACAAAAAGATGCTGCAAATATATGTGAGTAATAAAAGGAAGCTTAAAAAAATATTACATCAAAACTTTCTCATTAATTAGTCTTAACTACATCAAAACCTTCTCACTTCTTAATTATTTTGCTGATAATTAAATATTTATTATAATAATTCAAGTACATCTATAAATTATTATTTTATTTGTAGATAAAATATTTTATCTTTGTTTTAAAAATAAAATGTTAACTGCTATGAAACAAAAGCTCACTTGTTTTTATATTCTTCTTTTCTTTATATCTATTCCTATAAATGCCGGATGGCAACGTCAAGTGACAAATTACACTCGACATGTTTATAAGGCTGGCAATCAGAATTGGCATATTCAACAACACGATAATGGTTGGATATATTCAGCTAATAATAAAGGGTTATTGGAGTTTGACGGGGTGGAGTGGAATACATATCCGATTCATAATGCTAAAACACGTACGGTAAAAATGGGGCATGATGGACGGATCTATATCGGTGGAATGGGGCAATTTGGCTATTTTACCCCAAATCATTTGGGTGGATTGGAGTATACCTGCCTTTCTGATAGCTTATCGCCCAATGTAAATGTGGGGGTCATTTGGAATATTCTGCCGGATAGTGACCGTGTGTATTTTCAATCAGACCGCTGTTTTTTCTATATAGAGAAAGGCGTGATGAATAAGGTAGACCATACATCAGAGATCTATACTTCATTGATTTTACAGAACAAACTATATATAGTTTCCGATAAAGGGTTGTTAGTGCTAAATGGAACAAAATTCAAACAAGTGTCCAACTCTTCGGCAATAGGTGCTACGGTGAAGATTGGAGGGCTATTACCTTATAAGGACAACTTGCTGGCAGTAACCAGAGATAACGGTCTTTTCATTCATGATGCTACTTCTTTCCGAAAATTTCCTAACAGCGCTGAAGAATTCTGCCGTAAGAATAAGATATTCTGTGCAGCGTTACAAGACTCATTGTTGGCTTTAGGTAGTATTCAAGGTGGAGTTTGTCTTTTAAATCTGAAGACAAATAAAATGGAGGTGATATCTACAGAGAATGGCTTGCAAAATAAAACAGTCTTAAGCATGATGTTTGATAAGACTGGCAATCTTTGGTTAGGTTTGGACAATGGCATCGATTGCATCCATTTAAATGAACAGCTTGTTTCACTATATGGTGGTAAACCGATGATTGGTTCAGGATATGCTTCTTGCAACTACCGAGGCAAGTTCTATTTTGCAACGAATCAAGGTTTATATCGGTCTACTCCTCCAGAACTATTAAATCAGAAAAGTCCTATTGATTTTGTGCCAGATACGGGTGGACAAATGTGGTCGCTTCACCAATACGACAATAAGCTTTTCTGTTGCTCAGATAATGGTATTTTTATAATAGATGGAGATCATGTGGAGCATCTCAATAATCCTAAAGGGGTATGGGGGATGGTATCGGTAGATGCACGCAAAGATGCGCTGATTGCAGGAACTTATAGCGGATTGTATTTACTTACGAAAAAAGGGGCGAATTGGACTGTGGAAAGCTATATAGAGGGCTTCAGCCGCTCGTGCAAAGATATGTTGATGGAGAATTCCACCAATATTCTGTGGGTAGGAAATAAGGAAAATGGGGTTTCCCGCCTGACATTGTCAGATGATTTGCGGAAAATAGAAAAAATTAAGGATTACAATAACAGAAGGTTCCCTCGTGGCTATGATGCATGCCTGCTGCGAGTGAATGACAAAGTAACTATAGCTTCACATTATGGCTTATGGTACTATGACCAGAGCCGTGACTGTTTGGAGGCGTATACTAGACTTGAACAATTATTAGAAGGCAAGACTGCTTATACCTATATGAAGATAGATTCATTGCAGAATATCTGGTATGTGGTGAACGGAACATTGAAGGTGCTGCATTATGATTCCACCAATAAGGAGTACTATCAAGTGAATAATGAATTGTTTTTGAAAGGGATGTTAATAGAAAATTTTGAAGATGTATGTCTTTATAAAACTGACCAAGCAATTGTTGGAACTGAAGATGGCTTTTCACTGATAAAAATGGATAGCTCGCAAATACAGCGCCCACCGTTGAACTTACAAATCAGAAAAGTATATCTGACTGGATTTCGTGATTCGCTTATCTATGGCCGCAGTTATTTGTATGATACAGTTCCAGTGGTGATTCCTTATTCTCAGAATTCGATTAAAATAAAATATAGTGTGAATAATTATAATAAATCACGGACGGCTCTATATTCATATCAGCTAAGTGTAGACGGTAAGCAAGATGTCTGGAGTGAATACAGTGAGAATAATGTGAAAGAATTCACAGAGTTACATGAAGGCAAATACGTATTTAGTGTGAAATTACTGACCGACGGGGATCAAGATCCGGTAAAGACTGCTTTTACTTTTGAAATCCTGCCACCTTGGTATCGTACATGGTGGAGTTATTTGATGTATTTGATAGTTGTAATGTCGCTGTTTTATTATATGTATTATCATATTTCAGAAAGTCGTAGACGTCTGCTGGTACAAAAAGAATCGGAACTTTACCAGCAAGAACAGAAATTCCAAAAGGAGAGTGATTTGAAAGATAAAAAAATAGACATTCTGAAGGAAGAAAACTTGCAGTCGGAGTTGCGTCATAAATCAGAAGAATTGATTCGTACTACGCTCAATATTGTACGTAAGAATGAAACCCTATTGAATATCAAAAAAGAAGTATTAAATATTTCCCATTCCATCAGTGAAGAGAATCTTGTTTTGCTTCGCCGGAAGACACTTCGATTATTAGGAGAGATTGATACAAATATTGAGCATGATGATGATTTGCAGGCTTTTCAGAGTAGTTTTGACTCAGTATATCATGATTTTTTTAAAAAATTAGAGGAGGAATTCCCCGAACTAAGCAATAAAGAAAAGTTACTTTGTGCTTATATCAAGATGAATTTGCTTTCTAAGGAAATAGCTCCATTGCTGAACATCTCTTTACGAGGAGTTGAAATCAGCCGTTATCGCCTGCGCAAAAAATTAGGTCTAGAAAAGGGAAGTAATCTTACGGAGTTTCTGCAAAAGTTCTCAAAGTGACGCCTAAAAGTAGCGGTGCTTACTGCTTTATCCGTTACAAATGGATTTTTATAATACTAATAGGCTTTCTAGCCTCATATTAATAAGAAATCAATGATGCAGGAATGAGTCAGAAAATCAACGAATTCCTAAAAATATTGATTATAAATTTACTATCATTAACGTGAATTCAATATAAAATCAAAAAATAGCAAGTTGTCCGTCATTGACAAAATTTACGTCAATGGCGGGCTTCTTTTCAAAAAAGCAATATGCTACTATAGCCGACAAAGAGTTGGCTATAAAGTTATTGAATGAACGATGTCTGGAGTGTTCTATCTGCGCAATGTTCTTCAATTCGTCATTGACCGTTTCGATCAAGGCTCTTTTTCTGAGCAAAATCTTGTCGGCAATACTCATCAGTGAATTCTTCATATTGTTTTTAACTTTAGTGACAAGCTGTATCCCATTAAGAAAAAGATTCTCAAACAGAGCCTGACCTATATATCCTTTGTCTGCACATAGTTTTCCTTTGATGTTTTCCAGAAACTTACCCTGTTTCAACGGTTCCCGGTCATCCACGTTTCCAGACGTAAACATGAAATTGAGAATCTCACCCTTGTCATTGATTATCAGATGCAGCTTGAATCCGAAGAACCATCCCATTGAACATTTTCTACGCTCGGCAAGTCCCTCAAATGTCTTATAAATAAGGATTCTTTGGTTACGACAAACACGCAAGGGAGTGGAGTCGACAAAACTGATGCCGGTACAGGTTCCTAGCAGGACTTTTTTGATGAAGATGGTCACGGGAAGCAATACTTCCTTCTCCAGTTCCACAAAAT
>URDY01000040.1 GCA_900546665.1 uncultured Paraprevotella sp. | reverse complement strand
CTAAAACTCTGCATCATTAAAAATTAAATGAGAACATAACAATCTAATAAATAAGTAATATTAAGCAAAAAGCAATTATTCAAAAAAGGAAAAGAATCCATCTTTAATTACATATAAAAAGAAAAGGAAATTAAAACTTCATCTCATCTTTAAAGTATAATTTATTTGTAACAAGAAAAAAATATACTAATACATAAGTTTTTTGTTTTTTTCTTATCAAGAAAATGTTAACTTTGCGAAAAACCAATAAAATAAACAAAATGGCCACACCTGAAAACGAAATTTTATTCCCTGAGAACATAATCAAAGCTCCATCCCAAAAGGATTGTAAAAAAATAGAATACATCGTCAATACCATTGAAGCTTTGGCGCGCTGCACCAACAAAGGTATGTATATCATTGACTATCATAAAAAGAATTTTCTGTACGTCTCACAAGGAATGGCACAGCTTTTTGAAAAAACACAGAAGGAAATTCTGAATGCAGGAAGTAGTATCTATACTGAACTGATTCCGGAAGAAGACCAGAACATCATTCGGGAAATCAATAAACAGGGACGGATCAAATTGAATGAAACTCCTATTTCCGAGAAGCTCAATTATTCCCTGTCTTACGATTTCCAAATCATCTGCGATGGAAAAAAACGCATGATCAATAATCAAATGACGCCCCTATTACTCAACAGCAAAGGGGAAATCTGGCTGACATTAGGGACTATAGCCCTTTCAACCAGTCAAAACAGCGGCAACGGTATACTTCGCAAAAACGGTATCTCAGAATACTGGATATACAATCCAGAAAAAAAAGGCTGGACGCTTTGCACTGAATATAAATTAAGCAAATTCGAAAAAGAAATACTCAGGCTATCTGCCCAAGGATTGAAAGTAGATGAAATCGCAGCCTTGTTCGGTAAGCAAAGAGATCACATCAAGAACTACAAGCGATTATTATTCAAAAAATTAAATGTCCACAATATTTCAGAAGCCATCACTTACACAACCAATTTCCATTTATTGAATTACTAAAATCCGGAACAACAAATATTCTCATCTGCCAAACAACAAACATATTCATTTATATCTGACTAACCAACCACATCTCACTATAAGGAACAAACATAAAAACCATTAATAATTTAAAAAGCACAAAATCCTGTTTTCCGTTTTCACTATTATATTCAGATTCAAATTAACTTTTCAATAAAAGAACAATAAGATTCTACAAAACAGATTTCATTATTCCAATTCATCAATAAAAAGCTTACATAAAAAAGAGGATGCATCAGTTCGATACACCCTCTCATTACTTATGAGCAAGACGGTTTTCACCGTCATAACAGTCTATTATTGCACCTGGCCTTGCAAAATCATACCGCCATTGCTAGGCATGGATATTTTTACCTTACCACTTTTCTTAACCTTAATCTCGTCGAGTGAAGGTGTATGACCGTTCTTACCATCATTATAATATTTCACAGTCTGACCTGCCAGCATAGGCAATTCCAGTTCTAATGTCTTTGTTTCTTTTTCGGCATTGACTCCAGCAATATACCAGTCCTGCCCATGACGACGGGCCAAAACAACATAACGACCAGGATAACCATCAATAAAACGCACTTCATCCCAAGTGGTCGGTACATTCTTCATAAACTCGATTTCAAAATCCGGTTGTTCCGTCAAATTATTAGGAGTCAAAGCAAAATTCTGAACACTGCTTTGGAAAAGTACAGCTGTGGCCAATTCGAAAATATCTGTTGTACGACGAATCGTTCCGCCATCATTATTTCTGTTCAGACGTTTATTCAGAAATGTGCCTCCAAAATCCATGCTACCTACCGTATTACGGATAAAAGGATGCAAACAGGCATTAAATGCTTCCTCATCACAGAAATGTTGCTGGAACACTATATTCTCACTGGCCAGAACAGCCTCGCTGGCACAATAATTAGGATACATTTTCTCCCAGCCTCTCGGCAATGTACAACCATGGAAAATAATCTGCAATCCATAATCGTTGGCATCACTAAGTAGGGCTTCATAAAGACGCATAGTTTCCTGTTTGTCACCGCCAAAGAAATCTACCTTCAGACCCTTGACTCCCATACTTTTCAACCACTTCATTTCCGCCTTACGAGCTATCGGATTATCCATACAATGTTTTACATCCTGCGGTGCATCGTTCCATCCACCATTTGAATTATACCAAAGGAATACATCAACACCTTTGGACTGAGCATAACGGAACAGCTCTTCCATTCGACTGCGTCCTACCTGTGTCTCCCATAATGCATCCATCAAGATATATTCCCAACCCATATCAGCAGCCAAATCAACGAAAGTTTTCTGATCATCATAGTTCATACTGGCATCCTGCCATACAATCCATGACCAGCTAGATCGTCCAGGTTTATATTCCTGCGAAGCTTCATACAACGGCCCAACAACATCAAACTGAATCGTAGTTTCTACTATTGGACGTAATGTTTTACCCAGTGTGATCGTGCGCCATGGCGTGTAAGCCGGCAAACCTAACTGAGCTCCAGTACTGCCAAAACCATTATTCTCACCTTCCATAGGGAATGCTATGGTATAAATACCGTCTGCAGAAGCATCACTCAAATGTGAAGCACAGTATTTTCCAGTCACACCAGTCTCACTAACCAGCACCCAACCGTTTTCTCCTTCATGAAAAAGACAGGGAAAAGTATATCCATGACCATACTGTGAAGGGGTTCCCATCGGCTCATCAGCCTTGTATTCCTCTTCATAACTTGGTTTCGTCCGTTTCCATCCAATCTGTGGATCCGATTGCGGACAGATAAATGTAGTCGTACTGGCAGGAAAATGGAATCCGGTAGTTTCATACTCCACTACTGCAGCAGCCGTTTCCCCCTGCATAGGAAGAAAATACCTGAAGGCTATATTTTCGTTGCTGACTTCAAACTGCACATGAAAAGTCTGCTTACGTTTATTCCGCAAAATGACTTCCAATGCTGAAGCCTTATAATCAACCTTGCTGACTTTACTTCTCGAAAGAGTATATTGACGCTGACGGTTTTCCTTACGTGCTTCAATCCATTCCAAGTCCCGAGTAAAATCCCCCATATTGGTTTTCAATCCCAATGGAGAATCTTCTAACATCAGAATTTCTTCCTTACTCTTTTTTTCTGTTTGGTAATAACCAGCCTGATAAAAAAGCTTTCCATCAGAGAGACACACCTTCAAGAAGGTTTGTCCATCAGGACTCACCACCAATTCTTCCTCTGCCCGAACTTCGGAATAAGAACCTGTACCCCATAAAAATCCCGTCATCAATAATAGGACGGACAGCCATTTACTGTTCATTCTTGTTGTCATGATATTATGTTTTACTGAATAAAAAATCTCACACACCTTTTCATGCCCCATAGAATCGCAGATCACACGACCAGAAAAAAAGAAACCAAAAACCAGCAGTAATCCATTATCGCTCCATTAGGCTATGCAAAAATAAACATTTTGTAACGATCACAAAGCAATTACAAGGAGATAAATTTATTTAATTAACACAACGGCCTGTCATAAACAATCTGAAAAAAGACGCCTGATATTAGAAAATCCATTATATTTGCATAGAATATCGAGTTATGAAAGCAAATAAAACATTAATTATAGTTGCATTACTACTTCTAAATCTCATCGGAAGTCATGTCTTTGCATCAACCTACCCGGCAGAAGCTCCGAAAAACAAATTTAAACTGGTAATCGATGCTGGACACGGCGGCAAGGACCCTGGAGCCATCGGGCGATTCTCAAGAGAAAAGAACATCAATCTGGCTGTGGCCAAAGCTTTCGGCAAACTGGTAGAAACCAACTGCAAAGATGTTGAAGTAATCTACACCCGTCAGACAGATATCTTCGTGCCACTCGACAAAAGAGCAGATATAGCCAACAAGGCTAACGCCGATCTTTTTATTTCCATTCACACCAATGCTCTCCCCGGAAAAGTTATAGCCAGAGGAACAGAAACCTACACTTTGGGTATGGCGAGAGCCGAAGCAAACCTGGAAGTAGCCAAGCGGGAAAACGCTGTTATCCTTATTGAAAATGACTATAACGAACGCTACCAGGGTTTCGATCCGAACTCATCGGAGAGTTATATCATGTTCGAATTCATGCAGGATAAATACATGGAACAAAGTGTCAACCTGGCCAAACTGATTCAAAAAGAATTCAGAACAACTGGAGGAAGACCGGACAAGGGCGTACATCAGGCCGGTTTCCTTGTTTTGAGACAAACCAGCATGCCAAGTGTACTCATTGAACTCGGCTACATTTCAACTCATGACGAAGAAGCTTTTCTCAATTCGGAAAACGGCAAAAGGAAACTAAGCGAAAGCATCTATAACGCCTTCATACAATACAGACAAACGTATGACAAGAGACAGACTAACACCAAACAGACAAATGCCGAGGTCCCGCAAGAGACTACTCCAAAAGAACATCAGAAAACGACACAGTCTGATATTGCCAAACTGATTAACGAAGAAAAACAACCGTCTCAGGATTCTATTCAGACCAATACGGAAACGACTCAAGATCAGCTGGTGTTTAAAGTTCAGATTCTGGTTAGCCAACGACAGCTTCATTCTGGAAGCGCACAACTTAAAGGTCTGTCCCCTATAGGATTCTACAAAGAAAACAATCTTTATAAATACACCTACGGTGATACGACTGACTATAAAGAAGCCATACAAAACAAGAACAAAATCAAGAAACAGTTCAAGGATGCTTTTATTGTAGCGTTCCTCAACGATCAGAAAATAGACTTAAAAGAAGCTATTACATTATATAAGAATAAAAACAAATAAGAAATATCCATGAAATATTTTACAAAAGAAGTTAAAATCGGCTTGACCGGCATCGTGGCGATAGCCGCCTTGTTTTTCGGTTTGAATTTTCTGAAAGGAATAAATCTGTTCCAATCCAGTAACTCATACTATATCGCCTTTTCTGATGCCAAAGGCCTGACACAATCAAGTCCGGTATATGCCAACGGATATAATATCGGCATCGTGCGTGATATTTTATATGATTACAACAGGCCAGGAAATGTACTGATTCTGATAGATGCAGACGCCAAACTACGCATCCCTGAAGGCAGTAGCGCCACATTGGTTTCTGAAATGCTAGGTGGTTGCACCATGAATCTGATTCTCAATCCTAATGGCCAGAAATACCTGAATCCCGGCGACACTATACAAGGACAGGATTCCAATGGCCTGATGGAAAAAGCAGAAACACTGGTACCTAAAGTCAATGAAATAATGAATAAGGTTGATACTCTCCTGACAACCCTCAACACATTGACTTCCAACCCCGATCTGCCAGTCATTCTGGCCAACACCAAAGCTATTACAGAAAACCTGAATGCAAGCAGCCAACAACTAAACAAGCTGTTGAGAAATGACGTACCGACACTAACCGGCAAACTCAACCATGTCAGCGACAACGTGATCACACTTACTGACAATCTCAATGATCTGGATCTTCAAAGTCCTTTGCAGAAAGCAGATTCCACTTTAAACTATCTGCAGTTAATGACTTCCAAACTTAACCGTAAAGACAACACTCTCGGTCTTCTGCTTAATGATACTACATTGTATGGTTCACTCAATGCAACTGTAGGAAGTGCCAACAATCTGTTGATTGACTTAAAAGAACATCCGAAACGTTACGTTCACTTCTCCATATTCGGAAGAAAAGACAAATAATACTATTCAGACTGTTTCCAAATACCAATGTCATGATCAGCTTGGCCACAAATCAAGGCCATAAGCTTATTATAAAGTAGATAGAGCATGACATGTGTATTTGGAAACAATTGTATACTGATGTAACAGAAACGATAAATATCTTTCAATCAAGTACTTTTAAAAAAACAAAGACTTCATTCCTCAAAGAAAAAAAATGCCACATTACAAAACTGATTCACAGTAAGTTAAACTCATCCCAATTTTCCAATTCACAAATCTGATTTGCTAAATTCATTTAATATTCCGAACTTTGCAAGGAAGAATAAGAAGCAACGAACTATTTTTAATCAATAAGAACAGACCATGAAAGGTTCACCTCAGCTGCAATGGAAACAATGCCTGGAAATTATCCGTAACAATGTCAGTGAGCAGCTATACAATACATGGTTCGAACCTATAAAATGCCTTTCATTCCAGAATAAAACCTTGACTATACAGGTTCCGAGCCAATACGTATATGAATTTCTGGAAGAGCATTATGTAGGTTTACTGCGCAGTGTACTCAATAGAGTATTCGGCACAGGCACTCGTCTGATGTACCGCATTGATGCAGACAAAACCAACAATCTGACAGTTGATCTTGAAGCAACAACACGTTCAGTCAATGTTGGAGCCCCCAAAGCGGTCGGACGGGAAGCCAATAAAGCACCTGCTCCCCTTCAGGCTCCTATGCCCCAGGATTTGGATTCGCAACTTAATCCCAACTATAATTTTGATAATTTTATAGAAGGACTAAGCAACAAACTTCCCAGATCCGTAGGACAGGCCATAGCCGAACATCCGAAACAGTCCACATTTAACCCTCTATTTATTTATGGACCTTCGGGTGTGGGAAAAACGCATCTGGTTAATGCCATCGGTACTAAAATAAAGGAACTGTACCCTCAGAAAAGGGTATTGTATCTCTCTGCGCACCTTTTTCAGGTGCAATATACTGACTCAGTACGCCATAACACCGTCAACGATTTTATCACCTTCTATCAAAGCATAGATGTCTTGATCATTGACGACATACAGGAATTTGCCAGTTTGAGTAAAACGCAGAACACATTCTTCCATATATTCAACCATCTGCATCAAAACGGCCGGCAACTCATCCTGACTTCTGATCGTCCACCCACAGCCCTGCAAGGTATGGAAGAACGACTACTGACCAGATTCAAATGGGGATTGCTTGCCGAACTGGAAAAACCCAATGAACAACTGAGAAAGGATATCCTGAAAAGTAAAATCCGCCATGACGGTCTGAAAATCCCGGAAGAGGTCATAGAATTCGTATCAGAAAATGTAAACAACAGCGTACGTGAATTGGAAGGTATCGTTAATTCCCTGATGGCATATTCTGTAGTTTACAACAGAGACGTAGATCTGCCTTTAGCTGAACAAATCGTAAGAAGAGCTGTAAAAATAGAGCATAAGCCCATCACGATCGATCTTATTCTGGAAAAGACATGCGAATATTTTGGCGTCAAACAAGAAGACATCTTCACAGCCAGTCGCAAACAGAATATCGTGCAAGTCAGACAAATAGCCATGTTCTTGACACAAAAATACACTAATCTCTCATCTGCACGCATAGGATCTCTCATAGGTAAACGCAATCATGCAACAGTCCTACACTCCTGCAATATAGTTGAAGGACGAATGAAAGTAGACAAGGCTTACAAGACAAAAATTGAAGAAATAGAAAAGATTCTGAAGAACAATAAATAAACAACAAAAAATAACACCGAAGTATCCCTATCAATAACTAAAAGGATGCTTCGGTGTCATTTTTATCACTTACACACATCAATGTAAAAATCCTTGCTTTTTCAAAGCTCTCAAGAAGCCCTCACTCATAGCTTCGTTATCTCGTCGGGTATAACGGATATCCGTAAAGATCTGAGCCAGTGTTTCCTTCTGGTTAATTTCGACAAAATGCTTATTTTCTGAAAGTGATTCCTTATAGTCATAATAACGATCTATACTGTCAGAAGTATAAGAATGGTAAAATTCTTTATGCACAAGGGATTCAACAGGAAGACGATCCGTCAACGATGGAGCCTCATCCGGATAACCGACTGTCAATGTCGCTACAGGCATAACCAAAGAAGGCAATTGAAGAATATCTATAATCTGTTCAGGCATGTAGACTGTCGTACCCAAATAGCAGAGTCCCAAACCAGCCTCTTCCGCGAGATTACAGAAAGTCTGAGTATATAGCAATGCATCAGAAGCCGCATTGATAAAAGAAAGAAAATTGTCATATCCTGGATCTGCCATACGATTGCGACACCATTCGGTGGTACGGTTGAAATCAGCACAAATAGTCAGTACGACGGGGGCTTGAGTAACCATAGGCTGATTGAAATGAGCGGGTGCCAACTTCTTCTTCATTTCCTCATCACGGGTCACGACCACACTGTACAACTGAAGATTTCCCATAGTTTGTGTGCGTTCTGCCTCTTCGAGCAATTCATACAATAACTTATCTTCAACCGGTTTTGAAGAATATTTCCTTATTGTCCTGCGATTTTTTAATGACTCCATAATTATAGTATTTAATCTGACACAAAGATACACAAAAAAGCGCATCGAATCATCATTCCACCACTTTTTTTATTTCTCAAATTTTGCTTTTTGGAAAACTTTCAAAGTCTGCAAATTTACTAAAATACTAATATTCAATAATTTAAGAAATAAAAATGGAAAACTTCCATCTCTACACGAACATTTCAAGTTGATAATTTGGTTATTTCAAAAAACATCTGTAGTTTTGCAGCGCTTTATTGATTAAGAACACTATTCTTTGCAATCTTACTTCTGGATACGACTTTAAATATTAAAAAAAATAATAAAGTGGAACAAAACATCTATAGCTACGACGAAGCATTTGAAGCAACGCTCAAATACTTTAAGGGCGACGAACTGGCCGCCAGAGTTTGGGTGAACAAGTACGCCATGAAGGATTCTTATGGACATATCTATGAGCTATCCCCCCGTGACATGCATTGGCGTATAGCCAACGAAATAGCCCGTATCGAGAACAAATATGAAAATCCGTTGAGTGCTGATGAAATTTTCGGACTTTTAGATCATTTCAAATACATCGTTCCCGCCGGCAGCCCGATGACGGGAATCGGGAACAACTATCAGATCGCTTCACTTTCAAACTGTTTCGTCATAGGACTTGAAGGACAAGCTGATTCATACGGTGGAATTATCCGTATAGACGAAGAACAGGTACAACTTATGAAAAGACGTGGTGGCGTAGGACATGATCTTTCGCACATCAGGCCAAAAGGTTCGCCTGTAAAAAATTCAGCTCTTACATCCACAGGACTTGTTCCATTTATGGAACGCTATAGCAATTCTACGAGAGAAGTAGCACAGGATGGCCGCAGAGGTGCACTTATGCTGTCTGTAAGCATCAAGCATCCTGATGCGGAGGCTTTCATTGATGCCAAAATGACAGAGGGAAAAGTCACAGGAGCCAACGTTTCTGTAAAACTTGATGATGCTTTCATGCAGGCGGCTATTGATGATAGTCCCTATACGCAGCAATATCCAATAGACAGCGAAGCACCATTGGTTTCAAAAAAAATCAGTGCATCCAATCTTTGGAAGAAAATCGTGCACAATGCTTGGAAAAGTGCTGAACCTGGTGTTCTGTTTTGGGATACCATTTTAAGGGAATCCGTACCCGACTGTTATGCCGATTTGGGATTCCGTACAGTCAGTACCAACCCTTGTGGCGAAATTCCACTCTGCCCCTATGACAGTTGTCGCCTTTTAGCTATCAACCTTTATTCTTACGTTGTCAATCCATTTACGAAGGATGCCTATTTCGATTTTGAACTGTTCAAGAAACATGTCAGAATAGCTCAGCGAATTATGGACGACATCATTGATCTGGAGCTTGAAAAGATCGAGAAAATAATGGAAAAAATTGATTCTGATCCAGAATCTGATGAAGTAAAGGGAACAGAACGCCATTTATGGGAAAAGATATATAAGAAAAGCGGACAAGGCAGACGTACAGGCGTAGGTATTACGGCTGAAGGTGATATGTTGGCTGCCATGGGACTGCGTTACGGAACCCAGGAAGCAACTGATTTCTCTGTAGAAATACATAAAACCGTTGCACTCCAAGCCTACAGATCATCTGTAGAAATGGCTAAAGAACGCGGTGCTTTCGAAATATTTGATGCAGAACGCGAAAAGAACAATCCGTTTATCAACAGACTCAAGGAAGCAGATGCAGAACTTTATGAGAATATGGTCAAATACGGCCGCAGAAACATCGCCTGTCTGACTATTGCCCCAACCGGAACGACGAGCCTGATGACACAGACTACATCTGGTATTGAGCCCGTATTCCTACCTGTATACAAAAGGCGTCGTAAAGTCAATCCAAACGATCCTGAAGTGAGAATTGATTTCAGAGATGAAACCGGGGATGCATTTGAAGAATACATTGTTTATCACCATAAGTTCCTCAAATGGATGGAAGTTAACGGGTATGACACAAGCAAAAACTACAGCCAGGCCGAAATTGATGAATTGGTTGCCCAGTCACCATATTACAAAGCTACGGCCAACGATGTAGACTGGCTGATGAAGGTCAAAATGCAAGGTGCCATTCAAAAATGGGTGGATCATTCCATCAGTGTAACCGTTAATCTGCCCAATGACGTCGACGAAGAACTGGTTAACCAATTATATGTCGAAGCCTGGCGCTCCGGATGTAAAGGTTGTACAATCTACCGTGACGGTTCTCGTTCGGGAGTCATGATCTCTGTCAAAAAGGAGAACAAACAAGAAGTTCCATGCAAACGACCTGAAGTCACAGAAACCAGACCCCAGATTTTGGAATGTGACGTAGTACGTTTCCAGAACAATAAAGAAAAGTGGGTCGCATTCGTAGGCTTGCTTGACGGACGTCCTTACGAAATTTTCACCGGATTACAAGACGACGATGAAGGCATTGTTCTCCCCAAAAGCGTAGTAAAAGGCCGTATCATCAAAAACGTAAATGAAGACGGCACCAAACGCTATGACTTCCAGTTCGAAAACAAAAAAGGATATAAGACAACAGTAGAAGGACTCTCTGAAAAATTCAACAAAGAATACTGGAACTACGCCAAACTGATATCTGGAGTACTACGCTATCGCATGCCGCTTGACCATGTAATCAAACTGGTCGGATCACTCCAGTTGGAAAGTGAAAGCATCAACACTTGGAAAAACGGTGTGGAACGTGCACTGAAAAAATACATCACAGACGGTACTGAAGCCAAAGGACAGAAATGCCCCAATTGCGGACATGAATCATTGGTTTACCAGGAAGGATGTCTGATATGCAAACATTGCGGTACTTCTCGATGCGGATAGTTATATGAAGATTCAGGAGACTCTCATCAAACTGGAACGAATCAAGCTATATGCCCACCATGGCGTTGATCCGCAAGAGCAGGAAACAGGAGCTTATTTCTACGTGACACTGGATGTTACTGCAGATTTCTCAGAAGCAATATCAACAGACCAACTACACGGAACCGTAAGCTACGCTGATTTATATGAATGCGTCAGAGAAGAGATGGCGGTTCCCTCTCAATTATTGGAACATGTGGCAGGCAGAATTCTGCGACATATCTATGAAAAATTTCAGGAAGTCAGCAAAATAAGAATTATCCTGACTAAAGAAAATCCTCCTATGGGAGCAGAATGCCAAAGTGCCGGTATAGAGATAGATTCCATACGTTAACCGAGAAGTATTAAGACATAAAATCAATAACAGCTGAAAGCCACCGACTAACTAAAGCTTTCAGCTGTTATTTTTCATTTCATTCTTTCTTTGAATCGTCTTCTATTTGACTAAATTTCCAGCAAGAACACGAAACACTCTAAACATCCAAACTAAGACCGTTCTTCCCTATCGAAAAGATAATAGCATGAACAATTAAGCAAGCTATCATATTGTTTTTGTTCTTTTTAGTCACAATATTGGAAATAAAGAGAAATATATAATGCTAAAACTACACTTTTTCTTTTATGGTTAACAAAAAAAGCGTAATTTAGCATAAGCAATAATAAAATAAAACATTTAACAAACTAATACTAATAATTTATTATATCCATGGAACACATCGGTTTAGCACTACAATTGATGATTGTCGGAATGGCTACTGTATTCATCATTCTGCTAATCGTTATTCAATTAGGCAAATGGCTGATACAACTTGTCAACAGATTTGCCCCTCCGGAAAAGACAGCCCCCCGTTCTGCCACACAGTCTGTAACAGCACAAGCTACAATAGATGATCAAACCAAAGCCATCATTGAAGCAGCTGTCAGCAAACTTACAGAAGGCAAAGGACATGTCAGCAAAATAGAACGTCTATAAAATCAAATCTCAACGAACTATCTTCCAAAAGACAACAGAACAAAATGGAACAAAAGGAAATAAAATTCAGTTTAGTTTTTCGTGATATGTGGCAAAGCGCCGGAAAATATGTTCCGCGCGTTGACCAACTTGTTAAAGTAGCTCCTGCCATCATAAAAATGGGATGCTTTGACCGTGTAGAAACAAATGGCGGTGGCTTTGAACAAGTCAATCTGCTTTTTGGAGAAAACCCCAATATAGCTGTACGTGAATGGACCAAACCATTCCACGAAGCAGGGATACAGACACACATGCTCGACCGTGCTCTTAACGGTCTTCGCATGAGTCCGGTTCCTGCTGACGTCCGCCGCCTTTTCTATAAAGTCAAAAAAGCACAGGGCACAGACATTACACGGACATTTTGCGGTCTGAATGACATCCGAAACATCGCCCCAAGTATCAAATATGCCAAGGAAGCCGGTATGATTTCTCAATGCAGTCTCTGCATCACCCACTCTCCTATTCACACCGTAGAATACTATGTCAGTATGGCCAAAGAGCTTATCGACCTGGGGTGTGATGAAATCTGTCTGAAGGATATGGCTGGAATAGGCCGTCCGGAAACACTTGGCAAAATCTGTGCCGGAATCAAGGCTTATAAGAAAGATATAATCATACAATACCACTCCCATGCAGGTCCAGGCTTTAATATGGCCTCTATTTTGGAAGTCTGCAAAAACGGTTGTGACTATGTCGATACTGCCATTGCACCATTGGCCTGGGGAACCGGACATGCGGACATTCTTGCTGTTCAAGCCATGCTTAAAGATGCCGGATTCAAGGTTAAAGAAGTCAATATGGCGGCCTATATGGAAGTCCGTTCACAGATTCAAGCCATGATGGACGACTTCCTGGGTTACTACTGCAACCCTCTCAACCGTATCAACAATTCATTACTGATCGCTCCGGGTTTACCCGGAGGTATGATGGGATCCCTGATGGCCGATCTTGAAACCAACCTGGAATCTCTCAATAAATGGAAAGTAAAACATGGTGAACCCGAATTAACACAAGATGAACTACTCGTGAAACTGTTTGACGAAGTTGCTTACATCTGGCCTAAAGTAGGTTATCCTTGTCTTGTAACACCGTTCAGCCAGTACGTTAAGAATCTGGCTCTTATGAACGTCATACAAATGGAAAAGGGAAAAGCCCGCTGGAGTATGATTGCCGATGACATCTGGGATATGATCCTTGGTAAAGCCGGACGTCTACCTGGAGAAGTAGCTCCCGAGCTCAAGAAAATGGCAGCCGAACAGGGCCGGCAATTCTCTGACACGGATCCACAGGCCAACTACCCTGACGAATTGGACAAATACCGTAAGATGATGGCTGAAAAAGGATGGGAAACCGGACAGGATGACGAAGAACTGTTTGAATATGCCATGCACCCGTCACAATACGAAGCCTATAAAAGCGGTCAAGCCAAAGCTGCATTTGAAGCTGACCTCGCAAAAAAGAAAGCAGAAGCACAGGAAGGAAACAAACATCAACCGGCAGAACCTTCTACTATTACCGTAACTGTCAACGGACAAAGTTACAAAGTGGATATTGCCTATGGAGAGCAAACTGCTGCACAGACAAACACAGCCCCCACAAGCCAAGCTGTACCTACTGGTGAAGGTGAAGATATTACGGCTCCGCTGGAAGGCAAATTCTATAGAGTCAAGAATGCTCAGGAAACCCCAAAGAATGTAGGTGACAAAGTTAAATCAGGTGATATTTTGGGATATATTGAGGCCATGAAGACTTATAATGCCATACGTGCTGAATTCGACGGCACTATTACTGCTATTGTTGTCAATTCGGGAGACAATGTAGAAGAAGATGATGTAATCATGAAAATCGCGAAATAACTATGGACGAAATAATGAATATATTGGAAAAGCTTTATGAAATGACTGCCTTCAGCAACATAATTGCGGAACCGCAATTCCTGATTATGTACGCATTGGCTTTCATATTGCTCTATCTGGGAATCGTCAAACATTACGAACCGCTTCTGTTGGTTCCCATAGCCTTCGGTGTATTGCTGGCCAATTTTCCCGGTGGCGAAATGGGAGTTATCCAAGCCGACTCTGAAGGTTTTGTAACCTGCGCAGACGGTACACGGAAAATCATCTGGGAAATGCCGCTTCATGATATTGCTCATGAATTCGGTCTGATGAACTTTCTGTATTATATGCTGATCAAAACCGGCTTCCTTCCTCCCGTAATCTTTATGGGCGTAGGTGCACTGACTGATTTTGGTCCGATGTTACGCAATCTACGTCTGTCCATCTTTGGCGCAGCGGCACAATTCGGTATTTTTGCCGTTCTGCTAGTCGCCATTTTAATGGGTTTCACTCCTCGTGAAGCCGCATCTTTGGGTATTATTGGCGGTGCGGACGGACCTACAGCTATTTTCACAACCATCAAACTGGCTCCTCACCTGTTAGGTCCGATAGCCATCGCAGCTTATTCCTACATGGCACTCGTTCCTGTAATCATTCCTCTGGTTGTCAAACTGACCTGCACAAAGAAAGAACTGATGATCAACATGAAAGAACAGGAAAAGAAATACCCTTCCAGCACGGAAATCAAGAATCTCAGAGTTCTGAAAATCATATTCCCGATCGCTGTCACTACTGTAGTAGCCTTGTTTGTGCCGACTGCAGTTCCACTCATCGGTATGCTGATGTTTGGTAACCTCTTAAAGGAAATCGGATCTGACACATCCCGCTTGTTTGATGCTGCATCCAATTCCATCATGAATGCAGCAACCATATTCCTGGGTCTCTGCGTTGGCGGTACCATGACATCAGAAGCTTTTCTGAATATGCAAACTATTGGAATCGTCATAGGCGGTTTCCTGGCTTTTGCCCTTTCAATCGCCTCTGGTATTTTCATGGTAAAGATTTTCAATCTGTTCTCCAAGAAAAAGATCAATCCACTGATTGGTGCGACCGGATTAAGCGCCGTTCCTATGGCCAGCCGTGTCTGCAATGAAATCGCCACCAAATATGATGTCAAGAACCATGTACTTAACTATTGCATGGCATCCAATATATCCGGAGTCATCGGATCAGCTGTTGCTGCAGGTGTGCTGATCTCATTCCTTGGATAGAAAACCATTACTTTACTCATAAATAAAAAGAGGGATACAAACTATAACACTGTATTCCTCTTTTTATATACCAACTTAAGTTGACTCTGTGCTTTGGGCTATAACATCATTTACGATTAAAACAGATCGAAATTTTTCATCCGTTAAAATAATCTGTACCTGTCAAATAAAATCGGCTGTAGCATAAAAAAGCAGCTACAGCCGATCCGTATTATCTTTCAGTCATAATTGATCATTCCCAAAAACCACCGGGAGAAAACATGTCATCATCATCCAATCCTTCGTCATCTGACACGAATTCACTAGAAGATGCAGCCATTATCTGTTCCTTCTGATCAATCTCCACTACATACATTTCAGGACTAATATATTTTTTCATTTTCATTGATCTGATATCTATTAATTACTTACTTTTTTATCTCTTATTTTACTAACACTTTTTTACCACCGATGATATAAACACCTGCAGATACATTGATCCGGTTCATTCCGGTCTTTAAATTATGCATATAAGCACGTCCATCCACAGCTACAACATTTACCGTCTGCGCATGGTCAGAAACCACAATAATCACACCGTTTCCACCTTGAACAGTCATGCCCGTTCCGGCATTCTCCGTTTCAGTTACACCAGTTGTTTCACCTCCAATTACATCACCCACTAACGAGAATGCGTTAATATTGGCAGAAGCAGCATTAACCGGCATAAAATAAGCCTCAAACTGACGAAGAGCAACATGATTCTCATCCTCTTGAATATCAGTAGTCCAACGATAGAAAGAATTTCCCGTACGATTCATAATGAAGTATGTTTCATTGCCCATATCCTTACTATAAGGATAAGGCGTCATTTCAACATGGATATCACCTTTATTATAGGTACTATACTTGAAATCCTTTTCATCCACCAGTTTTTCAGCATTTACCAGAGTCGGGCCTACAAATGTAATCGGCTGACCTACGAGATTATACGAACCTTCATCGGGTACTGAAATAATATAGCTCTTTCCTGCTTCGATCTGCTTGATATCAGAACTGAATGTCAAATCAGGTGCATTGTCTACCATTTCTCTTAACCAGAAGTCACCACTTTTGCTTGGAGTCACCCAACTAAGCTGACGACCATTTTCCTTTTCTACACGATATACATCAAACGGCAATGACAAAGTTTCCCAACCTATACCTTTTTTACCGCTTTCATCCTTAACGGTACGTTCAAACGTGCGGGTATATGTAATTTTGATATTTTCAAATGTCATATTTTCTAAATTCTTCACCGTGATACCATGTTGCAAGTTCAACACACCGCCGGAAGTAGAGTAAGCGCGTGGACCGAACACACCTTCATCCTCGTTGTAAGTATCGTTTGCCAATGTCAACGTACCATTTCCCTTTATGGAAACGATATGGCCATTGTCAATCAGGAAGCTTTCAAATTTACTATAATACAAACCGGCCATTTCGTTCTTTCCCTTAAGAACCAGATCAAAATCAACAAGCCCTGTCTGGATTGAGCCGATACGCGCATTGTCCAGTGTGATTATGGCTTTGGCCTTAACCAAATTGGTCGCAAATCCACTACGCAATCCGAAGTAGAAACCGTCCAAATCGAGCGTACTTCCCTTACTGTTTGTCCAACCGTTGATCAGGGTTACTTCCATTCCATCATAGATGTAAGGGTAGAAGTAGTTCTGACCTTTTTTTATTCTTTCTTCTACTGCCTCGGTTACGTCCAGATAGACATCTATTTTGACCGATGCACTAGCGATACCCGCATTTTGTAACTCTGTGAGTTTGCTGTTCAGATTGAATGTGTAATCAGCATTGGAACTGGTGCCATATACATATTCCGTCTGGTCTGCACCTGCTTTGGTGTAAGATACGGCGGCACGAAGTTTCCACATAGCGGATGACACCGGCGTCAGGATAGAAGGTTTTATAATGAAGTCGCCACCATTCCATTCCCGGGTGCCGGGCTGCTGTCCACTGCTTTGGAAAGCAATGTAATTGGTTCGCATCAATTGTACCTTAATCTGTCCTTCTGTTGCCGTTTCATCCATTTCTACACAAGTTCCCTGTGAACTGCCGTCGTGCCAGCGATTGAACCATTCGTTGATACTGTATACAGTTCCCGGTATTTTATTTTTGTTTTCTTCACCTACGAACAAATTTTTTGTCCCTTTTACGACATGCAGGGTTGAATAGTTGCTGATGTTCTTGAATACGCACCAATTGATGTAGTAGGGTACCGGATTGTAGATATATACATCTTTCAGATTCTTACAGCCGAAGAAAGCATTATAATTGATCTGCTTGATATTTTTCGGAAGATTGATTTCTTCAAGTTTTGAGCAGTACATGAATGCATTGCTGCCAATCATTACACAGTTTTCAGGTAAAATGACGTTCTTCAACGAAAGTGCATAACCATCCTTGGCATAAACTTCTTTATAGAATGCAGATTCAGGAATTGTATTGGCAGGATGAACTCCGACAGGCATAATATCCGCTTCACTCAAATCGAGTTCTTCAAGCATCGGCATATTATCGCGAATGTAGTAAATGTCTTCCGCATTGATAACACCCGTTATTTTCAGATTGCCCAGATTACAAGGATTGATTTTGTTATCCGAAATGTATTGGGCAAGGATTCCAGCCGTTGTCAGATCAATTGTCTTCTGTTGTTTGTTGGCTTCGAGAATAATCTGACCGTTGATGGTCATGTCTGCAGTAGGTGTGATATAGAAAGCGCCATCGAAGTTGGTGAAATTCTGGCTGGCAAAATAATCTTTCATCAAGTATTTGTTCTCTACATTCAGAATTACCGTTCCATTACCGCCTGCAGTTGTCGCTTTCTTGGCAAAGAACAGGAAAGGCTGACCGTAAGGCACTTCTATCGTTCCCGTTATTTCCGGAAATTCCAATTTGCCGTTGCTCAAATCGCGGTAGTAGAAGTTCAGACCGCCACCGTTTTCTTTCGTAAATGTCAGTGTCACTTTGTCGCTGCTCACCGCAGGCACGGCACCGATTACATCAGAGTTTTCTCCGGCCAATGTTTCAATCAGTTTCAGTTTGTAGCCTGTACCGTTGACATTGTCCGCAGTAGCCAAACGCAAAGTGTAGTCTTTCAAGTTTTTATTGGCATCTTCAGCTGTTCCGAAAACAACTCCTTCGAAGGATAACGTTTTCAGAATCTGACGATAAGTAAATCCGCTTCCTTTCT
Source organism: uncultured Paraprevotella sp. (assembly GCA_900546665.1). Classification (GTDB taxonomy): domain Bacteria; phylum Bacteroidota; class Bacteroidia; order Bacteroidales; family Bacteroidaceae; genus Paraprevotella; species Paraprevotella stercorigallinarum. The sequence continues at coordinate 1,144 of URDY01000040.1, read as the reverse complement.
TATATTGTCTGGCAATTTGCGCCGTGTTACTTGGTGTCGTCGTTATCTGCTGACCGTTTTCCGTGCGGACAAGTACCGGGAAAATGTATCCTACAAATTCATTTCCTGCATCATCCCAATTCTGCAGGGAAGAAACATATACGTTAAATGCTTCGTTCGTTTTAATACTGCTTACCGACATGGAAAGTCCCCGTGAACCATCATACGACATAATCTTCAAGGAAGATGTTCCGGCTTCAGCTTCTTTTGGAGTGCGGATACCTGTAATCATTTCCGGAGTATCACTGTAAGTCAATCCGTTAATCGTTACATTGAAAATATCAGAAACCCATTTGCTATTTTCTTCTGCATCGATACCTGAACCCTGACCGGCATTGATATGGAAGTCATAACCATAAGGCGCAGCGGTATTAGGGCGGATACCGTCAATAATAAAAGCATGACGAATGCTGACTTGTGGTATATTGTCGGTATCCTCTTTATATACAGTCACTTCAGGAACAGTTCCCGCACTGTAAATCACCGGCATACCATTGTTGATATCGCGTACGATCAGCGACACCCAATCCTTGTCGCTCAATCCAGACTGAGCTTTCAGGCGATACTTGAGTGTACTCACGTCATAACCGAATCTGTTGACTAACTGTAAAGCCACTTCTGAAAGAGCTGCAGAACTTTCGGTTGCACCAAACTGCGTGTTGATGCTATGAGCCGCATCAAGCATGAGTTGTGCCAAGCCTTTTTCACCGGTTACTGTTGTATAATCATACGTGGTTGGTGATTTATGATAGTCCATCACAATAGTCATGGCTGTAGCCATACAGCCCATCGGATAACCATCTTCCTGTAAGTAGTTATAATCCCCTTTTTGCTGGATATCCGTGTTGGTCTGGAACAATAATGTCTGAGCAGACAACGTCCACACAAAAGACAGCAAAATTGCAATTGAAGTTAAAAATCTTTTCATGTACCTTAACAAATTAAATATTAAACAATCTTTTTTTACTCTTACCTATTATTCGCTTCAAAGAGCTGTTTTTTCAAATGCGGCGCGAAGATATAAACAAAAACAGATCTACAACAACAGCATTTAAAGTTATTAACCAATAAAACATTGCTTTAAAAATCTTTCAATTTTAAAAGA
>URDY01000039.1 GCA_900546665.1 uncultured Paraprevotella sp. | reverse complement strand
GTAACGGCATCACTCGGGATTGATTTTGAAAGGACTGTGTCTTCAAAATCATCAATCTCCGTAGTACTGCAGCCCATAATCAATATAGCAAACAGTACGGAGACGGAAAAAACTTCTTGTATTTCATGTCTTAGATTATTAAATAACGTGAGTTCGATATAAGAATAAATATAATATATTGAAGAATAGTAACATAGCAGTAAAAGTATTAAATTTATAGGGCAGAGTCAACCAGCAAGTGCAACATTACGAAATCTTTTTGAGAAAGACCTCAGCCGGTGTCAAGAAATTGAGTTTTTCCCTCGGTCTGGCGTTGATTTTCTTCCTTACCCTGGCGATTTTCCCCTCCGTGACGGTGCTGATGTCCGTCCCTTTGGGTATATACTGCCAGACCAGCTTGTTGGCGTTCTCTATGGCCCCCTTCTGCCATGCGCAGTATGAATCGGCGAAATACACGGGCACGTTGAGCTTTCGGGTTATCCATTCGTGTTCAGCGAACTCGCTGCCGTTATCCGTGGTGATGGACTTCAGAGCATCCCCCTTGTAAGGCAGGAGCATCCTCCACACTGCTTTGGCCACCGCTCCGGCCTTTTTCCCGTGCTTGAGCTTTTCCATGAGCAGGAAGTTCGTACTCCTTTCCGTGAGTGTGAGGACGGCGTTGCTGTCCCTGTCAACGATGAGGTCCATCTCCCAGTCACCGAAACGCCTGCCGTCGGCCTCAGCCGGACGCTGGTGTATGCTCACACGGTTGCGGATGTTCGAGGCCTTGGTCTCATGCCGGCGGGAGGCCTTGCGCTTATACTTCATCCTATGGCGGCAGTACGAGACGAGCTCCACGCTTTCATCACTGCGGATGATGGCGTAGATGGCCTCATGAGAGACATTTATACCGTCATGCCTGAGGCGTCCGGATATCTGTCGGGGAGACCACTGCTCCTCACGGATCAGTTCTGCAATGCGCCATTTCAGCACGGCAGACAGCCTCCTGTTGCCGGGCGTATGACGCTTGCGGGATTCCGACATGTCATGTGCCTTGTTCCATACATACTTGACGTTGAGCGTGGAGTTACGCCTGATCTCGCGGATTACCGTCGATTTGTGGACTCCTATGGAACGAGCAATCATTTCCAGAGTCTCACCCTTTTGTCTTCCCAGGTAAATTGCATACCTTTGATCACGGGTTAAGTACTTGTACATATGCAACACAAAAGTAATTAATCCGTGGGAGACGGCGGTCTCCCTTTTTTATTTATCTTGTATTGCCGGATGACCCGAAGCCGGGCTTGCACCTCCCTCCTCCGCCCTTTCCGCTACGCTCCAAGGACGGAGGAGGGAGGTGGAGAAGTTGCACTTCTAACTTGACTGTAGCCATGGGAAGTAATACTTCCTTCTCCAGTTCTACAAAACGGTTATAGGAAACCTGACGCGGAAAAAGGTGTTTCAGATGTTTACAGACATATTCCTTGTAGTAATGCTTGAAACAGCGGAAACCACCGGAGTGAAACAGGATTAGAATAACCATAATCTCCGCATCACTCATACGGTTAGGTTTGTTACGATGCCTGGTCTTCTTGTCCTCGATCATATATTTTTCCTGCTGCAACGCAAATTCCTTGCAAAAATCATCAGCCATACAATAAATCTCCGTAACTTTAGACTCTGGAAACATAGTGGTAATCGTTTAAATGTTATAATTGGGTACTATAAATTTAATACTTTTATCACTATGTTCCTAATTATCAGCAAAATATATTTATCCTTATTTCGAACTCACGTTATATAAATGTTTTAAGGTTAAAACAAGATACAAAAAACCCTTTATTGGTCATAACCAACAAAAAACATATCTGCTTTTAAGTCTTTTGGAATAAACAAAAAAGACAGACACGAGCAGGATTCTCACTCGTGCCTGCCATAAAAAACAATTACTTTATAATCTTTTTACCATTTAGCAAATAGATGCCCTTTGGCAAATCGTTCAAAGCTTCAGAAACTTTCACCTGATGCTTAAGCATGATACCATTCAGATTATAAACATTAACAAACTCTGAATCAGCATCTGTTCCATTTACTTCCTGAATAGCATCTTCTCCACCACCGGCATTTTCACTATCCTTAAATGAAATGGCATAAACACTGGACTGGTGACCGAAAAGTACCATACGTACTGCATGCACGCCAGCCGTCTCCGGACATTCTGCTTTCACGGTTTCGGTTGCTAATGTACTTTCTGTCTTTTCTGGTTTCATCACAACCCATGGTGTCGTTTCATTATCCAGGTAGAAACGATATTCGGCATCCTCGCCCAAGTCCTCACTGCAAATCATACGAACACTGATCTCATTTACATCAGTCAGATCAATCTGTCCCAACTGAATCTCCATATCTGGTGTAGCAGGCAAATAAGGATCATTGTTTCCATCCTGATTATATGTACCATTCAGAATCTTAGCCCACTCTCTAGGCGTCATATCCAACTTTCCGTCGTTCAATTTCAATGCCTCATCATCTTCCCACATTCCTTCTCCATCAAGATATCGAAGCAAAGTGACATCCTTGACTCTGAACTCCTGAGTTTCGGAACCTTCCGTAAAATTATTGATCCATCCCAAATATAAGGTTGTTTCTTCATCTAATGTAAATGTGATACCATAGCAGTCAGAACCTGTAGCAGAGTATTTTGCTGAAGAATAAGCCAGACACTTACCCATTTCATTTATTGCAGGCAATTCCTTTGATGCAAACAGATAACCTTCCTGTATCTGATATAAAGCTTCATAAGATGCACCGAAGAAATATTTTCCGGCAGGAAGAGTTACCTGGCGGTAGAGTGTCGCATTTCCCAAATCACCGACAGCCTTATTCGTGTCTTTCCATATTCCCATCATCAAGGTGTTATATCCGGGATATTTATCTATACCTTGCTTCGTTCCATCTGTATTGTTTTGGGGTATTTCGAAATTCTTGGTACTCCAGTATGCAGGTACACCAAAACGTTTGTATGATTTATCCTTACGCTTGATGTTCTCATAATTACCCAAATAATCAGCAGAGACATTGACACCATCCTTATATAAATGAAGGGCAGAAACACGCATACTCCGTTCGGTCGCATCTGCACCGATTGTCACACTCCATCCTATTGAAACCTCTGTTTCCTTATCCAATGTAAACTCACAGCAATCATACGTCTGACCGGTCTTTGTTACTGACATATCATAATAAGCCAAAGCCTTGTCCTCAACTTCTGAAGTATTCAGCATTTCTTCACCATTGGCTACAACTGCATAAAGTTCTCCTTTTTTATAATTCACTTGTTCGTGAACTGCCATTTTCAGGCTATATTTGCCAGCCGGCAAAGTGACAGTCTGATAAATTTTTCCATTTTCTATTCCCGGAAGAGAAGCTTCCCACTTCTGAATACCAATGGCTTTTCCGGTAAAATCATTCCAAGCCACATAACCGTCAAATCCACCACGGGTAAAATTCTCCTGATTCATAATATTGGGGGTTACAACCCAAGGATCATCCAATATACCAAAACGGCTGGTAGCAAGAACTCCTTCATCAGAACGTGAGAAATGACGGACTTCTTCAAGATACTTCACTGTTACATTCTGTGTCAGTTCTTCATTCTGAGCCAAGCCTCCCTTTATCTGTGCATTAAGGGTAAAGTCACCATAAGTCTGACGTAAATTCACATAAGTTTCAGAAATCACATCGGACTGCGCATTTTCATCCACCTTCATAGCCTCTTCATAAGAAGCCCTTAAAAGATTAACGTAAGCCTCTGCATACTGACCTGAATTATTGCCGACATAAGCAGCCACTTCGTCTAACTTACCTGCAACTTCCTGACGCAGACTTTCCAAATCAGCATAATTTACCTCGTCTGTAAAACGAACCATCAGAACCGGCGCTATGGTTGAAGACATCTCAGCCGGAAGTTCTACAGTCAAAGCTGTCTTATCACAAGTGTATTCTACATCTCCTTCATATCCCAACAGTTTGACTTCCTTTATTTTGTTATTATAATAGGGAGATGTTGATGCCAGACTCTTTACTACCATCTGATTCGTTTCAGGCCACCCCATAGCTGTCACATACACTGTATCATGACGTTCAACAAAACGGATATCATCAGATGTATAATTCGTTCCTTCATTAAATCCCTGATTGTTGATCGGATTTGAAGCCTCCGCAGTCGGTCCTTCACCGAAGATGGTCCATGGACGTGTACCATAAATACTCTCATGATTAACATCCATCCATCCCTTTATACCATTAAGAATAGCCACTTCTTTTTCATCAATCGTACCATTGCCACGCACCGGTACACTCAGCAGAAGGTTACCGTTTTTGCTCACGATATCAATCAACATCTTAACAACAGTAGCTGCAGACTTATACTCATTACGGTCGTACACCCCACGGTCATAGTGCCACTGTCCCAAACAGGTACATGTCTGCCAGGCCTTTTCCTGACACCTGTCGGGAATTCCTCGCTCCACATCCCATATCATGGCGTCTTTCTGCTCTTCGGTCAGTTTCTTTCCCATAATGACGGCCCTCATCTGATTATCATGATCCTTCAGACTCTTATTATACATGTGAGCAGCTATCTTAAGTCCTTCATCGCTAACCGGATAAAAAGGTAATGTTGAGTCGTCAAAATAGACCATGTCCGGATTATACTTATTGATAACATCTAAGGTACGGTTATAGAACTTCGTCTTGTATTCTTCAGTCATCTCTGCAGCTCCATTACCCCATTCCCACTGTGAATGAATGGCACCAACATCATGACTGTTCTCACTGCGCGGATGATTCTGTGCATACAAATCCTGCGGGTCATATCCTTCCCACCATTTTCCGACACCGTCTTCTTTAGTCAGTTTACCATCAAAATCCTGTGAACCTTCCATCCATGTCCAAGCATGTGAAGCATGAATACTCACTCCCAAAGGAAGACCGTATTTCTTACATTGTTCTGCCCACTTGCCTACAATATCCTGTTTCGGTCCCATATTGACCGAGTTCCAAGGCTGATACTTGCTGTCCCATAAATCGAAGTTATCATGATGATTGGCCAATGCCATAAAATAACGTGCACCTACACTCTTATAAAAACTGATCAAATATTCGGGATCCCAACTGGCAGCTTTCCAAATATTGATCACATCCTTGAAACCGAACTCAGCCGGATTGCCATATTTGTTCACATGAGCATTATACTGCCAATGCCCCGGAAAATACATGTGACGGGCATACCAGTCACCTGACTCCGGCTCACATTGCGGTCCCCAATGTGCCCATATTCCAAACTTGGCATCCCTGAACCATTCGGGAACCTCATACTGACTTAAAGATTCCCAATTCGCCTCATAGATGCCTGTTTCCATAGGTTCCTCGACTGATCCTGAGGATGTTTGCGCATAAGCATTCCCATAACACAAAGCTACAGCACAAAGCAAAAATTTAAAATTAACATTCTTCTTCATAATATAATAATTAGGAAAGTTTAATGATGCAAAGATAAATGATACACAGGAGTCTTTTATAGGACTTTCTAGACAAACTATAGGACTTTATCGATATTCTAGCATATTTTAGGTCGAAAACAGTATGCAATCCTTTTTTATTCACAATAATCGTGACTCGCACCTAAAAATACGTTTTCCTCATATAACCATCCGTTACAAGAATCGCATGATAAAAAAATTCTTTCCTGTCACATGTTATCATCATCCACATGAGACTGGAAAGAATATAATAGGACTTATAAAAAATATCTTTAAAATACAAGTATATCAATTCTTCTACAACAACTATCTCTTTACCGCTCTATCAGGACTGCGGCATACGCAGAGATACCTTCCTCCCGGCCTGTAAAACCAAGTTTTTCCGTCGTAGTAGCTTTTATGGATACATCGTCCGGTTCTATCCCCATTACTTCAGCCAAACATGTCTGCATGGCAGGTATATGGGCTTTAAGCTTAGGACGTTCAGCGCAAACCGTAGCATCGACATTACCCACGTGATATCCTTTTTGCGCAATAAGTTCAATTGTCTTTTTAAGCAGGATTTTACTGTCTATAAGATGAAACTCTTCTGAAGTATCCGGAAAATGATAGCCGATATCACGCATATTGGCAGCTCCTAAAAGCGCATCACAAATGGCATGTATCAACACGTCTGCATCACTATGTCCCAGCAGACCTTTCTGATGTTCTATTCTGATTCCTCCCAGCCACAGTTCACGATTGTCAACCAACTGATGAACATCATATCCAAAGCCAACTCTTATTTTTCCCATAAACTCACATTATTTTTAACGACGGCGACGGCCAAACAGATCTTTCATACCATCCAGATCAAATCCTAAAGTAAACCGCATGGTCTGGTCTAACGGATTGTTCTGTGATGTAGAGAACAAATAGCCACAATCAAGTGAGAATACACTCATTCGAAAACCTGCACCTACCGTAAAATATTTACGGTTACCTTTGTTCTCACTTTCATGATGATAACCACCACGCAACATAAAACGGTCGTTATAAGTATATTCCAATCCGAAACTCCAACGGATTTCCTGTAATTCTTCCTTAAAGCCGTTCGGTGCATCACCAAAACTTTTGAATATACCCGAAATAGGAGAGATATCATAGTACTCACGCTGTACACGATCGGTATAGTCCACATCAGACTCTCCTTCCTGCTGCTTGGGATAAGTCGGCAAAAGAAGTTTGTTGGCATCAGCTGCTATCGAAAGCTTGTTGTATTCATTAAAAGGTATCAGAAGATTCATACCCAAACGCATATTGGTAGGGATAAATTCTGAATTATCATCTCCTCCGTAAGAAATCTTACTACCGATATTACTGATATTCAATCCCAATCCGAAATTACATTCCCGACTACCCGCAATAAAGTAACGGTTCCAGTATAATGCAATATCGGCGGCAAAGGCCTTTCCGGGAGACGTATCATCAGAATAGTCATAGGTAATATCCGAATAGATAAAACGTAAGGCTACGGCTGCCGAAAAACTTTCGCTCAGCATGCGTGAGTAAGCCACATCGATAGACATCTCATAAGGAGAAATCGTCATATCAGCAGTTCCATCTACAGAAGAACCGGTTGAAACTTCACCCATTGAGAAGTAATTAAGAGAAGCACTGACCGCCTGATAATCGCCAATACGGTAAAAACCGCTGACATAAGCCAGATTGATATCATTGACCAATTGACGTAACCATGGAGTATAGTTGACCGCCACACCGGCACGCCCTATACAAAAGGGATATTTGGCCGGATTCCAATACTGTGAATTGGCATCTGCTTCTGTCGCTGCTCCAATATCACCCATAGATCCACCACGAGCATCCGGAGCGATAATCAAAGCCGGCACACTATACTGCTCGGGATTAAACATATTCTTCTTGTCCTGCGCATTCAAGGAAGAACAAACCGCGCAAAGACCTATCATACATAATAAAAAATATCTTTTCATTCTTTTCATCTTACACATGATTATAAAACGGCAAGCAGAATTATTTATTGCGTAATACTACAATTTTATTCGCTTTTGAAGTCACCTTGCTTTCCGGTGTGGAAACGCTGGCACGATAGAGATAGACTCCTGTCTGCAGAGGCATTCCGGAATTGGAATTCAAATCCCATGTAATACGCGTAATACCTTCCGAAGTAGTTGACGTTTCCTGATGAGTCCATAAAGCCCGGCCCGTAAAGTCGAAGATCTCTAGCTTCACCTCGGCCTGAGTTCCAGGACGATCATGGCATACGATAAAGGTCGTCTGCGTACGTGCCGGATTATCCGTACAGGTCACCTCCAGATATCCCGGAGCCACATTGTGACTGACATTAAAGTCAAAAGAGACTGTAGAAGAATTATTCATCACATCCCATGCCCTGAACTTGAGCGTATGATATCCGTCTGTAAGTTCCGGAATGGAAAAAGCTACAGTTCCCTTGTTATATTCTCCAAAGTCATTATTATAATAACTGTTCAGGGAATAAGTCTGATTGGGATCGTCATCAATCACCAATTCCAGATTATGACCGACTCCATTATCTGTAGTATTAATACCGCTTTCATCTTCCAACCGGGCAATAAAAAACGGCGTAGCATTAACGGTTTGTCCAGACTGGAAAGTTTCCCGGTTAAGATAAGCCTTGATAACGGGACCTATCGTATCGCCAGAAAAGGTATCGCCTGTTCCTCCGACCAGAACATGTTCTGTATAACCGTTTGCTTCCTGGGTCAGATCGTTGCTCACTGCATAAAATGCAATACGTCCGGCCTCACCGGAATATTTAATATCCATAGGTACCGGAAATGTCATGGTAAAAGAACCTCCCAATACCGAATCACGCCCGCTATAAAGAATCTTATCGCGGGTCTGAAACTGGAATGCCTCACTCGCCCATCCGGCATTATTAAGACAAACCACTGTACTTTTACTGTCATATACGGTAGATGTCAGGGCACCGTTAAAATCGGGTAGTTTCACACCATCTTGTGTTTCCACATGACCTGAAACCCGCGCCAGGCTACCCGCAGTAAATTGGGCAAAATCAGATTCCTCACTGATTTTTTGTCCATTAATGCTGTCTACAATAATTTTCAAGGTCGGTTTTCCCAGCCTCAATGCCGGATCTCCCAAAAGCACATAATGTAATTTATTGGCTGTATAGTCCGTCGATCCACCGGAAGTCACTAGATTAGCCTTAGCTAAACGAACCGCATCGCCAATCGTATTCTGACGCCCGTTTTCGTTTTCACCCAAAACAAAACGGGTAAAATATTTGTTCATGACACTATTGGGAGTGGTATATACCGTTCGGGTAGTTCCATAAAATGCCAAAGCTGAACCTACAGGATGGAGTACGGCAGTCTCACCAATATTCTCTTTTTCCATATCAAAGGGAGTTACATCGCAAGCTGCCGTCACCCATAAAGGTACTTTTGGTGAATTGTAATTGGAAAAGTCTTCATTTTCCAAAACGTATTCATGCGACAAAGCCAACGGATTGCCATGTCCGGTATAATTCATCATCAGGCATCCCTCTTCCATCTGACGCGTAATGTCTGTCTCCACCCCAGGATATGTATTACTGGTCGTACTGGTTTCCCTCTTGTAAGCATCCCAAAATATCCGTTTGACTTCCATTTCAGGATAATCTGACTCTATTTGTTTGGCAAGTTCATTAGCTTTTTTTACATGCTCATTATAATCTCCATCTTCTTCTATTCCGTCATCTCCTAGCACACAAATTATATTCCGCCAGGATCCGGCATATTTATTTTCCATATAATCAATGGTCTTATCCACCATAACCTTGGCATCTGCCTCCGTTGTTACAGGAAAACGCCCCACTCCAATATCAACCTTATTAGTCAGCAATGATCCGCCTTCGCCATCATCAAGTAAGCCGAAATAATCTTCCATAACATAACTATTCGTATGACTTAAAGAATTTTCAGACTCATAGCAAAGCAGATAATCATCCATTGACTTTCCTGACAAAGCAGACGTGTACATTCGGTTATCCCACACTCCATCACCAAAAAGGAGCAAATAACGTGGCATATCCTCCTCGGTTTCTGCCCGGTCATAAAGCATCTTCATAAAACGACGATAAGCGGTAGCATCAGGCGTACCAGAAGAAAACTCATTATAAATCTGATCAGCCCTGACTACTACTGTCTTTAAACCATCAATACGTTCATGGGCTTCCGCCAGCCGCTGCGCCTGCGTCAGTAGTTTACCGCTCTTGGGTATTATTATAACCAGATCCACCGGAGGAGTTGCATGAAGATCCTGATTAGCCACTTCTTCCATAAATTCAGGAGCCGGAAACTCCGCATCCACATCTACAGCCACATAACGGTCATCTTCCTGATTGCTGACAATATAACTCCACAAATCACCCTCTTTTTTCTCTAGTTTGATTTCCTCCAATGGTCTGCCACGTTTTCCCAATCGCCAAAAAACGACATTACTACGCCCTTTCACATCTACCGTAAAGCGAACCACACTATTATGTTCGTCCCAAACCGGCAAAAAAGCAGCATCCATACTAAGAGGACGCTCATAAGTCAGTTTAAGATAATCCAAACGGGCGTCCACACCGGAAGTGGAAGTCAACGTCACATCCAATGAATGGCCTGAAAAATCATCCAATCCATAAGATCTGGATCCGGTCACGGCTGCCGTATATTTATCCGGAACCGGACTTATACTGATAGATGACAAGGATTGACCTCCTACAGAAGGGGTTACCCTGCTGGACGATGAAGAATTGGCTGTAAAAGAAACTGTAAGCACCGGATTGACCGGATTATATACCGGCAACGTATAAGTGCGCTGATTCCCATTCGCATAGTTATAGTTCTCATACAGATTACGCCCACTCTGATACCACGCAAACTCTTCTTTCTTATATAATGAAACGTCATAACAATCATCTATATTATAGGTAGGAGTCAATCCTGTATGGTCTGTTTGCGAAATAGCAGACGGGGCATCTCCCTCTGTCAGAAAATAACAAGCCTTGCGGGCATAGTTATTGATTCTATGCCCCATTATGTACCCGGAAGCCTGACTGCTATATGTCAATGAAGTCAAACTGGTTAATCCATTTGCATAAAAAAGCAGTCCTTTTCCGTCACGATAAAGCGGAACTTCTTCCAAATCATCAAAATCAGTATCTGCATCTATTTTTTCATCCTGTACATGCCCTCCATATCCATATAATTTTACACGTGAAGGGTCATTGAATCCCATTTTTCTCAGAAAGTCTGCAGACATACGATACACTCCGTCTGTCGTCACACCGATTTTAACCCATCGCCCTTGTGCCAAAACTGAATGCGCTGCATAACGTCCGGTTGACGAAAAAGGTTGTACGGCTTTTCGCAGAACAGTTTTGGGTGTCCGGACAATATTCATTTTAAAACTGAGCATTTTCTGATAAGTCCCATCACGATAAACCACAGGAAGAAAAGACACGTCAAGATAGCCTTTTTTACGTGACACACCAACTTCAGCAGCTACCTGTGGCTCAGAAGGCAAAGAATCTGTCAGCTTTGCAATACGGCATATTTCATCCATGGTCAACCTGACATATTCCGGATATTCCAATTTTACAGAATAATCATAGGCTGCATAATCATCTGAAAGTGGTACGACCTCATGATAAGGTTCAAGCACACTGTCAATCTTCAATACATCCCAATCAACATATGTAAACGTCTGTCCTGAAACAGACTCAAGGCCCAATAAAAAACCAACTAAAACTATAACTTTACAGATTCTCATTCTCTTTTTTTATCTAACATTAAAGGCCAACACTCTACGGTCCTGTATATAGCCTTCCAGATGCTGTCCAATTTGCACAGGACCTACTCCTGGAGGAGTTCCCGTAAAAATCAGATCACCTATTTTCAAGGTAAAAAATCGACTGATATAGGCGATTATTTCATCAACAGCAAAAATCATGTCTCCAGAATACCCGCTTTGTACCGTATGACCGTCTATATCCAGATGGAAAGGTATCTGCTGAATGTCTGGCAAATCTTCCTTTAGTATAAAATCACCTATGACGGCCGAATTATCAAAACCTTTACACAGTTCCCAAGGTTTTCCTTCTGCCCGTAATTTACGCTGAAGATCCCTCGCTGTAAAATCAATACCCACTGTCACTGCGTCATAATAGCGATGAGCGAAACGTGTGGAAATGTTTTTTCCCAAACGACATATACGTACTACTAATTCAGTTTCATAATCGCACTGCGTCGTAAAATCCGGGATGAAAAAAGGTTTTCCGTCTTTCAACAGAGCTGAGTCAGCTTTCGTAAAGATGACAGGCTCTTCTGGTTTATATAACGTACCGTCAAGCTCTTTATTGTGTTCGGCATAGTTCATGCCAACTGCCAGAATTTTCATTTTAGTTTTTTATCAAATTAATATCTATGCAAAAATAAAGGAAATCTTCTATAAAACATCAAGATGTGAAATAAAATCATTAGATAAATGTCTATACAGAAACAGGATTTTTTGAATTTACTAAATAAATCAAGATTAGATTTGTGTAACTGTCTTACTTTTGATGAAATAAAATACACTCGACTGGAAATGTTCATCAATCCAAAAATTCCTATGATCTTATTCTGATCATCCTTCATAATAAAGAGTCAAAAGATGAGTTTCTTGTTCGTAGCTGGAAAATCATATCTGCCATTAGAATCCTCCTGACCATTTTCCAACTAGGAATATCAACAAAAAAAGGAGATAATCGTAGATTGATTACCTCCCTTTCATTATTATGTTCTAAGAATTATTCAGCACGCAAAGTGTAACGTTTGAAAGCTGTTACAGTGCAATCCTTATCAGCTTCCTTCAGATAATCAGCAACAGACTGCTTATCATTCTGGATAAATGCCTGCTTAAGCAAACACTCTTCTTTGAAGAGCTTTGAAAGACGACCCATTGCGATACGCTCGATCATGTTTTCAGGTTTACCTTCTTCACGAGCCTTATCTGCTGCGATTTCTTTCTCCTTAGCCAACACATCAGCAGGATAATCATTCTCATCGATTGAACGAGGATTCATTGCGGCTACCTGCATAGCGACAGCATGACCATACTGATCATCTACCTTCTTATTCAGAGCAACCATTGTGCAAAGCTGGTTCTTGTTCTGGTGGTTGTAAACAGAGATACATTCACCTTCTACTGTCATATAACCATCAAGTTCCATCTTCTCACCAGTAATACCACTGCGATCAACTACTGCATCAGCTACAGTTGCGTTACCCATAGGAAGAGCTTTTACTTCATCCAAAGTAGCACACTTGTTTGCAATAGCCAAATCAAGGATATCATTAGCCAATTTTACGAAATCTTCATTCTTTGCCACAAAGTCAGTTTCGCATTTCAAAGCAATAATTGCTCCGAAACCATCCTGAGCCTTTACAACAACACAACCTTCAGCTGCTTCACGGTCTGAACGCTTTGCTGCCACAGCCTGACCCTTCTTGCGAATGATCTCCATTGCGGCTTCGATATCATTGTTTGCTTCTTCCAAAGCTTTTTTGCAATCCATCATACCAGCACCAGACAATTTGCGGAGCTTGGTGATATCTGCCATTGTTACTGCCATAATCTATATCTGTATTAGGAGTGATTAATAATCAATTAAGCTTCTTCTTCAGTAGACTCTGCAGCAGGAGCTTCAGCTTCTTCCTCAGCCTTTTCTACGCGGGCTTTACCACCACGCTTGCGGCCCTTGCCTTCGCCTTCACCAGCTGCTTCCATATCTACCTTCTCAGCCTTACGCTCTTCCAAACCTTCAGCGATTGCTGCACAACAAGCTTCAAGAATAACCTCTACACTCTTGTTAGCGTCATCGTTAGCCGGAATTACGTAATCTACATTGTCTGGATTTGAGTTTGTATCCACGATAGCGAATACAGGTATACCCAAACGATTAGCTTCACGCACTGCAATCTGCTCTTTCAAAACGTCAACTACGAACAAAGCAGAAGGCAGACGAGTCAAATCAGAAATAGAACCCAAGTTCTTTTCCAATTTAGCGCGCTGACGTGAAATCTGAAGAATTTCGCGCTTTGAAAGGTTGGCATAAGTACCATCAGCAGTCAACTTGTCGATATTAGCCATTTTCTTGACAGCCTTGCGGATTGTCGGGAAGTTAGTCAACATACCACCCGGCCAACGCTCAATAACGTAAGGCATGTTTACTGAAGCTGCTTTTTCAGCTACGACCTGCTTAGCCTGTTTTTTAGTAGCAACGAACAAAATCTTCTTTCCAGATTTTGCGATCTGTTTCAAAGCCTCGGCTGCTTCGTCGATCTTTGCAACAGTTTTATGAAGGTCAATGATATGAATACCATTGCGCTCCATAAAGATATAAGGAGCCATTGCAGGATTCCACTTTCTCTTAAGGTGACCAAAGTGGCAACCTGCTTCCAATAATGTATCAAAATTTGTTCTAGACATTTTTCTTTTGTTTAATCGTTTACTTTCTTTTTTGTTTTCTCAACCAACTATCGAGTAGTCTCTTTACGAATCTCAACAGTTTAGATACTAAACGTATATTACGCAGCTCGATAAACGGCCGAATATTAACGTTTACTGAACTGGAATCTGCGACGTGCTTTTGGACGTCCCGGTTTCTTACGCTCAACCTCACGGGCATCACGAGTCAGGAAGCCTTGTCCACGGAGAGCCTTCTTATCCTCAGCATTGATCTTCACCAACGCACGGGCGATTGCCAAACGCAAAGCCTGAGACTGTCCGGTAAAACCACCGCCATACAAATTAACCTTAATATCATACTTTTCTTCAACGCCAAGAGTGGTCAAAGGCTGCTTAACTACATACTGAAGAATTGAAGATGGAAAGTACTGTGCAAGCTCTCTCTTGTTAATAGTAATCTTTCCTGTACCTTCGCTCACATAAACGCGGGCTACGGCGCTTTTACGACGGCCTAATGCATTAATTACTTCCATACTTATTATTTATACAGGTTAATATCAATCATTTTAGGATTCTGTGCTTCGTGCTTGTGCTCGTTTCCGGCATAAACATAAAGATTATCCATCAAACGAGAAGCCAAACGGTTTTTAGGAAGCATACCCTTCACTACTTTTCTCATCAATTTGTCTGCACCGTTAGGACGTGCCATCAAACGAGCAGGAGTCATTTCACGCTGACCGCCGGGATAACCGGTATAACGCAAATAAACGCGATCCGTCCACTTCTTTCCGGTCAACTTTACTTTGTCTGCATTGATAATGATTACATTATCACCACAATCTACGTGAGGAGTATAATTAGGTTTATACTTACCCCTTAAAAGTTTTGCCACTTTAGAACCCAAACGACCCAGGATCTGATCTGTAGCGTCTACAACGATCCATTCTTTCTTAACGGTCTCTTTGTTGGCTGAAATGGTCTTGTAACTTAAAGTATCCATTCTAAATTTTAAAATAATAATTGTTACTACTAAAAAAACTTTAATTTCTTGCTTCTGTGATTCACTAACCGCATTCCAGGCCAATGAAAATGCTATTAACACACAGATTTTAAGACTCTTACAGTCTTTTTGATAATAATCGGCTTGCAAAATTACTATTTTATTACCAAACAGCCAACAAAAAAAGAACTTTTTTATCAGTATTATAGTTCTTTTTTCATGATATAATCATTCATAAAATATCCGTTCCCAATTGGAAAATCCCCCTGACGGTCAATATGCATCCCCATGTGCAAATAAAAATCAACAGCCGGATTTTGTCTGTTAACATTAAGTTCAATCGCACAGGGAAGCGAGGCTTGCTTCCTGACATATTTTTCCACTGTCATAAAAAGAAGCTGCCCAAAATGCATTTTCTGAAAACGGGGTAATACATAAATCTTTTCCAAATGATAAAGACTTTCCCCGTCCGGCCTGACAGAAACATAACCTGCAGGTTCATCATCCTGATATGCTACGAAATAGACATGCCCCTCTTCGGTCATTTGAGTATATATATTCTGAGGATCATACATCCAATACATCATATACTCTATCTGATCCGGTTCCAGGATATGCCGGTATGTAAAAGGGAAAGCTTCTTGTGCCATCCGGTTTATCAATTCGCAATCTTTTGTATCTGCGGCTCTTACTGTTTGCATATTACGTTGTTTTTTGACTACCAAATTACAAAAAAAATCCGATGCTGAAAGAAATTACCACAGTTTCTCTTCAGCATCGGAATTATTTAGATTCTTTTTATATACCCCAATTAGAATTCAGCATTTTTAGGTGTACGCGGGAATGGAATCACGTCTCTGATATTCTGCATACCAGTAACAAACAGAATCAAACGCTCGAAACCCAATCCGAATCCACTATGCGGACAAGTTCCGAACTTACGTGTATCCAGATACCACCACATATCTTTCATCGGTATATTCAACTCTTTAATGCGTGACATCAGCTTGTCATAATTCTCCTCGCGTTCTGAACCTCCAATAATTTCGCCAATTTGCGGGAAGAGCACATCCATGGCACGCACTGTCTTGCCGTCATCATTCATCTTCATATAGAAGGCTTTGATTTCCTTCGGATAATCAGTCAGAATAACTGGACGTTTGAAATGTTCTTCAACCAAATAACGTTCATGTTCACTGGCCAAATCAGCCCCCCAATAAATCGGGAACTCAAATTTCCGTCCGTTCTTTACAGCCTCCTCAAGTATCTCGATTCCCTTTGTATAAGGCAGACGAACAAAATCATTGTTAACCACAAAATTCAAACGATCGAGCAATGTTTTGTCAATCATTTTATTAAGGAAAGCCAGATCATCCTTGCAATGTTCGAGCGCCCAACGTACACAATATTTGATGAAATCTTCTGCCAGATCCATATTATCATTGATGTCATTGAATGCCACCTCTGGTTCAATCATCCAAAACTCTGCCAAATGACGAGGAGTATTAGAATTTTCAGCACGGAAAGTAGGACCAAATGTATATATTGAACCTAAAGCCGTAGCCCCTAATTCTCCCTCCAACTGTCCTGATACGGTCAAAGAAGTCGTCTTACCAAAGAAGTCGTCTGAATAATCGATCTTACCTTCCTCGTCCTTTTTCAAATCATAGAGGTTCTTGGTTGTTACCTGGAACATCTGTCCGGCTCCCTCGCAGTCGCTGGCTGTAATAATCGGAGTATGAAAATAGAAAAAGCCATGCTTATGGAAATAGTCATGGATAGCCATGGCCATATTATGACGGATACGGAAAACGGCCCCGAAAGTATTGGTTCGCAAACGCAAATGAGCATAAGTACGCATATACTCCATTGTCTGCCCCTTCTTCTGCATCGGATAATCTGATCCGCACAAGCCTAATACTGTAATTTCACGTGCCTGAATCTCGACATTCTGTCCAGAACCTACACTTTGCACCAACTCTCCGGATACACTTAGACAAGCTCCTGTAGTTATCTGTTTGAACAACTCATCCTCAAACTTCTCTGTATCTGCAACAATCTGTACATTATTGATTGTCGAACCGTCATTCAATGCGATAAAATGAACTGACTTACTGGCACGATGGGTACGCACCCAACCCTTGACTGTGACCATTGCGCCAAAATCATCTCTTTTCAGAACATCTACAACCTTTGTTCTACGAATAGTTTCCATCGTTTTTCCTCTATTTTATCTTATTTTATTCAAAAGCTCCCATACGAAGCATATTCACTTCTTGCTCTGTCAGGAATCGCCAATCGCCACGACGCAGATTTTTCTTGGTCAGACCGGCAAAAAGAACTCGATCCAACTTGACTACCCGATATCCAAGGGATTCGAAAATACGACGAACAATACGGTTCTTACCTGAATGAATCTCTATACCGACCTGTTTTTTGTCTGTCGGACTTGCATAATCTACAGCATCAGCCTTGATTTCGCCGTCATCCAAAGTTATACCTTCTGCTATCTGACGCAAATCTGCAGCAGTCACATTCTTGTCTGTATAGACATGATATATTTTCTTTTTCAAGAATTTGGGATGCGTCAATTTAGACGCCAGATCACCATCATTAGTGAAAAGCAACACGCCAGTGGTATTTCTATCCAGACGTCCTACTGGATATATTCTTTCAGGACAAGCATTTTTTACCAGATCCATTACAGTCTTACGATTCTGCGGATCATCACTCGTCGTCACATAATCTTTCGGTTTATTCAAAAGTACATAGACTTTCCGTTCTATATTCACAGGCTGGTCATGGAATTTCACTTCATCCGAACGTTTCACCTTTGTCCCCAATTCGGTTACAACAACACCGTTCACTGATACTACACCAGCCGTAATAAACTCATCGGCCTCACGACGAGAGCACACACCTGCATTAGCCAAGAATTTATTCAGACGTATCGGAGCATCCGGATCAACATTCAGCTCCTTATATTCAATCTGTTTTTTATGACTGTATTTTGCATTGGGATTATAATCCGAAGTACGTCGCTGCTGAGGACGCTGACCGCCAAAGCGCGGCTTACCATAACCACCACCCTGCGGTTTTCTGTATCCACCTCCGTAACTGTTGCTACGAGTATAACCGCCTTCACGATTATAACTGCCCTGACCTTCACGGTTAAAACCAGAATCACGACGTGCTTCTGAATAATCTCTAGGAGCGTTATTGCGATAACCTCCTTCATTACGATTATAGGAAGGTCTTGGAGAATAACTGCGATAAGTTCGCTGTTCGCCAAACGAATTTACATTTTCGCGATTGTACGAACGACTGTAACGTTCACCATGAGCGTTATCTGAAGAATAAGCACGCTCAGCACGTTGCACACGCGGACGATAGGTTCTCCCCTCGCGATTTCCGTTGTAATTAAAATTTTTGTTTCCTTCCCGGTTATATGGCTTATAACCATCACGGTTACGGTTTTTTTCGCCTTCTGCGAAATTTTCACGCCATTTTTCGTCTTCCATACTCATTTTGATTATATATTAATTCTTCTTTATTTTTTAACAGGCCCTCGCGGTCTGTCTGTATTCGACTTATAGATTAAATACCCGTGTAAGAATGCGGGGTAATCTGCCGCAATTCATTTTTAATTTCATCACTAACCTCAAGCGCATCAATGAACTGCTTAATAGAATCCTCCGTTATAGCCTGATTGGTTCGGGTCAGAGCCTTTAGTGCTTCATACGGATGAGGATAAGCTTCACGTCGCAAGATTGTCTGGATGGCTTCTGCTACTACAGCCCAGCAATTATCCAAATCCGCATTGATTGCGCTTTGGTTAAGCAACAATTTCCGCAAGCCTTTCAGTGTACTTTGAATAGCTATAACCATATGTCCCATTGGCACACCGACATTACGCAGAACTGTTGAATCCGTCAAATCTCGCTGCAAACGGGAAACAGGAAGCTTCATGGCCAAATGAGCCAGAATTGCATTAGCGACACCAAGGTTACCTTCTGAATTTTCAAAATCAATAGGATTAACCTTATGCGGCATCGCACTGGATCCAACTTCTCCTGCTTTGATTTTTTGCTTGAAATATTCCATAGAAACGTACTGCCAGAAATCACGATCCAAATCTATGATAATGGTATTAATGCGTTTCATGGCATCAAAAAGAGCCCCCAAATTATCATAATTGGATATCTGAGTAGTATATTCCTCACGCTCAAGTCCTAATTTTTCAGACACGAAACGGTTTCCAAATGCTTTCCAGTCATATTCAGGGTAAGCCACATGATGTGCGTTGTAATTTCCGGTAGCCCCTCCAAACTTAGCTGTAATAGGGCAAGCTTTCAACATGGCATACTGACGACGCAAACGGTATGCAAAGACCATAATTTCCTTTCCCAAACGAGTTGGAGATGCGGGCTGTCCATGTGTCTTTGCCAGCATAGGCACTTCTTTCCACTCTTCAGCATAAGCCTCCAATTGTGCGATCAATTCTTCAAGTTGAGGATAATAACACTCTTCCAAGGCTTCTTTAATAGACAATGGAACAGATGTATTATTTATATCCTGGGATGTCAGACCGAAATGAATGAACTCCTTATAAGCATCAAGCCCACCAATCTTATCAAATTCTTCTTTGATAAAATATTCTACAGCCTTAACATCATGATTGGTCACCTTCTCTATATCCTTTACCCTTTGAGCATCCGTTTCTGAAAAATTACGGTAAATATCACGCAATCTCTCATACAGATCAGCATTAAATCCAGCCAATTGCGGCAATGGTAATTCACACAAGGTAATGAAATACTCTATTTCCACACGCACACGATAACGAATCAGTGCATATTCAGAAAAATAAGAAGCCAAAGCTTCTGTTTTACCTCTATATCGGCCATCTATTGGAGAAATAGCCGTCAATAAATCCAATTCCATAAAGTAATACGTATTATTAGGCTACAAAAGTAATGTATTTTATTGATTTATATATCTGATTTGATAAAAACTTTATAAGTAAAATCAAGAAAGTGGTTAAAAAAACAAAAGACACCCATAAGGTGTCTGTATCGTGGGCGTTGACGGATTCGAACCGCCGACCCTCTGCTTGTAAGGCAGATGCTCTGAACCAGCTGAGCTAAACGCC
>URDY01000038.1 GCA_900546665.1 uncultured Paraprevotella sp. | reverse complement strand
ATATTTTCCCAAATGTCCGTCCGTCACACCGATGATAATGCCGGATTTTTGTGCAAAGCATCCTATTCCTGCCAGCAGGAAAAGCATTGATAAAATTGTCTTTTTCATTTTCTTTATTATTTAGTTTTCCTATAAATTGTCTATCCATTCCGTCTGGAACATCCTGCATCCTCCCACAACACCTATCCCGTTTATGACATTGGTATAAGTAGAGCGTATGGGAGCCAGTTCAGAGTTTCCAAGTCCGTTGTTTTTCTGGTCGTTCAGTGATTTCAGATACCTGTAAAACTCTTCCGAAAGGCTGTACAGGCTAATTCTGTATTTCACTTGGCATTTGATATGCTCGACCCCGTCAGGGGTTATGAAGTCATCTTCATAATCTGCCTCATAATTGGTATTCAGACGAACCTTGTAGCTTTTCCCTTGAATTTTTGTATCATCCCAATAATACAAATTCCGGTAAAACTCGTTTTCAATCATCAGGATATCGTCCAGTCCCGAAGAAGTATTCAGCAGAGGTTCGTCATCCAAATTTAATGTGAGTGAACTGTTTTCTACCGAATATTCGCTATCGTTCCAGAACTGTCGTTTACGCTCCACTTTCAACGCATAATAGTCTTTTGTCTGCGCATTGTCTGTAAAGTGCATCCAAAACTGAAGCTGGTTCGGTTCACCGCCTTTGAGAACAAAATTGATTGATGTCAAAGGGAATCGGGACGGAACAACCGTAGCGGACGAAACCGCTTTCATACCTTCTGCCGCTGCGGTTATGTTGACCTTGTCGCCATCTTCATACGTCTTCACCGCGTAATAGCTCTGGGCGGGAACTCCCGGTATGGAATCATCCGTCCATGCAAGGGATACCGCTTCACCGTTTACGGAGAAACGGATGTCCGCTCCCTTTAGTCCCCGACCGAGTTCGCCTTTCTGACTGACGGGAAGGCTGCGTGAAAGGTGGACTACCGTTGTGTCGCCGCTTCCCGGATAGCTGTATAGCACCAGTTTTTGGGAAGCTCCCACATCGTCCAGTTCAAAATGATAGGTACAGGACGAAAGCAAACCGATAAACACGGGCAGTAATATATGAGGTAAATGTTTCATACTCTTAAAATTTGAGGGTATAACAAAACGAGGGTATAATCGGGAAAATGCCAAATCCCTTACCCCTAAAACCGCCATCGGGCAGACGTTCTATCCGGGTATAAAACGCATTCATGCGGCAATAGGCGTTATAGACACTGATGTTCCAGATACGTTCGAATCCCCTTTTGGTAATACGCCGGAAGTTGACTCCCAAATCGAGCCGATGGTATGCAGGGAGCGTGATGTTATTCGGCTTCTCGTAAATCAGTTCAGGTTCGCTGGAATCCGGTGTACCGGGGAAAGACGGTCCGTTTACATACTGGGTCGGGACGGTGGCACGGTCGCCGCTACGGTAAACCCATGCGGCGTAGGCATCTATATGGTCATCGAACTTATGCCGGAAAGCGATGTTCAGTTTATGTCGGTTGTCGAACTTGCTGGAATACCAGTCGGGATAAAAATCAGTAAACTTTTGCAAGCTCCATGAAAGTGTATATCCTGCTTCAATGACATTGTAACAGTCTTTGTATACTAGTGACAATTCCACGCCGTAAGACTTTCCTTTGCCAGTTTTAACCAGATTGTCCCAGTTATCGGCAGGAAGCATCAGGCTGTTCCCCCCGTCGTATTCCAATAGTTGGCTTGTAGTACGGTAATATCCTTCCACGTTCAAGCGGATATGCCGGGGCAACTCCGTATATATCCCGGCTGCCACTTGCCTTGAACGCATGGGACGGACTTTGCGTGTGGAAGGAACCCAACTGTCTGTCGGCAGATTCAGATAGGTGTTTGACAGTTGGTGCGCAAACTGGCTCATTTCCGTATAGGACACTTTCATCGTGGCTTTTTTCGAACATTGGTAACTCATGGCCAGTCTTGGCTCCAAAGAATGGTATATCTTTCCGTCTGTCTGATAAAGGGTGTAATGCAGTCCCGTGTTTAATTTCGCTTTAGAGGACAGCCGCATTTCATCTTCCGCATAAAAAGCAACCTCGTTACCCTTATAACTGCTTGCGCTTTCTGCCGATAAGGTATCCCTGTCCGTCTGGTTTCTGGAAGCTGTGTTTTGCGGATGATATATGTGATGCAGATAATTGCTGCCAAAGCGTATATGATGATTCGTGCCGGGACGGTAGTCGAATTCCATACGGTATCCCATATCATCAATCGTGGAATGGTTGGACCGTTCCACCCCCGTCATGGAAGTTTGTTCCCCATCGGAAAAGAAACGGCTAACTTCCACATAATCATACATGGAGATATTGCGTGAATAGGCTCCAGTAAAACTACCTGACAACTTTGGGGTGATTTGACAGTTCCATGTCAAAGCCGTAGTCAGGTTGCCCCATTTGGCCTTGAAATCAGAGTCGTAATGTTCCCCTTTATCGAACACCTGTTGGGCTTTTGCCTTCAGCAAGTCATTTCCGGAATACACGCTAAGGGACAGTTTGTTATTGTCCGAAAAATGGTGGGTGATTTTCCCGTTGATGTCGTAAAAGGCATAGCGCACGTTCTTTTTGTCATCGGGATTGGAACGGTTGAGCAGGAAGAATACCGGGGCTGTGAAAAGATCCGCCCAACTTCTTCGTATGGCTATGTTGAACGAGGTCTTGTCTTTTATAATCGGTCCTTCAAACTGGACTCTACCGTCAAGCAGCCCCAAAGAGAAAGTTCCGTGAAACTCCTTCATGCTCCCCTCTTTGGTGCGTACATCCACTACGGAAGAAAGTCTGCCGCTGTAACGTGCCGGGAAACCGCTTTTATAGAAATCCACGTTTTTGATAATATCCGTATTGAAAGCGGAAAACAGCCCGCCCAAATGGTTGATCTGGTAAAGCGGTGTTCCGTCCAGCAGAAAAAGGTTCTCATCGTTCTTGCCCCCGTGCACATACATACCGGAAAGTAGCTCCGTTCCGGAAGCCACACCGGGAAGGTTCTGGAGGGTCTTTACCAAGTCTGGTGAACTAAGTAGCGAAAACTCCGTATTCAACTGTTCCGAGGTCAGAGACACTTTGCCGGTCTGTGTCGTGCGGAGGGGAGCGTTCATGTCTGCAACCACTACAACTTCTTTCAGCGAGGTACTGCTTTCTTTCAAGTAGATAACACCGTTGTAATTGGAACTCAAATCCACCTCCTTCACCACATCCTGATAACCTATATAAGAAAAACGAAATTTGTGTTTCCCTTCCGGCAGCGTGATGCTGAAAAAGCCATGTTCGTTACTCAGTGTGCCTTTCAGGGTATTCAGGTCAAGGACAGTCACATTGATAAGCGTTTCTCCGCTGTCTTCACACACATATCCAGAAAAGGTATAGTTGTTCGGACGGAATAGCAGGACGTATTCGTCGCGGATTTCCCATTTTATGTCGGTGCCGCCAAAAATCCTTTCCAAGTTTTCCTTTAAAGAATTTCCTGCCGAGGGGAAAGCTTGGGGCTTGGCAGTCACCAAGGATGAATCATATACAAAAGTTATGTCGTACATCCTCTGCATCAGGTCGATAGCTTTTTTCATTTCCGTCATATTCTGTTGTTGAGCTTTGATGCTCACACATACACAGAATAGGAACAGGGTCGGTACGATTCTCATTGTTTCTTCTTTTCAATTCTTACATTCAACACTTTTTCTATAATCTCAATAATCTCATCAAGGCTTTTGTCCTTAAAACTGGCTGTCAGCCGCCTGTCTGTCTTATTGACAACCAACTTCACCTTGTAGAACTTCGACAGTTCTTCAAGCACTTTAGGCAGCGGGGTATTGTCAAAAATGAAGCTGCCCGTTTTCCCTTCTTTGATTATCTGTATGTCTTTTCGCTCTCCCGTCACTTGCGCTGTCATGCCTCCGGTTAGTATCACGGTGTCCGATTGCCCGATTGCCGAGAACTGTATCTTTCCTGACATGACTTGTACGACGGCTGTGTCTGCACGGCTCTCATCAACAGTAAAAACAGTTCCTAAAACTCTGACTTGGGACAATTTTCCTTCTACCGTAAACGGGCGGGCATTGTCATGCTTGACAGAAAATGCGACTTTACCTTCCATGTGAACCCTGCGGCTGGAACTCTGGTAGTCTTTTGCGTGGAAACGGACGGAGGAATGCGGGAATAGAGTTATGGAGGAACTGTCCGGAAGCATATAATCCACAGGGTGCGAGTAAGCCGTTACCTCCTTCCATGCTCCGTTTTCCTGGAAGCGGGGATAAATAAGAACTACGACCAGAATGGCTGCCACCATACCGGGAAGTATCCACCACAGGCGGAAGGATTTTCGTGTCTGTTCCGTTATCTGGTATTTCTCTTTAAAAGCCTTCAATGCTTTTTGCGTATCCAACTTGTTCTTCTGATAGTGGCGCAAGACAAAGTGAAGGCATTTTTCATCCGGGGTTCTCATACTCTTTTGTTTTAGTCTTCATATTAATGACTGGGATTGCAGGCAAATTCACTATGCAGGATTTGTGAATGTTAGTTAAATAAAAATGCGTAAACTTTCTGTGCCCCTTCCCGTATCAGTCGGAGTGCCTTGCTGATGTGGTTATCCACCGTATTAACGGAAATCTGGAATTTGGCGGCTATCTCCCTATATTTCATGCCGTCGCGTTTATTCAGTAAAAATATCTCACGGCAACGTTCGGGCAAGGCATCAATGGCAGTCCACATCTGCGCTTCCCTGACCGAACGTTTCTCCGCTTCCTCATCGCTCAACGTATCTTCAAAGTCAGAAGGAGAAAGATTTGGATCATAAATTTCCTCCTTCTTCAGATAGTCCAGACTGCGGTTGCGGGCAGTCGTATAAAGGTAGGCTCTGACATTTTCTATTTTGGCTCCACTGATGCTTAATTTCTCCCACAAGGCAGAAAAACTATCTTGTACGATGTCTTCTGCAATATCCGTATCATGGACATAGTGCAGCACGTACAAGCATAACGAACGATAATGGTATTTAAATGTTTCGTCTATGTCTATTGTTAATTTATGCATACAAATAGGCTTATTATTCTGTGTGCTTACATAAAAAGACACAAAATAAGGCAAAATTCACTATTCTGTATTGTTAAAGAAACATAACGCACCCCCTTTTTCATATACGCATGGCGGAAAACATCACGGGGTTCCTGCACTTTCCTTTCCGTTTTTCCACATTCTTTCTTTTTTCCGTCCTATATCTATCGGAAAATAAAAAATACGTTTATGGAAGAAAAGAAGTTGCGCAAGGTTTATTTGATGGTGGAGTTCGGAAAACCTTTTGCGGTAAAAAGGAGATGTATGTAGCCCTCATGGCAGAACCAACTTTTTCGCAGTTCTCCAAGTTCATGCCCGTATCCAAGAAAGACAAGGTATCGGCTATGAGAACACTTGTCAAGGACTGCTTCATCGAAGGTGATAACGAACTGGTAAATAATAATTTCCGGTTCCTCTTCGGCTTGATGGGACAACTCACCGACTTATTATCACCCGCCAGAGCACGCTCATAAATTAATAGAATGTTGGGCGGTACGTGACGACCAGCAACATCCGGCAACAGATGATTTACGCGCGTCACTACTTTCCCGGCATCAACCAACATAAGGTGACGGACGAGGAGCCCGAACAACTTTCGGAAGAAGTACTCTGACTGTACGAACAGGTGATAATAAGTCAAATAAGCTAAGAAATAATAAAAATGTTAAATCTTCATCCTTTAGAATGTACAATTAAAGACAACGACCATATTCCTGACTTATTGCTTATAAAATATTGAGGAATAATTAGTTGTAAATACTATTGTTGAAAAGAAAATAAAAAGGTTAATATGGTATCAGACACATCAAGGTGATGTTTTTGAAAAAGTTAGAAAATAAATATAGAAGTATGTGTTTTTAACAGATTATAAAAATTTAAAAAACAATTATTATGAAAAGTCAAAATGAAAACTTACTCAATGGTAAAGTTTATGAAACTCCCAAGTGTGAAACAATAGAAGTGCAGAACGAGAGTTTGCTATGTGCAAGTAATGAGCAGGAAGCCACTCACGATTCCTTTGACGATTCTGATATTTATGAATGGTAAAGAATTTAAAATCAGGAATAAGATGAGAATCAGGAATTTCATTTATGAATCTATAAGCATGGCTATTGCAGGCGGTTTGCTTGCTGCATGTACGAATGAATATGATACACAGGCTATCTACAATGGAGAGAAGGTGCCTATGACCTTTACAGCCGGACTGACGCAGACGCGTACCGTATTGGATGGCGACGGCAAGAATGTAAGCTGGGTAAAAGGCGATGCGATTGCCATTTTCGACGGAACGGAGACTAATGAGTTTACTACGCAGGATGCAGGGGCTACGGCTTCCTTTACCGGTACGGCACACCAGGCCGAAAGCTATACAGCCTTTTATCCTTTTGCTAATGTGACTGAAATCACGGCTACGACCATTACCTTTAATCTGCCCGAAGAGCAGACTGCCGTGCCCGGAGGATTTGCCAGCGGACTGGTGCCATCGTGGGCATCTACTCCTGAGGGAAGCAACGCTCTGCAGTTTCACAACCTCAGTGCGCTGGTGAAGTTTACGGTAGGCGACGGTATGGCCGGTGATGGAACCTTTATCCTCAGAGGCGTAAAGGGTGAGAGCCTGACCGGAAGCATGAAATATACCATTGGAGACGAAACCGTTCCGAATGAGGATGGCAAAGGAGATTACTCTTCTACTTCTCTGAACGAAGTCAGACTGAAAGGTACATTCGAGGCCGGAAAGACCTACTACTTTACGGTGGCTCCTGCCGCGCTGACGGAAGGACTCAGCCTTTTCTACGTGAACAGCGAGGGAACGGCATACCGCAGAGGAGGTAACAAAGCGGTGACTCTCGAAGCCGGAAAAGTGCTTGATTTGGGAACACAAACCTCAGCCAAGTTTGAAGAAGCCATCATCAATCTGGAACTCATTGAGCAGATTGAATCAAGCCTTCCGTCGGGAGGAGGCAAGAAAATGGCATCGGCTGAAGGAGTGGAGATAACCACCAAGGCGGCCAATGATGTGGCATTGTATGATTCGGGTACCGGATTTGTGAAGAATCCCGACGGCACCGTTACGCTGACCGAAGAAAACAGAAATATCATCAGCGGAGTTACTTATGTGAGCTTCTATGATATAAAAAACGTATCGGGACTTGAGTATTTTACTAACGTGACAAGTTTTTATTGCGAGTGGGTAACAGAACAGGAGTCACTGGATTTGACTGCTTTGAAGAATCTGACATCTATAAATTGCAATAGTTGTGATATACTGACATCGCTGAATGTGAGCGGTCTGGACCAACTTAGTTATATGAACATTAAGAACTGCCCGCTGACTTCATTAGACCTGACCGGTTTGAACAGTCTTACCACTCTGTATGTGGGTGAAACTGAATTGACCTCTTTGGAGCTGTCTCATTTGACGAATCTGTCAAGTCTTGAGTGCACATATTGTAAATTGCAATCATTAAATGTGAGCAGTTTGACCAATCTGACTTCGCTGGTATGTGCCAATACCCAAGTGGAATCATTGGATTTGAGAGGTTTGACCAAACTGAATAATTTGCAATGCACCGATAACCGACTGACCTCTTTAGACTTGACCGACCAGAAAGAATGTCTGACCACGTTACGATGCTACGGTAATAATTTAGGTTCATTGGAGTTGTCAGGCTTAACGAAGCTGGAATACCTGTATTGCTACAACATTGGAGCTGCCTCATTGACTCTGAAAAATCTGCCTGCCCTGACAGAACTGAATTGCGGTGAGAACCAGCTGACCTCATTGAGCCTGAGCGACTTGCCTAAGCTGGCAACCCTGAGATGCAACAAAAACCGGCTGACCTCATTGAGTCTGAGTAATCTGCCTGCCCTGATCTATCTGTCTTGCATCGACAACCAGCTGACCTCATTGGATGTGAGCGGTTTGACCAAACTGGAAGATTTGTATTGCTACAACAACCAGCTGACCTCATTGGATGTGAGCGATCTGACTGCCCTGACAAGACTGTATTGCTACAACAACCGGCTGACCTCATTGGATGTGAGCAATCTGACTGCCCTGACAAGACTGTATTGCTACAACAACCGGCTGACCACGTTATCTGTTGGTGATATTAACACTCTTAAATTTGTGGAATGCCATCAAAACCAACTTTCACAGATTAATCTTGCTAACATGGCCAATTTGTCCAATTTGAAGTGTGGTCTGCAGACAAATGCTGACGGAACGCCACTGACAGCTACACTTGAAATATATTCTACAAAGATAGGAACCTGGAATACAACCTGGAGCCAATATCCGGAAAACGCAAATGTTACACTTAAATAATAATGATAATAGGCCCTTGTCTGCCTGCGGTTTTGACCCGCAGGCGGGCAAGCCACCTTGACCGTATGCCAGTGTAATTCCGGAAATAAAATATATTGATTCCTAAATCTAATTCATCATACACAAGCATTAACAGAACTACACGACATAAGTGAGCCCGATTCTTCCTTTGCCATAAAAATCCGTCAACGGTTATCCTGCTCCTATGACTTGACATAATAAGACAAAATACTTTCGGCGATACGACAGATTTCATCCTTTACCCATTGCGGTTCCAACACTTCTATCTGATCCGTCTGCTGCATCAGCATCTGGATAAAGTCGAAAGTGGGACGTACGAACATCTCGAAAGTAATCGACTCATCATCAGACGCGATCTTCCGTTGCGTATCATGAATAGGCAGTGTAGCCAGGTATTTTCCCGACCCACCGTATGCCTTGATGACCACCCGTTCTATATCTACTTCCTTTTCCGCGATGATCCCCACACAACCTTCGAAATATTGGTCTACATCAAAAGTCTCGGGTACGACGAACCGGTCCTCCGTCACCGTCACATCCTGTATCCGGTCCAGAGCATAAGTCCTGACATCATCCCAATAGGGCGCACGCCCGATCACATACCAGCGGCGATTATAGATTTTAAGATGATAAGGTTCAATCTGAAACGTACTGGCATGAGGCTTATCGAATCCCTGATAGGTGATCTCCACCACATTATTCTGACGCATGGCCTGCAGAAAGACCTGCAGGAACCTGTTGCCGGAAGGCACATGCTCAAAGGAGATACGTTTCTCCAGTTTCCGGTTAGCCTGGAGCTGGTTCAATGTCGCATACGAATCAATCAGCCACGACCGGAAGTCATCCCCTCTCAACCGTTCCTTATCCTCGATGTAATAGCCATACCCGTGTTTGGCGTCACAGGATATGATCACGTCAAAGATACTCTGCACCGCATCCTTATGATTCATGAATGTTTTCCACGGAAGCGGTTTGCCGTCCCCCATCCCACAGTCTTCCCACCGTCGGCTTATTTCCTTATAAGTGATATACGGGTGACATCTGATTAAATCGATAAGCCATATATACCGGCCGAATTTATTTGCTGCCATAAGTTCTGAATTTAAAGTCTGTATTATGCCACAAAATTACATAGATACCTATGCCAAAATTAGGAATAGGTTTGAAAATTTCCAAATTTTGGCATAGGATTATAGGAGATAAGGCATACCAAAGTTCTATTTCCCTGTATTGAAACTACAAAAATCCTTTATATACATAAAGAATCATATTCATCCTATTGAAATTAAGTTCTTTGGAAATATTAAAACGCAAAAAAGCAGCTTTTTCCTATCCTCTCTTGACGAGAAAATCGAACTGAACCGCAGTATTATGAAAATTTAGGACAGTATATGCAATTTTCATTCAAGTCTTGATTTGTAAATAGTGAAAATAACAAACTTCAATATTGCGAATTAGGGAATATTACATTCATTACTCCAGGAGGAGGCAACCATCTGTTTATTTAAAAGATTTGACTTAGCAATGTCGAATTCAATTTACTCTAATAGAACTGAAAATGAAGGTTTGTATGAATATACAACTTCAGCAAAAATAAATAGCGCAAACATTACCATATCAAATCGGAACAGCAACTAACTGTTCCAAATTTTAGACATACATTGATTGGAATTCCTGCAAAAAATATGATTAAATTTAATAATATTGTACATCCTATTTTCAGCGGATAGTAATAAATAAAAATGAGAATAGAATTCTTTCCCAACTCCGCGACACCCTCTTTCCCCGCCTTATGTCGGGCGAACTTGCAATCACCGATGTGGACGACAAGAATATTTAGGGGCAACGAAAGGATTGTATAGTGGTGATCGCAAAGAATCAGCAAGTGAATTTCAATAAGCCAATAGCCCAGCTATTCACAGAAAATTGCTATCTTTGCGATAGCCCCTACTAACAACAGCAGACTATGGACAAAATAGAAATAAAAGGATATAAATCGTTCAAGGAACTCAAGCTCGATCTGCTCCCCATCAATATACTGATAGGGGCCAACGGATCGGGAAAAAGCAATTTCTTGTCTTTCTTTGAATTCCTCAACCGCCTGTACGAACAGAAGCTGACGGAATATGTGGCGCTGAACGGAGGTATGGACAAATACTTCTTCCAAGGCAGCAAGACGACGGATGCCATCGAAGCCACTATCTGTTTCAAGAACATCTCCTACTCGTTTGAGCTGAAAGAAGGAGACAACAGGTTTGTGTTCTCAAAAGAGAAACTGGGATACCATAGCTCGTACTCCGACATTGCCAGCTTCAGCAACGAGGCCTGCATCAAGTCGTACAGCGGATTATCGAGGGGCGGATACATCCAAAAATATCTGTCTGAAATTAAGAAATATCATTTCCACGATACGGGCAAAAGTTCTCCGTTCACCAAGGAAAGTCACATTGTGAACGACGCCTACTATCTGTATGAGAAGGGAGAAAATCTGGCCGCTTTTCTGTATGCTGTCCGAGAGAATTCACCCATCACCTACAAGCGGATTGTGCGCGTCGTCCAAAGTATCGCGCCCTACTTCAGCGATTTCTATTTCAACGTGAGCGCTGCCGACACGGTCCGCCTGCAATGGACAGACAAGTTCAGTTCTACTGTATATGGCCCGACAGACCTCTCCGACGGAACCGTACGCTTCATCGCACTGACCACGCTGTTTCTGCAACCGGTGCCCCCCAAAGTCATCATCATTGACGAGCCCGAACTAGGGCTTCACCCCCTGGCCATACAGAAACTGGCCGGCCTGATAAAGTCGGTGGCGTC
Organism: uncultured Paraprevotella sp.; assembly: GCA_900546665.1. Lineage (GTDB taxonomy): Bacteria > Bacteroidota > Bacteroidia > Bacteroidales > Bacteroidaceae > Paraprevotella > Paraprevotella stercorigallinarum. The sequence goes on along the minus strand of URDY01000038.1, from coordinate 10,928 downwards.
CAGAGGCACCCAAGTGATCATTGCTACCCAAAGCGCAGACCTGATAACAAACTTCAACGCCGAAGACGTGATTACCGTCAACCAGACAGAAGGCGCCTCGGTAATGAAGAGGCTGGAAGCCGAACACCTGGAAACGTGGCTGGAAGACTACACGCTGGGCGACTTATGGAAACAGAACATTCTGAAAGGAGGGCAGCCGACATGAAAAGATTGATTATCGTTTGTGAAGGAGAAACAGAACAGGCTTTCTGCAACGACGTTCTGCGCAGTCATTTTCTGTCCAAGGATATGCTGCTCGAAGCGCCTACCATCAAGCACTCGAACGGCGGCATTGTGGCTTGGAATACCCTGAAGAAACAGATTGTCAAGCACCTGAATGAAGGAGACTGCATAGTCTCCATGCTAGTGGACTATTACCGCATCCGAGATTCATACCATTTCCCGGGGTGGATGGAGGCAAAGGGAATATCCAATCTGTACGAACGGATGCGCTACCTGTTCGAACAGATGTCGCTGGATATGGATGAAAAGCTGCGTCCGAGATTTATCCCTTATATTCAGCTGCACGAGTTCGAAGGACTGCTGTTCAGTGACATTTCTGTATTTCCCGACAATTTTACGAAGGAGCAGCTTGACTACAAACAGCTGGAAAGTGCAGCAAACGAGTTCAGTACTCCCGAAGAAATAAACAACAGCCCTGCTACTGCACCTTCGGAGCGGTTGAAGAAAGCCGTCAGCGGATATGACAAGGTGACAGACGGCGCTTTTCTAGCCATGGAAATAGGGCTGGACACAATCAGGGAAAAATGTATCCTGTTCAAAATGGATGGAACGGTTGGAAAATAGCTAACTAATAAACCTGAAAACCATAACTGAGTTTAAAGAGTATATCAGACAAAGCGAATCCAGCAACTGACAGAAAGCTTATGCTTGGCGAACAGCGATTGGACTTCAGGCCGTCGATGGTTTGAAGACCTCGGAACATCTGAAAGATATGGCCCGCAAGCATATTAAGGAAGCGATTGATATTGGCGAATCGCAAAAGATGATTAGTTGTATATCAGTCGAATACATCCAGAAGTTCCGTGTATGATAAACTCAAAGAGTCCGAAATGACAGGTACCCCCACAAGTTCCCCCATAAGTACCCCCACAAGTACGAAGGACCAACTCTATACTCATCACAACACTTAGACACAGGCTTCGGCTATTGAGGGAACGCCCAAAAGTATGAAGGTAATCAGCAACCATCGATTCCTTATGCCGCGACATTCTGAAACACTACGAAGAAAACCGGCAGTATGAACTGACAAGCAAAGCCATGATTGTAGCCTATTCGCGCACGATAGCCATGCATATCTATGACAAGCTGGTGGAACTGCGTCCCGACTGGGGAGAAAAAGTAAAGGTGGTGATGACAGCCAGCAACAAAGCCCCTGAAGAATGGCATGCCATCATAGGCAACAAACAATACAAGACGCCTTGACCAAGCCTCAGGCCGTTCAAGATATGTATACCAACGACCAACTGGTATCCATGACCAGGGAGCTGACAGAGAATCTTCGTAAAAATCGCACGATAGACTGGCAGAAAAAGGAATCTGCCCGCGCAGGCATGCGCAAAATGGTAAAACGCCTGCTGAAGAAATACCATTATCCACCAGAAGAGGCAGCCCACGCTCTCGAAACGGTTATCCGTCAGTGCGAACAATGGACAGACAATGAATCCACTGTAAATGATTCGAAAATATATCACTGTGACAAACCGGATTATTCAATGGCCGCAGAAGACGGAATAGGATATAACAAGAAGTAGCAATATCTTTTTACCACCTTCATCAGAGTTTCTACTGCTGTACTCTCTGCAAAACAATCCCGTCAGGAAATGTTACCGTCATATCGCATGCCGGTTTCCTTTCTATTTTCTCATCCGAATGGGAAATATGATTTCGATGAGTTACCTCTGGGTCAAGCACCATCTTTTTAGCATTCGACAATTCTTCCGTAAAGTTCCGTTTACGGCTAAAGATGAACACTTAAAGGTGCCCTGGAATAGTATCCATAAAATTCAAAAGGACGTTCCGGCTCCAACCGTTTTCGAACGTCTTTCGTACAAAGAACATCGCCTTCTCAGACTCGTTGAAACATTTGTCTATGATATATCTATGATGCCTCCAAAGAATACGCCAATTGGCGCTGTCCTGTAATTCACCCACAATTTGTGGGTGAATTGTAAACCACTTATTATAAAGAAGATAAAATCTTTGGCGTATCCAATACTTGTTTCCGACATCACCGTTGCAGTCAAAACCGGCCGACACCAGCACCTGTTCACCAAAAGAAGCAGAAACGCCTTATTTTACATTATATCTGGCACTCCATCATTCTTTTCTTTCATAAAATGCTGCATTTGTCAAATCTCTTATATACCTTTGCAAAAGGTAGACTTTACAGCAAAACAGTAGAAAGCAAAGCCTTTGGAAACAGAAGTATGAAAAGAAAAATTTCTTCATGCCTGTGAACAGCAACAAAAAAATGTCACAACAATAGATTCTAAACTTAAGTCTTATGGCCATCACATTTGATAAATTAAAAGAGAATGCCCGGATCTTTGAAGAGCTGAAAAAGAACCCTTCATGGTGGGTTAAATTCAAGAATAACCCTTCTCTTTATATTGACATTCGTAAAGACAATCAGGTCAACGTCTATTTCGAAGGGGGCAGTATCGCCAGAATACATTATTGCAGTAAACACAATAAGCTTCAAGTGTTCACCCATCATAAGTATCTCGGAGAACCGGCACCTTCAAGAAACAATCTGTATGTAGAATGCAGCAACAGGATTGAAAACATCTGCGATGACGTGATGGAACGAATTCAGACACTGTACTCTCAAAAGAAGGCTGAGGAAGGCATCAACGCTAAAGAAAAATGGAGTGAAAAGTTCATACAGGGCATGTTGGTCATAAACTCAAGAACTGTTCATCTTGACACTGAGTTTGCATATAATGATGCTCAGGACGATATCCGCATAGACCTGACTCAATGCAGAAACGGCTGTCTTACGTTTATAGAACTAAAACGCATGGATGACAACAGAATGCTTCACGCGACGGACAATAATCCTGAAGTGGTATATCAGATGCAAGGTTATAAGGATTTTATCGCAAGATATCGTTCTGAACTGCTTGAATATTACAAGAAAGTGTTCGATATAAAGGTTCAATTGGGTCTGCCCGTTCCTGACAGTGCTCCGGTCTCAATCAATCCGATTCCTGAACTTATCATCTTCGACCGCTGGGTCAAGCCAACCCACCAAAGGGATATCCACCGGCAACGTGTATGCGAGTTACTTGAACGGAACGGTATACAATATAAGGTTGTCACAAGCCTTTAAATCCAGCCATGCCATAAATATAAAAATACAGACCGAAGACTATTACAATATATCACCGGAATATCATAAAAAACGGCCTGTAAAAAGGCCGCAGACAATTGGGGATCACGTCAATTATCCATAATCTGTTAAAAGACGCAGCAGACGGAAGCACCAGCCGTCCTGTTTCTGAGATTGCCATACACAGGATTGATCGTCTTTACGCCTAGTTCGTAGAAAGCCTTCAGGCGAACTTTCCGGTATTGCAGGTTTACGCCAAAGAGTGCACCCGTGTCAAACCTGTCGAAGGGGCGGTATTGGCGGTCATAAGAAGCCGGAAAGACATCAATGGCCGAGGTGTAGGGCTGGCCGAAACTGTCTTTTCCGGATAAAAATCCGGAGCCCCGAAGTCCGGCACTGAAATACCACCCTACTTGAGGAATGAAAACCAGATCTTTGCAGAGATTAAACGTGTAGCCGAAGGAAACCGGGAAAACCAGATAATCCATATCACGCACATCAATTTCTGAAATGCCATAGTTTGCAAGCGGACCGCCTTGAATTTTACCGCTTTTTCTTTCGTACGAAAGACCGGTTTCGATCAGGATATTGTTCCTGAACGTATAATCTACCATACCGCCCACCTTAAAGCCATGTCCACAACTTACGTCTGAATCATGAGCGTGGAATCTACTGTTCATATAACCGATTTCTATTCCATAATTCCAGTTCTGACCGTATGCAGACATACCGCATAACAAACAAACGATCAAGAAGACATTCTTTTTCATACAGCCCCTAATTTTAAATCCGTTTTCCATCATTTTCTTTTTTACAAATATAGCACAAAAGAAAGTTCAAAGGATTTGGAAAGCATCATAAAAACCTTGTAACACAATCGTATATTAATTTGAAAATCAAGAATATTACAACATAAGTTCTTGTAATCCGGCATAAGACAGTTGTAGCTTGATTTTTTCCATATTACCAATATCCCCCCCCTTCTTGACTTCGCCACTCAAAAAACTCAATATTATAATTAGCTGATAAACAATATCTTGTAATTTTGTGTTACCCATTTTAGGGTGACACAGTACATAAAAATATGTTTATACATAAGAAGAAATATCCATCAGGCAATACAGGTGTCATAGTCGCTGAAAAGGTCAACGGCAAGATGAATGAGCTTGCCACTATAGGTATAGCACGCCATCAGGAAGAGATAAACTGTCCTGCATCACCGATCCCGTAGCGGCCCGCCAGGTATGCAGGTTGATATCAGACAGCAATACGCCTCCCACTTTTATGCTGCCGCGTGTAGATTCATAAAATCCTTGCAGCATTTGATAAGCGTGGTCTTGCCACACCCGCTCTCGCCGATATTACATCTGATAATCAATGACAAAGGTGAGATTCTCAATTTTATGTTCACTCCTGGAAACATGGATGACCGGGAACCCTTGAAGCAGGGTAAGTTCCTGGAAAACATCAAAGGAAAACTATGTGCAGACAAGGGATATATCGGTCAGACTCTCTTTGAGAACCTTTTCATCAATGGCATTCAGCTTGTCACTAAAGTTAAAAACGACATGAAGAACTCGCTGATGAGCATTGCCGACAAGATACTGCTCAGAAAAAGGGCCTGAATTGAAACGGTCAATGACGAGCTGAAGAACATTGTACAGATAAAACATTCCATGCACCATTCATTCAGTAATTTCATTGCCAATTCATTATCTGTTGCTTTTTTGAAAAGAAGCCCGCCATTGGCGTGAAGTTTGTCAATGACGGGCAACTGTCTATTTCCTAATTTTATTTCAAACTCACGTTATATTATATTTATGGTTCATTTACAGGAATCCGGACTAAATCGAGTTTTCTTTCATACAGCTACAGATTCAGTCCAGATTCTTTAATATTGCCAACTCTGAATATCAAGCAAGATCAACTATGCCAAGATGTTTAATCGGATGATAAAACGTATTGTTCTGGCGTTCGTACTGATATTTGTTTTCGTAACATTCTACCGGTCCCCAGGACACCTGAAAATTATAACCGAAATTTTCAAACTGCCTGACCAGGTAATCACCGTTGTATGCCATTGTAGGAAGCAGAAACTCATAATAGAATGAATCATTCTGTTGCATGAATGACTCCAAATCCATTAAATAACAGTGACTGACCAGGAAAAGCTGACACCAGGAAAAGTAAAGTTTCAAAAAAGGACTCCGTCGTATGAATTTGGCAGGCCAATGCATCAGCGGCCCACCAAGCACATCTGAAGCGATATGGATATAGTCTGTATCATACTCCCGTTCTATGATTTTAAGGAAACTGCACCAATCGCCACTGAGCACAATATCATTCTCCATGAGCAGATAACGGTCATACTTATGACTATGTGCAAAATCAATCAGGGCTAATAACGGATTAGGTAACTGACGTTCACCCCGATGAAAGAAGTTGGGCAGATCGGAAGAACTGAACAGATGGAAAGGGATATCATTTCCATATAAAATATCCGGTTTTCCACCAGCGCAATCATAAAGCACATACAGATCCATGATGCCCTGTGACGAACGTTTCAACATTTGCAAATAACTCCACAAATGACTGTTCATGGTATGGGTAAGCATTAAAAGGCATGTATTTGAAGGCTGCTCCATACTTTCTACTTTTTTATAGGGTGATAAATCATATTCTTGAATTTCATTGCAGACGCACTGTGTGGAGGATAACACCTGTGCGTGTATTTATCTTCCGCATCATCTTCCTTGTCAAGTACATAGAATAAATCAGGATGTTCGCTATAGCTGTAACGGCCCGTTCCGCCGAAATCGGCCATCTTCAATTTGAAATAGCTGAACAGTGTAGGCATCAATATTTCGTTGTGCCCCCTGTCACCCAGCATACAGCGTGAATGCAACAATGCAAATGCCCTGTTGGAAAAACGGCATATCGGATTAAACGACTTGCGGAGTATCATGTCGTCCAGAGGAATATTTTTCAATTCTATCTCATGCCACCGCATCCAACCGGGATAATCACTTCTTGTTTCTATATGTGCAGAAAGGAAATCCTCCTCTTTATCCTGAAAGAAAGAGAAAAATGTCTCCCAGTTACCATTGAAACGTACATCGTATTCAATAAGCCAGTAATAATCATATCCGGTATGCTTGCGGTAAAAATCCAACAGGACAAAATGAAAATTACCGTCCATTATCGTACATCCCCACGAGGTATAACCAAGCCGGTTGAGATCATGTATCGTAAATGCATGCCGGTTTATACTTTCGGGCAGTTCCAATTCTACCCGGTCTGCCTGATAAACGACATATACTGTGGCAAAATCCCCGGCTTCCTTTTCAAGTTTGTCGATTTGTTTTTTTATCTCCTCATTAAAGATATGAGTGACAAACAATATGGCTGTATTATGATGTATAGACATGGTTCAGTTAATGTTAGGATTGTTTTTATGATATAATATTTCAGCCAACATCAGGGCGTCCGGAAGATCCAACAGCTGCGGCACTAAGTTTTTCAGTCTCTCTCTGACACAAACGTACAGATGTTCATCGTTTGTAATCACATACAGCCGGAACAGACTATATGCGTATTCTACCTGTAAAAGATCCGATTGCATCATTACACGCTCCAGCGAAATGACATATTGGAATATGTCTTCACCACACGCCTTCAATATTTCCAGTGCGTCAAGATAAACCCGGATATCATAAAACGACTGTGGCAATGACAGTCTGGATTTAAGGTAATGCCCTAACGTCAGGAAAGTGGTCTTAAGCCCGGCATCCGGTCTGTTCCGCAGCCTGACAAGCCAATATTTACCGATACCGGCCAGTTCGGCGACAGTCAGGTTTTCAGCATTCTCATCCCAACAATGCCGGATGTGGGTTTCGATTTCGGACAGGAGTTCCTGCGGATCCTCATCCAGCAGTTTTTCCCCTGCAAGATATTCTATCAGCCAGCTACAGCCGGTAATGCCACGCCCAAAAGTCATGTCATTCTTCACCATACCCAATCCGTCCTGTATCTTTGCAAGCAAATCAATGGCAACATCGACATATTTCCGGGCCTGCGTAATTCCGGCAATCAGGAACAGAAAGTGGACATAACCCAGATATCCATTCTCTCCCACATACATGGCTGTTATCCTCTCATTGTTGATCCAATGCAGCAACATGTCCCGTATTGTAGAAAATGCAGTTCTATCACAACAATACTTTTGTTCTGTCCGTGCAGGTATAACATCATAACTACACACTTGTGTTTTTAATCCGAACTTATTCAAATAAGCAGCCAGCTCCTTTTTATGGATAGCCTGTCCCGATTGTATAGGATGCGTGTGAATCACAGTTATTTCATCAATGATCGCCATGTCACGCGGTGAGGCATCTATCAGCAGAGGCCAGTGGGTCTCCGTCCCCCAGCCGGTTTCATTCTCGTTGAAAGTGAACAGAACTTTTTGTAAAGCCTCACGGCAAAAACAAGGCACCATCATCTCCACAAAGTTCGTATAACGCAATTTGCTGTATCTGTCATACAGGGTATGTGGCCACGTATAATAAGACATCCGCAAAGCCGGTTGTGCGATTTTCAGATCATATCTTTTCATAGCCTCAAACAATGCGTTTATAGTAACAGTGTCCATCAGTATGTCATCATCCGGAAGGAAAAAATAGTCATACATGTCCTTGAATTGTGGATTCGCTTCAAGATACTTGTATATCACCTTCAACTTATATCCTTTGATATGACACGCATATTTCGCGTCATGACGGAACTGCTCCAACGAATCGTCATATACAATCAGATGGAGGTCAAAGTCTTCATCTCCTTTTGTCCACATTCTATGCAGGCTGTTCTTGCCCACGGCGGATATTACACAGTTTCTTTTACTCATAATTATATTTTTGAGGTTATCTGTTCTATGGTATGTTCTATAATCCTTTTCATCAGTTCATGGGAAGCTTCTCCGGACAGAAACAGGATCACCGCAATAACGATCAGGACAAGCACGACTAACGTGATTCCATGTTGTGTCACGAAAGGCATTTTACCCCCCATCAGGTTTTCCACTTCAGGACAATGGCGGTGTAAATCACTCGTTTTCATATCCGGCTTATGTTCAATAACTTTCATACGATTCCGTCTCATATTTCGTTTTAACAGCATTTCTTAAAGTCAATCAGGCATTCTGTTTCACTTCGGCAGTCATTTGATGCTTTACCAGCTCATAATACCGTCCTCTCTTTTCCAGCAACGATTCATGATTTCCCCGCTCCACAATCCGGCCACCGTCCATCACAATGATTTGATCGGCTTCACGGACAGTGCTCAGACGATGCGCACTGACCACCACTGTACGTCCTTCATAAAATCGCCGCATATTGGCCATGATCTTGGCCTCATTCGTGGCATCGAGCGAATTAGTAGCCTCGTCAAGAAAAATATATTCCGGATTTTTATAGATCGCCCTGGCAATGAGTATACGCTGACGCTGTCCCTGGCTCACTCCCTTTCCTTCCATACCGATAATGGTATTGTAACCTAAAGGAAGCGATTCTATGAAATCATCTATACAGGCCATTCGGGCGGCATTTCTCATACGTTTCTTGTCCGTCTCGTCCGTATTGACGGCGATATTGCCGGCAATGGTATCGGAAAAGATAAAGCTGTCCTGCATCACCGATCCCGTAGCGGCCCGCCAGGTATGCGGGTTGATATCAGACAGCAATACGCCTCCCACTTTTATGCTGCCCCGTGTAGGTTCATAAAATCCTTGCAGCAATTTGATCAGCGTGGTCTTGCCACACCCGCTCTCGCCGACTATGGCCGTCACCTTATGGGCGGGTATGGTAAGTGATATATCCTTCAGGGCCAGTTCACTTTCAGAGCCGTTATAGCTGAAAGACAATTTCTTAATCTCAATGCCATGTTCAGCTGGCAGTACGGCACGCTTCTTTTCTATATCTGTTTCTTCGTCATCCTGCGAATGTATTTCGTTCAGTCGCTCAAGGCTTATTTTCGCATCCTGAAATGACTGGGCAAAACCGATAAACTCACCTATAGGCGCAGAGACCTGACCGATAATATAGGTCAACGACATCATCATACCGAGAGTCATCGTCCCTTCCACCACGGCTTTCGCAGCAATATAATAAATAAGGATATGCGTGGTTTGGGTAAAAAAGACCGAACCGGACTGTTGGATCTGCCCTATACGCAGGCCTTTCAGTCCAATCCTGAACAGTTTGACCTGTATCCTTTCCCATTCCCAGCGTTTCTGCCGCTCACAGTTGTTGAGTTTGATATCCTGCATGCCCTGCACCAGTTGGATCATTTTACTTTGTTCCAAAGCCGACTGGTTGAAACGTTTGATATCCAGTTCTCTCCGGTAATGCATAAAAAAGGATATCCAGATCACATACAGCGTATTACCCACTACAAATATCGTCAGCACCAACAGATTGTAATAAGCGAGAATGGTAAGGAAAACCACAAAATTGATAAGCGAGAACACGATACGCATACTATTGGATAAAAGAAAATTCTTGATTCTCCCGTGATCACCAATGCGTTGCAGGATATCCCCCGTCATACGCGAGTCAAAGAACTGTAGCGGCATGGCTGTAAGCTTTATCAGAAAATCTGCTATCAGCTGGATGTCAATGCGAGAGTTCATGTGAAGCATAATCCAGGAACGGATATAGTCAATACTTAAAGTAGCCACAAAGAAACCAAGCTGGGCAAAGAGTATCAGTGTGATGATATTCAGGTTTCGTCCGTTGATACCCTGGTCAACCATAGCCTGTGAAAGGAATGGCAGAACCATCTGTATCAGGCTTCCCACAAGCATGGCTAACAGCAATTGTCCTATCATGCTGCGATAAGGGGTAAAATAACGGGCAAAAGACAACATGCTGCGGCTGTTTTTCTTATATTCGTCCTCCACACTGCCAAAATCATCACCGGGTTCAAGCATCAGAGCTACTCCGTTGCCATTCTTATCTGGATTAGGACCTATCCAGCACCGTTCGAATTCATCCCTTGAATAAGTCAGACGTTGTGAAGCCGGGTCGGAAATATGTATTCTATATTTTTTATCCTTACCCTTCTCAATGCCATAACATACCACAAAGTGATTCTGGTTCCAATGCAGGATGCAGGGGAACAAGCCTTCTTCTACCAATTCATCAAAAGTAACCTTTACACCAACAGTATCAAAACCGATATATTGTGCTCCTTCATTGATACCTTGCATACTCACCCCGTAACGGGAGATGTGGCAATGTTTACGCAACATTTCCACAGAATAATCCCGACCATAATATTTGGCTATCATACGCAGGGATGTCGGTCCACAGTCGGAGGCATCCAGTTGCTTGTAATGAGGAAAAGGTTTTAACTGATACATATCTGTTTATTTCTGTTTCTTCGGATTCCGGTTCCAATGATATACCAGATGGAACATCACATAATTGGGCAGTGAGCGATACCATGTCTCGGTACGGCCCTGGGCATCTACCGCGTATTG
>URDY01000037.1 GCA_900546665.1 uncultured Paraprevotella sp. | reverse complement strand
TCCGAACAGAGAAGTTAAGCCCGCTTGCGCCGATGGTACTGCACACCCGTGGGAGAGTAGGCAGCCGCCGTTTTTTTCAGACAAGAGAGATCCCTCCGGAACGACACACTGTTCCGGAGGGATTTTCTGTTTTCTTAATGTGCAGGTGATGAATGCGTATCGCTATAGGGATTAGGCAATAAAATGCTTTTTATTGCGTTTTTATTATTGTTAATGTAATGCGATGCAATATGCAATGGTATGATCAGATTAAGCGAATCAAAGTTTTATTGATAATAATAGCTGTTATCATAGCTGTTATTTCTTTGGTGGCATCCCATCTTCTAGTGAAGGATTTGGCAGAGGGAGAAAGAAAAAACATGGAAGTATGGGCGCAGGCAATGCGTACGCTGAATAATGCTGATCAGAATACAGATGTGACTTTGGTGCTTGAAGTCTTGAATGGTAACAATACGATACCGGTTATCGTGCTCGATTCTGCAGGATATGTGCAAAGTTACCGTAATCTGCAGATCAGTGCTGACAATCTGCCTGACAGCTTGGATAGAATCCGTCGTATGGCAGATCACATGAAGACAGACGGAAAGGTTATCCGAATGGAACTTTCATCACCTGATACCTTAAATACCAGTCCTGATTATCTGGAGATCTGTTACGGCGAATCCATCATGATTCAGCGTCTGTCATCATATCCCTATATACAGTTAGGGGTAGTATTGGTATTTGTGATTGTGGCTATTTTTGCATTATTGAGTTCAAAACGGGCCGAGCAGAATAAAGTATGGGTGGGGCTTTCAAAAGAGACGGCACATCAGTTGGGTACTCCTATTTCTTCCTTGATGGGATGGGTGGAAGTCTTGCGCGAAACCTATCCGGAGGATCAGTTGATCCCTGAAATGGATAAGGATGTCAAGCGGTTGGAATTGATTGCCGAGCGTTTTTCAAAGATAGGTTCCATGCCTGAACTCAGAAATTCATCATTGTCGGATGTGCTTCACAATGTGGTGAACTATATCTCCCATCGTACTTCTGATAAGGTGCAGATCAGTTGTGTGATGCCTGAAAACGGAATTGAAGTAATGATGTGCGCTTCCCTTTTTGAATGGGTCGTGGAAAATCTGTGTAAAAATGCCATAGACGCCATGGATGGTAAAGGTAGCATTACGATTAAGGCTACAGAAGAGAATGAGTGTGTGGTCATTGATGTTACCGATACCGGTAAAGGGATATCCAAGAAGCATTTCAAGACAGTTTTCAGTCCAGGATTTACGACCAAGAAGAGAGGGTGGGGGTTAGGACTTTCATTAGCCAAACGTATTGTTGAAGAGTATCACGGAGGAAAAATATATGTGAAGTCATCTGAAATTGGGAGCGGCACAACGTTTAGAATAGAATTGAAAAAAGCAATGTACGGTAAAACGTAACAGGTTTTTCTGTATATAATTATAAAAAGATGTTGGCAGAAAAATATTTTTATGTAATTAGTTGGACTTATATCTGATTTTTTTGTAAATTTGCAACCCAAATGAATATGCCTCATAACTATAGAATAGATTTGAAGAATATGCGTTCTGATGCTGTCGAGTATCAGTACCATTTGGATAATGCTTTTTTTGAAGCTATTGGGGATGTTCTGATACAGAAAGGTAGTGTAGATGTAATCCTGAGGGTGAAGAAGACGGCAGGCGCATTTGAGCTGACTTTCTGTATAAAGGGTGTGGTGCAGATACCCTGTGACCGGTGCTTGGATGATATGGATCAGTCTGTAGATTCCGTAAGCGTCCTCAAGGTAAAGTTCGGCGATGAATATGCTGACGAGGGAGAACTGATAGTGGTACCTTATGAAGATGGTGTATTGGATGTCGCATGGAACATTTACGAATTTATTGCGTTAGAAATTCCGATAAAACATGTGCACGAACCTGGGAAGTGCAATGGCGCGATGATGAGTGTGCTTGAGCAACATACGGCCAAGTCTTTTGATGAAGAGCTGGAAAACGATTCGTCTGAAGACATTGCATGTGGGGAGCCTGAAGGTAGTGAAAGACCGACGGACCCGCGATGGAGTGAACTTAAAAAAATATTAGATAACAAATTAAATTCTTAGAAAAATGGCACATCCTAAAAGAAGACAATCAAAGACAAGAACCCTTAAGAGAAGAACTCATGATAAGGCAGTAGCGCCTACATTGGCGGTTTGTCCTAACTGCGGAGCATTCCACATTTATCACACAGTATGTCCTACTTGCGGATACTACAGAGGTAAAGTGGCTATTGAGAAAGAAGCTGCAGTTTAATTGTTGATAAAGGAATATAGCCAGGGAGAATATGGTTCTCTCCGGCTACTTTTTTGAAATAAGAATCGCGATGGAAAAAATAAATGCTGTGATCACCGGTATAGGTGGTTATGTACCCGAATATGTACTGAACAACGACGAGCTTTCCCGTATGGTTGATACCAACGACGAATGGATCATGACTCGTATTGGTGTCAAAGAAAGACGTATCCTGAATGAAGAGGGATTAGGTACAAGTTATATGGCCAGAAAAGCAGCCAAACAATTGCTTCAGAAAACCGGAGTCAATCCTGATGAAATTGATTGCGTTATCGTATCAACTTCAACACCGGATTATCATTTCCCTTCAGTAGCTTCAATCGTGATTGGCAAATTGGGCTTGAACAATGCTTTTGCCTATGATTTGCAGGCCGCTTGCAGCGGTTTCCTTTTTGCAATGGATACGGCATCAGCCCTGATTGAGTCAGGCCGATATAAAAAGATCATTGTGATTGGTGCAGACAAGATGTCTTCCATGGTGGACTATACGGATAGGGCTACATGTCCTATATTCGGAGATGGAGCAGCTGCAGTATTGGTAGAACCTACGACAGAAGATCTGGGTTGGAAGGATTCTTACCTGCGCACAGATGGAAAAGGATTGCCATTCTTGTGTATGAAGGCTGGTGGGTCAGCATGCCCTCCTTCTTATTTTACTTTGGATCATCGCTTGCATTACCTGCATCAGGAAGGTCGTACTGTGTTTAAGTTTGCTGTGACAAACATGAGTGAGACTTCTGCATTGATTGCAGAGCGTAATGGCCTGAACAAGGATAACATTGCGTGGGTGATTCCTCATCAGGCCAATGTGAGAATCATTGAGGCTGTAGCTCATCGTTTGGAGTTGCCGATGGAAAAGGTTATGCTCAATATCCAGCGTTATGGTAATACGAGTGCGGCTACGTTGCCTTTGGCTCTTTGGGATTATGAGAAACAGCTCCGGAAGGGAGACAATCTGATCTTCACTGCCTTTGGAGCCGGATTTACCTGGGGAGCTGCCTACATGAAATGGGGCTACGATGGTCAGGATAAATAATTAGTGAATTATATTTTATTTTGAATACATTCTTAAGAAAACGCATCCGTATTTAGATGCGTTTTTTTATTAAAGATACATTCTTATGGCACATAAAGCAGGTTTCGTAAATATAGTCGGAAATCCCAATGTCGGAAAATCAACATTAATGAATCTTCTGGTTGGGGAGAGAATTTCCATTGCGACTTTTAAGGCGCAGACTACCCGTCATCGAATCATGGGTATATTGAATACGGAGGATATGCAGATTTGTTTTTCGGATACACCGGGTGTGCTCAAACCTAATTACAAACTGCAGGAGTCAATGCTCAATTTCTCTGAATCAGCTCTGCAGGATGCCGATGTTTTGCTTTATGTAACAGATATGGTTGAAACTCCGGACAAGAACAGTGAATTTCTGGAGAAGGTAGCTAAAATGCAAGTGCCGGTAATCGTATTGATCAATAAGATAGATCTTAGTAATCAGAATGACTTGTCGGCCAAGGTCGAACTTTGGCATCAGGCATTGCCTGATGCGGAGATTATCCCCATATCGGCATTGTGTAAGTTCAATGTTGATACGGTTTTAAAACGCATCAAGGCGTTGCTGCCTGATTCACCTCCTTATTTTGAAAAAGACCAGTGGACAGACAAACCGGCCCGTTTCTTCGTGACGGAGATTATCAGGGAAAAAATCTTGCTTTATTATGACAAGGAGATTCCCTATTCTGTAGAAGTGGCAGTGGAGCGTTTTAAGGAAGATGATAAATGTATACACATTAATGTCGTTATCTATGTAGAGCGTGAATCTCAGAAAGGTATCATTATTGGGCATCAGGGTGTAGCATTGAAGAAAGTATCTACAGAAGCCCGCAAGTCACTGGAGAAATTTTTCGGTAAGAGTATTTATCTGGAAACTTTTGTCAAGGTGGCCAAAGATTGGAGAAGTTCAGATAAGGCACTTAAGGATTTTGGATATAATTTGGATTAATCACACAGGCTGTGAAGCCGAAATAGTTAAATAATATGGGAAATATAGTAGCGATAGTAGGACGCCCGAACGTGGGTAAATCTACATTATTCAACAGATTGACTAAGACCCGTCATGCCATAGTCAGTGACGAGGCTGGTACGACCCGTGACCGTCAATATGGTAAATCTGAATGGGTAGGTCATGAATTCTCCGTCATTGATACGGGCGGATGGGTTGTAAATTCCGATGATATCTTTGAGGAAGAAATCCGTAAACAGGTGAAATTGGCTACAGAAGAAGCTGATGTGATTCTGTTTTTGGTTGATGTTAAAAATGGAGTGACCGATTTGGATGAAGAGGTTGCCGGTATATTGAGACGGACAAAGAAACCGGTTATTCTGGTGGCCAATAAAGCGGACAGCAATGAATGGATATATAGTGCGGCTGAATTTTATTCTTTAGGTTTGGGGGATCCTTATTGTATTTCTGCTGCAACCGGTAGCGGTACTGGCGATCTTTTGGATCTGGTTGTTTCTAAATTTGTCAAAAGTGCGGATGACGAAACTGATGAAACAATTCCCCGTTTTGCTATTGTCGGTCGTCCGAATGCCGGAAAATCAAGTCTGATCAACGCATTTATAGGTGAGGATCGTCATATAGTGACAGATATAGCTGGCACAACGCGAGATTCAATCTACACCCGTTACAATAAGTTCGGATTTGATTTTTATCTGGTAGATACGGCTGGTATTAGAAAGAAAAACAAAGTGACAGAAGATTTGGAATTTTATTCTGTTATGAGATCTATCCGTGCGATAGAGAATTCTGATGTATGCGTGCTGATGATTGATGCAACCCGCGGTATTGAGGCACAGGATATGAACATATTCCAGTTAATCCAGCGAAACAACAAGAGTCTGGTTGTTGTAGTCAATAAATGGGATTTGGTTGAAGACAAGACTGCCAAGGTGATGCATGAATTTGAAGGGGCAATCCGTAGCAGAATGGCGCCATTTGATGATTTTCCCATAATCTTTGCTTCAGCCTTGACCAAGCAACGTATTTTCAAAGTACTAGAGACGGCTAAGGATGTGTTTATAAGTCGTAAGAAGCGTATATCTACAGCAAAACTCAATGAGGAAATGCTGCCTCTGATCGAAGCTTATCCGCCACCATCAATTAAAGGAAAGTATATCAAGATCAAATATTGTATGCAATTGCCGGCAACACAGATTCCTTCATTTGTGTTTTATGCCAATTTGCCGCAATATGTTAAGGAACCATATCGCCGTTTCCTGGAGAATAAGATACGTGAACGCTGGGATTTCAGCGGAACACCGATCAATATCTTTATTCGTCAAAAGTAATGAAACGCTTATTGCCTCTGGTGTTGATATTCCTGTTTGGTTGTATTTCCTGCAGAAGATCGGCTGATGACAGTGCAGTCCAAAAGGCTGCATTGACATATTATAATTATCTGATTGAAGGTCAATATGAGCAGTATGTTAATGGGATTGCTTATAGTGATAGTATGACCTCTGCTTATAAGAATCAGATGATGGATTTAATGGCGCAGTATATCAACCGCGAAAAACAGTCACGGGGCGGATTGACATCAGTCAGAGTTTTGGGAGATACTGTGATGGGAGATGCCGCCTGTGTTTTTTTGGAACTGATGTATGGCGACAGCACCCGCGAAGAAGTTTCTTTACCTATGCTTCGCTGTGGAGAAGAATGGAAAATGCAATAATCTTTTATATGTATACGGACCAAAAAGGCAGCCCTGACAAGGCTGCCTTTTTGGTCCGTACGTAGTAGACAATACTGAAATTTTTATTTATTGGCTTCTTTGACCTTTCTGAAAAGATCAGATGCAAAGATAAAGCTGTTTAGTCTTTCATTGGTTGATGTCATAATTTGGGTTTTGTCGCCTTGCCATTCCTTTTTTCCTTCATAAATGTAGAGAATATTTTCTCCGATCCCCATTACGGAGTTCATGTCATGGGTGTTGATGATCGTAGTCATATTGAATTCAACCGTAATGTCGTGAATCAACTCGTCAATGACCAGCGAAGTCTTTGGGTCAAGTCCAGAGTTAGGTTCGTCACAAAACAGATATTTGGGGTTTAAGGCTATGGCACGAGCGATGGCAACACGTTTTTGCATACCTCCACTGATTTCGTCTGGAAACTTGTTTTGGGCTTCAAGCAGATTGACTCTGTCCAGACAGAACTGGGCGCGCTTCATCCGTTCGCTGCTTGATTTGTCGGAGAACATATCGAGCGGAAACATGACATTTTCCAATACGGTCATTGAGTCAAACAGAGCCGCACTTTGGAATATCATACCCATTTCACGACGGAGCATCTTCCATTCGCGTTTGTTCATGGTGACAAGGTCTCTTCCGTCATACAGTACTTCTCCGCTGGTGGGACGGAACAGTCCGACAATACATTTCATTAAAACGGTTTTTCCCGAACCGCTTTGTCCAATGATAAGATTGGTCTTACCATTTTCAAAGACGCAGTTGATATCTTTGAGAACGTCTTTGCTTTCAAAAGATTTATATAGAGATTTGACTTCAATCATCAGGATAATATTTGAGTAAGTAATACATCGGAAAATAAGATCAGTACACTGCTACTTACAACAGAATCGGTGCTGGCCTTACCTACTTCTACTGATCCGCCTTCTACTGAATAACCATAGAAGGCAGATACGCTGGTTATGATAAAGGCAAAGAAGATGGATTTAATAAATCCCATCCAAACATACCATTCGTTGAATTCGTGTTGTAATCCCAAAGTAAGATCTTCGATGGTAATGACATTGCCAATGACGGATGTGGCATAGGCGCCTGCAAATCCGGAAAAAATACTAAAACAGACCAGGAAAGGCATCATGGTCATCATACCCAGTATTTTGGGTAAAATCAGGAAGCTGGCTGAGTTGATTCCCATAATGTCCAAAGCGTCTATTTGTTGGGTGACTCTCATCGTTCCTATTTCTGAAGCAATGTTTGAGCCGACTTTACCTGCCAGAATCAGACACATGATGGCTGACGAGAACTCTAGAAGCATGATTTCACGTGTGGTATATCCGGTTACAAAACGTGGCATCCAGGGGCTCTGTATGTTGAGCTTGATTTGTATGCAAATAACAGCACCGATGAAAAACGATATAAGGAGTACAATACCTATCGAGTCTACGCCCAATTGGCTTAATTCTTTGACGTATTGTTTGAAAAACATGCGAAAACGTTCCGGACGGGAAAATGTACGTCCCATCAGAATCAGATACTTTCCGAATGTAGAGATACTTTTCTGAAAAAACATAGTTATCATATTTATTTTCACACAAAATTACTGAAAATCTGATAAAAATCAATGTTCGGATTCGAATTGTTTTATTATAGCTCTGTTTTTTAAAGACAATTTTCTTAATTTTGCATTCAAATACAATAGATATGGCAGAAGAACATTCTCAGGAAATGAAGGATGAAGCATTGGTGCTTCGTTCGGAAGGACTTATCAAGACCTATGGCAAACGTACAGTGGTCAATAACGTATCATTTAATGTAAAGCAAGGAGAAATCGTGGGATTGCTGGGACCTAACGGTGCCGGTAAAACGACTTCTTTTTATATGACAACTGGACTGGTGGTTCCGAATGCAGGACGGATTTTCATCGGAGATCTTGAGATTACCAATTTCCCTGTTTATAAACGAGCACGTAACGGAATCGGGTATTTGGCTCAGGAAGCTTCTGTTTTTCGGAAAATGAGTGTGGAGGATAATATTGCTTCAGTTCTCGAAATGACGGGCAAGCCGAAAGATTATCAAAAAGAGAAACTGGAAAGCCTGTTAGCTGAATTCCGTTTGCAGAAGGTACGTAAAAATATGGGAGATCAGTTGTCCGGAGGTGAACGTCGTAGAACGGAAATTGCACGTTGTCTGGCCATAGATCCGAAATTTATCATGTTGGATGAGCCTTTTGCAGGAGTAGACCCTATTGCAGTGGAGGACATTCAATATATTGTTTGGAAACTGAAGAGGAGAAATATCGGCGTATTGATAACGGACCATAATGTAGAGGAAACATTGTGTATTACGGATCGGGCTTATCTGTTGTTTGAAGGTCAGATTCTGTTTCAGGGATCTCCACAGGAATTAGCGGAGAATGAAGTGGTTCGTGCTAAATATCTTACTAATAGTTTTGTGCTTCGTCTGAAGGATTTTCAGAAGATTGATGAAGAAAAGAGTATGCAAGAACATTAAAAATGCGTTTTTTATGCTGCTTTTTTGATTAATTGAAAGATAAAAGTTATTTTTGCACACTCAATACGAATTTGTTCGTGAGAAAGATTTGTATAAGGCGAAATTTCAAAATAGTAATCTAATATAATAATAACAATTTCAAAATGAATATTTCATTAGAAAATCTCGACAAGGTAAGCGCATTGCTGACCGTTAAGATGGAAAAGGCAGATTATGCTGCAAAAGTAGATAAGGCACTGAAAGATTATCGTAAAAAAGCCAACATCCCAGGATTCCGTCCCGGTCAGGCACCTATGAGTCTGTTGAAAAAGCGTTTCGGAAAGGAAGTTACTGCAGAAGAAGTCAATAAACTTTTGGGTGAGAAATTATATGAATATATCCGTGAAAACAAACTGAATGTGTTGGGCGAACCGTTGCCAACCGAAGGCCGCAACCAGGATATAGACTTCGATACAATGGAAGACTTTGAGTTCGTATTTGATCTGGCTCTTGCACCGGAAATCAATATCGAACTGAATGGTGATGATACTGTAGATTATTATCACATCGAAGTTGACGACAAGATGATCGATTCACAGGTCAAGATGTATACTCAGCGTGCAGGTAGCTACGATAAGGTAGACAACTACGAAGCCAAGGATATGGTTAAAGGTTTGCTTGCCGAGTTGGATGAGAATGGCAATACCAAGGAAGGTGGTATTCAGGTAGAGAATGCTGTGTTGCTTCCTGAGTATATGAAGAATGATGACCAGAAAGCAATCTTCAATGGATGCAAGGTAAATGATGTACTTGTATTCAATCCGAATAAGGCTTATGACGGTCATGATACAGAGATCGCAGCTCTTCTGAAGATCAAGAAGGAAGATGTTGCTGCTATGACTTCTGATTTCAGCTATCAGGTGCAGGAGATTACTCGTTTCAAAGAGGCTGAACTTAATCAGGAACTCTTTGATCAGGTATTTGGCAAGGATTCAGTGAAGAGTGAAGAGGAATTCCGCAACAAGATTAAATCAATAATGGAAGAGCAGTTTGCTGCTGACAGCGATTATAAGTTTATTCTTGACTTGCGTACATACCTGATGAACAAGATCGGTAAGTTGGAATATCCGGATGCTATTCTGAAGCGTTTCATGGCTGTTCAGAACAAGGCTAAGGGTGAGGAGTTCAATGAAGAGAACTATGAAAAGAGTCTTGAAGAACTGACCTGGCATCTGATCAAGGAGCAGTTGGTGAAGAACTATGAGATCAAGATTGAGACTGAAGATCTTAAGAATACAGCCAAAAATATCACCAAGATTCAGTTTGCTCAGTATGGTATGATCAACGTACCGGAAGATGTTCTTGAAAATTATGCCAATGAAATGCTGAAGAAGCAGGATCAGGTAGAATCTTTGGTAACCAGAAGTGTTGAAAACAAGTTGGCAGAGGTATTGAAGAACGTCGTTAAATTGAATGAAAAGCAAATAAGCGTAGAAGATTTTAACAAGTTATTTGTCTAATTTTGAGACAGATACCTAAACTTGAACAATAAAAAAAGGAAAGTCCTGTACTTGTTTACCGCTCATTCATTGAAATGACGAAGTGACAAGACAGTACTTTCCTTTTTCTTTCTAATTATAAATAGCACAGATTATGAATGATTTTAAAAAATATGCAGTTAAGCATTTAGGATTGAACAGCCAGGTGCTGGATGATGTGATTAGTGCCCAGTCACAGTATCTGAATCCTTATATTCTGGAGGAACGTCAGCTGAATGTCACTCAAATGGATGTGTTCTCACGTCTGATGATGGATCGTATCATCTTCCTGGGTACACAAATTGATGATTATGCAGCCAATACGTTGCAGGCACAGCTTTTGTATCTGGATTCTACGGATCCCGGAAAAGACATTTCCATTTATATCAATTCACCGGGCGGATCCGTTTATGCCGGACTTGGTATTTATGATACCATGCAGTATATTAATTGTGATGTGGCTACTATCTGTACGGGAATGGCTGCTTCTATGGCGGCTGTTTTGCTTGTTGCAGGTACGGAGGGAAAGCGTTTTGCCTTGCCTCATAGCCGTGTGATGATTCATCAGCCGATGGGAGGAGCCCAGGGACAAGCTTCAGACATAGAGATTACTGCCCGGGAAATACAAAAATTGAAAAAAGAACTTTATACAATTATTGCAGATCATTCACATACCGATTTTGATAAGGTTTGGGCTGATTCAGACCGTGATTATTGGATGACAGCTCAGGAAGCAAAAGATTATGGTATGATCGATAATATATTTATTCGCAAAAAATGAGCATGAAGAAAGTATGTTCCTTTTGTGGCCGCGGTGAACGTGATGTGCAATTGCTCATTACGGGACTTAATGGTTATATTTGTAATGACTGTGCAGAACAGGCATATCAAATAGTAAAAGAGGCCATTAAGAAGAATACCACTTCGTCTGAAGATTTGGGATTTGAACTCAACGAGTTGCCAAAGCCAAAGGAGATTAAAGACTATTTGGATCAGTATGTGATAGGACAGGATGATGCAAAGCGTTATCTCGCAGTATCCGTATACAATCATTATAAACGTCTTGCCCAGCAACGTGAGGATGATGGCGTGGAAATTGAAAAGTCCAATATTATCATGGTTGGAAGTACGGGAACAGGAAAAACGCTGTTGGCAAGAACTATCGCCAAATTGCTGAAGGTTCCTTTTACGATTGTAGATGCAACCGTCTTTACGGAGGCCGGTTATGTGGGTGAAGATGTAGAAAGTATTCTTTCCCGTTTGTTGCAGGTCGCAGACTATAATGTGGAGGCTGCACAACGTGGAATCGTTTTCATTGATGAAATAGATAAGATTGCACGTAAAAGTGATAATCCGTCCATCACGCGTGATGTCAGCGGAGAGGGCGTTCAGCAGGGACTGTTGAAGTTGCTAGAAGGTTCTATGGTCAATGTGCCGCCAAAGGGAGGAAGAAAACATCCGGATCAGGATTATATCCATGTAGATACACGAAATATCCTGTTTATATGCGGAGGTGCTTTTGACGGAATAGAGAAAAAGATAGCCCAGCGTTTAAATACGCATGTGGTCGGATACAACTCAATACAGAATGTACAACATATAGACAAGGGTAATCTGATGAAGTATATTCTGCCGCAGGATTTGAAGTCATTTGGTTTGATACCGGAGATTATCGGCCGTTTGCCGGTACTGACATATCTTAATCCGTTGGATCGGACAGCATTGCGCAATATTCTTACAGAACCTAAAAATTCAATTGTAAAGCAGCAGATCAAGCTGTTTGAAATGGATGGAATAAAGCTCACCTTTAAGGAAGAAGCTTTGGAGTACATCGTAGATAAGGCTGTAGAATACAAATTGGGAGCTCGTGGACTTAGATCCATCATGGAGACAATTATGATGGATGCAATGTATGAGGTGCCGTCGAAAAAAGTAAAATCCTTTGTGGTGACACTGGATTATGCTAAATCTCAGCTTGAAAAGGCCAATCTGACCAAATTGACAGAATCATAAAAGATAAATTGTTTCTTGGAGGAATAAAAAAACAAAAAATAGTTTCTTGATAATTTGCAAATATGAGGTAACTTTTTATAACTTTGTTATATACATGTGCGTTAAACCTGAATTTGATTTTTATCGAGAAACTATTTTTATGGATGAGAAGCTTAATTTGACAGAACCCCTAAAACGGTATTTTGGTTTTGATACTTTTAAAGGAGACCAGGAAGCCATCATAAGAAATGTGTTGGCGGGTAAGGATACCTTTGTTCTGATGCCAACAGGTGGAGGAAAATCGCTTTGTTATCAGTTGCCATCCTTATTAATGGAGGGTACTGCCATCGTAATTTCCCCTCTGATAGCGCTTATGAAGAATCAGGTAGATGCCATACGGCAGGTCTGTAATGATGAAGGGGTCGCGCATTTTATAAACTCATCGTTAAACAAGTCTGCGATTGATCAGGTGAAAGCTGATATACTGGAAGGTAAAACAAAATTGTTGTATGTTGCTCCGGAATCGTTGACGAAAGAGGAGAATGTGGATTTTTTGCGGCAAGTGAAAATCTCGTTCTATGCTGTGGATGAAGCCCATTGTATTTCAGAGTGGGGACATGATTTCCGACCGGAATACAGACGTATCAGACCTATAATTAATGAAATTGGTAAGGCGCCGTTGATAGCCTTGACGGCAACGGCTACAGACAAGGTACGTGGGGATATCAAGAAGAATCTGGGAATGATTGACGCGGTGGAATTTAAAAGTTCGTTCAATCGTCCTAATTTATATTATGAAGTCAGGAACAAGACGAAGAATGTAGATAAGGATATTATCAAATTTATCCGTCAGCATCCTGGAAAAAGTGGTATTATATATTGTTTAAGTAGAAAGAAGGTAGAAGAACTGGCAGAGATCTTGCGGGCCAATAATATTAATGCCCGTGCTTACCATGCAGGTATGGATACGGTTACACGTACGCAAACCCAGGATGATTTTATTATGGAGCGTATAGATGTGATTGTGGCTACGATTGCATTTGGTATGGGGATAGACAAGCCTGACGTGCGTTTTGTGATCCATTATGATATACCGAAAAGTCTGGAAGGTTATTATCAGGAAACGGGACGTGCCGGACGTGATGAAGGTGAAGGCTTGTGCATTACCTTTTATACGAATAAAGATCTGCAGAAATTAGAAAAGTTTATGGAAGGCAAGCCGGTTGCAGAACAAGATATAGGCCGGCAATTGTTACGTGAAACGGCAGCTTATGCCGAGACCTCAGTTTGCAGACGAAAATTCTTACTGCATTACTTTGGGGAGAATTACGATAAAGATAATTGTGGAAATTGTGATAATTGTTTACATCCGAAGAAGAAAGTGGAAGCAAAGAATGAATTGAAGGAGTTGCTTGAGGTAGTTCAAGCTGTGAAGGAGAATTTTAAATCGGATTATGTCATTGATGTGTTGACTGGAAAAGAAACAGATGAAGTCGTGGCTCATAAGCATGATGATTTGAAATGTTTCGGTTGCGGTGATGAACATGATGATAAATTCTGGAATGCAGTTATCCGGCAAGCCTTGATAGCAGGCTATCTGGAAAAGGAAGTGGAGAATTACGGTTTATTGAAGCTTACGGCTCAGGGACGTAAATTTATGAAAAAGCCCGTTTCTTTCCAGGTTTCCGAGGATAATGATTTTGATGAGGAGGAAGAAGAGGTTGCAGTACGCAGTGGTGGAGCTACAAGTGCGGCAGATCCGGCTTTATTCGCGATGTTGAAAGACTTGCGGAAAAAAATGTCGAAGAAGCTGGAAGTTCCTCCTTATGTGATCTTTCAGGATCCTTCTCTGGAAGCTATGGCTACGGTTTATCCGATCAATGTAGAAGAGCTGCAGAATATACCGGGAGTCGGGGCCGGAAAGGCAAAACGTTATGGACAGGAATTCTGCGATCTTATACGGAAACATTGTGAGGAAAACGAGATAGAGCGTCCGGAAGATTTGCGTGTCCGTACGGTGGCAAACAAATCGAAATTGAAGGTAAGCATTATTCAGAGTATTGACCGTAAAGTGGCATTAGATGATATTGCGTCTGCCAAAGGTATTGATTTCAATGAGTTGTTGGATGAAATAGAGGCTATCGTCTATTCAGGTACCAAATTGAATATCGATTACTTCCTGGAAGATGTGATGGATGAGGACCATTTGTGGGATATCTATGATTATTTCAAGGAATCAGAAACGGATAAACTCTCTGCAGCCATGGATGAACTGGGAGATGATTATACAGAGGAAGAGATTCGATTGGTTAGAATTAAGTTTATATCCGAAATGGCCAATTGAGTATTGAACAATAAGATCTGATGATAAACCCGGAGATATGGCATTTGTGTTGTATCTCCGGGTTTATTAAGTTTGTTTTGGTGTGAGGTCTTATTTTGAGGTAAACTTCCAGTTTGACGTAGTGCCAATTGTTTTTTTATATTATAAAAAAATAGAAAAACACTCGCTTTTTCAATAAAAATGTGTATATTTGCATGCAATAAATTTAAAGTCTATGTCATCATTTATTGCAGATAAGATTGTAATGGACGGACTGACTTACGATGACGTATTGTTGGTTCCGGCTTATTCAGAAGTATTACCACGTACAGTGGAGTTAACAACTAAATTTTCTCGTAACATTGAGCTGAAGATTCCTTTTGTGACTGCAGCTATGGATACCGTAACGGAAGCTCCTATGGCTATAGCTATAGCTCGGGAAGGTGGTATCGGAGTTATTCACAAAAACATGTCAATTGAGGAGCAGGCTCGTCAGGTTGCGATCGTTAAACGTGCTGAGAATGGTATGATCTATGATCCCGTGACGATTAAACGCGGACGTACGGTAAGAGATGCTCTTAACATAATGAGTGAATATCATATTGGTGGTATTCCGGTCGTAGATGATGATAAGAAACTTGTCGGTATCGTTACAAATCGTGATTTGCGTTTTGAGCAGAATTTGGATCGTTTGATCGATGAAGTGATGACTTCAGAGAATTTGGTTACGATTCATCAGCAAACAGATCTTTTTGATGCGGCAAAGATTCTTCAGGAAAATAAAATTGAGAAGTTGCCGGTGGTTGATAAAGATGGTCGTTTGGTGGGTCTGATCACTTATAAGGATATAACAAAAGCCAAGGATAAACCGATGGCTTGCAAGGATGAAAAAGGACGTTTACGTGTAGCTGCAGGAGTCGGCGTAACGGCAGATACTTTGGATCGTATGCGTGCATTGGTTGAAGCCGGAGCAGATGCTATCGTGATAGATACGGCGCACGGACATTCAAAGTATGTAATTGAGAAACTGAAAGAAGCGAAAGCCAATTTCCCGAATGTAGATATCGTTGTAGGTAATGTGGCTACGGGTGAAGCTGCAAAGATGCTGGTTGAGGCTGGTGCCGACGGTATAAAGGTTGGTATTGGTCCGGGATCAATCTGTACGACACGTGTAGTGGCAGGTGTGGGTGTTCCTCAGCTGTCTGCAGTTTATGATGTAGCTTCTGCTCTTGCAGGAACAGGTGTACCTCTTATTGCTGATGGCGGTTTGCGTTATTCAGGTGATGTAGTCAAGGCTTTGGCTGCTGGAGGTTATTCTGTTATGATCGGTTCATTGGTAGCCGGAACAGAAGAGTCACCGGGCGATACAATCATATTCAATGGACGTAAGTTCAAGTCATATCGTGGAATGGGATCATTGGAGGCAATGGAGTGTGGTTCTAAAGACCGTTATTTCCAGGCTGGAGTGAAAGATGTCAAGAAACTCGTTCCGGAAGGAATCGCAGGTCGTGTTCCTTACAAAGGAACTGTACAAGAGGTTATATTCCAGTTGATCGGTGGCTTGCGTTCAGGTATGGGATATTGCGGAGCTAATACAATAGAAGAACTGCATAATGCAAAATTTGTTCGTATAACCAATGCAGGTGTATTGGAAAGTCATCCTCACGACGTGACTATTACGAGTGAAGCACCTAATTATAGTCGTCCCGAATAAATTGGGTGAACAATATATGAAAAGGAAAATATTATTATTAGGAATCATCTGTATGAGCGGTCTTTTGTCTGCACATACAGATGATCCCGTATTAATGAAGATAAACGGTAAGGATGTTTATCGGTCTGAGTTTGAATATAATTACAACAAGAATAATGGTCAGGATGTTGTTGATAAAAAGACGGTTGAGGAATATGCTGACTTGTTTGTGAATTATAAACTTAAAGTTGAGGCCGCATTAGATGCTAAGTATGATACTCTGTCTTCTTTTAAAAAGGAATTCCGGGTTTATCGTGACCAGCTTATCCGTCCTTATTTTGTAACTCCACAGGCAGAAGAAGCAGAAGTTAAGGGCTATTATGAGCGAATGAAGCAAAATATAGGTTCTGATGGTCTGATTCTTCCAGCTCATATTATGATTATGCTTTCTCAGAAAGCAACGGAAGCAGAACAGCAGCG
This sequence comes from uncultured Paraprevotella sp., assembly GCA_900546665.1. GTDB lineage: Bacteria > Bacteroidota > Bacteroidia > Bacteroidales > Bacteroidaceae > Paraprevotella > Paraprevotella stercorigallinarum. The sequence goes on along the minus strand of URDY01000037.1, from coordinate 7,639 downwards.
TGCAAAGGAAAAAATTGATTCTATTTATGCTGTGTTGAAAGCCGGAGGTTTATTTGAGGAATTGGCAAAGACTTGTTCTGAAGATAGGATGTCAGCTCAGAGAGGTGGAGTAATAGCATGGATCAGTAAAGGACAGACAGTAAAGGAGTTCGAGGAAAAAGCGTTTGCACTTAACAAAGGAGAAATGTCCGAACCCTTTATGTCGCCAATGGGATATCATATTGTGCTGATGAAAGACAGGAAACAGTTGGAGCCTTATGATCAGCTTAAAGACCAGATACGTGCTTTCCTGGAACAGCGTGGAATGAAGGATAAAATAGTGAGCGTTGCTTTGGATTCAATATCACGTGCTTCGGGGAATAAATTGACTGCAGAAGATATTTTAGATCAAAAAGCAGCTGAATTATCTCAAAAGGACAATAACCTGAAATATCTTATTCAGGAGTATCATGATGGATTGTTGCTTTATGAAGTCAGTTCACGTGAGATCTGGAATAAGGCTGCCGGTGATGAAGCAGGACTGGAAAACTATTTTAAAAAGAACAAGTCAAAGTATAAATGGACAGACGGACCACGCTACCGGGGAGTGGTTTACCATTGTAAGGATGAAGCGCTAGTTAAAGAAATCCGTAATTTTTTGAAAAGCGTAGATGAAAATCAGTGGATAGATTCATTACGTGCTTCCTATAATAAGGATTCTGTTCAGCAGATCCGGGTGGAAAAGAATTTCTTTAAGAAAGGGGATAATGCATATGTGGACCATTTGGTCTTCAAGGTTAAGGAGAAACCGGAACCGTTGAAGGATTTTCCCTATTATGCAGTATATGGAAAGAAACTGAAGAAGCCCAAACAGTGGACAGATGTGAAAAGCGAAGTGATTTCTGATTATCAGTCTGCTCAAGAAGCTCTTTATGTGGCTGACTTGCGTAAGAAATATAAAGTTGAAATATATAAAGAGGTTTTAAATACCGTTAACAAACATTGAATATCTGTATATTAGCATTATCTTAGCGCAAGTATTAGATAAGAAGACGTATGAGTTTTTATAAACATTTAGTTATGATATTTGCATGCCTCGCAGGAGGCATGCAAATGCGTTTGTTTGCCCAGCATCAAAATAATGTGATTGATGAAGTAATTTGGGTTGTAGGTGACGAAGCCATTCTGAAGTCTGATGTGGAAGCTGCCCGTCTTGATTTCGGTGCAAGTATTAATGGTAATCCCTATTGTGTCATTCCGGAGCAATTGGCAATTCAGAAACTTTTTTTGCATCAGGCACAGCTTGACAGTATAGAAGTTGCTGCTTCTAGTATTAATCCTTATGTCGAGTCGCGCTTGAATGAATTGGTCATGCGGGCAGGATCAAAGGAGAAACTCGAGGAATACTATCACAAGACTATGACTCAAATCAGGGAAATGATGTTTGAATCAGTCAAAGAGCAGGAAACAGTAAAGAAGGTTCGTGCCAAACTAACTGAAAACATTAAAGTGACACCTGCTGAGGTCCGTCGTTATTTTAAGGATCTGCCTGAGGATAGTTTGCCATGGATTCCGGCTCAGGTAGAGGTGCAGATTGTTACATTGCAACCGCTGATTCCACAAGAAGAGATTGACCGAGTCAAGGAAGAATTGCGCGATTATACAGAACGTATTAATTCGGGAGAATCTTCATTTTCTACTTTGGCCATATTGTATTCAGAAGATCCGGGCAGTGCACGTTATGGTGGTGAAATGGATTATACTGGCCGTGGAATGTTGGATCCGGCTTTTGCTAATGTAGCATTCAGTTTGTCTGATCCTTCTAAGGTTTCCAAAATAGTGGAATCTGAGTTTGGCTTTCATATTATTCAATTGATTGATAAAAGAGGTGACAAGGTTAAGGTGCGCCATATCTTGAGAAAACCCCGTTTGGATCAAAAAAACATAGATGAAGCATTGATGCGTCTTGATTCGATAGCAGAAGACATTCGTGTTGGAAAATTCACATTTGAGGAAGCTGCGGCTTATATTTCAGACGATAAGGATACGCGCAATAACCACGGATTGATGACCAACGTGAAGGCTGATGAAACGACGGGAGAATACGTACGGACATCCCGATTCCTGTTGCAGGACCTGCCTCAGGAGGTGGCAAAAGTGGTTTCCGGAATGAATACGGGAGAGATTTCCAAACCGTTTACCATGATCAATTCAAAGGGTAAAGAGGTCTGCGCTATAGTTAAATTGAAATCTCAGATAAAAGCACATAAAGCCAGTATGGCCGAAGATTTTCAGGTCTTAAAGAATGTCGTCTTGAACAAACGTCAGGAAGAGAAAATCAATGAGTGGATTAAGGAGAAGCAGAAAACGACGTATGTTCGGATAAATGAAGATTGGAGAGATTGTGATTTTGAATATCCAGGTTGGGTTAAATGAGAAAACTGAAAAATAAAAAACAGAATGGTAATGGGCATAGACTACTGATTTTTTGTATTCTATGCCTGTTTGGATTTTATGTTGTTGATGCCGGTTTGCAGCGGAAGCAGGAAAAAAGGGAACAGTCAAAGTCAAAAGTGATTTTGCTGCATGCTGATGATTTGTTTTATGATCAATATAAAAATCCGGGTGCCCAGATTCTAACAGGTAATGTAGCTTTTCAGCATGAGGGTGTTTTTATGTATTGTGACAGTGCCTGTCTTTATGAAGCAACCAATTCATTTGATGCTTTCGGGCATGTGAAGATGGTTCAGGGAGATACATTGACTTTGGTTGGCGATGTCCTTTTTTATAATGGTTTGGATCAATTGGCACGTGTACGTCATAACGTGGTATTAACTCATAGAGAATCAAAATTATATACAGACAGTCTGGACTACGACAGGCTTTATGATTTAGGCTATTTTTTTGAAGGTGGAAAACTGGTAGATAAGGATAATGTCTTGACTTCTGAATGGGGACAGTACAGTACATCTACCAGAGAGGCTGTTTTCAATTATAATGTAAAACTGGTTAATCCCAAGTTTACCCTGATTTCAGATACTCTGAACTATAACACACGTACAAGCATGGCGGAAATTGTCGGTCCTTCAAATATAGATAGCGGTGATAACCATATTTATTCAGAATCCGGTTTTTATGATACACAGAATGAAAGAGCGTATCTTCTGCAACGTTCAATTCTGACCAATAAAGGTAAAAAACTTATCGGTGACAGTCTGTATTATGATAGTCAGACCGGTATTGGTAAGGCTTATTGGAATATCATCTATACAGATGAAATCAATAAGAATATGTTTACGGGTAACTATTGCTTCTATAATGAATTGACGGGCTACTCTGAGGCTACTGACAGTGCGGTAGCTATTGATTTCTCGCAAAAGGATACAATGTACATGCATGCGGATACCTTTAAAATATATACTTTCAATATCAATACGGACTCTGTATATCGTGAAATGCGTGCTTATCATAAAGTCCGTTCATATCGGGTTGATGTACAAGGTGTCTGTGATTCTTTGGTATATAATACAAAAGATTCATGTATGACAATGTATAAGGATCCTATAGTTTGGAATGGTGGACAGCAGTTACTCGGAGAAGTCATCCATGTTTATATGAATGATTCTACAATAGAAAGAGTGCATGTTATAGAGCAGACGTTGTCAGTAGAGCAGATTGATTCGGTGCATTATAATCAAATAGCCGGAAAGGAAATGATTTCTTATTTCAAGAATGGTGAAATGGATCATACATGGGTTAATGGCAATGTCTATATTGATTATTATCTGTTTGATGATGACAGTTTGATGATAGGTATGAATTATACGGAAACTACAGAGCTTAAGTTGTATATGAAGGACCGTAAGATGAATAAGATTTGGATGCCTGCTTCTACGGGAACAATCTATCCGGAACCGTTGATTCCACCAAACAAACTGTATTTGTCAAATTTTGCATGGTTTGATTATATTCGTCCGAAAGATAAGAATGATATCTTTGTATGGCGGCCTAAAAAAGCAGGTACGGAACTTAAAGTTTCACGCCGTCGTCAGGCTCCTTTACAAAAATTGGATAATCTGATTAAAAAGAAATAATTATGGCACTATTTAAGACACGTAAACCACGTCCTTATCATCATCCTTATATGTATATAGATGAAAGGAAAGAGAAGTTGAAGGCTATTGAAGAACGTGCCAAGCGTGAATTGGGCATGTTGCCGCCGAAAGAGTTCAATCCGGAAGATATTCGCGGTGTTTTTGTGAAAGGTACCAAGCATCTTAAAAGACGTAAGGAAAGTGGGCGTAAACCGATGAAATTTGGTGTCGCTTTAATTATAATAGCCGCTTTAATTTATATTTGGCATTGTCTGTTGACGGGAAGTTTCCGTTTTTGATATGATGAAATAATATATGAGTGATATAATTCATTTGTTACCTGATTCGGTGGCGAACCAGATAGCAGCTGGAGAAGTGATACAGCGTCCGGCTTCAGTTGTAAAAGAGTTGGTAGAGAATGCTGTAGATGCAGAAGCTACCAAAATTGAAGTGATAATAGTTGATGCAGGCAAAACCTCTATTCAGGTTATTGATAACGGAAAAGGTATGTCTGAAACTGATGCGCGTCTTTCCTTCGAACGCCATGCTACTTCCAAAATACGCGAGGCCGGAGATTTGTTTACTTTGCGTACAATGGGATTCCGAGGTGAAGCCTTGGCTTCCATTGCGGCAGTGGCTCAAGTGGAGCTTAAGACCCGTCAAAGCCAGAATGAGTTGGGAAGCTGTGTCAGTATTTCAGGATCGGAGTTTCAGGGGCAGGAAGTGATATCCTGTCCTCAAGGAAGTAATTTCATTATACGTAATTTGTTCTTTAATGTGCCTGCAAGGCGTAAGTTTCTGAAATCCAATCAGACGGAATTGAGTAATATTCTTTTGGAATTTGAGCGTGTGGCGCTCGTTCATGAAGATATTGCATTTTCTCTTGTGCATAATGATGCGCTGATGCTTAATTTGCCTAAAACGACGTTAAGACAGCGTATAGCAGGTATTTTTGGAAAGAAGTTAAATGAACAATTGCTTTCCGTTGAAGTAGAAACCTCTTTGGTGAAATTGACGGGATTCGTAGGTAAACCCGAAACGGCACGTAAAAAAGGAGCGCATCAATATTTCTTTGTGAATGGCCGTTATATGCGTCATCCTTATTTTCATAAAGCCGTACAGGAAGCCTACGAACAATTGATACCGGCTAATGAGCAGATTTCCTATTTTCTGTATTTCAATGTCGATCCGGCTAATATCGATGTTAATATCCATCCTACAAAAACGGAGATTAAATTTGAGAATGAACAAGCAATCTGGCAGATTATCGTAGCCGCGGTTAAAGAGTCTTTAGGGCGTTTTAATGCGGTACCGACAATAGATTTCGATACTGAGGGTGCTCCGGAAATTCCTGTATTTGAAAGTGAAGCTGGCTTTTCTGAAGCTCCTACGGTCCAGACAGATTCTGGCTTTAATCCGTTTAAAACTTCTTCCGGAAAATCAAGTTATAAACGTGAACCGATTGAGCAGGAATGGGAAAAACTGTATGAGAAGAACAGTTCTGATGTGATTCCTTCATCTTCTAATGACCTTATAGGCTTTGATGAGGCAGATGAACTTGAGGATACAACATTGCTGGGAAGTGCTGCAAATGATATGATGGAAAAATCCACATTGCATTATCAGTATAAGGGTAAATATATACTGACCTCTGTCAAGTCCGGATTGATGATTATTGATCAACATCGCGCTCATGTACGTGTGTTGTATGACCGCTACCGTAAGCAGATGAGTGAACATAATGGAGCGTCACAAGGATTGCTCTTCCCTGAAATGTTACAATTGCCTGTGTCAGAAGGTGTGCTTTTGGAACAGCTTATTCCTGATCTTGAAGCTTTAGGATTTGATTTGTCAGTTCTTGGTGGAGGTACCTTTTCGGTGAATGCCATTCCGTCTGGAACAGAAGGACTGAATCCTGTTGATATGGTTACAGATATTGTGCATTCTGCTCAGGAAAAAGGAGGAAAGGCTGAAGAGGAACTTCAGTATTATATCGCTTTGTCTTTGGCTAGAAATTCAGCTATAGTCCAGGGGCAGGTCTTGTCCAATGAAGAGATGGAAAACTTGGTGGATAACTTGTTTGTTTGTAAGAATCCGAATTATACACCAGACGGTAAAATTATTGTGGCTATTTTGGAGCAGGAGGACTTTGAACAATTATTTAGGTGAGAAATTTACGAAGGCAATAAAAGATTGCTGGGTATTGAAGAAGAGAATTAAATACGAGATAAATATATGAAACAAGAAAAAGTAATATTGACAGGTGACCGTCCAACTGGAAAGTTGCATATTGGTCATTATGTAGGTTCTTTACGTAGAAGAGTAGAACTGCAAAATTCAGGATTGTATGACAAAATATTTATATTTGAAGCAGATGGTCAGGCTCTGACTGACAACATAGACAATCCGGAGAAAGTACGTCAGAATGTTATAGAGGTTGCATTGGATTATCTGGCTTGTGGTATTGATCCGACTAAATCTACTATTTTCATTCAGTCTCAAATACCAGAGTTGTGTGAATTGACATTTTATTTCATGGACTTGGTTTCTGTTTCCCGTTTGCAGCGTAATCCGACTGTGAAAACGGAAATTCAGATGCGTAATTTCGAATCCAGTATTCCGGTAGGCTTTTTTACTTATCCGATCAGTCAGGCCGCTGATATTACTGCTTTTAAAGCTACGACAGTTCCGGTAGGTGAAGATCAGGAACCGATGTTGGAGCAAGCTCGCGAGATAGTTAGGCGCTTTAATTATATTTATGGTGAGACATTGGTAGAACCGAATATTCTGTTGCCGGAAAATGCAGCTTGTTTGCGTTTGCCAGGTACGGATGGAAAGGCAAAGATGAGTAAGTCTTTAGGTAACTGTATTTATCTTTCTGATCCGGCTGATGAAGTAGAGCGTAAGGTAAAAAGTATGTATACGGATCCGAATCATATTAAAGTGTCAGATCCCGGAACTGTTGAAGGAAATACGGTGTTTACATATTTGGATGCTTTTTCACGGCCGGAACATTTTGAACGATATTGGCCTGATTATGCCAATTTGGATGAACTTAAGGCACATTATCGCAGAGGTGGTTTAGGTGATATGAAAGTTAAAAAGTTCCTGGCTGCCATTATGCAGGAAGAACTTGAGCCTATACGTAAGCGTAGACAAGAATTCCAAAAAGACATACCTGCTGTATATGAAATGTTGAAGAAAGGATGCGAAGTAGCTCGTGAAACCGCGGCTTCAACACTTTCAGAAGTACGTAAGGCAATGAAGATTGATTATTTTGATGATGAAACATTGATCGCAGAACAGGCCAAACGTTTTATGGAGTAGCTTAGATGAATAAAGGCATTTGCAGTAATTTCTGGGGATAGAAATTGCTGCAAATGCTGCATGAAAAAGAAAAAATGCAGTTTTTGCAAAAAAAAAGCCTTGAAAAATTTGCAGAATAAAAAAAAAGCAGTACCTTTGCATCGCTTTTGAAACGAAAGAGTAGGGCGTTTAGCTCAGCTGGTTCAGAGCATCTGCCTTACAAGCAGAGGGTCGGCGGTTCGAATCCGTCAACGCCCACA
>URDY01000036.1 GCA_900546665.1 uncultured Paraprevotella sp. | reverse complement strand
ATTATACAATTAATAGCCCTGTTATAATCATTTTTAGAAAAAAATGAGTCTATTTCTGAAATAATATGTTTATCTTTGGCCATAGCTTTTAGTATTGAGCTCTTTTAAATAACACTTAAAGATACTCATTTTCTGTGAAATACAGAACTAAAAGCTATACTTTTTTACTTGCGAAACTTGAATTATAAATTAAAACCGTTTTAATTATGAGAACACGAAACATGTTGCTGTCTGCTGTTGCGATGTTGACAATGGCTGGAGGATCTATATGGGCACAACATACAATGGATTTATCCGGTGACTGGCAATTTCAGATAGATCGTCATGATGAAGGCATATCGGAAAAGTGGTATGGTAAAACATTGGCTGACGAAATTCTTTTGCCAGGAAGTATGCCTCAACGTCTTAAAGGTGACAAACCCTCAGTAGATACTAAATGGACTGGATCACTTTATGACAGTTCATTTTTCTATAATCCTTATATGGAGAAGTATCGGAAAATAGAGAATTTTAAACTACCTTTTTTCCTTACTCCGGATCGGCATTATGTGGGTGTGGCGTGGTATCGTCGTACTGTGGAAATACCTTCAGACTGGAGCGGACAACGTATAGTCTTGTTTTTGGAACGGCCACATATTGAAACTGCACTTTGGGTCAACGGTAAAAAAGTTGGTAACGACAACAGTCTTTGTGTTCCTCATGTATATGATGTGACGAAATACGTAAAAAGAGGTAAAAATGTAATAGCTGTCAGAATAGACAATCGAATAGACGGAGTTTGTGTAGGTGCGGATTCCCATAGTGTGACCGATCAGACTCAAGGTAATTGGAATGGTATTGTCGGACGTATAGAGATGCAGGCAATGCCAAAACTATATGCAGATGATATTCAGGTTTATCCGGACATTCATAATAAGAAGGCGTTGGTCAGACTGGATTTAAAACGTGAAGGAAACGGCAGTGTTAAGGCTAAAGTAATATTGCGTGCTAAAAGCTTTAATACCGATGTCGAACATCAAGTACCTGAGATTACTCGTGATGTGACGGTAAAAAGAGGTCAGGCTACATTGGAGATGACATTGGACATGGGGGATCAAATGCAGCTGTGGGATGAATTTAATCCAGCTCTGTATGAACTTACTGCAGAAATTGTTTCTGATGACGGAACGGACGTACAAACACGTACTTTTGGTATGCGTGAATTTACAATAAAGGATAAAATGTTTTATGTAAATGGCAGACTTACTATGTTACGTGGAACTGTAGAAAACTGTGATTTTCCGTTGACGGGATATGCACCGATGGATGAAGCCTCTTGGGAACGTGTCTTTCGTATTTGTCGGAATTATGGATTGAATCACATGCGTTTTCATTCGTTTTGTCCACCCGAGGCAGCATTCAAGGCTGCTGATAAAGTTGGTTTTTATCTCCAACCGGAAGGACCGAGTTGGCCGAATCACGGAGTAAAACTTGGAAATGGTATGTATATTGATCAATATCTTTTGCAGGAAACGCAGCGTATGAATAAAATTTATGGTAATTATGCTTCATTTTGTATGCTGGCATGTGGAAATGAACCTGCAGGAAACTGGGTGGCTTGGGTAAGTGATTTTGTGGATTATTGGAAGAAAACGGATAAACGTCATGTTTATACGGGAGCTTCGGTTGGAGGTGGATGGGCCTGGCAGCCAAAGAGTATGTATCATGTAAAGGCAGGTGTGAGAGGATTAGATGAATGGAGACGGAGAGCTCCTGAGTCTACATACGATTTTCGTGCCAAGATAGATACTGTCGGCCAGCCTTTTGTGTCTCACGAAACGGGGCAATGGTGTGTATTCCCGGATTTTGATGAAATAAGTCAATATACAGGTGTAAATAAAGCGCGTAATTTTGAGATATTCAGAGATTTGCTTGAAGATAACCACATGGGGCAGATGGCTCATAAATTTATGATGGCTTCTGGTAAATTACAAGCATTATGCTATAAACACGAGCTCGAGCGTACTATTCGTACACCGGGCTATGCTGGTTTTCAAATGCTGGCTCTTAATGATTATTCGGGACAAGGTACAGCCTTGGTCGGGCTTACTAATGTATTCTTTAATGAGAAGGAATATATCAGTCCTGAAGAATTCCGTGAATTCTGTTCACCAACGGTGCTGTTAGCCCGTATTCCGAAGTTTACTTATTGGGATGATGAACCTTTTACAGCTTCAATAGAGGTGGCACATTATGGGAAAGCACCAATTCATCATGCTAAGGTCACTTATGTGATTAAGGATCAATATGGTAAAATCTATGATAAGGGACTTGTTTCTACAAAAGATATTCAATTGGGAAATGCCAATCTGTTGGGTGATATTCCTGCTTATACGGCAAAAGGACTTTCATCGCAGAAAATGACATTAGAACTTTGTTTGGAGGGGGAAATAACGGTAGACGGTGAAGTTGAAAAGGTTTGCAGTAAAAATCATTGGGATTTTTGGGTTTATCCGCGTAACAGTGTAGAGAAGGCCCGTCAGGTTCCTTCAGATATTTATTTTACTGATACTTTGGATTCACGTGCAGAAGATATTTTGGCTAAAGGAGGAAAGGTGCTTATTGCAGCCGGAGGAAAAATAAAATATGGAAAGGATATTGTTCAGCAGTTTACTCCAGTGTTCTGGAATACCAGCTGGTTCAAAATGCGTCCGCCTCATACCACAGGATTGTATATCGAGAGCAGTCATCCGTTGTTCCGTCATTTTCCGACTGATTATTATAGTGATCTTCAGTGGTGGGATTTGGTTAACCGTAAGCAAGTTATGCAGTTTACGGAATTTCCTGCAGAATTCCAGCCTGTTGTGCAGAGCATAGATACTTGGTTCCTTAGTAGAAAAATAGGTATGCTTTTTGAAGCGAAAGTGGGTAATGGACGTTTGCTTATGACTACAATGCCTATAGATGCAACGGATAAATATCCGGTCATAGCTCAGATGCGTAGGGCCATATTTGAGTATATGTCATCAGATGAGTTTCGTCCACAATATACAGTTGACATACAGTTGATCAGTAATCTGTTTACAAAGGAAGCTTCCAAAGTTAATATGTATACTAACGATTCACCGGATGAGTTAAAACCAAAACTTAATTCATCACTGAAAAAATAGATTTAATTTATCAAGTGCATTTTCAATTCGTATGATATAGCAATATGTGGCATTCTAAAATGTGAAAAGGATGCCACATATTTTATAGAATATATTAATAATTAAAAGATATAAGATTATGGATATAGTTCAACTCCCCAAAAATATCAAGTTGTTTGTGCAAGTTTTTTTCTGTCTTTTAACTGTTCCCGTGATAATTCACGCTGAAGATTCTTTTGAAAAACAAACTGATTTTTTCTTTCGTCTGACTGATGATAATCGTGTTAAGACTGTATGGGCAAAGACTGTATCTTTTGATGGAACAGTTCCTGGATGTATAACATTACAGTCTGAGAACCGTTATGATGCTAAAACGGGGTATGGTTATGATCTGTTGCCATCACCTCAGAAAGGTAAAACGGCACCTTATTTTTTTTCAGTCAATGTACCTGATGGTAATTATAGGGTTACACTTACATTAGGTAGTCGGAATGAAGCAGGCTGTACAACTGTACGGGCTGAATCCCGGCGGTTGTTTGTTGAACGTTTGTCTACACGTAAGGGTGAATTTGCAACAGTCAGTTTTGTAGTTAATAAGCGTAATATTCATATCTCAGATGCTGAAGAGGTGCATATTAAACAGCGTGAGAGGACAAAATTGAATTGGGATGATAAGTTGACATTGGAATTTAATGGGCCTTCTCCACAGTGTGTGGCTATTCAAATAGAACGTGATGAAACAGTGCCGACTGTGTTTTTGGCTGGTAATTCTACTGTTGTGGATCAGGATGAAGAACCTTGGGCTAGCTGGGGGCAGATGATTCCACGTTTTTTTGATGATCGGATTTGTTTTGCTAATTATGCAGAAAGTGGCGAATCTGCCAATACGTTTATAGCAGCAGGACGTTTAAAGAAAGCGTTGACCCAAATGAAGCCTGGTGATTATCTTTTTATGGAGTTCGGACATAATGATCAGAAACAGAAAGGGCCAGGAAAAGGAGCATATTATAGTTTTGCTACAAGTCTTAAATGTTTTATAGATGAAGCACGTCAGAGAGGAGTTACACCGGTATTGGTTACTCCGACACGTCGTCGGGCCTTTAAGAATGGAAAAATTCAAAATACCCATGAAGACTATCCCGAAGCTATACACTGGTTGGCAGAGCGTGAACATGTAGCCGTGATAGATCTGCAGGAAATGACTCGGGTCTTATTTGAAACCATGGGGGAGAAAAACAGTCGACAAGCTTTTGTACACTATCCATCTGGTACTTTTCCAGGACAGACTAAAGCTTTTGCAGATAATACTCATTTTAATCCTTATGGTGCATATGAGATTGCAAAATGTGTTATTGAAGGAATCCGGCAGGTGAATTTGCCAATGATTGATTATCTAAGAACAGATTATGTTCTGTTTGATCCAGAGAGGCCAGATAGTCTTAGTTCGTTTCAATGGGATCAAAGTCCGTTTATTACATTAGAAAAACCCGACGGAAACTGATTGGATTTGGATAGTTTCTTTTTGATGGCATTGCAAAGGATATCTCGACTATTTTTTTATATTCTTTGTAATGCTTTCCTTTTGTTTTTTCTTGTTTTGATGACAGGACTTATTACTCTTTGTAGTGCCTGCTTTTTCTTCAAAAACACGTGTACAATGTCTAAAAAAGATAGTACCTTTGTAGCATGGAATGGATAAATAGCCTTTTGTTTGAGCATTCGGCCTTACAGGCCATAATTGTGCTTTCTTTGGTTACTGCAATGGGGATTTGGCTTGGCCGTATTCGTGTGTTAGGCGTTTCCTTAGGTGTAACCCTTGTCTTTTTTATGGGTATTATGGCTGGTCATATAGGAATTACGTTGGATCCGGCCATGTTGAATTACGCAGAAAGCTTTGGACTTGTACTTTTTGTATATGCATTAGGTCTTCAGGTCGGTCCCGGTTTTTTTAATTCTCTTCGTAAGGGAGGAATTCAGCTTAATATGCTGGGATTGGTTGTTATTCTTTTGGGAACACTGATGGCCGTGCTCATGAGTTTCTTTATGGATATTCCATTGCAGGATATGATGGGAGTTCTTTGTGGAGCTACGACTAATACTCCTGCACTTGGAGCTGCCCAGCAGACATTGAAGCAAATGGGGCTTTCTGCAAGCTCAACGGCACTAGGATGTGCTGTTACTTATCCTTTGGGAGTTGTGGGAGTCATTTTGGCAATATTGACAGTAAGAAAATTATTTGTGCGTCCGACAGACTTGAATGTTAAGGACGATGATGATCCGAATCATACCTATATTGCTGCTTTCCAGATTCACAACCCTGGTGTATATCATAAGACTGTTAAAGAATTGGCACTTCATAGTCATACGAAATTTGTTATTTCGCGGTTGTGGCGTGACGGGCATGTAAGTATTCCGACAGGTAGTACGGAATTATTGGAGAATGACCGTATATTGGTGGTGACAATAGAAAAGGATATGCCTACGCTTACTTTACTTTTTGGTGAGCAGGAAAATCGTGATTGGAACAAAGAGGATATCAATTGGGACTCCATAGATCGTGAATTGGTTTCAAGGCATATTGTAGTGACACGTTCAGAAATTAATGGTAAGAAATTAGGTTCTTTGCGTTTGCGTAATGCTTATGATATCAATATTAGTCGGGTACTTCGAAGTGGAGTACAGATATTGGCCACACCAGATCTGGTATTACAGTTGGGAGATCGTTTGACAGTTGTAGGAGAAGCCGCAGCTATCAAGCAGGTTGAAGGTATTTTAGGAAATACGGTTAATACATTGAAGGAGCCTAATCTGGCAGCCATATTTGTTGGTATTATCTTAGGATTGGTTTTAGGATCCATACCATTTACGGTTCCTGGTGTAACATTTCCGGTTAAGCTGGGACTGGCAGGCGGACCTATTGTTGTTGGTATTCTGGTAGGTTGTTTTGGTCCTCGTTTACACATGCGTATTTATACGACCCGCAGTGCTAATCTTATGCTTCGTGGAATTGGGTTGTCATTATACCTGGCTGGATTGGGAATAGATTCAGGAGCTCATTTTTTCGAAACGGTGATCCGTCCGGAAGGGGCTTTATGGGTAGGTTTGGGTTTTTTGATAACCTTTATACCTGTAGTGCTCGTGGCATGGATTTCTTTGCGTTTTTGTCACCTTGATTTCGGGTCTTCCTGTGGTATGTTGTGTGGTAGCATGGCTAACCCAATGGCATTGAATTATGTCAATGATACTATACCAGGAAATAAGGCTTCGGTCAGTTATGCAACAGTTTATCCCTTGGGCATGTTTGTGCGAGTGATATTGGCCCAAGTGATATTAATGTCATTTCTTTAATTTTACATTTTTACATAAAATCCCTATTTCTGTTTTTTGTCAAAACATAATTTGATGTATTTGATGGAAGCAGGAATAGGGATTTTACCTTAATTATTCATACTTATTTATTTGTAACTTACAATGTATATGGTTATATTTGTAAATAACAGTATCGTTCTGGTGTGAACAAATATAAACCTTATCTAATATTTAGGCCTATGAAAAGCTTTTTATTCACAAAGCTGCAATGTGTCGGTATGTCTGTTTTAATATTTGGAGCGGGTGGCCATGTGATGGCTCAACATCAACTGCAGCTTCCTGATTCAATACCTTTGATGATAACAGATTCTTTGATGCTTAAAGATGTACTTCAGATAGGATACGCCAAAAGTGATTTTCTGACCGTTGCAGGTTCTGTCGGTTTGGTGTCGGAGGAACGAATGAACAAAGGATTGGTATCCAATCCTCTTAATGCTCTGAGTGGTCAGGTGGCAGGAGTGAGTGTGCTTCCAGGAAGAGAAGCTATACTTAATTCAGTACGTGTGCGTGGAACGACTTCGTTGACGGGCGGTAACGATCCTTTGGTAATTATTGATGATGTTTTTGCGGATTTAGGTACGTTGAGTATGATATATCCTGCAGATATAGAGAGTTTTACTATTTTAAAGGACGCTTCGGAAACAGCCCAATACGGTGCGCGTGGTGCTTCGGGTGTAATAAAGGTAAGTACTAAGCAGGGTAGTAGTGGCAGCTTCCGTTTCAGTTATGATGGTAATTACGGTGTGCAGGCTATTTACAAGACATTGGATATGTTGAGTGGAGATGCTTTCAGACAAGTGGCTCGTGAACGAGGGATAAGTATCTTGGATAAAGGATATCAGACAGATTTTACAGATGAGATTACCCGGATGGGGTGGATTCAAAATCACCATATTGCATTTGGTGGTGGTTCTGAAAGTGCTTATTATCGTGCTTCATTAGGTTTGTTAGACCAGGAAGATGTGCTGCGTACATCAGATTATCGTAATTATATGGCAAAAATAGATATTACGCAACATGCTTTCCAACGTCGTTTAAGGTTTGATGTCGGCGTAATGGGATCTGTAAGTAAGAATCAGAATCCAGTGGATTTGCAGAAAACCTTTTATTCGGCTGCGGCATTTAATCCGACTTTTCCGAATCACAAAAATAAGGAAGGTGGATGGGATCAGGTGACTACGGCCAGTTGGATTACTAATCCGTTGGCTTGGATAGAAACAGATGATGAAGAGGCTAATGCTTATTTTAATGCCCATATCAAGGCTGAATTGGCAATTACACCATATCTGAAATTACAGGCTTTTGGATCGTACCTCTATAATGTGATTGATCGTGGTCAATATTTGCCCACTACTGTTTGGGCGCATGGTCAGGCTTATCGTGCAGAGCGAAAAGTGGAAGATTATGTAGGTAATATTCTTCTTAACTACAATAGGGCTTTTAATGCGCATAAAGTGGATCTTGTAGGACTGGCCGAAGTGCAGCAGCGTGAAATATCTGGTTTTTATACAACGGTCACTAATTTTACAACAGATAAGTACAGCTATCATAATTTGCAGGCTGGAGCATCCCGGCCATGGGAAGGAACCGGGTCTTATTATGAAAATCCACGTTTGGCTTCCTTCCTGGGACGATTTAATTACGTATACGCAGACAGGTATGTATTGAATGTCAATGCTCGCATGGATGCTTCTTCTAAGGTCGGTGCCAATCACAGGTGGGGCTTTTTCCCTTCCATATCAGGTGCATGGAATGTTTGTCAGGAGGATTTTATGAAAGGAGTGAAGTGGATCAGTAATCTTAAGTTACGTATGGGATACGGTCTTTCCGGTAATCAGGATGCGATTGATTCATATTCTTCTCTTCAGTCGGTAATGCCAAATGGAATCGTTTTGTCAGGTAGTGATCCTATGGTAACGATGGGAATCATCCGTAATGCCAATCCAGATTTGAAGTGGGAGATAAAGCGTACATTTAATGTGGGTGTAGATGCTGCCTTTTGGGGAGGAAGGGCCATAATGACATTTGATTATTATCGTGCCATAACGGATGATATGTTGTATCAGTATGATGTGAGTGTGCCTCCCTTTGCTTATAATAAACTGTTGGCTAATCTTGGCTCAATGCGTAATAGTGGTGTAGAACTTGGTTTTGGTTTTACGCCAATTCGTAAAAAGGATATGGAACTTAATGTGAATGTTAATGTGACTTTCCAGAAAAACAAATTGTTATCCCTAAGTGGTATGTATAACGGGGAATACATGTCAGCTCCATTATATACACCTATAGCAGATGTTACTGGAGCAGGGCTTCACGGAGGATACAATCATATCGTATACCAGATAGTTGGCCAGCCGTTAGGTGTATTTTATTTGCCGCATTGTACAGGATTGGTTCAACGTGAGGATGGAACCTATGCTTATGAAATTGCAGACTTGGGTGGTGGCGGAATAAACTTGGAAGACGGAGGAGATCGTTATATTGCTGGTCAAGCTACTCCAAAAACTCTTTTGGGTTCTAATATCAGTTTCCGATATAAGGAATTTGATATCTCACTGCAAATTAATGGTGCTTTTGGTCATAAAATTTATAATGGTACTTCTCTTTCTTATATGAATATGGGAAGCTTACCGGATTACAATGTATTGTCTGCTGCTCCTGCCCGCAACATTTATGACCAGACCGCAACGGATTATTGGCTTGAGGACGGTGACTATATTAATTTTGATTATTTGACAATTGGATGGAATGTGCCGCTAAAACGGTTCGGACAATATGTGAGACGTCTTCGCTTGTCATTTTCTGTAAACAACCTTGCAACGATAAGCGGCTATTCAGGACTGACTCCGATGATCAACAGTTATATTGTCAATAGTACTTTGGGTGTGGATGATAAACGGACTTGTCCCGTATATCGTTCTTATTCTTTAGGTTTAAGTATTCAATTTTAATTTTTACGATTATGAGATTCAAAATAATATCTATAGTCTTGTCAGCATCGGCATTCTTGATATTCTCAGCTTGTTCTGATTTTCTGAAGGAAGAACCTTTGGATCAACTGCCTGAGGATGAAGCTTATGACAGTTCTGTCAATGTGTATTTGAATACTGTTTCTACACTATATAATTATGTGGGAGGCTATGAGGATAGCCAAGGGCTTATGGGGACCTGTAGAGGGATTTATGATCTTAATACATTAACTACTGATGAAGCAATGTTGCCTACAAGAGGTGGTGATTGGTATGATGGGGGATTATGGCAGGGACTTTTCCTTCATAAGTGGGGAGTTAATAATGATGTGATAGAAGCTACATGGGAATATTTGTATAAAGTGATTGTTTTAAGCAATCGGTCTTTGGAGAAGATTGAGGAGGTAAAGGCTTCTGCTGATAATCCAATTGATTTTATGCCTTACATAGCAGAAGTTCGTGCTTTCAGGGCAATGTACTATTATTACCTGTTGGATATGTTTGGACGGGTTCCGCTGGTTTTGTCGTCATCAACACCGATGAAGGATGTGCGTCAGAGTGAGCGGTCTGAAGTTTTTGAATTCGTAGTAGACGAATTACAAGATGCATTGCCTTATTTGAGTTCTGCACATAGTAACCTGAAAGGGGATTATTATGGTCGGATGACAAAACCTGTAGCTTATTTCTTGTTAGCAAAATTGTTCTTGAATGTAGAGATCTATACTGATGATGACTGGACTGATCAAATCAGACCGGATGGTTCGGCATATTGGCTGCTGGCCGGTGATGAAAAAGTTAATGCCTGGCAGGCAGTGGTGGCTTATTGTGATTCAATTGCACAATCCGGATATCGCCTTTCTGATAAGATGGCTGATAATTTTACCGTATATAATGAGACTTCTGTAGAGAACATATTTACAATTCCAACAGATAAGTACGCCATACAGAATCAGATGCAGTATACTTTCCGGTCACGTCATTATAATCATGCCAAAGCTTACGGGTTGAGCGGTGAAAATGGTACGTGTGCTACGATAGAGACGCTGAAGACTTTTGCGTACGATACAGACAGTTGTGATAATCGTTTTGAAGAGTCATTTTATGCTGGATTTTTGCTGGATTTTAATGGTGATACTATCAGGTTGGATAATGGCGATGCTTTGATCTATTTGCCATGGAATGTGGGACTTGACATTTCTTTTCAACCTTATGAGAAAACAGCAGGTGCACGTATGAAAAAATATGAAGTGGATCGCAAGGGCTTGAAGGATGGAAAATTATCAGATAATGATATTGTATTGTTCCGGTATGCAGATGTCTTGTTGATGAAAAGCGAAGCAAAGGTACGGAATGGAGAAAATGGTGATGTTGAGTTGAATGAGGTACGGCGTCGTTCAGGCATGCCAGAACGGTCTGCAACATTGGAAAATATTCTGGAAGAACGTAAACTGGAATTGGTATGGGAAGGTTGGCGACGTCAGGATATGGTGAGGTTTGGAATCTTTACGAAAGCATATACAGATCGTCCGCAGTTGCCTATGGAAGAAGAAACCGGTTATACAACTGTTTTTCCGATTCCATTAAAGGTTATATCTTTAAATTCAAAATTAAAGCAGAATCCATATTATGAATAATATGGATCATGAGGGATGATTTCCTTATGATATGTGATAGTTATAAAAATCAGGAGGTGGCATTATTGATAATTGTGTTTATTATGTTACCTCCTGGTTAATTGAAGTTCTGATATTGTGACTTGTTTTTGTGAATGATCATTTTTAGAGTTTTTGATTTTTCTATTTGATTTGTTGGCAATATTGTCATAATATGATATTTGTATATATTAAAGTGATTTTTAAATTTAAAATGGAAGTAAAAAATTATATCTGATATCGTTGTATTAAAAAACTTACATCGATTTATATAATTTGTAAACACTTATTTTTTAAGTATTTGACAGATATCTTTTTTATGAAAGTGAATCCTGTTTTTTATATAATTAAAAATTGTAGTAGTAACAAATAAGTCGTATATTTGCCGTTGTTTTACCAATCCGGAGTTAATGAAATTGACGACTAGCTTACTGTTTTCTTTGTTGTTACTGTTTTCTGTGACGGTACAATGTATATGGGGAAATTTTCCTTTTGAATTTTTTGTATTTCCTTTTGATGCCATATTGGCAATGTTGTGGATGGCTATAATATGGTTCGGTTATAAAGAGCTTCGTCATTTTGGATTTATTCGCATCATGCTTTCTTTTTCTGCAACTAAATGGACTTTAGGCTGGTTTTTGATTGGATGTCTGATTATAGGTCTGTTTCCTCAGTTGACAGCTCGTGAAGCTGTGGAGAAGCAAGGCTTGTTTTCTCGGTTAGGATGTTACAATTTTATGTCTTCCTGGATTTTTGTAACAGGACTTTGGAGTTTATTGACGCATTTGGGTTTGGTTACTCTTCGCCGTTGTTTGTTGCCAGGGAAAAAGAACTGGCGTTTTATTTTGAATCATGTCGGTTTGTGGATGGCACTGTTTGCCGGATTTATAGGAAGTGCCAGCGAACAGACTTTACGTATTCCCGTATTCAGAGAGGTACCCAATAATGAGGCTTTTACTTCGGAAGGAAAAATCTGTATATTGGATAAGTCTCTTCAGCTTGCAGATTTTACCGTAGAGTATTATCCGAATGGCACACCACGCCATTTTTCTGCTGAAGTTATGTTGGATGAAAAACCGATTCATTTGGAGGTTAATCATCCTTATAGCGAACGGTGGGGAGAAGATTATTATCTTACCTCTTATGATACGCAATCATCAGAACCGTCATATTGTGTTGTACAAATTGTACGCGAGCCTTTAAAATATATGATGTTGACCGGTATTGTACTGATGTTGTGCGGAGGATTTCTTTTGTTTTTGGATGGACCTGTGCGGAAAACTTGTTTGAAACAAACCGATGACAGGTATATGTTGACAGATTTATAATCGCAGGAGGTAAGGAAAGATGATAACATGGGATAATTTTCATTGTTTTGCAATAGCAGCCATTGTATTATGGTTGTGTGGGGCCGGAATGGCTTTGTTTTCTCAGGGTAGGAGTACTCGTTGGGCGGTTATGTTGAGTGCTTCTGGTACATTGGTATTCGGTCTGTTTATAATTGGTTTTTGGTTTAGTTTGCAGCGTCCTCCCTTACGTACCATGGGAGAAACCAGGCTTTGGTATTCTTTTTTTATGGGAGTTTCAGGTCTATTGACTTATCTTATATGGAGATACCGTTGGATTTTGGCATTTTCAACGGTAGTAGGAGCCGTGTTTGCTATATTGAATATTCTGAAGCCGGAGATACATGATCAGTCATTGATGCCAGCTTTGCAAAGTTTCTGGTTTGTACCTCATGTGACGGTATATATGTTCTCATATTCTGTACTAGGCTGTGCATTTATTCTTGCTTGTATGGGACTATACCGGCATCAGGAAAATTATCTTGAAGCATCAGATAAATTGGTGTATACGGGCGTAGCATTTTTAACAATCGGAATGCTTACAGGGGCAATATGGGCAAAAACAGCATGGGGACATTATTGGAGTTGGGACCCGAAAGAAACGTGGGCTGCTTTTACATGGGTATCTTATTTGCTGTTTATTCATTTGCGCCTGTTTGGAAAATCATCCCCACGTACACTTTATTGGATACTAATTGTGTCCTTTCTTTCCCTTCAGATGTGCTGGTATGGAGTAAACTATTTGCCGTCAGCACAGCAGAGTGTGCATTTGTATAACCGTTCATGACAAATCTATAAAAAGTGATATAATAACTAAGTTGTTTAATTCAAACTAACAGATTATGAAAAAAAGTTCAAAGTTAATTCTGTCGGTATTAGTTGTAGTTGCAGTGCTGTTTGGTGTATACCGAATGGCAAATAAGGCACCTTCTGCTGATATGGATAGTAATGCCCAAATGGCTGAAATTGTAGCGAGCGGCGGATGTATGGCCTGTCACGCAGCAAATCCCCAAATGCCATTTTATGCAGATTTTCCTTTAGTAGGAAAAGTGGTTAAGGAAGATATTCGCTTGGCTTATCGTTCCTTTGATATGACTCCGATTATGGAAGCGTTGGATAAGAATGAGAAGATCAGTGAAGTGGATCTGGCTAAGGTTGAAAAGGTTATATTGGACGGCACAATGCCAATGGCCAAGTATTATCTCATACATTGGGGAGCTTCACTAAACGGTGATGAGAAACAAATGGTTCTTGACTGGGTTAAAAACTGTCGTGTAACCTTTTATCCCAATCAGCTGGCTGCAGCAAAATGGAGTAACGAAACTGTTCGTCCGATTCAGGATTCTGTCGCTGTAGACATGCGTAAGGTGGTTTTGGGTAATCAGCTTTTTCATGATGTGCGTTTGTCTTCTGACAATACTATATCCTGTTCGTCATGCCACGGATTGAATACGGGCGGTGTAGATAATAAGCAATACTCTGAGGGAGTAGGTGGGCAGTTCGGTGGTGTAAATGCTCCTACCGTATATAATGCTTATTATAATTTTGTACAGTTCTGGGATGGACGTGCTGCGACTTTGGCGGATCAGGCTGCCGGTCCTCCGTTGAATCCAGTGGAAATGGCTTGTACTTCATTTGATGAAATTTGTGAGAAGTTGAATGCGGATGCTGTTTTTGCCAAAGCTTTCAAAGAAGTGTATCCGGATGGATTTAATCAGGTGAATATCACCAATGCTATTCAGGAATTCGAGAAAACGTTGCTTACTCCTAATTCACGTTTTGATAAATATTTGAAAGGTAATGAAACGGCCATGACAGCTGAAGAGCTGACAGGTTATGATCTGTTTAAGAAGTATAATTGTGCAACTTGCCATGTCGGTGAAAATATGGGTGGACAGTCCTATGAACTGATGGGTATCAAGCAGGATTATTTTGCGGATCGTGGTACGGAATTGACAATAGAGGACAATGGACGATTCAAGGAAACGAAAAATGAGAGAGACAGACATCGCTTTAAGGTACCAGGCTTGCGTAATGTGGCTTTGACTGCTCCATATTTCCATGATGGTACACAGGCTACTCTTGATGAGGCAGTAAAGGCTATGGCCAAATATGAGGTCGGGATAGAACTGTCAGAGGAAGAAGTCAAGCAAATAGTGGCATTTATGCATACGCTGACTGGTGAATATCAGGGAAAGCTTCTTACCGGTAATAAGAAATAAAAAGAATTGGTTTCCTGTTCCTGAAAATGGAACGGAAACTTTTTCTGTTAAATGAAAAAACTTTTTATGGAATTGTCGATTGATTGAGTTTGCTTGTTTCAAGCATATAAAAAGAGTTGTATCACATTTTGTATTTGATAGTGGTGTGATACAACTCTTTTAATTTTTTATAGTTTGGTTATTATGCCAATAAGCTTTCTGCCAATTCTTCCATATCAGCTACGTTCTCTTCTTTCATGCTACTTTTGATGGTGACGACTTTCTCCATCAATTCTATATTCTTCATTTCAGAAATCATGCAAGCCATTACTCTGCCTGCAGTGGGTGCCCAAGAACCGTTTTCAATAATGGCTACACGGCGTTTCTGATAACCTTTGATTTGGAGATGATAGAGAAAATCGTGCATCGGGGGAAATACGCCGGCGTCGTACGATGCGGCAGCTACAACCAGTTTACTGAAGCGGAAAGCGTTGGCCACAGCTTCTGATTGGTCATCACGTGAAAGGTCGGTAACAACAACCTTGGCACCTTTCTGGCGAAGAATTTCAGCCATTTTTTGAGCTGCTTTGGCAGTATTGCCGTGGATAGAGGCGTAAGCTATCAATACACCTTCTTCTTCTGGTTCATATTTGCTCCATGTGTCATACAGACTGATTGCTTCACTCAGATTTTCAGTCAGTACGGGGCCGTGTAACGGACAGATGATATGTATGTCTAGTGTTGCTGCCTTTTTTAACAGATTTTGCACTTGCATACCATATTTTCCACAGATATTAATGAAATATCTGCGTGCTTCGTCTTTCCATTCACCACCGTTGCAGATAGCGCCGAATTTTCCGAATGCATCGGCAGCAAAGAGAATCTTTTCGCTTTCTTCATAACTGACCATTACTTCAGGCCAGTGCACCATGGGAGCCATGAAGAACTTGAGTGTGTGGGAACCTAATGAGAGTGTTTCTCCTTCTTTTACGCTTTGGGTGCGTCCTTCGAAAATCTCTTTTTCGAAAAACTGTGGCAGCATTTGTATTGCTTTGGCTGTAGCGACAATGGTAGCTTGCGGGTAACGTGTGGCAAAAGCCTGAATTGCTGATGAATGGTCTGGTTCCATGTGTTGTACGACAAGGTAATCCGGCTGACGGCCGTTGAGTGCCTTTTCCAGATTGCTGAACCATTCGTCTTGTTTTCTGCTGTCAATGGTATCCATTACAGCCACTTTCTCATCAAGAATGACATAAGAGTTGTATGAAATACCCTGTGGTACGGCATATTGCCCTTCAAACAGTCTCAGGTCACTATCGTCTGCACCGATATATTTGACCCAACTGGTAATATCTGTAGTCATAAGCTGATTAAAAAAATAAATTTTGATTCTGTTTGTTTTTTATGATGCAAATATCGTAATTTTTATTGGATTTTACAATAAAAAATCATTTCTCTCTCCGTGGATATCCAGTTTCAGAAAGAGAAATGATATGAATCATACCGTTTTCAGCTAATCCTCATCTGTTGTAACAATTCCTTTTGTCTGGAATTGAGCTTCTCAGGTAGCTGAACCTGATAAGTCAGGATCAGATTACCGCGGGTGCCGTCCGGGTAAGTATCTCCTTTGCCTTTAAGTCTGACTTTGGTGCCTGGTTGTGTGCCGGGTTTGACTTTAAGTTTCAGCTTTTCGTGCGGAGTCTGTACAATAATTTCTCCTCCCAGCAGAGCGGTGTACATGTCAATCTTGACTTGGCATTCTCGGTCTGCGTATACTTGTTCTGTATTATGGCTGCCAAAATGGCTGAATCCTGAGTTAAAGCCGCCGAATGACTGACTGTATGTATGCCGTCCGTTACCGAACAGGTCTTGGAAGAAATCAGAAAAACCGCCACCTCTTCCGAACTGGCTGAAATCGAAATCTTCAAATCCATTTCCGCCAGGCTGGCCGGCACCGAATTCGCCTGCGGTTTTCCAGTGTTCACCGTACTGGTCGTATTTAGCTCGTTTTTCAGGATCATTCAGCACATCGTATGCTTCATTAAGAGCCTGGAACTTGGCTTTGGCCTTTGGATCATTCGGGTGAAGGTCCGGATGGAACTGCTTAGCTCTTTTACGATAAGCGGCCTTGATGTCTTTTTGAGGGGTATCTTTGGGAATCCCCATAATCTTGTAGTAATCAATAAATGCCATAATTCTATCTCCTTTCTGATTTTTCTACCACAAATAAGATGCCAATCTGTTTGTTGCAGAAATCTTTATTGTTATTTTTGCAGATAATATTGATTATAGCCGTTTTTATGACAAAACAGACGACAAAAAGTCGCTTGGTGCGACTGAAACTGATACATACCAGTGATGTGCATGGCAATTATTTTACGCGGGACTTTGTGAACGATAAGCCCGTGCGGGGCGGTTTGTCGCGTGTATACGCTTATGTGCAGTCGTTGAGGAGGATGTGCGGACAACGGCTTTTGCTGATGGATGGAGGAGATATGTTACAGGGTAGTCCTGCCATTTATTACAGTAATTTTATTGCCTCTGAAGAAGAACATCTGGGTGCCGGATTGATGAACTATATGAAGTATGATGTAGGAGTGATCGGCAATCATGATATTGAGACAGGGCATGCTGTATATGACCGCTGGATAAGGTCTTGCCATTTTCCGATACTGGGTGCTAATGTAATTGACAGTCATACGGGAATGCCATATCTGAAGCCTTATGAGGTTTTTGAGCGGGACGGTATCCGTCTTGCTGTCATGGGGATGACCTCACCGGCAGTGCCTAACTGGTTGCCACCTGAGTTGTGGTCTGGATTACGGTTTGAGGAGATGGTGTCATGTGCTGAAAAATGGATGAAGGTAATCCGTGAAAAAGAGAATCCTGATGTGGTTGTTGGTCTGTTTCATTCGGGTAAACAGGATGGTATAGTGACTCCGGATTATGCTGAAAATGCCGCATTTGATGTGGCAAGACAAGTAGCAGGGTTTGATGTTGTTTGTTATGGGCACGATCATGCCCGTAATTGCGAAACTATTGTTAATAATGCGGGAGAAATGGTGCTTTGTTGCGCTCCTTCCAGTTTGGGGACCAGCGTGTCTGAAATTGATCTGGAACTTGAGTTGGAGGGGGATGCTGTTGTAGGTAAAACTGTGAAAGGGCAAGTAACGGATGTTTCCCGTTTTAAAAGTGATGAGGTCTATTATCTTCAGCATTATTTTAAGCGCCCCATTAGGAATGTGCAGTATTATGTAAATCAGAGGATAGGTATGTTTGCACATGAGATAACCTGCGAGGATGCGTATTTCGGTCCTTCGGCCTTTGTTGATCTGATACATACCGTTCAGTTGAAGGTGACCGGGGCTCAAGTGTCCTTTGCTGCTCCTTTGTCGTTTGATGCCAAGATCAAGGGCGGTGATGTACATATTCGTGATATGTTCAATCTCTATCGGTATGAGAATGTATTGTATGTCATGCGGTTTACAGGAAAAGAAATCAAAAATATACTGGAAATGAGCTATGCGCTTTGGACTAGTCAGATGAAATCTGCGGATGATCATATCATGAATGTGGATTATTTGCTTGATGGAGGGCAACGGTTGGGCTTTGTCAATCTGGCATATAATTTTGATTCGGCAGCAGGTATAATTTATGAGGTTGATGTGTCAAAACCGGAGGGAGAGAAGATTTTGATCAAATCATTTGCAGACGGTACTCCGTTTGAATATGATCAGTTTTATCTTGTTGCAACAAATTCTTATCGTGGCAATGGCGGCGGCGAATTGTTTACGAAAGGAGCCGGGATACTTCATGATCAGTTGGCCTCACGGATTGTATTAAGTACGGAGAAGGATCTTCGTCATTATCTTATTGATTATATTTCAGAATGCGGGATTGTGGATGCCCGTCCCTTAAACCAATGGCACTTTGTTCCGGAAGAGTGGGCTGATGAGGCTTGCAGAAGAGACCGGGAAGCTTTGTTTGTACGTCGTCAGACGACGAAGTACCCCCCTTCTGCTATTGTAGAAGACAAACAGCAGACCGAATCATAATGTATTGTACTTATATTATATTGTTATAAAGGCAGTCTTGAGAATGAAAATCCGCAAGACTGCCTTTATAACAAAGAAGTGATTATACAGACGACAGGCACCTGTCATCTGTATTTTAATAACGCATTTTGCTTTTGGTGCTTTCCTTTAACAAACCATGCCGATAGGCAAAAAGCAATTCTTTGAGTTCTTCTATTTGTCCTTCAATTTCGATGCCTTTGTCCGTGTCTCTAACCATCATTCGCTGGGTACTCATTTCCACAATTTGTGTGGTGCTTACAATGTCAGTTCCATTCTTGACAGCTTCTTCTGCCGATGTGAATGGTTCATGCTGTACAAGTTGGAATCCCCGGCTGTGGAAAACCAATGTATAGCCGGCTATGCCGGTTGTGTTATGATAGGCTTTGGCAAATCCGCCGTCGATGACCATCAGCTTGCCATTTGCCTTGATTGGTGTTTCACCATGACCAACTCTGACAGGGACATGACCATTGATAATATGTCTGTGGGCGCCTTTCACATCAAATGCGTCCAAGATCATGTCGCAGATTTTTTCGTCATCACGAAGCTTGTAGTAATATCCCTTTTCTTCTTTGTGGGTTTCTTTGTCTTCCAGAAAATATCTTTCGAATGTAGTCATCTTGGATTTGTCAAACAGTGGCGATTCCGATCCGCACCACAGGTACCAGAAATAATCTATGGCGAATTTTCGTTCTTCAGGTTCGGTGTCACTATTGAATGCAGAACGGAGTACCATACCGATACGGTCCAGCAGTGCCCGTCCTTTAAATTTCGTTCCGTTGATATCCACTTCTTTCAATGTGCCGTCCTCATTCAAGGGGACAGAAGCGTGAAATAACAGATTGGAATTGAATATGCCATACATGCATCCATGTGAGAACAGGCATTGAATGTGCTTGTTGAGTTTGTCGCTGACAGTGAATGAATGATGCAGTTTCTTTACAAGATCTTCTTCCTCGGCCGTCAGTTTGTATGGGTCTGCAGGGTTAACGGTGGGGAAGAAACATTCGCGCATGGCATATTCCTTGCCGTCACGAACAAACATTTTCCTCTCAAAATCAATGAATTCTAACAATTTCCGGTCTTCCATGTGCCATTCCGGTCTGCTGTCAATCATGGCTGCTTCTAGTTTAAACTGAATGATACTGATGGCTTTATGCATTTGAGCAATCAGTCGGCGGGTCTTTTTGCTATGACTTGTGTCGTCTTTGTCCAAGTGAGGACCGAAGAATTCGCACGGATCATTGGCGTATGTTTCCATGGCAAAAGTAGCCAGCGGTACGAGATTGATGCCATAACCGTCTTCCAATGTGGTCAGGTTTCCATATCGGAGTGACAGACGCAGAACATTGGCAATACAGCAGTCGTTTCCGGCGGCAGCTCCCATCCATAAGGCGTCGTGATTACCCCATTGGATATCGAAATTGTGATAATTGCATAAGGTGTCCATAACGATGTGTGCTCCAGGTCCTCTGTCGAAAATATCACCCAAAATATGTAATTGGTCAATACTGAGTCGTTGGATCAGGTTACATAATGCAATAATAAATTCATCGGCGCGTCCAGTAAGAACAATAGTTTCTACAATGCGGTTGAAATAAGCCTGTTTGTTGTAGTCCAGTGGTGATTCATGCAAAAGTTCTTCTATAATATAAGCAAATTCCCGTGGTAGTGCTTTTCTTACTTTTGAGCGGGTGTATTTTGATGAAACGGATTGGCAGACACTTACCAGTTGGTGAAGCGTGATATTGTAATAATCATTTAGATTGGTTTCTGTAGCCTTGATGTATTGCAGTTTCCGTTCAGGATAGTAGATCAGGGAGCAAAGTTGTCTGATCTCAGTTTCTCTCATTGTCGTGCCGAATATTTCATTGACTTTACGTTTGATGTTTCCCGAAGCATTTTTCAGTATATGTTGGAAAGCTTCGTATTCACCATGGATATCAGCCAGAAAATGTTCTGTGCCTTTCGGTAAGTTCAGTATGGCTTCCAGATTGATGATTTCAGTGCATGCGGATCCTATGTCGGGAACTGTTTGTGAAAGCAGTTCCAATATTCTCATGTCGTTTTGTATTCTTTCTAAAGAATACGTTCCACTGTTATTGCTTGTCATAATTGGTGTTTTATTTTTTTCTTGGAGACAAATTTATAAAAAAACGTTGTAATATACCAATAAAAAACGGCTTTTCCTGCAACGAATTTATTCTTGTTTTGAATTGATTTTCGGGGCCCTATGCTTTTTATGAGAATGTTTTTTTAGTCGGGTGAAAACAGTCGGGATATCGGCTTCTATCATTCGAAATCAGTTTGATGATTTTTTATACCCGGAAGAAAAGACCTGATAAAATGCATCACCTCTTCATTTTCCTTTTTAATTAACTGATTAACAGATTGTTATTGGTGGATGTATGTCCTTCATCATCCTGGATGATTCCTATTCCCATGAAAACCATATATTGTTAAAAAAATAGCCGGAAGGTAAGTGGGGTTACGGCATACTTTGAAAAAAGTCTGGCTTACTTTCAAAAAAGTAAGGTTTACTTTTTAAAAAGTAAGCTTTACTTTTTTGGAAATGTCCTGATTTTTATTTCCTTGATATTATTCTTACAATATAGAAGGATTGCCGGTGAAGGAGATGTGAAGGATGGCACGAGTTCGTAAACCTTATAAATAAAGGGAAGTGAAGATGTGAAGGGTATGTCAATTCCTTGGGAATATTGTTAAATCTTCCTCCAAAAGAGTCAAAAGGCCGGAAACATTTCACAGACTGGATAAAAAGATGTAATTTTGCACCAAATGATAGAAAATAGGAATGGGAATATCAAATGCTTTCATAAAGATTCTGTTGTGTAGTACACTCGGAATATATGGCATGACTGAAATTCATGCAAAGACAGAGGTCGTTACCGATACTCTTACTGCTGTTGATAAAGATTCTATAGCTGTGAAAGCTACCCCTGTCCATAAATCCTATAATCCCATAAAATGGATAGGCCGGTATTTGAGTAATACCAATAAACATAGTGACAGACCGTTTGATTTTAGTGTGCTTTTGGGACCAAGCTATTCGGCTGCAACCTCTTTGGGATTAGGTGCTACGGCATCTGGATTGTATTCATGGGACAGAAGTGATCCGACCCTTCCTAAATCGAATGTATCCGTGTTTGCCAATGCAACATTGGCCGGCATGTTGGCCATAGGATTAAAAGGTAATAATTTCCTTCCAGAAGATAAATACAGGCTTGATTATCAGATTTTCATCTATACTTTTCCAAGTAGTTTTTGGGGGGTCGGTTATGAAAACGGAGCCAATGATGCCAATGAAGGAACTTATAATCGGGTGAAATTTCAGTTTAAGCCCAGCTTCCTGTTTAAAATCAGAAAGGGCATATTTTTCGGTCCGGTCGTTGATGTAGAATGGGTAAATGCTTTCGGGTTCAGTCATATTGACCAGTTGGCAGGGCAACAAACTTCTGTAGCCAATTATGGTCTGGGCTTTAATTTTTCGTATGATACCCGTGATTTTGTATTGAATGCCTATAAAGGAAATTATTTCAGATGGGAACAGATGAGTTATCCTTCAGGTTTGGGAAATGATTATGCCTTTACATATACAGATCTTACTTATTGTGCGTACCGTCAGGTTTGGAAAGGTGGTGTGGCTGCAATGGAGCTTCATTCGTTGTTCAATTATGGTGATGTGCCTTGGACTATGATGGCACAAGTAGGTGTGCAAGGTCGTATGCGCGGTTATTACGAAGGAAGATATCGCGACAGGAATATCATGGAAGGGCAGGTTGAGTTACGTCAGCGTATCAAAGGACGGCATGGCATGACTGCATGGATCGGTTTTGCCAATGTGTTTCCTAATTTTGGTCATATCTATTTTGATCAGATTCTCCCTAATTATGGTATTGGTTATCGTTGGGAATTCAAAGAGAGGGTCAATGTAAGGTTCGATTTCGGATTTACCCGTGACAATCCTAATTTTACGTTTAATATAAATGAAGCATTTTAATATATTTTTGTAGAAATGAAACTGAAAAATGTATTTATTCCGGCATTGTGCTGTAGTTTGTCTGTTTGCAATATGCAGGCACAGACAGAGTATCTGAAGTATGGCGATTTTGACAGTTGGATCGTCCGTAACATTAAGGAAAGTGGAATAATAGGCGGACAGACCAAGCAGTTGTATGAAATAGGGCCTTCTGCTGTATGGAATAATAATAATCCTTATCATAATCAGGGTGGTTCTCCATGGGGCACATCCAATGTGATGGCGAAGGTCTGTGGCATTACCAAAACCAATACATCGACTTATCGTGAGAAGAGAGGAAACGGTTATTGTGCGCGTCTTGAAACGCATATAGAGAAGGTGAAAGTGTTGGGCGTTGTCAATATTGAAGTGTTGGCTGCTGGTTCGGTATTTCTGGGTTCAGTACCTGAGCCGATTACCAATACGTCCAATCCCATGAGTAAGCTGTCTGTTGGCTTGCCGTTTCACAAACGTCCGAAGGCCATCTGTTTTGACTACAAGGTGAAACTTTCTAATCAGGCTAACCGAATCCGTCAGACCGGATTCAGCAAAGTGTCTAAGGTTGCTGGTAGAGATATGCCGGATGTAATATGTCTGTTGCAGAAACGTTGGGAGGATGCCAAAGGTAATATTTATGCGAAACGCGTCGGTACGTTGATTCACCGTTTCAATAAAACTACGGATTGGGTGAATAATGCTCAGTTTGAAATACAATATGGTGATATTACCAAACAGCCCGGTTATAAAAGCTATATGGGATTGATTACAGGTGATGATACCAAATATTGTTTGAACAGCAAGGGCAAAATGGTGCCGGTAAAGGAAGTAGGATGGGCTGATGCCAACGAAACTCCAACTCACATGGTCCTGCAGTTCGATTCCAGTTACGGAGGCGCTTATGTGGGAGCTGTAGGTACTACCTTGTGGGTTGATAATGTAAGAGTGGTTTATTAAGTAAGTGTAAAAACAGCTTAAGTTTTTGCCAGAATTCTTGGCTTTTTTAAAAAACAGTATAAAAAATGAAGACTGACCGTTTGACATATTCTGGTGTTCCGACACCATGTTATATTATAGAAGAAGATTTGCTTCGGAAGAATTTGGAGTTGATTAAAGGCGTAATGGATCGTACCGGCGTAGAGATTATACTGGCATTTAAAGCCTTTGCCATGTGGAAAGCTTTTCCTGTATTTAGAGAATATATACATTCTACTACGGCCAGTTCTCTTAATGAAGCTCGTCTGGCGGCAGAAGTGTTTGGCAGTAAGGCTCACACTTATTCTCCTGCTTATACGGAGGCTGATTTTGATGGGATCATGCGTTGCAGCAGCCATATTACATTTAATTCACTGACGCAGTACCAACGGTTTATATCTAAAGTTAAGGAATATAATCACGGTTGTCCTGGCCAGGCGATATCCTGTGGCCTGCGTGTGAATCCCGAGTATTCAGAAATACAGGTAGAATTGTATAATCCTTGTGCACCGGGTTCTCGTTTCGGTTTGTTGGCATCACAACTTCCGGATCAGTTGCCCGACGGTATTGAAGGTTTTCATTGTCATTGCCATTGTGAAAGTACGTCGTATGAGTTGGAACGTACATTGTCGCACCTTGAACGAAAGTTCGGAAAATGGTTCTGGCAACTTAAATGGCTTAATTTGGGAGGTGGGCATTTGATGACAAGGCAGGATTATGATGTAGCTCATCTGGAACAGTTGCTGAAAAATTTGCAGGTCAAATATCCTAATCTTAAAATTATTCTTGAACCCGGATCGGCTTTTGCGTGGCAGACCGGTCCGCTTGTGGCCTCAGTAGTGGATATTGTAGAAAATAAGAGTATCCGTACAGCTATCTTGGATGTCAGCTTTACCTGTCACATGCCCGATTGTCTGGAAATGCCATATCAGCCAGCTGTGCGGTTTGCAGAGACATTGGAGCCGGATGCCGTTAAGCATTCAACGCATTCGGATCATATTTATCGTTTAGGCGGAAATAGTTGTTTGAGCGGTGACTATATGGGAGCGTGGCGTTTTGATCATGAGCTGAAAATAGGTGAAAAGATTATATTTGAAGATATGATACATTATACTACGGTGAAAACCAATATGTTTAATGGAATAGGTCATCCTTCGATGGCCATGTTGCATACAGATGGAACATTGGAAATGTACCGGCGTTTTGGGTATGAAGATTACCGTGACAGAATGTGCTAAAACAAAAAAATGCAGAAAAATGAATTTTTTTCTCTGAAAAATTTGCAGATTCAAAAAAAACACGTACCTTTGCAACCGCATTCAGGAAGTTAAGAATGACAACTTAATGAACAACGTGTTGACGCGGAAATAGCTCAGTTGGTAGAGCACAACCTTGCCAAGGTTGGGGTCGCGAGTTCGAGTCTCGTTTTCCGCTCAACATAAGAAGAGAATAAGCCCAGGTGGCGGAATGGTAGACGCGCTCGTTTCAGGTGCGAGTGTTGAGAGACGTGCAGGTTCGAGTCCTGTTCTGGGCACATTCTTTTGGAGAGATGGCGGAATTGGTAGACGCGCTACTTTGAGGGGGTAGTGACAATTATGTCGTGGGAGTTCGAGTCTCCTTCTCTTCACATAGCATATTGCGGAAATAGCTCAGTTGGTAGAGCATAACCTTGCCAAGGTTAGGGTCGCGAGTTCGAGTCTCGTTTTCCGC
>URDY01000035.1 GCA_900546665.1 uncultured Paraprevotella sp. | reverse complement strand
TCGCCACCCTTGATTTTGTGCATAAGGCACAGAACCTTTTCATTACCGGTTCTTCAGGAACGGGGAAAAGCTATCTGGCCTGTGCCCTCGGACATGAAGCATGCAAAAGGGGATTCCGAACCTTCTATGCCAATGCCCCAAAACTGCTCGGTGCGCTGAAAGTCGCCAAAGTCAAAGGTACACTTGAAACGGAACTCAAGAAGATTGAGCGCTGCCAGTTACTCATCCTTGACGACCTGTTCATCGTACCGCTTGACGCAAAGGAGCGTCCCATACTGCTTGAAATCATCGAGGACAGGCATGAACGGAAATCCATCATCATCACATCGCAGTACCCATCCTCCAACTGGTATGACATGGTAGGTGACCCGACAATTGCCGATGCAATCCTTGACCGCATCATACATACGGCTCATACCATAGAGTTATATGGTGAAAGTATGCGAAAGTTAAGGTCTAAGAAAAACGGGAAATTTTAAAAGTGTAAAATAAAATTAACCCCCAACACCAGGACTTTAAAGGGTCAATCATATTGTAGCCAAAGGTGGGCAAATCCTGTTTGGCCAAAAGGGTCAAAGTCGCGTGGCTTTTCCAGACATTTTTATTTTATCGGCTGAAAAACAGCCGATAAAATTGTCATGGCGGAAAATAGAATGGTTACATGGTTAACTATATTAGGGATATTTAACAAATGTACCTTTTTACTTTTATTTCTGATATATAGGTCACACTAATCTTCCGACAAACAAAAGATTTCAAGACAAAAAAACAGACAAACCCCAACACGACTAATTCTATTTGTAAAATCTTCATAATGCCATATTAAATTATTCTTTTTCTCCTTCACCTATTCACGTTCCTTTGTTAATGCGGATTTCAGGGTGAACCATATCCTTCACACCTCCTTCACAGATGGTTTCACAAGTCAAAATTCTTTTTAATTTAAAAATAATCTTAAAGCTTTCGTTTTCTAAAATCATTACATTTTCAAAAAAGTAAGGCTTACTTTTTAAAAAGTAAAGCTTACTTTTTTGAAAGTAAGCCGAGTTTTCCAGCAAAAGTCCTTTTAAAAAAACGGCACTTCCCAATCTGGCTTTTCAAATAAAAAACACCCCCCAAAAAGCGTGTACAGGCATTCTCAGGCTGACTGAAGGAGTTTATTTCTGATTCTATTTTATCGAAAAAAAACAAAAAACCTTATCAGAATGTCTGAAAATGAGTGAGACAAAGCGTGAAGCAAGTGAAATATAACATTTCACCATTCAGTGCATTAATTATCAAATAGTTAATATATAATGTGAATAGGTGAAAGCAAACTTTGAAAAAAACGACTTTAGGGTATTTCCTGGGCAAAAAAACGATTATTCAGGAAAGAATAAACGAATACGAAAAGACAAAAAGCAACAGACGGATATATTTCTTCTGCATAAAATAACCGATGGAAGACCAACTATTTGGTTTTTCTTTTATATTTGCAACATATAGAATGGCGCGGTACAATCCTAGCTGAACTGACTTTTCATTTATGTCCGTACCTATCCTACATACGTATTATATTTCCTGCAATGAAGAGAGCCATAATCTACACTTTCATCATGATATTGACAGTCTCAATCCTAATATCATGTAACAACAGCAATGACAATAACGGAACTGTACGTTCCATATATTACTGGAGTACTACTATGCGAATGGACAGTACAAAAGAAAAATTTATTCATGACCATGCCATCAGTCGTATGTATCTAAGATATTTTGATGTAGTCGACGACCAGGGTGAACCTACCCCCAACGCGACGCTCCGTTTTATTACCCCAGTTCCCGATAATATTGAAATAATACCGGTTGTATTCATTGTTAACAGCTGTATGACTCACCAGATTAACGGGCTGGCCGAAAAAATATATAAACGAATCAAACAAATGAACACAACCAACGATATAGCCAACGTAAGAGAAATACAAATAGACTGCGACTGGAGCATGCGTACACGTGACACCTATTTCTGTTTCCTTAAAGAATTGAAAGATATGGCCAATTTAGATGGCATAAAACTTTCTACAACCATCCGTCTTCACCAATTATCACAAAAGACACCTCCAGTAGATCGCGGAGTATTGATGATGTACAATACCGGTGACTTCACGGATATAACATGCCACAAGCCTATACTCGACATGAATGACGCAGCACCTTACCTGCCATATCTGGCTGATTATAAACTCCCATTGGTTCCTGCTTATCCCATTTTCAGCTGGCGGATCCTGTTCCGTATGAACCGTTATGTAGGCATTATGCATTCAGATGATGAGTTACCGATCCTCACGGGCGACAGCATAGCAATTCGTCAGGTTGAACTTGACGAATTGCAAAAAGCCAAAGATGCCATAAGCAGCAGACGTACAGACGCCCATAATGAAATCATACTTTTCGATATGAACAATCAGAATATAACCCGATTCAAACCCAAAGATTATGAAAAAATTTATTTACGTTAGCTTTATTGCCCTGTCATTATGTAACGATGCATGGACATGTGTCAGCGAAGCTCCCACGCATAACAGTTATATGTTCAGCGTATTCAGACGTGAAAACATGAAATCGCCATTCAGTCGTGAAATGAATGCGTATTGGAAAAATTATGCTGCTGACGAACTAAGCACAGATGAAGAATATTATACTTGGAATCATGACAGAATAGATTCTATCGCACGTAGCCGGGGCGATCTCAAAATGAGTCGTTATATGAAACTACTGGACAGTTATCTGGAAGTAAGCAGCCAGATATCACTCGACTCATGGAATTACCCGACGAAAAATGATCTAGCCATACGCCAAGCCACCTTACTCAACATACTGAAAAAGGCAACTGCCGATATGGCCACAGGTATGAAAGAACAAAACGCTCTGCTGATCATGAGAGCCAATATGCTACTGGGTAATGATAAAGACAACATAGCATTTTGGAAATCAACAGCCTCTACCCTCCCACAGGGTGTTTGGCGGGATATGGCACGCAACATTTATGCACGTGCACTGCTTCGTACGGGAGCGCGTCTCGAAGCATGTAACATTTATGCAGAACAAGGTGACATGTTAAGTATAAAATGGTGTATGCGCCACTTTAGAAATCTGGCCGGCATACAGAACATATACGCAAAGGATCCCAACTCGTACACTCTCGTTTACCTGGTTCAGGATTTTGTAAACAACGTACAGGAAACCATTGACCAGACCAATGCCAACGAAACAGATGAAGAGTGGTTTAAATTTATTGATGCGAACGCCGTTTATAAAGACGAAGCCTTGCGTTTTGTCACTTTTGCAAATGCCGTAGTAAAAGAAGGGAAAACAAAATATCCCTGCTTATGGAAAACAGCAGCCGGAATGATTGACTATCTTTTGGATATGCCGGAAAAAGCCGTAAAAGAACTTGATGAAGCCATGAAGATGGAGGGAACTCCACGCATGAAAGACAATGCACGCTGCATACGCCTGCTAGCCTCAACCGGAACACATACCCTCAATGCAGAATATTCAGCCTATCTGGTAAAAGAATTCAAATGGCTTGATTCGCTTATCAAAAGCGAACGTGGCTCATCAGAAGATTACGGAAACCATTATACAGATGTCAAAGAGCGCGTAGTCTATAAAGCCCTTGTTCCCAAATACAAATCAGCCGGACAAACGTCTGTCGCCCTTGCATTACTTGGTATGATGGAAGAAAACGAACAGTCATTCACAACAAAAGGACGTCATTCACAACCAGACTATAAATGGGACGGAGACTACGCATGGAATACAGATTATGCTTCATGGAACGAATATTTTTCGACCCTTGATACACTACAGGCAGATACTTTGGCCAGCTATCTCCAATACATCTGCATCAGACCAAGCGACCCATTTGAACAAT
Source organism: uncultured Paraprevotella sp. (assembly GCA_900546665.1). Lineage (GTDB taxonomy): Bacteria > Bacteroidota > Bacteroidia > Bacteroidales > Bacteroidaceae > Paraprevotella > Paraprevotella stercorigallinarum. The sequence continues at coordinate 21,944 of URDY01000035.1, read as the reverse complement.
ATGTGATTTCCCAAGTGTACGCCAACAAGAACTATTACAATGATCTGATTGGTACCCGATATATGGCTGAAGGCCGGTTTGAAGAAGCTCTGCCCTATCTCGAACAGGTGTCTTCCGACTATTTGTCCACACAAAACATCAGCTGGTACATGACCAACCGTAACTATTCCATACCGCGCTGGTTCACTCGCCAGTATCCCAATCTGCCAGATACGGACGGTCCAGACAAAGGTCAGACAAAGAATAATCTGAAAACCCAATACTGCAAAGACATATTACGTCTGCAAAGCTATTATAATCTCACACGGGAAGGAATAGAAAAAGAAAAATACGCATACGAGCTTGCCGTCATGTATGATCAGGCATCATGTTACGGCGACTGTTGGTTCTTGACCCATTATGGTCACAGTATTTACGACAGTGTACGTACAGGAGAATTTGACTTTGCCAGAAAAGCTACAGAATACCTCTATGAATGCACCCGATCATACGATCCGCACATGCGCTACAAATCGTTGTATGCTTCAGCTTTTGTGGACAAAGATTCCTGGTATGACATGAGATATGACAATAACTATAATCCCATCATCATACCTCGTCCTGCATCCGGACAGTATAAAGCTATGAGCAATCTCTACGATTTTGCCATTAAAAATCCGGAATATGTAGATAAATACACCACACGTTGTGACGTTTTAAAAACTTTTGCGAAGCTGACCGGACAACCATAAACAGAAAAACACAGCCTGATATATATATCATCTGAATCATTACATATATATATCAGGCTGTGACCTGTTTTCCCTATCTCATGATACACATTTTTTCATATATTCTGATTTTGGTTATATAATGTAAAATCCTTGCAGAATCATTTTTTATCTCTTTATTTTGCAACGACAACTAAAATAAGATGCGAAAATGAAATCAAAAAACATTCTGAGAACATTAGGATTAGTGTTTTTTCTGGTATTTGCAACCTATACTTATTCTACCTGCAAAGCCTCTGAACCCGAAGACCGGGGATATATTGTAAAAGTCGGTGACATGGCACCGGACTTTGAAGTGGAATTAACCGACGGAAGTACCGTAAAATTATCCGATCTTAAAGGTAAAGTCGTCATGCTACAATTTACAGCCAGTTGGTGTGGAGTGTGTCGTAAGGAAATGCCACATATCGAAAGTGAAATCTGGCAAAGATACAAGAACAGGGAAGACTTCTTCCTTATTGGATTGGATTACGATGAGCCGAAAGACAAAGTACTACGTTTTGCTGAAACAACAGGAGTAAGCTATCCGCTCGGATTAGACAACAAAGCCGGAATTTTTCAAAAGTACGCCCGTCCTGACGCAGGAGTAACCCGCAATGTACTGATCGACAGAAACGGACAAATCGTTATGCTTACCCGCCTTTATAATGAAACTGAATTTTCTCAGCTGGTAAAAAAAATAGATGAGTTAATGAAAAAATAATGATGTCAGGCATTAAGTCTGGATATAAACAGACCATAGTCCAGATATCTATTTAATGATATCCTTTGACAGCTAACTTTTTAAGCCGGTTTTGCATGAAACAGAATAATATCTGATTCAGGTAAAACCGGCTTTTTATGCAGAAGAAATCCAATATCCCTTACACTGAAAATTCCTGTAAAGAAATCACGATTATATTCTCTCTCTATTTTCCAAGATTTCCTATCAAGCCATAAAACACTGTGGCTCCCATTTAGTACACTATGATAGTCGATAAAAATTGCCTGACAACCCATTTAGTGCATCTTACAAATAACGAACGCAAAACAATACTGATTATCAATAAATTAGAATATAGAAATACAAACAACGAACTTAATATTACCAATGGGAAGTCAAATAATTATTCCTAATTTTGCTAATGTAATCACTCGGGTAGTACAATACTTTATACGAACAAAAAACTAAACCTTATTTTAAAAAAAGACCAAGCCATGAGAAAATTATCATTCATTTTATTAGCTACCTTACTCTTTTGCGGATGCAATCATGAGGAAGAAAACTGGCCGGAAGGTTCTTACGAGCATTATGCCAAACAAATCTGCGGAACCTATGTTTTAACAAAGGTATTCTGGTCCGGTTTCCCTACAGACCTTAACGGTGACGGTATTTCTTATAATGATCTTCTGGAGAATGAAATGAAAGGTCTCCCCGGATATTATGAACCCAATCACTATGCTAATATCACTACTGCAAAAAATGGCAAACAATCATCATATAAACAGTTTGTGGTTAATCTTCAGTTTCCATACCCTGATTTTTACATGAATGAAAAAAGTTTCGGTTCTTCCAGACTATCCTATTTTCCTCAAACCATAAACATAAGGTATGCAGGAAGCCGTCTTTCTAGTGAAACTATACATTTTGACAATCGTAATTACACCAGTATTTTTCTCTCAGGATGTAATGAAATCACCCTGACTCAAATTACACCAGAAGAGCTTAAAGTACGAGTACATTGCCACATGTACCATACTGACATGCAGTCGCAAGACCTTAACTATCTATATTACTGTTACAAACGTATTTATTAAACAAATACATCTGACTTTAAAAACAGTAAAACCTGAAATTTTACGGCTGGCTCTTATTGACGGATATGGAGAGGGAAACGTCAGTTTGAGTCTGTCCGTAAAATTTCTTTTTTAAGAAGACAATAATATCACCTCCCTCGGAAGTATTGATTTTCTTTCTGACATTTGTCTTGCATTTATGCACGGTAAACACACTCTGCATCCATACTGCCGCAATCTCTTCCGTACGGAAACCAGCCATCATCAGACAACACAACTGAACCTCCTTTTCATTCAGATCCGGATATTCATGAACAAGTTTATTATGAAAACCATCGAACGTGATATCTATATCATGATAAAAATCATCCCAACGGGTCGCTATCAACTTATTACCTTCAATAATATTAAGATTGTCCAGTTCGTGAAGCAGCCGTTCACTTTTCTCTTTGCGCGTATATTTAAGCATGGCAATCTTTTTAGCAATCTCCAAATCACGCAAAATAAACTGACGGGTCTCATCCTGCATTTTTTCGAGTTGCTCCAAGGTTTCTATTCTACGCTGAAGAGTCAGTAATTGATAAAACTGTTTTTTCTTTCTGTACTGTGAAAATAAAATAAAAACAACCAGACATAATAATATCACCAACAATACATATTGATAAATACGTATCTGTCTGTCGTGTTCCTGGCGTTCCTGAAACTGCATGTATTTCCGAATAGCTTCATCGAGAACATTACCATTCAACTTTGTGAACATCTGGTCATATCTGGAAATAATATGCTGCATGCACCTGTTTTCTTCTTTACTGTCACCCGAACGGATTGCAAATTCGGCACAAGCTTTATAAAATTCTATTTCACCATAACAATCATTCTTTCCCGTCACATATCTTTCTGCTTCCTTTTTATATTTATCTGCCTGAATATGATTATCAATATGATAATAGCACAATGATAAAATTGAATAACATGAAAAAAGCCCGCATGAATCTTTCTCCTGAGGTAATGCTTTCTTTAATTCATCTATTGACTTTTCATATTTGCCTTGACGAAAAAGCACCAATCCCCATATACGGTGTACATCCGAATAACTAATATGATGAGGACTGACACTCATTGAAAGCTCAGACAACAAATGATCAGCCTTTTCTTCCTGACCGGTATAAAGATAACTCTTGCTTAGCAAAAGTAAGGTATTGGCATCAAGTTCATCAATTTTTTCATCCTTAAGACTTTGTAACGCCATAGCCTGATAACGAATAAATTCCAACATATCAAATTGCCTGAAATACATTTCGCTCAGATAACTATAAAGATGAAACATCCATACCTGATCATTGATCTCACGTGCTAAAGCCATGGCCTTTTCCACTGTTTCTACTTCTTTCTTGATATTCTGTTCCTGACCATAAATACCTGCCAACAGATATAGTGTTTCCAATTGCTGCTGTACCTTCTTTTTTCGTTCAAAGAAAGACAAACAATCCAACAGTTTCTGTTTATCGGGATGATAGTCTTTCCTTGTATAAGATCGCGCCAAAGTCTGCAGCAAAAAAGCTGTAGCATCATGCTCATTTGAAATACGGATGATATGACATGTATCCAACTGTGAAAGCAACATTTGAGGATGGTTTTCCAATATGACAATCTTGTCGTCAAAAACCACATCATCTTTCGTTTTATTCATGCATGAAGACATGAAAAAAATAATCACTGAAAAGTATAATAACATCATATTTAATTTCATAGTCAACAGGTCTTTGAAAAATCAGACAAATTTCGTCTTTAAAGATAAGAAACAACCATTTAATGGCATAATGAAATATATTTATTTTTGTTAAACTGAAACATATATTTATACAGCTGTTTTTCCGACAGAATAATCCTGGCATATACTTTTGTCTGTCAGGTAAAAGCTCAAAGAAGTTCTATTACCAAACCATTGAAACAAAAACAATTATACAGTCGAACATATAACGGACTTATCAGAATACCTGACAAGCCTTCATATAAAATAAAAAAATCACATATTCTTTCCTGATGCCTTTACCACCCAAATACTGACTTCATAGAGCAAACATATCGGTAAAGCGACCAAACAAAGAGTAAACACATCTGAAGTAGGAGTAATGACTGCTGCAACAATCAGAATGACTACAATAGCATGCTTACGATACCGGCGCATAAAAGATGAAGAGAGAAATCCCAAACGTCCCAAGACCCAACAAAGCACGGGAAGCTCAAACAATACACCGATAAGGAAACTCATCACCAGTAACGTATCCATGTAAGATTGCAAAGAAATCAGATTCTCTACTTGCGAACTCACCTGATAAGTACCCAAAAAACGGAAAGTCAAAGGAAATATCAAACAATAACAAAGAATTACCCCTAGTATAAACATAGCATAACCGACTATAACCGCTCTTAAGGTTGCCTTACGTTCACTTTCATAAAGTGCAGGAGATACAAATCTGAATATAGAATAAATCACATACGGTGAAGCTATCAGCCCCCCTGCATAAACAGAAGCTTTAATATGCATCTTAAACTGTTCGGCCAACCCCGTATTAATCAGATTAACCGTGAATCCCTCATCAGAAGGGCCTCCCCAATATATTGCCAGATGATTTAGCAAACGATAAATAAAAAATGAATCTTCTTTTGGAGCCAGAATAACTGCAAAAAGCTGTTCCTTGAAACAGAATGCCAGAATACTGCTTACGACTATTAAAACTGCAATTCGCAAAATCACACCGCGAAAGACATCCAAATGTTCCCAAAATGTCATCTCCGCAGTGTGATCGGTTATGTTTTCTACCTGACGGTTTTGTCGGTCTGTCATTTTAAAGTATCGTTTTTAGATGTTTCTTTTGTTTCATCATTATGCACAACATCTGTCTTTGAAACAGATTCTTTTGCTTTTTCGTCTGAAACAGAAGGATTTTCTATACCATTCATCCCTTCCTTGAAACTACGTACTCCCTTACCTAATCCTTTCATAAGTTCAGGTATTTTTTTGCCACCAAAAAAGAGCAAAACAACAAGAATAATAAATATCAGTTCCTGAGTTCCGATTCCAAACATAATTTATCGACGTATTAAATATTTCACAAAAAAGTATCCTCCGAATATCTGCAAGAGCATTCCCGGAACCCCCAAACGGAAGTCTTGAACCGCCAAATAAAAATCGCCCTTCATTGCCCATTCTCCCAATGTTCCGAAAACCTGGTAAGACAATACGGCTGCTAAAAGTGACCATAAAGTTATTTTTTGATACTTTCCAGCCATCCAACCAGCCATTACCGCCAAAAGGCAAGATTTAAGCAATATGGCCGGCAGCGCTGCTGCAGGAGGCATGCCAAACAGCCATGAATTGATTAATGGAGAAGCAATGGCTGTCAACAATCCCACACGCCATCCATATTTATAGGCTCCAATTAATGTAAAAAAGTATATGGGAAGCCAAATCACTCCACCTTGAGGAATCAAATGAAAAAGCTGAGGAAAAAGTATGTTTCCCGCAGTAAATGCCAAAGCAGCCCAATATGTTCTACTGTTGCTATAAGGCAAAGAGTAAAGTTTTACAGTATTTTCCATCGTTAATTACTTCTATTGTTTATCTATGACTTTAATGTTAAAACACATCAATTATCTGATTATTCTCTGTGATAATATTCCAACCGATAGTTTCAATATTTCACAATAACAGATTCTATGGATGACGCATTCTTTCCACAAAATCCCGCACTGACAAGAATATCTCTTCCACAGAATCTTTATCAAAAGACAGCTTTTCCAAAGGACACCAACCGTCTTTTTTACGATTCTCAATATAAGGTACAAGCTGATCACACTCCACCTGAATTGATCCGTCTTTATCAAACAGATCAAAAGCAGGCTGACTTAACGTATCAGTATGGAGTCTGACCACCCCACCTTTGATCATTAAAGCTGCAGCCGCCTTACCGACAACCTTATCTGCGATCCAGGCCCCCTGAAGAAATTCCGGATCCTTTTCCAATAAATCCATAAGATCCGCCACTCCTCTCTGACTGAACGTACGCACTTCATCACCATGCTCTACCACAAGTGTATATCCTCCATTATGAAGCAAGTCAACTAAAAAATTCATTTCAGAGGGTATCATAGTGTTTCCTGTTTAAGCTGTTCCACATATCGGTCTATCCGATGAAGCTCTTCCGGTATATTGATACTTTGTGGACAATGAGACACACATTGGTCACATCCGATACAATGACTGGCTTGCCGCAAACGAGGCACACTCCGATCATAACCTATCAGAAAGGCCCGACGTGCTTCACGGTAATTGACATTCTCTTTTGAAGTTGGAAGATTACCTTCATTCACACATTTATTATAATGTATAAGCACAGCCGGAATATCTATTCCATACGGACAGGGCATACAATATTTGCAGTCATTACATGGAATCGTAGGATATTGTTTCATCAGATCAGCCGTCTGATCGAGAAACAACCGGTCATCATCCGTGAGAGGTATCAAAGGTGAATATGTACGTAAATTATCCTGCAGATGCTCCATATAAGTCATGCCGCTCAATACGGTAAGCACGCCAGGAAAAGAACCAGCAAAACGAAATGCCCAGGAAGCGACACTGGCTTCTGGTGCCCTTTGTTTCAGTCGGGCAACAAGATGTTCGGGCAACTTGGAAAGACGGCCGCCCAAAAGCGGCTCCATTATAATAGCCGGAATCTGACGTTTTTCAAGTTCACCATAAAGATAATCGGCATTGACATTATTTCCCGATGCATAATGCCAGTCCACATAGTTAAGCTGTATCTGGACAAAATCCCAGTGAACTTTATCATGCATGGCTAACACTTCATCAAATACTTCCTTTGTGCCATGAAACGAAAAACCCAAATTACGGATCTTACCTTTTTCACGCTCTTCCATCAAAAAGTCCAGAATACCATTTTCTATATACCGGGCCCTAAATGTTTCTATTCCTCCATTTCCGATGGAATGCAATAAATAATAATCGATATAGTCTATCTGAAGTTCTTCAAACGAACGATTGTACATCGCTATGGAATTCTCACGGGTATAATTGGAGAAGTTAGACAGTTTGGTTGCCACATAAAACTTATCGCGCGGATGACGTTTGAGCGCTATACCGGTAGACTTCTCAGACCACCCTTGTACGTATACGGGTGACGTGTCATAATAATTGACTCCATGTGACATGGCATAATCAATAAGCTCATTCACTGCATCCTGATCAATCACATTTCCTCCCTTTTCAGGTGCAGGAAGCGTAGGCCAACGCATACATCCATATCCTAATATAGAAACCTTTTGCTTCGTTTTCGGATTTTCACGCATGGTCATCTTATCCGTAGGAATATCTCCCTGTGCCTGAATATCGGATGAAACAGCCTGCTTACGTCCACAGCCTGCCAATGCTACCGTTGTAGACGCCGTACTTATTCCTACTATTTTCAGAAATTCACGGCGTGAAATATCATGATGAAATTTTTTATCGCTCATATTTATTCTATAATCATAAGATATTATACTATACGATGACGTTCATGTCCTTCTACATATATGGCACTGAAAGGCCGTGACGGACAAAGATTCTCACATGCACCACAACCTATGCAACGTTCCACATCTACAGCAGGTATTTTAAGAGAATCTGCATTGGAAGCATCTGAAGGAATCATCGTTATGGCTCCAGTCGGACAATGACGGGCGCAATTGCCACACTCCACTCCATCTGTCAATGGCACACAATTGGACTTTACCCATACAGCATGTCCTATCTGTGTAGCTGATTTTTCTGCCAGATCAGTCAACTTAATGGCATCTGTCGGACAAACCTCCGAACACTTATTACATTCCGGACGACAATAACCTCTTTCATAACTCATCTCGGGTTGCATAAACTTCATCAAGTCTGCAGAAGGACGCAACACTCCGTTAGGACACGCGGATACACATAGCTGACATGCCGTACAGTGTTGTGCAAAATGGCGCGCGTTCTGACTGCCTGGAGGCAATATGGGTGTCTGTCTGTTTGGTATCTTCTTATCTTCAATGGCAGCCAGTCCACCATCAACCTTCATTTCCTGTGCCTTCAAAGCCGCTGTGGCAGTAACTAAAGCCGTTGTAGCCAGAAAACTTCTCCTTGAGGTATCGACCTTAACGTCATCAGGCGAGACAGATGACGTTTTTCGTGATGGATGACGATAACTTATTGCTCCATGTTTGCAAGTCTGTATACAATCCATACAAGCTACGCAACGGCTGTAATCAATCTGATGGTTTTTAAAATCAATACATGATGCCTTGCAAGTTCTGGAACAAAGACTGCATGCGTTACATTTTTCCGTATCAATAACCGGTTTTAACCACGACCAGCGGGCAACCAATCCTAAGACTGTACCAACCGGACAAACTGTATTGCAATAAGTCCGACCATTTCTCCACGCCATTACAGCTACAATGACAAAAGTCAACACGGCTACCACGAAAGTTGGAATACTTCTGATCCATACATCCGTCCGATAAAACGCATAGCTATCCGCCCGCTCAGCAAAATAAGCCAACAGATTGTTGCCATAAGCGTAAACAGGAGAAAGTATATTCTGTGCAATACGGCCATAAGCACTATAAGGCGCCAATAAAGCAACAACTGAATTTATCCCGGCCACAAGCGTAACCAGGAAAACAGCCAATACAACAAAACGCAAAATCCGTTTTTGGGGAGAATAAGAAAAACGGTAACGACGCTTTTTGGAACGTCCACCTAACCATGTTACCACATCCTGCATCACTCCCATCGGACAAATGACCGAACAATACACCCGTCCGAAAATCAATGTCAGGATCAACAGAAATATAACAACTCCCACGTTCAAAGCCAGCACAGCAGGCAAGAACTGAACCTCTGCCATCCATCCCAACCAAGCATGAAGCGATCCTGTAAAATCCAGGAAAAGCAATGTAATCAGGAACAAAAACACGACAGCCAGAGTAATTCTGATTTTTCTTAACATCATATGTTTTCTTTATTTTGATATCAGATTTAACAAAGATCTTTTTGAATTCTAACCAGTAATTGATTATCAGATCAGAATTTACTTTTTCATCACAAATCTCCACTTTCTTTCTGCTAAGTTACAATATTTTTATTTAGCAAAATGTCTGCTTAACCAATTTTATCAATTAAAAACGCATTAAAAAAGCTGTTTTTTCATTAATCATTGATCTGCCTACAGATTAACCGGCCCATAAATACAAAAAAAGGAAGAATTAACATCTATCATCATCTATATTTCATTATCTTTGCATATTTAAATAATGTAGATAAGAATGGAAACCATATCAATCACAATCCAAGATGAACAATTACGACAGGCTGCCGAAAAAGGAATTGACGAATTTATCAAAGTCTTTACAGACAGCTATATGAAAACATTAGGAGGCGAACTCAACGGAGAAAACATGCATTTGCTCAATGGGCAACAAATTTCCCTGCTTGCTTATGTCATGCTTCGCGACGAAGTATTGGACGGTGGATTCATACAACTGATTCACAATGGATACGGTCCTTTCATTTTTGATAACCCCTTCGCCAAAGCTATGCGTATTATGGGAGCCCATGATTTTTCCAAATTAGTCTATAAGGGTAAAAAATTATATGATAAATATAAGAATGAACTAACCAAAGACTGTTCTGATGAAGAATTTATGGCCTTATTTGAACGCTATCCGGAATTTGATGATCTGGATGATAATTTTATAGAAATGGAAGAAGAGGTCACAAATATTCTGGCACATTATGTCGACGAACATATTGAAGAATTTGCCGTAATCGTGAAAGCATAAAGAATAAAATGGTAACAAAAAAAAATACTCCCAAGAAAATAAGCATCAAGAACAAACGCGCAGCGTTTGACTTCCTGCTCATGGATAAATATACGGCCGGGATTGTATTGACCGGTACGGAAATCAAATCAATTCGTGCAGGAAAAGCCAGTCTTGTTGATACTTTCTGTTTTATCAACAACGGAGAAGTATGGGTAAAAAACATGTATATTGCAGAATATGACTATGGCTCATACAATAACCATTCAGCAAGGCGTGACCGTAAATTATTGCTTAACCGCAAAGAAATACGCAAACTGCAACAGGATATGAAAAACCCCGGCTTTACTCTTGTACCAACCTTGATGTTTATAGACGAAAACGGACGCGCCAAACTTGACATCCATTTATGTCGTGGTAAAAAAGAATATGACAAGCGACAAACTCTTAAAGAAAAAGAAGACCGTCGCGAAATGGACAGGCAATTCAAGAAATACTAAAGACGACTTCATCAAAAAAGATTGTTTTCCAATGACTTTACAAGAAATTATAAAAAACAAGGTATTAGTTCTCGATGGAGCCATGGGTACCATGATCCAGAAATACAAACTGACTGAACAGGATTTCAGAGAAGAACGATTCAAAGATATTCCAGGGCTGATGCAAGGTAACAATGACATACTCAGCCTGACAAGGCCGGACATTGTTCGGGATATTCATATCCGATACCTGGAAGCCGGAGCAGATATCATAGAAACCAACACATTCAGTTCACAGCGCGTTTCGATGGCAGACTATCATGTCGAAGCATACTGTCGAGACATCAATCTGGCAGCTTGCCAAATAGCACGCTCACTTGCAGACGAATATACTATCCGTAACCCTGAAAAGCCACGTTTTGTAGCAGGTTCCGTCGGACCCACCAACAAGACTTGTTCGATGAGTCCGGATGTCAACAATCCGGCATACCGCGCTCTGACATTCGATGAGCTGGCTAATGCCTACCAGGAGCAGATGGAAGCTCTAATTGAAGGCGGAGTCGATGCCTTGCTTATTGAAACAATCTTTGATACGCTTAATGCCAAAGCAGCTATTTATGCTGCCGAAAAGGCCATGACAGCCAAAGGGAAACAAATACCTATCATGTTATCGGTCACTGTGGCTGACAAAACCGGAAGAACACTTTCCGGTCAAACATTGGAAGCATTTCTGGCATCAATCAGTCATGCCAATATTTTCTCCGTAGGATTAAACTGTTCATTCGGAGCAAAGGATCTAAAACCATTTCTTGAAATCCTGGCTCAAAAAGCTCCTTTTTATATTTCTGTTTATCCTAATGCCGGATTACCGAACAGCTTGGGTGAATACGACCAGACACCAGAAGAAATGGCTCAGGAAATGAAATATTTTCTGGATGAACAATGGGTCAACATCATCGGTGGATGTTGCGGAACTACAGATAAATTCATTTCTGAATTTGAAAAACTTGCCGTTCCGGCAAAACCTCACAAGCCTGCGGCCCAACCCCAATATCTTCAATTAAGCGGTCTTGATTTACTGGAAATTTCCCCGGAAATTAATTTTGTCAATGTAGGTGAGCGCTGCAATGTAGCAGGATCACGTAAATTCCTGCGTCTGATTAAAGAAAAACAATACGATGAAGCCTTGGCTATTGCCCGCAAACAAGTAGAAGACGGAGCACAAATCATCGATGTCAATATGGACGATGGTCTGCTTGATACAGAAAAAGAAATGGTGAATTTTCTCAATCTGCTATCATCAGAGCCAGAAATAGCACGCGTTCCCGTCATGATAGATTCCTCCAAATGGGATGTGATCACCAAGGGACTTCGTTGTGTGCAAGGCAAATGCATAGTCAATTCCATTTCACTTAAAGAAGGAGAAGAAACGTTCCTTTCACATGCAAAAGAAATAAAGCGATTAGGCGCTGCAGTCATCGTCATGGCTTTTGATGAAAAAGGTCAGGCCGATACATTCGAACGTAAGATTGAAGTTTGCGCCCGTGCTTATAAATTATTGACCGAACAAGCTGGTTTTAATCCTCAGGACATTATTTTTGATCCAAATGTTCTTGCTATTGCTACAGGCATGGAAGAACATAATAATTATGCAGTTGACTTCATACGTGCTACAGGATGGATCAAAAAGAATCTGCAAGGAGCCCACATCAGTGGAGGTATAAGTAATCTGTCATTCTCATTCCGAGGCAATAATTATATTCGTGAAGCCATGCATGCTGTATTCCTGTATCATGCGTGTAAACAGGGTATGGACATGGGTATCGTCAATCCTGCTACTTCCGTCATGTATGATGATATCCCAACTGAGATATTAACTATTGTAGAAGATGTCATACTAAACAGACACCCTGATGCTGCAGAACGTCTCATCGACCTGGCAGACCGACTCAAGGCTCAACAGGAAGCACAAAAAAACGTAAAACCAGATTCTGCCAAACAGGAAAGTTGGCGTCAGAAAAATATAGAAGACCGGCTGCAACATGCATTAATCAAAGGTATAGATTCTTATTTACAGGAAGACCTCGACGAAGCATGCACAACATACCATCATGCCGTGGATATCATAGAAGGCCCCCTCATGAAAGGAATGAATATAGTTGGAGATTTATTTGGAGCTGGAAAAATGTTTTTGCCTCAGGTTGTCAAGACAGCGAGAACAATGAAAAAGGCCGTCAGCATCCTGCAGCCACGTATAGAAGCCGAGAAACAGGACTGTGCATCAAAAGCCGGCCGAATACTGGTAGCAACAGTCAAAGGAGACGTTCATGACATCGGTAAAAATATTGTCTCCGTTGTTATGGCATGCAACAATTATGAGATTATTGATCTGGGAGTAATGACGCCTGCTGAAGAAATAGTCAGAAAAGCAATTGAATATAAACCTGATCTTATCGGGTTAAGCGGCTTGATTACTCCTAGTCTGGATGAAATGATTCACGTTGTCACTGAATTAAAACGTGCGGGTCTGGATATTCCTGTCATGATTGGTGGAGCTACAACAAGTAAACTACATACTGCATTAAAAATCGCTCCTGTTTATGATGGACCTGTCATATGGATGAAAGATGCATCACAAAACGCTCTTGTAGCCGGACAGTTCATTAATCCACAAACGAAGAAAAAAGCTTTCGCAGAATTGCAGCAGGAACAAAACGCCTTACGACAAAACGTTTCGAGCAAACAAACTTCAACAGTCTCTATTGAAGAAGCCCGAAAAAACAAACTGAATCTATTCGACTGAGAATAAGATCAACTATTATAATAAAAACAGCACAAACAGACTTTAAATGAAAAAACTTTCACGAGAGTCTGTTTGTGCTGTTTTTATATTATTAATGTAACTTTCCCAAGAAACTTCTACGTACTTTGCGTTTAGCCAATTCTTCCTCAAGTACCTTTTGTCTGGAACCGGCACGCTGCGCACGAACAAAGATATTAGGAACTGCTACACCAAGACCTATACATAAAATAATCAAAGCTGAACTCACACCATTATAAAAAGCATTGGTCACTTCTCCTATAACACCATGCATATTTATAAAACTAAACAAGGCACGATACATCAATACCCCAGGAATCATCGGTATAACAGAAGGTATCGTCAACACATGATTGGGCACATGAAACCAATGAACAGCCTTTACTGCAATCAGACTCACAACAAAAGCTCCCATAAAAGATCCCAAAACAGGACCAAATCCCAACTCGAAATTAACAAAATTACGAGTACACACGGAAATCATTCCACCAATAGCAACAACCCATAACAAACGACGCTGCACATTAAAAATAGTGGAAAAACCAATAGCAGAAATGGCGGCAGCTATAGCATAGACATAATAAGGATCATGTGGTATCATACTTAACTCACTGAATTTTTTGTCGATCGTCACATCTTCTATTGCCAATAATTTTATTGCCAGAACTATTCCAAAAGCCATAGCTCCCATCATCATTACTGTATTGGCAGCCCGATTTATGCCAACCATGACATAATTATCTATCATATCATCAACAAAATTGATCAAGGGCACACCTGGTACAATAAATAGAGCACAAGCTAACAAAGGATGGTTGGGAGTGGAAGACCAACCTGTAAATGAAGTAGCATAAGCCAAACAGGTTGATATGCTTGCAGCTATAGCAATACTCATATACATATTTATACCTAAGGAATTACAATACGCTCTAACCCTAAAACCTACAAAAGCACAAAAAGAAGCCAGGAAAAATGCAATCCAATCACAGCCAAATAATTTGCAGAATCCTCCACAAGCAAAAGCTGCACAAATTGCTACTACCAAAGGAGTATAGTTACGAGGCCGTTTTCTGATATTCTCCAGTTCGTTTTCATATTGATCCAATGTAAAATCTTGTTCAATAGCTCGCCATGACAACTTACTGATTTCAGACAAAGCCGTCATATTAATCCCGTGTTTCTCGCATTTTTGGAACTTGGAAAAAGACCGGGTTTCATCACTTAAATTAACGGCTAACATCGTATAACTGACATCAATATGCAATTTTTCATCCGGAAGCCCCAGATATGCCGCCACGCGCTTCATATTACGCACTACTCTATTTGTATCCGCGGCACTTTCTATCAATAATTTACCAGTCCGCAGTAACAAATCCAGCTTTCGTCTCAACAACAAATCATCATCTTGTTCTGAACAGAAATTCCCCATAATAATGACCTTTTACTTTTTACCTTTTTATTTTTTTGCAAAGGTACAAAAACCTCATTTAAAATCCACTACCAAAATCATTTGTTTTTTATATTAAGACTAAATTAGGGCCTATTCCGATGAAAAAGAGCTAATAAAAAGGAATACTCATAAATGAAGTTCTTATATTTCTCTATCATTGGTTATACTTTTATATGTAGAAAAACATTCTACAATTTTATATAAACATATACCACAATATTTTAATTTAGTAAAAATACAAAAAAGTTAAATTTGAATTTAATTTTAAAGAACTGAGATCATCATGATACATATTGGACAAATTTTGAAAAAGTAATTCATAATCAAGAACGTTCAATTACATGGTTTTCTAAAAAACTCTATTGCGACAGGACAAACGTTTACTCTATTTTTAAGCGGCAAAGCATTGATACTGAATTATTATTAAGAATAAGCAAGATCCTTAACCATAATTTTTTTGATTACTACACAGAAGAATTTACGAATAATCACGACGAGGATATTCAATGAAAGAATATTTAAAACTTACAACTTACGCTGTAAGTTTTTCAATCTCCTTCATTTCGGTATATCATCCCCCCTTATTCCGGAATAGGGAGATTTTTTATAGCTTTGCAGGAATAAAAAAACATATTGATTTTCATGAAACCATCCATTCCATTTAAAGTTGCTTGTGGATTCGTTTTGCTGACATGCTTGTTTTTGGGAACCGTCTATGCCATTTATCACCAAACACAAGCCTTGACTCAAATAGACGAACAGGAACAAACCGCTATTGCACGCCGAAAAGCAACCCAACAACTCATCTGCCTGTTATTTGAATCAGAAAATATAGCCCAAACAGTCAGAATGGGACATGAAGAAGCTTATCATGTATATGAGAAAGCAATCAGGAAAGTTCAAATGTCCATTGCCAAAATGGATTCACTAACTAAGGACAGTCTGCAAAGCGCCAGATTAGATACCCTCTCATTACTTGTCAATCAGAAGAAAAACAACTTACGGCAACTATTGATGGCCATGGCTTCAGAAGAAACGAATAAAGTCTATCAAAAGAAAATCGCTCAAATTTTGGCTCAAAAGGATTCTGTCATTCAACAACCCAAAATTGAAAAAAAAATAATACAGACAGAAAAGTCCTACACTGTAGAAAAACCGAAAAAAAAATTCTTCAAAAGATTGGCTGAAGCATTCCGCCCATCTAAGGATGATACGACTAAAGTAAGTCAAAGTACGCAGGTCCTGGCTATAGATACATTAAGCCTGGAATATAATACGGCTGATACCCTGGCCCATATTTTAACTGATATTGAGGATGAAGTACAACAATCCCGCACTCAACGCCAAAAACGTATAAGCAGACAGGCGGAACGTTTAAGATATGCAAACATTGAAATGAGTCACAGACTCGCCCAACTTTTTGAAAATATAGAACAGGACGAACAGGAACGGGCCTTTAAAGAAGCTACTGCAGCAACTGCTCTACGACAAAAAACCTCTCTTATTTTCGTAGCAGTTACTGTTGCATCTGTACTTTTGGCTATTGTGTTTTTTATTCTTGTATGGAAAGACAACCAGCGCAGCAATCATTATCGTAAAGAACTGGAGAAAGCCAAGAACAAAGCAGAAGGTTTATTAATAGCCAGAGAAAAACTTATGCTTACCATCACACATGACATCAAAGCACCAGCAGGATCAATATTGGGATATCTGGATTTACTATCTCCGCTTATCAATGAGAAGAAACCAGTATTCTACATCAAAAACATAAAAAGTGCAGCAACACACT
This sequence comes from uncultured Paraprevotella sp., assembly GCA_900546665.1. Classification (GTDB taxonomy): domain Bacteria; phylum Bacteroidota; class Bacteroidia; order Bacteroidales; family Bacteroidaceae; genus Paraprevotella; species Paraprevotella stercorigallinarum. The sequence continues at coordinate 4,996 of URDY01000035.1, read as the reverse complement.
TATTGAATCTGGTCAATTCTTTATTGGATTATCATCGTCTGGAAGCACAAAAAATGGATATCAACCCGGTAAGTTTCAATCCGGCACAACTGATGAAGACCATTTATGAAAATTTTATTCCTGCTGCAACACAAAAAGAACTGCTTATACATTATGAACAGACCCCAGATACTGACTGCACCTGCCGAGGTGACGCTTTTAGAATAAGGCAAATTACAGAAAACCTGATAAGTAATGCCATCAAATTTACAGATAAAGGTTCCATATCCTTATCCATCCAATTAAAAGATAATAAACTGTCTTTTCAAGTCCGAGATACAGGTTGCGGCATGACATCAGACGAGCAGAACCGTATATTCCAAGAATTTACACGCCTGCAGAGTGCTCAAGGAAAAGAAGGATTCGGGTTGGGACTGTCTATTACACACAAACTTGTAGAATTACTCAATGGTACCATTGATGTTGAAAGTGCCCGTGGCAAAGGGACATGTTTCAATGTCAATATTCCTATAGAAATTACTTCAGAAAAAAACATCATATCAGAAAAGGAGGCCAATTATACTGATAAGACCATAATCAATTGCAATCAGTTACCTGAAACACTTAAAATTCTCATTATTGATGATGATCAGATACAACTTCAACTGACAAAAGCCATGTTTGAACAATGGAAAAAACAAAATCTCAAAATCACAAACTGGAACATTGTTACCTGCACACATCCCAAGGAACTACTTGACATCATCAGAAAAGAACGTTTTAATGTATTACTGACAGACATACAAATGCCTGCACTCAATGGAATAGAACTTCTAAAAACAATTCGTCAGACACAGCCATCATCCAACGAAACCATGCCTGTTATTGCCTTAACAGCAAGACAAGACCTCACAGAATCTGATTTCAAAGAAAAAGGATTTGCAACATGCCTTTATAAACCATTTAATATTAATGATCTAGCCATTGCCTTAAATAAAGCCATAAATATTCCCTTCAGCAAGAAAAAGGATCCAGACGTGCATCCACACGTTGACAATAATAAAAAAGACGTCATCCAGCTCCAGTCTCTCACTGCTTTTGCAGGTAATGATGAAAAAGCTTCCAAAGAAATACTCTCTACATTTTTGGAAGAAAACATCCATCATCTGAACCAGCTACAAGAAGCTATAAAACAAAAAGATAAAACAACAATATGCCAGCTTGCCCACAAATTGCTCCCTACATTCACTTTAATATGCTCGCCAACGGTTCCCATTCTCTTGTCTCTTGACCAAAAAAGAAACGAGCAGGAATGGGATGAAACAGACAGTGTAATCGCAAATAAAATGGCAAATGGAATCAAAGAAGTCATCTCATGCCTGCAAAAAGAAATCGGAATATAAAAACATTTAAAAAGATATGTGTTCACTACAATAACCCGCCAAAAAATTTTATATTTGTATAAAAATATATGAATTGAGATATAAATTATGATTAAACGTCATCCGAACAATCATATCCTATCTAAAAATTAAGAAGTAAACACTAAAAATCTTTTAAATCAATCATCATCTGATGAATATAAACTGATTAATCTCCCAAGATCAAATCAGAATTATCCAAACTGTAGATGTAGAATTCATATTACGGTTTATAATAAGAAAAATCACACAATGTGACCTACATAATATAAGAACAAAAGACATGGCATCTATTCTTATTGTTGAAGACGATCTGACATTCTCAACCATGCTCAAAACATGGCTAGGTAAACAAGGATTCTCAGTAGAGACTGTTTCAAGAATTACAGCCGCAATCAAGTGTCTGCAAAAGAAAGACTTTGATTTAGTCTTATCCGATCTTCGATTACCGGATGAGGACGGTTTATTTCTCCTTACCTGGATAAAAGATCACCACATTTCAACCCCTGTCATCATTATGACTATATATGCAGAAGTGCAGAATGCGGTAGAAGCAATGAAACACGGAGCAAGTGATTATATAGCCAAACCCGTTCAACCGGATATCTTACTTGAAAAAATAAACGATGCGCTCAACAACAAAGAGTCATCTCAAAATAATTCCAACAGTAATTCTGACGTTTCTTGTCCCTCCCCCAATGAAACTACAGAAATACGCTTTATGGAAGGAAAAAGCGAGGCTGCCAAACAACTATACAATTATGTATCCCTAGTTGCTCCAACACCAATGTCTGTACTTATTTACGGTGCCAGTGGTACAGGAAAAGAATATGTCGCTCATCGTATACATCAACTGAGTAAACGTGCAGACAAACCATTCATCGCCATCGATTGCGGTGCAATGCTAAAGGAACTTTCAGCATCGGAATTTTTCGGGCACAAAAAAGGGTCATTTACAGGAGCTGTAACAGATAAGACCGGCGCCTTCGTAGAAGCGAATGGAGGCACTCTTTTTCTTGATGAAATAGGTAATCTCAGTTATGAAGTTCAGGTTCAATTACTTCGTGCTATTCAAGAAAGACGGATACGACCAGTTGGTACCACACAGGAAATTGAAGTAGATGTCCGCTTAATTTGTGCCACGAATGAAAACCTACCAGAGGCTATAGCCAAAGGAGAATTTCGTGAGGATTTATATCATCGGCTCAACGAATTTACGCTTCACATGCCTTTATTGAAAGATCGTGGAGAAGACATTCTTTTATTTGCTGACTTCTTTCTCCAACAAGCCAACAAAGAGCTGGAAAAAGATATTCTCGGCTTTGACATTTCCGCTACTCAGGCCATGCTGAATTATTCATGGCCAGGCAATCTTCGTCAACTTAAAAACATAGTCAAAAGAGCAACATTACTCGCCCACGGAGAATTTATTCGTAAAGAAGATCTTGGAAATGAACTGAATGAACAGACTTCTTTCGAATCTCCCTCATCTTCAGGTACATTAAAACTTTTTGATGAATCAACAGAAAAAGAACGGATTCTACAAGCCCTACATGCTACACAATATAATAAGAGTAAGGCAGCACAATTATTAGGAATAGACCGAAAAACTTTATATAATAAACTTAAAATCTACAACATTCCACAATCATAATGGGAATTTTTTCCACACTTTTACACACATTCCACAATTGATCAATTTCACAAAACAAAGATAACACACTAATATACAACATATTACAAAAAAATCTTTTTCTGGCACGCATTTTGTCCTAATGATAGTAGAACAAACACGAATTAGTATAACTCAAAAAAGAAAAGACATGAAAAAGATTTTTGTAGTAGCCTTTATGGCCATGGGATTAAACAGTGCATTCGCTAACACAAACATTATTGTAAACGACACTATCGTTAATGATTCAACTAAATCATTCGCATTACCTGATACTGTCGTAACTGACACAACGAAAACTACTGGATACGTAGAAAACGATACAATCATTACAGATTCTACAAAAACTGCAGGTTTTGCAGAAAACGATACTGTAATCACAGACTCTACCAAAACAGAAAAAGTTGTTACTTGTGACAAGGCTGGCGAAAAGGCAATCCGCGCTTTAGCAGCTCAAATGAGATAAAAGGAACTTTATTTTTTCTATTGTTATTATCGCGCAATCGAAAAGGAAGGAAGAATCTGAAACTTTCTTCCTTTTCTTCTCATATATCACTCTAATATCTGATGTATTTTATTAGAATTTTATTATCAGAACACCAACTAATTAAAAATCAAATATTTAAAATTAAAGATGTTTACAATTACTTTTTTTTCGTAAGGTTTTTAACAGATTATTTTGTATCTAACAAAAAATTATCTATCTTTGCGGCGTCTTAAGGAAAACAACATGTTTCTTTAATACGGGAATAGCTCAGTTGGTAGAGCACCGGTCTCCAAAACCGGGTGTCGGGAGTTCGAGCCTCTCTTCCCGTGCAAATATAAAGCCCTGTAAGTTAATAACTTGCAGGGCTTCTACTTTTAATGTCGGACAGATGTCAGACATTGAATTATTAATCACTTAACATTTTAAATATTAACACGACAAATTAAAATAAAAAACGAAAGCACAAATCTGTGCTTTCGAAAAATATGGTTTATATAACCAGAATCGTCTTAAAATCAAATATTAGTAATTCTCTTTTTTTACTTCAAAATAAGCCTGTGGATGAAGACAAGCCGGACATGTTGCAGGAGCCTCATTGCCAACATGAATGTAACCACAATTTCGACACTGCCATACAGTTTCTGTGCCCTTTGCAAAAACAGTTCCCTTTTCGATATTATTCAATAATGCCAAATATCTTTCTTCATGTCCTTTTTCTGCAACAGAAATCATACGGTACATTGCTGCAATAGCAGAAAATCCTTCCTCATCCGCTATATCTGCAAATTTAGGATAATCAGTAGTCCACTCTTCATTCTCTCCCGCAGCTGCAGCTCTTAGATTCTCTATTGTAGTTCCAATAACTCCTGCGGGATAAGTTGCAGTTATCTCTACCATTCCGCCTTCAAGCCATTTAAACATTCTTTTTGCATGTTCTTTCTCCTGATCTGCGGTTTCAGTAAATATAGCTGCTATTTGTTCGTATCCTTCCTTCTTTGCGACACTTGCAAAATAAGTATAACGCATTCTAGCCTGTGACTCTCCTGCAAATGAAGTCATCAAATTTTTTTCAGTTCTTGTTCCTTTAATTGACTTTTCCATAATCGTACTTTTTAGTTTGTTATTAATTAAGGTTTTCATCACTCCTCTTTCATCGTGCACAAAGGTAATATAATATTCTTCAAAATTGTAATAGTTACAAATAAATTTTGTTTCTATTTTAGTTAAATATTGTTTTAACGTATATAAGATACTGACAATTAAACCAATATCATAATAACAAAATCTTTATCCTTTTATATTATCCTTTATTATGTGAAGTATATTAATGTTTAATGCTTGCTGTGTAAGGAATACTTATAATCGAGTAGGAGGAAAACGAAGTAGTTTTCTTCCTACTTTCGTTTTCCGACCTCTCACACCACCGTACGTGCCGTT
>URDY01000034.1 GCA_900546665.1 uncultured Paraprevotella sp. | reverse complement strand
GCGGTGCGTACGGGACTCGAACCCGTGACCCCATGCGTGACAGGCATGTATTCTAACCAACTGAACTAACGCACCAGTCCTTTTTCTTTCATCAGGTTGTTTCCTGATTGCGGGTGCAAAGATAGGGCTTTTATTTGGATTCTCCAAATTTTAAATGAAAAATCATTCAATAAGGTGTTATTTTTTGTAGAATATATACCGTCTGATAGGTTTGGGCGGACGTTCTTAACCAATCTTTCAATTCACCTGAACATTCGAAACCACATTTCCGGAACAGAGACAGGCTCGCTATATTATCGGCTGCGACATAAGCATACAATTGGTGAAGATGCAAATAGCCGAAGCTGTACTCACAGAGCAATGTAAGCGCCTGCGTACCGTATGACTGGCACCTGCTGGAAGCCTCCACGACAATGCCGACTGCCGCACGCTGATGATAGGGATCATAATCACTGAGATCAACGGCCCCGATCGGACTCCCACCCTGACGACTGACGATCACCAACCGCAACTGGCGATCCATATAAAGATCATTCTGAGTCGTTTCTATATATTGCCGCAACGTATAGCGTGAGTAAGGTTCGGTAACCCCACTGACCATCCAATGACGGGGATCATTTTCCACTGCATACATAAAATCCAGATCTTCGGGTTCCACCGCCCGCAAACGGATCTGTTCGTTGCTCAGATAATTCATTATATTAGTCGTTTGTATTTCCAATATAAATAAAACAAAGCTGATATGTGCTTTCTGCCCAAAGGTGAAAAGATATGCCTGTTGGTGAGACGCTGGCAATAATGCATGATGGTAAACTGAGGCAAATACTGCAAAGCCCAGCCTTTGGCATGTATCCTTAAACAGAAATCTGCGTCCTCGGGACCGATAAAGATACGTTCATCCAGATAACCGGCATCCTCAAAGGCTTTCCGGCGTATCAACTGACAGGCACCAATAAGATATTCCGGTTCGAAGGGTTCGGACATTCTCTTCTTGCCGTACGCATAACGGTAACGGCTGCCATAGAGCAAATTGGCTATTTTCTCCGTCATTCCGGGAAATTTCTTGCAGCTTTCCTGTACCTTACCGTCGGCATCCACAAGTCTGCAACCGCAAAGTCCCACCCGGGGATGCTCCTCCATATATTGCACCATGCCGTCCAAGGTCGCTTCGGTCACCACCGTATCATTGTCCAGAATAAGCAGATAGTCTCCTGTTGCCAGTTCAAGTCCGCGATTCCGCGCATAAGCCACGCCCTTATTTTCTTCGAGCGCAACCAAACGGACATCAGGCCATGTCTTCTTCACCCAATCCACAGTCCCGTCTGATGAGCCGTTATCCACAAGTATGACTTCCACTCCCGGACGTTTGGAATAACCGGCCAAAGAAGACAGACATTTCTGCAAATGAAACTTTCCGTTCCACGTTATGATCACAATCGACACACTCACCATCTCTATCCGAACAATTTTACTTTCAACACTTTCAAGGCATAGAAGAACTCCTTCCAACTTGTAAACCTCCTCAACTGACTAAATATAAAATAGGGAGAGAAGAAATAAGACAGATTATTCCTAAACAAGATGCGTTCCATCTCCCTGGCAGAAAGATGAGGGTAACTCAATATGGAGTTACGCTGCACATCCGTAGGAATATAGTCTCCGGTCTCTATCCATCCGTTTTCCTTAGCCATCGTATAAAATTCCGTTCCGGGAAACGGTGAAACGATATTAAACATGATCTGATCCACATGTAATGCCTTGGCTCGACGCAGGGTATCTTTCAGCGTTTCCTTAGTTTCCAGAGGACTGGTACCGATCAGAATATTCAATTTAACCGGCACCTTGTATTTTTTCAGCAACCCAATGGATTCATAGATCTGCTTCTGCGTTATGCCCTTGCGGATAAATTTCAGGATCTCGTCATTAAACGACTCTACCCCCAGATCTACATACAGACAGCCGGACTCGCCCAAAGCCTTGGCTATATTCTCGGTAATGGCATCCACACGAGCCTGACATCCCCATTTCAGTCCGTACTTCTTCATCACCTCACAGATTGCCAGCGTCCGTTTTTCCGTCCAGATAAAGTTGTCGTCCATAAAGCCTATGGCCTTATAACCCTGAGAAGCCAGCATTTTCATTTCTTCCTCGACATTCTCTACCGAACGGAACGAAACGAAAGGTTTCTTGCCGTTGACCTTCCGGTTTTCGATTTCCCGGGCAAAAGTAAGCGAACTGGGCACACAATATATACACTTGAAAGGACAACTTCTGGAAGTCAGTGCTGTCGTATAAGGTGTCGTCTTCAGTTTGGGATTATGATAAACCTGATGATCTACGAAATGCCTGGCCGGAAAAGGGATCTCGTCCAGATTCCTGACCAGTGCATGCATCCTGTTATGTACAGGCATACCATCCTGCACATACGAAATACCGTCTACCGCATGCCAGTCTGCCGAATCGCGCAAGGCATTGACCAACTCGCATACGGCCATATCCGGCTCGCCCCGCACCACAATGGTCCGCTCATGAGCAAGACATTTCTCCGTATAATAAGTCGGCCCCGGTCCCATCATCAGAACGTAAGCCTCTGGCATGATCTGATGGATAAGATCAGCCACCATTATATCATTTTCTATGGACAGATTGACCGTCCACATACAATAGACAGCACTACGATCCTGTTGCAGAAAGATCCGGAACTCCTCCGGTGAACGCTGATTGTATACGAAATCCTCATAATGAATATCCTTGTATCCTTCACGTTCCAGAAGAGCCGCTACAGTCAGCTCGTAAATATTAGGCGTGGCATAAACCACCCGGGTACAACCCGAGGAGCGTTCCGCCGGTTGTCCGCCATTCAGTACAGGAGGTATTATAAATGTTATTTTCATAGTGTTATTTTATCTGTCAGGCCACCTCATCGGCATTCATGTGCAACTCATCACCCACTTTGCGTTTTCCAGGAACACAAAAGAACATGGACAAGAAAGCCGCCAAAGCACAAAATGCGCCGATACTGTTAAGTGTCTCATAATACAACACGATATTGTAACAGCACACCAGCCACAAGATTCCCAACCGGAGCCGGCTCATCCGCAAATAGATATCCAACCGCTTTTCACACGGCATCTCCTTATTTATCTTACTCACCACAGCACTGAACTTCTTCAATGCATAAGGCAAAAGGGCAATCATGAGAATAATGCCGATATTTTCCATCCAGAAAGCCAGACGTTCATTTTCAAGAAGTCCACCCATCTCTATCCCGCCCAGTTCATATAGGGCCACTACAGCCAACAAGAGAGCCAGGCATACGGCATATTCCATCTTCAAAGTCTTTACTATTCTGTCTGTCTGATTTTCCGTCATCTCGATATTATAATTTTCCATTAAACGGCACACGGTTCACAATCGACCGTCCCAATGTCACTTCATCTGTATACTGCAACTCGTCGTTCTGGGCTATACCTCGTGCGATAATGCTGATTTTCACGTCCGAATCAGCCAACTTTCTGAAAATATAAAAGCTTGTCGTATCCCCTTCCATGGTCGGGCTCAAAGCCAGGACAATTTCCGATATCCCGCCTTCCTTCACCCGGTTCACCAATGATTCTATCTGCAAGTCGGCCGGTCCGACACCGTCCATCGGTGAAATGACTCCGCCCAACACATGATATACGCCTCTATACTGGCTTGTGTTCTCTATAGCCATCACATCCTGGATATTCTCCACCACACAGACTGTAGCATGGTCGCGCTGCGGATTCTCACAAAGCTCACAAATTTCCGTATCCGATATATTGTGGCATACCTTGCAGTATTTCACTTCGTGTTTCAGACGCACTATCGCACTGCCAAAACTGTCCACCGCACCCGTGTCCTGACGCAAAAGATGCAGCACCAGCCGCATCGCCGTCTTGGACCCTATACCGGGCAGTTTGGCAAACTCATTCACGGCCTTCTCCAACAAAGCCGAGGGATATTGTTGATTCATTCTATCTCAATTAAAGTACTAATAAAGCACTAAATTCATGCAAAGATAACCAAAAGTCAGATAAATAATGTATATTTGCCTGCAAAAATAACATATTATTCAATCATGGAAATCAAAACAGCAGAATTCATTATCAGTAATTCCAAACTAGACTTGTGCCCTTCAGACAACCGCCCCGAATACGCTTTTATCGGACGGTCCAATGTCGGCAAATCCAGCCTTATCAACATGCTGACCCGCCATGGCAAACTGGCCAAAACTTCTGCCACACCGGGAAAAACTCTGCTTATCAACCATTTTCTGATCAACAAGGAATGGTATCTGGTAGACCTACCGGGATATGGCTATGCCCAGCGCGGAAAAACAGAAATGGAGAAACTGGCTCGCATGATCAAATCATATATCCTTCATCGCGAACAGATGACCAACCTCTTCCTGTTGATTGATTCCAGACTGGAACCTCAGAAAATAGACCTTGCGTTTCTGGACTTCCTGGGAGAAAACGGTATTCCCTTCAGCATCGTCTTCACGAAAGGAGACAAACTCAACAAGACGAAACTGCAGGCCAACATCTCATCATATCTGAGAAAACTGAAGGAACAATGGGAAGAACTCCCTCCCTACTTCATCACTTCTTCCGAAACCGGATTAGGCCGGGAGGAAATCCTGAATTACATTGAACAGATCAACCTTTCTTTAAGGAACAGCTAGAACGAATAGTTCAGTCCCAGACTGAACCATTCCTTGAACATGAAATAAGACCCCTCGTCCTCGCTTCTGTAATTGGGAGAGCTGTCGTCTATACGCGGATAGACGAACAATTTGGTTGTAAGATACTTGGTCAACGTAAAAGTAAACGTATTTTCCCATTCGATCGTGGTCATTTCCAGATTACTGAACCAATAGGCACGGGCATCCCAACGGATATTCTTGTAAATATCCCACTGATAGTTGACTGTAATACTCGGACCGAAATAATTATAGGTATTCCGGTTTTCCTTCAAACCGAAATTGGTATACAAGGCCTTTCGGCCCACATATCTGAAGTTATAAGACACGGGAGTCAGCACGGCAGAGCCTCTGAAACGCTTCAATTCCAACTTGTAGTCCATACCGAGAGAGACCGACATATTATACGGCGACATGAAATCGGACGACACTTCTTCACTATTGGCTTTATAGCTGGGATAGAATTGCGTATAAGCCTGAACCTGCAGGGTGTAATACCATCGCTTGGCTGCCTTGTATCCTATTTTCGTCGTAAAACGCAAAAGGTCATCATTGGTCTTGAACTTGTGGATCTCGTCACTTTTGGAGGTTTGAAAACCCAGACGCATTTCCAGCTTGTTTTCCCATTGTACCTTATCCTTATTGTCATACTTGGCATTCATCGTCACGAGTGCAAGCATGGTATAGTTGTTTTCTCCTCCCTGATACCAGTTCTCCGAGAAATATGACTGCGTAAACTGCAGGGAATAATCGCCCTGCCATGACCAGAAATTCGGACGCCGCACCTTTATCTGCAAGTCACCCAAATCGGGCGCCAGATCAATATCGCGTTCTTTTTCAGCCAAAACCACTTCGTGTGGTACTTCAGGCATCACTTCATTTTTCAGTTCGCCGGCTTCTTTCAGATTCTGCTCCGTAGTCTGTATCAATGCGGGAGAATTGATATACATCCGCATCAACAGGCGATTTTGCTCTTCAAGTCCGGCCTTGACACTGTCCTTATCATTCAGAAGAGGCAAAGTATCCTGCTGCCTGCCGGGCAAGGCTGGCTCCCAGCTGACGCCAAAAGTCTGACGCAATGGTGAGCGATAAAGAGCCGGACGGACAAAAAGACGATAATAATAAGGATTGAGATGAAAGGCTGTCGTATCATCATCTGCCACCTTCACTTTTCTGTGCAACCCACCCAACATACAGGCATAACGGTTCACGATAGCCCGCATCGCCACCGTGTCTGTCCTGCACCCGGTAGCGGCCCGGACAAGGCCAGACGCCTGTATTCCGAACAACAATATTACTATAGAAAAGATTCTGATCGCCATATCTTTCGCCTTGAAGTCACAAAGATATATCATTTTTAGGGGAAAAGCCTCACCAACTCAAAGTTTTTTTGTAAATTTGCCGATTGAAATTAAGGTTTAATCCAAAAAAATTACAACATCGTGGGAGAAACTAAGTATATCTTCGTAACAGGCGGAGTCGCCTCATCATTAGGTAAAGGCATTATATCGTCTTCAATAGGCAAGTTGTTACAGGCCAGAGGATATAATATTACTATCCAAAAATTTGATCCTTACATCAACATCGATCCGGGTACGCTCAACCCCTACGAGCACGGAGAATGTTATGTTACAGTGGACGGACAGGAAACTGACCTCGACCTCGGTCATTACGAGCGGTTTACAGGCATCCAGACCACCCGTGCCAACAACATCACGACGGGCCGCATCTACCAGAGCGTGATCGAAAAAGAGCGCCGTGGTGACTACCTCGGCAAGACCATTCAGGTTGTTCCTCATATCACGGACGAAATCAAGCGCAACATCAAACTGATGGGCAAGAAATACAAGTTTGATTTCGTCATTACGGAAATCGGCGGTACGGTAGGAGACATCGAATCATTGCCTTTCCTGGAAGCCATCCGCCAGCTGCGTTGGGAACTCGGCAAGGATGCCATCAACCTCCATCTGACTTATGTGCCCTATCTGGCAGCAGCCAAGGAACTGAAGACCAAGCCGACACAGACTTCTGTCAAACAGCTTCAAAGCCTGGGCATCCAGCCGGACATCCTCGTCTTGCGTACGGAACACGAACTGAATGCCGGACTGAAGAAAAAAGTGGCCCACTTCTGTAATGTAGACGAGGACGCCGTCATACAGAGCCTGGATATGCCTTCCATCTATGAAGTACCGGTCAGCATGCAGGCACAAGGCCTTGATGCCATTATCCTCCGCAAGATGAATATGCCGGTAGGCGAAACACCGCAACTCGGCCCATGGCGGTCGTTCCTTGAAAGACGCAACAAGGCTACAGAAGTGGTTCACATCGCCCTGGTCGGCAAATATGACCTTCAGGATGCCTACAAGAGTATCCTCGAATCGCTGGCTCATGCCGGAACATACAACGACCATAAAGTCAAGACTCACTTTATCAACAGCGAAAAGCTCACAAGAGAGAATATCGCCGCACAGCTCCAGGGCATGGCAGGCGTGGTCATCTGTCCGGGATTCGGCCAACGCGGTATCGAAGGCAAGATCCTTGCTGCGGAATATACCCGCACACATGACATTCCGACATTCGGTATCTGTCTGGGCATGCAGATGATGGTAGTGGAATTTGCCCGCAACGTATTGGGATATGCCGATGCCAACAGCCGCGAAATGGACGAAAAGACACCTCACAACGTGATCGACATCATGGAGGAACAGAAAAACATCACACAGATGGGCGGTACGATGCGACTGGGCGCATACGAATGCGAACTCCGCGAAGACAGCAAGACGTATGAGGCTTATCAGAACAGGATCATTTTAGAGCGACACCGCCACCGTTACGAATTCAACAGTCATTTCACGGAAGAATTCGAAAAGGCAGGCATGCAGTGTGTAGGAACAAATCCCGACAGCAATCTCGTGGAAATAGTGGAAATTCCTTCATTGAAGTGGTATATCGGCACGCAGTTCCATCCGGAATACAGCAGTACCGTATTAAAGCCACATCCATTGTTCCTGTCATTTGTCAAGGCTGCCATCGCCAACAAGCCCAATATTGAAGACCAAGCATTAAACGAACAAGAAAATGGATAAAAATACGCTTACAGGATTTATTCTGATTGCAGCCGTGCTGATCGGATTCAGCTATTTCAGCCGGCCGGACGAGGCCGAAATACAGGCACAGCTTAAACAGGATTCTATTGCAAACGTAGAAAGACAAAAAGCGGAAGCTGCGGCCAAAGCACAGGAAGACGCCGAGATTCTCAAGAAAGCACAGGCTGCACTTGATACGACTTCACTTTTCCATGCACACCGTCAGGGTACTAACCAGGAGGTCGTGCTGGAAAACAAGGTGGTACGTCTTACCTTTAATTCACACGGAGGAACAGTAACCAAGGCGGAACTGAAAGAATACAAGAACCAGCAGGGCGGACCGGTCACTCTCTTTGACCAGACTGATGCCAGGATGAAATTCATGCTGGCGGGCAAAAACGAGAACATCGACTCCGAAGATTTCTTCTTTACTCCCGTTGACGTGACAGACACATCCGTATGTATGCGCTTACAGACCGCCGAGGGCGGGTGTCTGGATTTCAAATATGCTCTCCGCCCTGAGTCTTACATGGTGGACCTGACTATTCAGGCTTCCGGTATGGCCAATATTTTTGCCCCTTCACTCAAGACTCTTGACGTGGAATGGAGCGAAATGGCCAGACAGCAGGAGAAAGGTTACGACTTCGAAAGCCGTTATTCATCTCTGACCTACAAGATTAAAGATGAAGGTACTGACTATCTGAGTGAAACCAGTGAGGAATCCGAAAATATCAAGGAACCTCTCGACTGGGTGGCATTCAAGAATCAGTTCTTCAGCTGCGTCATGATTGCGCATCAGGATTTCACCGATGCCAGCCTGAGCAGCAAACCGCTCTCACAGCAAAGCGGTTACCTCAAGCAGTATGATGCAGAGATGAAAACGTTCTTTGATCCGAAAGGTCAGGAACCGACCAGGTTGCAATTGCTTTTTGCACCCAATAACTACCATCTGCTTCAGAACACCAATGACCTGAGCGCCAGCGACAAGGATCTCGAACTGGAGGAACTCGTCTATCTGGGATGGCCGTTGTTCAAATGGATCAACCGTTTCTTCATCATCTACATCTTCGACTGGCTCAGCAGCATGGGCCTGTCCATGGGTATCGTCCTGCTCCTGCTGACTATTCTGGTCAAGCTGCTGGTCTATCCTACGACGCGCAAGTCATATCTCTCATCTGCCAAGATGAGGGTACTGAAACCCAAAATAGACGAGATCAGCGCCAAATACCCAAAGCAGGAAGACGCCATGAAGAAACAGCAGGAAATCATGCAGCTCTACAGCCAGTATGGCGTAAGCCCGATGGGCGGCTGCCTGCCGATGCTTATCCAGATGCCTATCTGGATTGCCCTGTTCAACTTTGTGCCTAACGCCATCGAACTGCGTGGAGAGAGTTTCCTGTGGGCCAGCGACCTTTCAGCTTACGATGACATTATCCGCTGGGACAAGTCGCTTTGGCTGATAGGCGACCACATCAGTATTTTCTGTCTGCTGTTCTGCATCACCAACATTATCAATACATGGATCAGCATGCGCCAGCAACAGAATTCCATGACTGGCGAACAGGCACAGCAAATGAAAATGATGCAATACATGATGTACATCATGCCTGTGGCTTTCTTCTTTATGTTCAATAACTATTCATCCGGACTGAACTACTATTATTTCCTTTCCGGACTGATCAGTATCCTTATCATGTGGTTCCTGCGCAAGACAACCGATGACAAGAAACTGCTGGCCAGACTGGAAGCAAACTACCAGGCCAACAAAGCCAACCCTAACAAGAAGATGTCAGGAATGGCTGCCCGCCTGGAAGCATTGCAGAAACAGCAGCAAGCCATTCTGGAAGAACAGAAGAGACGCCAGCAATCACAGAAAAACAAATAACTTATCCTTAATCCAGTCATTCCGAAGTTCTGCAAGGACTTCGGAATGACTTATTTTTTATACACCAACTACATGAATCTGATCAAAATGATTTCTACACTAGTCGCTGTCGGCGCTACGAGTCTGACCTCTGCAGCTCAGGAATCCCCGGCCATTATCGGAAAGAATCAGACTGTCATTACAGGCGACAGACTGACTCCGGAGATTCTTTGGGGAATGGGACGCATCGGTTCATATTGTGTCTCACCGGACGGCGGACTTGTTGTATATACGGTAAGCTACTATAGCGTACAACAAAACAAGAGCCACACCGTCATCTGCAAAATGAAAAGCGACGGATCCGGACAGACGCAACTGACCAACACCGCTTTTAATGAATCTGATCCTTCGTTCAGCGCAGACGGCAGTAGGATTTTCTTCCTGTCTGATGCTTCAGGCAAGCAACAGATCTGGGAAATGGACCTCAACGGACAGGAACGCCGCCAGCTCAGTTCTTCGGAGAAGGACGTAGAAGGCTATGCCTTCTCGCCCGACAACAGTCAGGTTATTCTGGTACACCAGGTTGACGACTATACCGCCATCGAAAAGAAATACGACGACCTGCCTGAGGCTACCGGTATGGTCATCAAAGACTACAACTACAAACACTGGGATCATTATGTCACAACCATACCACATCTGTTTGTCGCCACATTCAAAGACGGACACATCGGAAACGGCAAGGATATCCTGGAAGGTGAGCCTTATGAATGCCCGATGCTGCCTTTCGGCGGGAGCGAACAGTTCGGCTGGAGCCCGGACAGCAAGAAAATTGTCTACAGCAGTCGCAAGAAAACAGGTCTGGCTTATGCACTGAGTACAGACAGTGATATTTACTGCTACGACACTGAAACCGGAAAAACGACCAACCTGTGCAAACCGGCAGACTATAAAGAACCGGAAATCGATCCGACCCGATCTATGGAGAATCAGGCCGTCAATCATCAGGAAGGCGACATGAACGTAGGCTATGACACTCAGCCTCAGTTCTCTCCGGACGGAAAATATGTGGCCTGGCTGAGCATGGCACGCAATGGCTATGAGAGTGACCGGAACCGGCTCTGCGTCTATGAAATCAAGACAGGCAAGAAGAAGTACGTCACCGAAAGTTTCGAGTCCGGCGTGGATGGTTTCTGCTGGAATGAAAACAGCCGCAACCTTTATTTCGTAGGTGTATGGCATGCCCGCAGCAGCGTATATGCAACTGATCTGAAAGGAAAAGTCAAGCAACTGACCGGCGGGGATTACGACTACACAAGTGTAGCAACATGTGGCAAGAACCTGATTGCAACCCGCCACAGCCTGAGCGCACCGGCGGACATCTACAGTCTGACTCTCAACGGAAAGGACACAGCAGACGTGCAGGCTCTCACTCAGGAAAACAGTTACTATCTGTCCAAACTGAAAATGGGTGAAGTCAAGGAACGCTGGGTTGAAACTACAGACGGCAAGAAAGAACTCTGCTGGGTTGTTTATCCGCCTCATTTCGATCCACAGAAAAAATATCCTACCCTTCTCTATTGCGAAGGTGGCCCGCAAAGCCCTGTCAGCCAGTTCTGGAGCTACAGATGGAATCTGCAGATCATGGCAGCCAACGATTATATCATCATTGCTCCCAACCGCCGTGGCTTGCCGGGATTCGGTATGGAATGGCTTGAAGCCATCAGCGGCGACTACAGCGGCCAGTGCATGAAAGATTATCTGAGTGCCATCGATGATATCTGCAAGGAACCTTATGTGGACAAGGACCGTCTGGGATGTATCGGTGCCAGCTTCGGAGGCTACAGCGTCTATTATCTTGCCGGACATCATGAGAAACGTTTCAAATGCTTCATCGCCCATGATGGCATTTTCAATACGCAACAGCAATATCTCGAAACGGAAGAGATGTGGTTCCCCAACTGGGATCTGGGAGCTGCCCCCTGGCGCATGGGTATTACGGCCAACCTGGATAACGGCATGCAGTCCAATGACGGTCAGGCATGCAATCCTTATACCACCAGCCCGCACCTTTATGTCGACCGCTGGGACACCCCTATTCTCTGCATTCATGGCGAAAAGGACTACCGCATCCTCAGTTCACAGGGACAGTCCGCGTTCAACGCTGCTATTCTGCGCGGCATTCCGGCAGAATTACTGCTCTACCCGGACGAAAACCACTGGGTTCTGAAACCTCAGAACGGTGTTCTGTGGCAACGTACGTTCTTCCGCTGGCTCGACAGATGGTTGAAAAAATAAATAAAAAATAATCCGTTATGAACAATACATCAAATCTCAAACTGAACGACAAGGCATGGGCACGCTGGTCAGCCCTTCTCATCATTGCCTTCACAATGATGGCTGCCTACTACGTCAACGACATCATGGCGCCGCTCAAGAGTATGCTTGAAAGCGACCTTAACTGGACCAGCGGTGAATTCGGCTTCTTTACCGGAGCCTACAGTTTTCTGAACGTCTTCCTGCTGATGCTTATCTGGGGAGGACTTATTCTCGACAAATTCGGAATCAGATTCACAGGTATGCTGGCTACCATTCTGATGGTGGGCGGTACCCTGGCAGAATATATCGCAATTACCCGCTTCGGAGGAACAGCCGAACTGATATGGGGTTATAAACTGGATGTGTTCCTTGCATCTGCCGGTTATGCCGTTTTCGGTGTCGGTGCCGAAGTAGCCGGTATTACCGTAACCAAGATCATTGCCAAATGGTTTCACGGCAAGGAAATGGCTTTGGCCATGGGTGTTCAGGTCGCTTTGGCCCGCGTAGGCTCACAGGCTGCCTATGCCGTAGCTATCCCTATTGCCAAACAGTGGCAGCTCGACACACCGCTTTTCATTGGTCTGATTCTTCTGGTTGCCGGTCTGGTTTCTTTCCTCTGCTTTACATTCATGGACCGCAAACTCGACAGTCAGGTTACCATTGATACGTCTACTGCGGAAGAAGACAAGTTCTCATTCAAGGATGTTGTTGCCGTAGTAAGCAACCCTGGATTCTGGCTGATCGCCCTGCTTTGCGTGCTGTTTTATTCCTGCGTATTCCCATTCCAGAAATTCGCGACGGAACTTATGGTTACCAAATACAATGTGCCGGAAGATATTGCCGGTACATTCGCCGGACTTCCCGCATTGGGAGCTCTGTTCCTGACACCGGTATTCGGCGGCATGATCGACAAACGCGGTAAAGCCGCCTCAATCATGATACTAGGTGCAGCCATGCTGATCTTTGTCCACTTTGTTTATGCCATTCCTTCCATACATGCCTCATGGATTGCCATCATCCTGATGATCATTTTGGGTATTGCATTCTCACTGGTACCGTCTGCCATGTGGCCGTCCGTAGCCAAAATTTTCCCGGTCAAACAGTTAGGAACGGCATACGCCCTTATCTTCTTTATCCAGAATATCGGACTTTGGGGTATTCCGGCCCTCATCGGTTTCGTACTCGAAAACTATTGTATTATTGATCAGCAGATTGTAGACGGCAAAACAGTCACGCTATATGACTATACTCTGCCGATGTGCCTGTTTACCGGTATAGCTGTTCTGTCATTAATCGTAGCATTCCTGCTCAAGATGGCGGATAAGAAATATGGATATAATCTGGAAAAAGCCAATATAAAGAAATAAGACAGAACATATTTCACCCTAAAAAAATCCCCTCCCGATGCTAACCGCCGGGAGGGGATTTTTTTCATACATGCGAACCAGATCTATTTTCGTTCTAAAATATAATCATAAACTATCTGCTTATTGGCTGAAAACGTCAAGGTATTAATCACCTGGAAGAATCCTTCCTGATCAACCACCTTGGGATAAACCAATTTTATAAACTTCACCTTGTTGTCGTCAAAACTTAAAAGTTCGGACAAACGGCAACACTGTTCGGAAGAAAACCATGATTTAGCCAAAGCCAGTTCAATCAGCTTCAGCTTGCCGTCATCAAAAGATTCTGACTTGACATCCTTATAAAAGCGTTCAAACAACCCGGGCGACATTGCAAACGCCTTGCGGTCACCGTTTATATGTCCGAATGGCGGTCGGCTGACATCCGTAGAGATCCCGTCATACAGTTCTATATTCTTACAAGACTTTCCATCATAGTAAATGTCCTTATTGTATATTTTCTTCCCGCGCTCCCATCTTTGATGTTTTTGCAAATGATCCACATCATAGACCTCTACCCGATAATACCCGGATCTCAGATTGGCAATAAAACAGGAAGAAGCTGGTCCAGCAACCGGACTGCCGTTCAAGAAAACGACTATATTGTGAGTACCGGCTTCAATTCTGACCCCATTGATCTCCGATTGGGCTTTGGTATACCAACTGCCACATACTAAAAAACACATCAAGAATATACATCTAATCATATCTAAGCTAGAATAATATTGAACCTTAATCTTTTAATTACTTTATATTTCCTTTTAACAAGTAGCCTGTCTTCTTTCAGCAAATATAAGAAAAACAAATGAGCAGATATGCCTTTACTGAAAATAAATCAGGAAAACTTGGCCTCACTTTATTTCCTTATGTCTTACCCCTCATTTTTCCTCTATCTGAATAATCCGTTGATAACATAGACTGTACCAAAGAACACAAGATTTTTACCTTAAGTTACTCAAGGTTTGTATTGTCTCTTAATAAAAACTGGCTGCACTTCGCCAAACAAAGTTTGAAAACCAGATTTTCACTTTGAGTTTCTCTCGGTTTGCACTATCTTTGTAAAAAGAGGAAAATTTGAGATAGACTTCACTATTCCGAATAAATCACCGTTAATGCTCTGACATCATGAAATACCCTATTGGAATACAAAGTTTTGAAAAAATCATTGAAGACGGTTTCGTCTATGTGGACAAAACCGCATTGATATATAAACTGACCCACGAAGGCAATATCTATTTCCTGAGCCGACCAAGAAGATTCGGAAAAAGTCTTCTGGTCTCCACTTTGGAAAACTATTACCTGGGACGGAAGGAACTCTTCAGGGGACTGGACATTGAAAAACTGGAAACCGAATGGAACACCTATCCGGTTTTCCATGTAGACTTCAACGGATCGGACTTTACTCAGGAAGGCGTGTTGGAAATAGTGTTGGAAGACTATGTGGAAAAATGGGAAAAACAATATCATATACAAGCCAATAAGGAACTGGGAATCGGTCTACGTTTCCGTGATATACTTGAAGCTGTCCACAAACAGACCGGCCGGCGCGCCGTTGTCCTCGTGGACGAATACGACAAGCCCATTCTTGACGTACTCGACCTCAATTCCACACTCGAGGACCGGCACCGCAATATCCTCAAAGCGTTCTATTCCGTCTTCAAAGGGGCTGACAGCCACCTGCAGTTCGTGCTGCTCACAGGGGTGACCAAATTCTCACAGGTCAGCGTCTTCAGCGGGTTCAACCAGCCGGACGACATCAGCATGGATGCACGGTATGAAACACTGTGTGGCATCACGCAGCAGGAAATTGAACGGTATTTCACTGAACCCATCACTTCCATGGCACAAAACTACCACTGCACTGTTGAGGAAATGAAACAGATGCTGAAAAAACAATACGACGGATACCATTTCAGTGAGAAAATGACAGATGTCTATACACCGTTCAGTCTGCTCAATGCTTTCAATAAACAAAGCATCAGGGATTATTGGTTCAGTTCCGGCACACCCACCTACCTCATCCGTCTGCTCGCCCATTTCAACGAGAACATGAACGAACTGACCGGAAAATACTATGGTCTGGAGGAGTTCATCGACTACAAGGCTGATACTGAACGTCCCTTACCCATGATCTATCAGAGCGGATACCTCACAATCAAGGACTACGACAGGGAATTCAACACCTTCCTGCTGGATTTCCCCAACAATGAAGTCAAAAGCGGATTTCTCACCATGGTAGCCGGGGCCTACCTGCAACCTAAAGAGGAAACAGCAGGATGGATACGCAAACTGGTCATCACCCTAAGGAAAGGAGAAACGGATACCTTGAGAGAACTGTTTACTTCCTTCCTCTCCAGCATACCCTATACCATGCGAAGAAAAGATGACGAACCGGAACGCGAACGCTATTTCCAGTACACCTTTTACCTCATCATGAGGCTGGTCAGTGTCTACACCGTTTACGCCGAAAAGATGCAAAGCCAGGGACGCGTGGACTGTGTCGTTGAAACACCACAATTCGTCTATATCTTCGAGTTCAAGCTCGACGGTACGGCAGAGGATGCCCTGAAACAGATTGAAGAAAAGGGATACGCTACGGAATACCAAACAGACAAGCGGAAAATATTCAAAATCGGAGCAGCATTTTCATCTCAAACAGGAACCATCTGCGACTGGAAAACCGAAACACAGGAAGAGGAGAACTGAACAAAATTTTCAGCATCAAAAACACTTCAGAAGAAAATAACAATAAGATTTTAGCAACAGATAAAAAGACAGTTCCGGAATCTCTGAAATGACTCTCCGGAACTGTCTGTCAAAAAGATAACTATATTGGACCGTTACCTGCTATCAAACTAACACCTTATTCGTGACGCCACGTTTTCTTTCCGTTCTGAATATAAATACCGCTACGGACTGATGAAGAGGGTACTTTACGACCGGAAAGATCATAAACGGGTGATTCATTTTCTGATCCCGACTGCTCAATCTCAACAATACCATCGGAATTACCTATCTTGATATCAAAAGCCTCGACTTCCGAATCCTGATTCAAAGTAAGCCAGGAACGGAAAGGTGAAACGCTGGCAGACTGTCCTGCAGCCACAAGACGGTTATCTTGAAGTACATAGTTTCTTTCACCTTCCGCTACAGCCTGCGTGTCGTACGTACCAGTCAGAGTCGCCACAGAAGAAGCCGGATTGATTAATGACACACCACTTTGCAATTCGGCGTCATGAGCAGTCAGACAAGACAATGAAACATCTGTCTTCACCAGATAAGGCATATCCGGCACGATATTCTGACCGGCTTCTGCCAAGACCATTTCTGTCCCGTCGATAGAAGAAGGCTGATAGAATACAACATTTTCTTCAGGAACAAACGGCAGACACAGACCTGTCCAATTGTCAGCTGCCAGATCGGTATGAAAAACCACACTGTCGGCAATAGCCTTTACCGGCTGGTATGCATAACCATCAAAAAGGACCAGACTAGCCATACGGTCTCCGACCAGGTTATTGTTCAGGACTATACCGGCAGCGGTAATGACGGGTTCCTCACTTTCTACGACGGTATTCGGGTTCCCGACACTGAGATCAACTGTCACAGTCTTATCCTTATTGGCCAATTTTTCTCCATCCTTGAAGGTCACGACCTGATCACTGTCCATGTAATACAGATACACGTTGCTGACTTGTCCTTCTCCAGCATTGGAAGCAATAGTCAAAACCAGGTCACCGGCCTTTTCGAGAGTCCCCTCTGCTACTGCCCAACACCATCCCTTGCAATTATAACCGGAATTATAACCGGCATCACCGGCTGCTGCCGTCATCTGCACCCCGTTGGTATTGATGATAGGAGCTGTACCGACTTCATCCAGATTCCATCCCGGAAGGATCACGGCTGTTTCGTCCTGATTATTGACAGAAGTCAGTATCCGGTTGTTTTTAGGACCGCGTACGGCCGCTACCATGCGGTAAGTACCGGCGGGCATTCCGGAAAGACGGGTTGTGGCTGTACCGCCTGTCACTTTGATCAGTCCGGCCGGACTGTCTGACAGACCATCCCAGTTCTCATCAGTCACTTCATTACGTACGACATTGCTGCCTTGTATGGTCCAAGCCGTGATTTTCGGCAACAGAAAAGAAGCATCACCCTTGTGTTCCTTGATAGCATCCACAACGCTACCAGACTCCTGTGCTTTATTGAAAGCCTCAACTGCGTCTTCCAGATCAAAAACAGCCTGTTGGCTTACTGTCCAGGCCGGCTGGTCATTATATACCTTCTGCGCTGCAGTGATTGCTGCTGACAGATCTTCCTTGCCCGCAGGATTGGAAGTGCCGTCCAACAAGGCTTTGGCTTCCTCTATTCTGGTATTCAGTTTCTCCAGATACTCCATGTTCATGGTCGCATCATCAGCATAAGGATAATACTTGATGCGCAAGTTATCAAAGGCTACCCAATCCTGACCTTCGGAAGATGATGCGCTGATTCCGACTCTTAACTTTCCGTCTTTGACTGTCGTACGCACCGCAGTACGGGAATAACATCCCTGATTGAAATAATAAACGGCAGAAACTCCGTCAGCGGGCACATACCATCCCTTGGCATCTGCCACTTCCAGTTCCTTCCCCTGTCCGATCTTTCCTTCATGACGTCCTGCAGCCCAAGCAGGCAAGAAACTGCTTACAGGCTCACCGTCATCACCCTTTGCATAAACAGACACGGATGTATTTTCGTCTGCCACACTCGCACCGGCAGCATTTTCCGCACCACGATAGAATCCGGTCAAAGAGAATTCGTATACACCGGCTGGAAGATGGGTCAAATCAATGTAGGCATCCAGATTTTCGCAACCGCTGAATTCACCGATATACTCACGGTAAGGATCCGTACTTACTCCGGAAGTGGCCGGAATCTTGTTCCACAAGTCATCTCCATTATGCAGGCGGTTGAAATCGGGATTCTTGATGCAGGCAAAAGTCACATCTGCCGGATTTTCTGCCGTAGCTTCCCTGGCCTCAGCCCAACGCTCTTCTGCTGTCACCAGTTTCCAAAGGCAACCGTCTATTTCGTTCACATTGTCACCTTCCTTTATCTCCTGTCCGTAACCGACCTCACCTTCATTCAGTTCGCCAATGGACAATGAAGTCTTATAAGTCAGATAATGTCCGTATATACCGATGGCATAGACATTTTCTTCATTGGTAGGATAGAAAGTCAGACGTTCCTTGGCGGTCGTATTGTCCATAAAATATTTCTGTTCCAGACCAAGACCGCTTCCTACTTCCTGATAACCGAAATAAGTACGCGTGCCATAAGGTGTAGCCAGATAATAGTCATCACCGGTATCACTGTATTCCAGGACATATTCACATCCGGTTTCATCCAATACCGGACGTGTGCCATAGCGTCCTCCGGCATTAAGATACTTGCCTTCCTTCACATTATAAAGATAATATTTCTGTGCAGGATCAATAAATACACTGTGGCTGTTGTCGGACGGATATTCCTCTTCACCTTCTTTCAGTCCTTCCTCAGTAGCCAGCGTATTGATCTGTGCTTCCGTGCCGACCAGGAATGTATTCATGGAACGTGCCGGTACATTCACATTGATGCAATGACCGTCAATATCCAGTTTCAGAGAACGTTCCTGAGCTGCTTCATTACCGACCACGGCCACATAAAGACCGTCAGGACGCTGTGCAACAAGCAGCAGTTCCTTGGCTACGGATTTATTCAGGATCTTTGTTCCCTGACTGATAAAATGGCTGTAGTGCTTGTAAGCATAATATTCGGGCGTATAATAAGCCGTACAGGTTCCATTGGCACGGGGCAGCTTTTCATTGATATGGACAAGAGCATTCTGCCACCAGTTCATGAAGGGGCCGCGTCCGTTTCCGCCTAGGATAGAATTCCAGTTGGTATAGTCCACGCAACCGTTGTTCAGATAATGATGGATAAGTTCGAATGTGTGCACACCCGCCGGCCAGTCGAACGTACCGCCGCCGCATTCACTTTCCGTCTGCACCATTTCCAGTCCGGGATAATCTTTTCGGATAGTGGCAATGGCATCACGTCCTTCCCACTGGAATCCGGCTCCGGCCACCATCTCGGAAAGGCGTTTGCCCTGATAACCTTCGGCCGTACTCACGGTATTCAATATGGTTTCAATATTATTGATATCAGCTGTATTCAGGGTACCCAACCATACTTTAACACCGGGATTATGCTCATTGAGATACGGAATCAGATAATCAGCATTGAAACGTCCGGCATCCTCGGCACTCCAAGAAGTATTGGGGTAATAGTTCACCGTATAGGCTTCGTTCTGGTAACAGCAGCCGATAATGGGGATGCCTTCCTTGCCGTATTCGGTAATGAAACGGCTGAAATACATGGCATGCGCTTTCAATATGGGATCTTCCATCTTGAACTGGGTGGTATAACGCGGATAAGTCACGTCCAACCCATTGCCATAGCCGGCACGGTTACTGTAATGCTCGCTTTTCTTCATCCATGTAGGAGGACTCCAGGGAGAACACCAGAACTTCATATCAGGATTCTCCTCCATGGCCCGCTTGATAAACGGAATGATGGCTTTACGGTCGCGTTCCAAAGTGAAATGTTCCATGTTGAGGTCCTGCTCTCCCTTAGGCATTTCATCAGGACTGTACCAAGCATTCCATATATCGATGCCTTCATCCCGCTCATGATAAAGTTCGGTATAGAAATTTTCAGGGGCGGCATAGTCACTCGCACCCATCGGGATACGACCCAGAGTGAAACGCAGATCACCTTCCGGATCAAATACATTGTGGAAGAACTTGTCCTGCTCTTCCTTTGGAAGCAGCTGCAAGGCATACCAGTCGAGTTCATTGAAACAAGTTCCGAAGCTGCGGAACGTACAGTTCACGTCCGTACTCGTGAACTTCACCCGCAAGGGGTTGTTGTCATCCTCAACCACACTGGCCGGATAAACGTGCCAGATGTCGTTTTCAGTCGTGGAGATCTGCAAGGCTTTCATGTTCTGCGCCTGCATGCAGATCTGCCCCGACAGGACTAAAATAGTGAATAAAGTTTTTCTCATACAATATAGTATTATAAGGGTTAAAAAATTCTCTTTGACGCAAAGTTATGACAGATGGCCGCCATCGCCTTGCCAAAATGTTGAAAAGACTGTCGTATATGTTGCAAATACAAAAAAACAGACTGACAAACAGGTCTTTTTGCTTTTTTGCAGAATATCATACGTCTTAATAGTCCTGCCGACAGTATCAAAAGAAAAAGGTGCGGCACCCTTACTTGAACAAGCAGTTTACCGCATCTTTATTTCTAAAACATTATCTGCCGGAATCAACGTACCTGGAAGGTATTGTAAGAATGGGCCGGCAGTTGTGCGGTCAATGATTTGCCGTCCAGACTGACTGACAGTTCCTGAGGCTGGTCAGTGAAATTACCGGCAATCACAATGTATTTATGCTCCGGAGTCAGGTAAACCAAAACTGGTTTCTGCTCTTTTCCTGCCCCTTTGTAACCCACCATTTTGGCTCCCGAACGGATGAAATTGGCATAATGTTTCACCGCATAGTACTCTGGTGTATAAGTGAACTCACGAGTCTGGCTGTTGACCCGGATAAGGGCATTCTGTTTCCATCCCCATGGGCTTTCACCGTTATCTTTCAGAATAAAATTCCAGAATGTATATTCATTACAGCCATTACCCAGATAATGATTGATCAGCTCAAAAGTATGCTCACCGGCTTTCCAGTCGAAACTTCCCCAGCCACATTCGCTTTCAGAACACATATAATTCCATTCCGGATGCTCCTTACGCAATACGGGAAGCGCCTCGCGTCCTTCCCACTGGAAGGCCATACCGCTGACATATTCCTGAAGTTTCTCATCAGAAGCCACTTTCTGCACATGATCCACACGGTTGGTATTGAATGTACCCAAATAAAGTTTCACCTCCGGATGCTCACGTTTAAGTGTCGGACCCAGATAATCACGGTTAAACCGGATGGTACCTTCCGCGGTCCACGCACAGCCCGGATACGGCGTATAGCTGTAAGCCTCATTCTGATAAATCACCATATCGATGGGAATACCCTGTTCGGCATAAGCGGTAATGAATTTGCAGAAATAATTGGCATAAGCCTGCAAATAACGGGGATCCTGTATGAAATAATCCGTTGTAGCCAGTTGACGCGGGAATTTTCCCTTGCGTTCTCCTGTAAGCTTCATTTCATCCGGATCGATCTTGCCACCTACATTACCATACAAAAGATAATCCAGCTGCGGAGACATCTTGTTGAAACGGCTGCTCAACACCGGATAATCATTATTGATTTTCATCCAACTGGGCGGACACCACGGTGAGACCCAAAAAGTCAGGCCCGGATTATACTTCTGCGCCGCACGGATAAAAGGTATGATGGTCTGCTTGTCGCGTTCTATGTTGAAATATCTTAATTCCAAGTCACCATCCATTTCGTCACAGCTGTACCAGGAGCGGGCATAATCGTTTGCACCAATGGAAATACGGCCACGGGATATGCCTAATTCACCTTCCGGAGAGAAAACCCGCCGGAGAATTTCATCCTGCTCGTCACGCGTGAGCACGCCCAGCGCATCCCAGTCGAGCTCATTAAATGTAGCTCCCCAAGCCTTGAACACCACACTCTGCTCCCCCGTTTCAGACTTATTGACTGCCACGTCCGGAGTACCGGAAGACTTACCCATTTTCACCGTAGAAGTCTTCCACATGTTACCTTCGGTACTGCAATACCAATCCACCCGCTGCGCCATGCCCTGAAAAGAACAGAAGGCCATACCGCCACACATCAAAATCAGTTTTGATAATTTTTTCATCTAAATTACATTTAAAGGTTTGATCAATGATTGTTTCCTGATGCAAAATTAGATCAAAAACTGAAACCGGGCTTGCAAATATGTTGAAATGCCTTACGCTTATGTTGTAAATACCCTCTGTATCCGGTATTTGTCATTTTCCGTCCTTCTGATACTCGCCCGGTGTCTTGCCAAACATCTTTTTAAATGAATGAGTGAAATAACTGGGTGTTGAGAATCCGCACAAATCCGCTATTTCCGAAATACTGTAATTACTGGTCCGCAGGAGCTGAGCCGCATGCTTGAGCCGGATAGTCCGGATAAATTCCGAAGGTTTCTGTCCGGTCAGCATCTGTAATTTACGATAAAGATTGGTGCGGTCGGTATGCAGATCACCCGCAAAAGCCTCGACACTGTAATCCGTATTGGTCATATTGGCTTCTACCAGTTCTACGGCACGGGCTATAAACTGTCTGTCGAGATCGTTGTCAGCCAGTTCCTCGCTTTTCAGTTCCACACTCTGCAGAAAGACCTGACGTCTTTTTTCACCCTGTGACAACAAATGCCGGATACGGTTCTGCAATATGGCTATATTAAACGGTTTGGTCAAATAAAGATCGGCTCCTGCATCATAGCCTTGCAGCATATTTTCATTGCCACTCCGCGCAGTAAGCAAAATGATGGGAATATGGCTCGTCTTTATATCTGTTTTCAACTTACGGCACAACTCCACCCCGCTCATTCGGGGCATCATGATGTCACTCACGATCATATCCGTATCGGGATTATTCTCCAATTGCTTCAGTGCCTCGACACCGTCACCAGCTTTCAATACCCTATACCCCATATTAGCCAGTTCACCAGCAAGGAATTCGCGAAACTCGGCATTATCCTCAACCAACAGTATGGACGCCCCGCCTGCTGTAGCGGCCACAGGTGTTGCCTCATCCATGAGTCTTTCATCACCGGAAGTGGTCTGAACCGGCAATGTAACCGTAAACCTGCTCCCTTCATTCTCGACACTCTCTACCGTAAGCTCACCACCATGAAGACGCACCAGTTCGAAAGTCATGTTCAGCCCTATTCCCGTACCGGTGTTTTGAGTATGGTTGGCCGCCTGATAAAAGCGGTCGAAAATATGGGCCTGATCCGCACGGGGAATACCGATGCCCGTATCACGCACGGACAAACTTACAGCCTGGTCATCTGCCATACAGAGAGTCAGGCTGACCGTTCCTCCTTCACGGTTGTATTTGATGGCATTACTGATCAGATTGGACAGGATATGATGCATCTTGCTGTGGTCAAAAGTATAATAAATATCCGTATCCGGTACATCCAGACTCATGCTGACTTGCCTGCTTTCAGCCAAAGGCCGGAAAGAATCAGCTTCCATACGCAAGAATTCAGTCAGATTTCCCGTACGAAGCTGTAACCGGTCATTACCAGTCTCCATCTTACGGAAATCAAGCAGACGA
Source organism: uncultured Paraprevotella sp. (assembly GCA_900546665.1). Classification (GTDB taxonomy): domain Bacteria; phylum Bacteroidota; class Bacteroidia; order Bacteroidales; family Bacteroidaceae; genus Paraprevotella; species Paraprevotella stercorigallinarum. Next base: position 2,737 of record URDY01000034.1, on the reverse strand, counting down.
TTTATCATGTCCAACAAATGCTCGGCCTGACGCAGAATAGGTTTAAGCGCGTCATTTCCCCCCTTGCTGATCATACTGTCCAGCGGGGTGATAATCAGCGAAAGCGGTGTACGCAGTTCATGACTGATGTTTGTAAAAAACCTGAATTTCAGTTCGGTCAGTTTTTCCTGCATGCGTTGTTCATGTTTCCTTTTCTGTCTGGTCAGGAAAAGACCAACTGCCAGACCGATACAGGCCAAACCCAACAGAACGTATATGGTATAAGCCAGTCTGGTCTGCCACCATGCCGGCAATTTATGGATAACGAGCAACTTTTCGGGATTGCTCCATACGCCATAACGGTCTGTCGCCTTGGCCTCAAGCGTATATCGTCCGGCAGACGGCAACAACAGTCTGAGCGTGTTCTGTCTGATAGGCAAGGTTATCCACTCGTCACTCAGTTCACGGATGCGATAGGCAAACCGGATGTGTCCGGCATAGAGTATGTCAAGCGTTGTCATGCGAATCTCCACCACCTTTGTAGAATAAGGTATCTCCATGACCTCCTGACATGGAAGCTTCATCAGGCTGTCACACAACAACGTGCTGATGACCGGTGAAGCGGCCACAGATGCCCTGTTAAGATCATCCGAAGAAGCCAGGCGGAGGACATTGCCGGCCGACCCAATATATACACTGTCACCTACGGTACAGATACTGCGGAAAAAATCTATCCCCAGGCGTTCGTCGGTCGCACTCAGGATGCGCTGCGCCAGCGTACGGGGATTACATTCGCTGACACTCTGGTCAGTCAAGGCCCAGACATGGCCGAGGCTGTCACAACAGATCCGGTTTACGGTCTCTCCCGCCGCAGCACAATAAGCCATCCGCGGAATGGAGTCCTGAGGGTCCTGCCTGTAGATATATCCCTGATTATCTCCCCACCACAAAGTACCGTCAGCGTCACGCCCCAATGCTGAATACGCCGGCATCATGTCCGCCGTAAGTCCGTGCGGACGGCCGTCAGCATCCGTCACCAGGAAAAGCACTTCGGAATCTGTTTGCCCGATTTGTTCCGTCCGGCCGTTCCGACGGCTGTAACGGAATATGCCATGAGAGGTGCCGATCCACAAATCGCCGTCACCGGAATCCCAGATCGAATAGATGTTTTCGCCCCAAGGCATCCGAGTCACCTGTTCCAAATGCAAATCCCTGCCTTCCCGCCAGGCACGGTAGAGCCCGTTTCCCTGCGCCAGCCAGACTCCACTCTGCAAACGGCATTTCTCCATTCGGCTAAGATGTCCGGGTGCCCCGACTCCGCTACATTGCTGCATACCGAACGCCGGATTATAGTTGACCAGCCCGAGACGCCCCTGCCACAGCCACAGATCATGGCCTTCTGCTATGATGTTATGAGGCAGTATACGCAAATCTGCCTGCATCAACATCAGGCGATTAAGATCCGGTATCGTAGCAACCTCTTTCCGCTGCTGTTCAGATGATAAAATAAACGTATGTGGCATATAACTGGCCACCCATACATTCCCCTCACGGTCGAGATCCATTTTATCGAGAATATGACGCCCCGGCGGAAGCTGTTGTCTTATCGACAGATCTTCTTCCAAAGTACCGTCCGGACGGATATGCCATTGACGCAGCATGCTCATGTCTGTCGTAAACAGTGTACGGCAATCAGCGCTCAGACAAACATCCAGCGCATTGAAACGGAGAGTTACAGATTGGGCCGGGAATCTTTTGCCATTGCCCGCCTCGTCAAGCCGCACGACTCCGTCATTCCATGTTCCAATCCAGTAACAATGATGTACCGTGTCTTCCGTCATCTCGATAGGGTCATAACCATCCCATGGCACCCGATAAAAACGTGATTGCCCCGGGTCGTAACGGAGCAACCCTCCCCGGGTTTCAAGAATCCACAATCTGCCTTTCCGGTCTTCGTAGAAACTGTTGACCGATTTCCCTGACTGGCGGTTGTTCCCGCTTCTGTAACACTTCAGGCATCGTCCCTCCGTATCAAAACAGCCTATGACCTGTCCTGAGGCCACCCAAATACGGCCATCCGAAGCAGCTGACAAGGCATCAATGCAACCTGATGCGAACGGTTCATGAATAAATTGGTGAACCGTAAATTTTTCTTTTTTTTCTATTCTACACAAGCCATTCAGAGTTCCTACCCATATTGTTCCGGCCGTATCTTCCGCTATCTGTGTAATCTGCAAAGATGGCAGTCCTTCACGCAACACATCTATCTGATATCCATTATCCCGGCATACTCCGCCCCCATCTGTTGCATACCAGATGTAACCTGAATGATCCTGCATGGTCTGATGCACGTTACCGACCGGCATCTGACGCTGGTTGGGCAATGTAACCAATTTCCATTGGGCATTTGCTGTTGAAACGTACATAAGTAACAAGAACAGGAAACAAGAAGTCTGCAAAACTGATTTCATAAATATACCGTATTTTTCATCTTTTCGATTTTACAAAGTTAAAAACAAAAATCGGAAAATGCAGCATTTTCCATACTGATATCAAAGAACTGAGTATAGACCATCCAGTCATTAACCCGACACCGTATAAATTCTTCAAGTTTCGCAAGTAAAAAAGTATAGCTTTTTGTTCTGTATTTCACAGAAAATGAGTATATTTAAGTGTTGTTAAAAAGAGCTCAATACTAAAAGCTATGGCCAAAGATAAACATATTATTTCAGAAATAGACTCATTTTTTTCTAAAAAT
>URDY01000033.1 GCA_900546665.1 uncultured Paraprevotella sp. | reverse complement strand
AACTGTTTTCCCTGCAGGGGGATTCATAAAGGGCACGGGTATCTGAAAGAAAAAAGCAGACAGGAAGGAGTGGAATGGAATATTTCAAGAGGAAGAAAAGTATACTTTGGTGTATTTCAGCAGCCTTTAAGATTTATATGGTACGGCATGCACGGCCAAGAAAGGTGAAGGAGGGTAAAAGTGCAGGTGAAGGATGATCATTCACCGTTAAAACAAAATATATCAATATGTTATACTGTAAGGTGAAGGGGTGAAGGATATAACGGCAACACTATATATAGGAACAAAAAAGGTGCACCCCGTCGGGATGCACCTCTAACTATTCAATCAATAATATTATTACTTAATGATCTTCTTTACCACATTACCTTGCTTGACAATATAAATACCGTCTTTCAAACCTTCAAGAGAAGTTCCGACTTTTACACCGTTGATAGTATAAACCTCAATAGCTCCATCTTCTACATTCGGCATAATTTCTGAAATGGCATCACCACCTTCTTCAACTTTCACATACAATTGCGGCATGACTCCCTGTTCGTCTGCATAAGATCCATAACTAGTGAATTTTACAGAGTACTGGATATACTTACTTGTATTAACATTGGTAATCTTAAAGGTTCCATCTGCATTTGCTTCAACTGTCCAAACCATACCATCCTGAGGTTCTGCAGACACATTAAAACTATTATAATTACCTGTCATATATACATACTTATTCTGCATGTCTACAATAGTGTAGCCACCATCAGTCTCAGTAAAGACAAACCCATTATTGTCAGAAGTCAGCTCAATCTGCTCATTTTCAGCTTTAGCTGATACCACATTCAGATAACCATAATTACCACTCAGATTCTGAGCAACCTTGAATTCACCATCAACTTCAGCCGCCAAGATATAAGTCTTGCCGCTTTCAATAGAGGTTGCCTTCTTGTAAGTTGTCTTTTCTACCGGTGCCGGTTCTTCACCGTCCAATACATATTCTGACGGCTCTTTCAATCCAGGAACACCGAAATAAGCAACCATTGAAGCATTAATCATCAGTTCCTTTCCAATATTCTCAGGATTCGTCTGAAGGCTCAAGTTTTCACGGATAGATCCTGAAGGTAACTGTACAGGCACACATTTCGCCACATCCGTTTCATCCACAGAAGCCGCCATCAAAAGATTGGTATTAGAAGCATTTTCTACGCCAAACACAGCATCTGATATATTCTTACCATTAACAGAACCTACAATATAACCTTTAACCCAAGCTGTAGTTCCCGGATTATTCAATGCAATCACTTCTGTTATATTATAAGGATGCTCTTTTGTTCCATCATTAGTAATGTTCGCACAAGTGGCTTTTAAAGCAACGACCTTATCAGTTTCCAATCCTCCACCGGAAATAGTCAACGTACCGGTAAATTCGCCTTCTGCCTGAGATACAAATGCCAGATTAAGCTCAGTCTGTGCAGCCTCATCCTTACCTATTGTAGACTGACTGCAAGAGAAGCCCTCTCCTGCCACACTGACAGTCAAATCTGAAGTCAGATTTGCGCCAGCAACCTTAAGCACAGTTGTAGAAGTTTCACCTACTGATACTGAAGGGAATACGACTTCATCATCTACAACTACAGAAGGAGTACCAGGATCTTCACCTCCTGCAATTCCGCCATCTTCAGTAGTCAGTGAGATATCGTCTACCAACACATCCTTACCCGGGTTCTTGGAATTCATCACCAACAGATTAACCTGAGTCTGTTCATCAAGAGTAAACTGGAAAGTCCACTGTTGCCAATCTGCATTTGTCGCACCATTCAAATATTCACCGTAAACGTAAGTTCCGACCTTACCATCCACAACGGGCACATAACCCAATGTGATTGTTGCGGCTTCTTCTGTAGCAGCCTTCACATAAGCAGACAACACATAAGTACCGGCTTTCAGCGTAATTTCTTCCGAAGCCAGACGTTTGTTTCCAGATGCACCTTTTACAAGTACAGATGATACCCCCGTGCGGGCATCTGAAGACTGTTCCAGCGTAGCATTACTTGCAGAAGTTATTGACACCCAATGCACAGGTTTACCATCGGCCCAATCCTCAAAACTTTCATTCTGCAACAAATTAGTTTGTGCCATTGTCTGACCGGCCCATAACATCAGAACCGCCAAGACATAATTTTTAATTGAAGTAAATGTTCTCATACGCTTTATTTTTTAAAGTGACATGTTACAAATTTAATGAAAACGTTTTAAGACCCACTATTTTATAAGCTAAAATATTTAAAAACACTAATTTTATTAAGAACAGGGAAGAAAGAGGTATAAAACTGAAATCCAGCCGAAATATTTTTATCAGTCTAACAGAAATGAAACAAAAAGGAACACATCCATTATGAACGTGTTCCTTATTATTCAAGAAAGTCAAGTTTTTCCCAAACATTACTCTTCACCAAAGGCATCATTCTCCCATCCTCCTCCGGGGAAGCCACCGCCTTGCACTCCTCGCTGAGGTCTGTTTCCACGATTTGGGGCTCCCATAGAAGGACGCCTGTTCCGCTCCTGCCGTTCAGGCACAAAGATCTTAACCAATTGCTGAGGAGTCAAAGTCTTGGAAAATTCGGCATAATATTTCTTTTCCACTTCCAACGCATTATATGCATTGACAATCTGTTGGGCTTCACGATCGAACTTAGCCTGAATACGCTGAGTTGCTTCTTCATCAGTCAACCCATCCGTCTTCGCCTCCTTTCTCAATGAGGCCGGATCAATACCCGCCATACGGGCGGTCATAAGTTCCTGCTGATAGGTTTTATACTTCTCTATAAAATCAGCTTTACCTTCTTCCTTTATTCCCAGGTTTTCCGCCATTTTTTCAGCCCTTCTAGCCAGCATATCCTCAGGATTGACCTGCGCCTGAGCCAATGTGGAATACCCCCACATGCAACCGCATATCAGAACGGTCATAAACATCTTTTTCTTCATAACGTTCTTTTCTTTAATTTACATTCAACCAATTAGATCTCAGAAAAGCCATTTAGTTTAATGCAAATAAAGAAAAATCATCTTACCGTGATATGAAAACACCCTTGCCAAACTTCATATTTGATATAGCACATTTCTGCTTCACGCATATCACGCAACACTTCCGAAAGCACCCATTTTAACGTATCGTTGCCTACAGCACGACGTTCTGGTCCGTCAGGATGTTGCACCGTATTATAGCGGTTATAACAAATATCAAAGGTTGTACCATACCGATGACAACTCTCAGGCGAGGCATTACCGTTAATCGCTCTCAAACGGCGCACATCACTTTCCGTACGTAATACGGATGTGACAATCAACGTATGAAGAGGAATACCCTTAATAGCCAGAGAATCTAAAAAATTACGGCTGATTTTCTGAAGCAGGTTACTGGCACGGGGTACCAGATAAGGTATGGAATAGGACATCCGGCCATCCATTGTATAATAAGGATTACTACCGACATAGACCAGTTCATCCTTGCGCCGTTCGGCTTCCGCACGATCTTCCACCGGTTCAACACCCCACTGACGGGCAGCTTCTATTTGCACATCCTGCAAATCGGGGAACGTACGCCGAAAACTTGGCACACTGTAAATTCTGTTTTTTATCGGCTCTCCGGAATTATCACGGAAACGCGGCACCTTTCCAACGGTCACCACCCCTGCATCACGCGTATTAGTGACGGGAAGCCATTCTTCATCCACACCATTACTGTCTTCACTCTCACTCACGAATACCGTTTCATCTTTTTCCAGTATTCCAACCGAATCCTCAGCCACCCCTCTGTCGGGAAGAGTTTGTGCCAAATCAGGTCTTGCACAACGGATCACCGCCAACACGGCAATAATAATATAAACAAGCCCTAAATAAACTTTCTTCTTTAACCTTTTCAACTTTTTGTATTTTATGGAGCCACAAAGATAAAAAAAAGGTAGCGAATTCAAAACTTAATGATTAATTTTGCGGAAAATTATCATCAATGATAGAAAAGCATATTGTATTAGAAGATGTGGATCCGGTCGTATTTTACGGTGTAAACAATGTCAATATCCAGATGATTAAGGCATTACACCCCAAACTACGTATCGTAGCCCGAGGAAATATCATTAAAGTAATGGGAGATGAGGAGGAAATGTGTGCATTCGAAGAGCACATCATAGCCCTCCAGAAACACTGTGCCAAATACAATAGTCTGAAAGAGGAAGATATCATTGACATTATCAAAGGACGTAAAACCAAAGACGACAGCACAGAAGGTGCCATTGTCTACAGCGTCAACGGCAAGCCTATTACCGCACGGAGCGAGAATCAGCTCAAACTGGTCAAGGCCTATGATGAGAACGACATGATTTTTGCAATAGGTCCCGCAGGATCCGGAAAGACCTATACCAGCATCGCCCTTGCCGTAAGAGCCCTTAAGAACAAGGAAATACGCAAAATCATACTCAGCAGGCCAGCCGTGGAAGCCGGCGAAAAACTGGGATTTCTGCCTGGCGACATGAAAGACAAGATTGATCCTTATCTTCAACCTCTCTACGATGCTTTGCAGGACATGTTCCCACCAGCCAAGCTGCAGGAACTGATGGAACAAAACATCATACAGATTGCTCCACTGGCTTTCATGAGAGGAAGGACTCTTAACGATGCCGTCGTCATTCTGGACGAGGCACAAAACACGACCCCAGCACAGATCAAGATGTTCCTTACACGCATGGGTATGAATACCAAAATGATCATTACCGGCGACATGACACAAATAGATCTTCCGGCCAGCCAGCGTTCAGGTCTGGCTGAAGCACTCAAGATCCTGAAAAACATCAAAGGGATTGCCATCATTGAGATGAACAAAAAAGATATCGTACGCCACAAGCTGGTCACCAAAATTGTGGAAGCTTACGACAAATATGACAAGAAAGTGACTGCCGACCGTAAAAGGAAAAAAGCCGAACGGGCAGAAGAAACCATATTCCAACCCATCAGCGGACTCGGAGACAACTAGACATTTATCCTAAAATTGCATTAACAAGAATTTCATTACACAAATTATGATCAAAATGAAAGCTTTAACTCAAACCAAATTCAATTTTCCAGGTCAGAAGAGTGTTTATCACGGTAAAGTACGTGACGTATACAACATTAATGACGACCTGATGGTTATGGTAGCCACAGACCGTATTTCTGCATTCGATGTCATTCTGCCTAAAGGCATACCGTTCAAAGGCCAAGTTCTTAACCAGATCGCTGCCAAATTCCTCGATGCTACCAGCGATATCGTTCCTAACTGGAAGCTGGCTACTCCGGATCCGATGGTAACCGTAGGTTTGAAATGTGAAGGTTTCCGTGTAGAAATGATTATCCGGGGTTATCTTACCGGTTCTGCATGGAGAGAATACGAAAAAGGATGCCGTGAACTCTGCGGAGTGAAGCTTCCTGACGGCATGAAAGAAAACCAAAAGTTCCCTCATCCAATCATTACCCCGACCACCAAGGCTGAAGCCGGACATGATGAAAACATCTCCAAAGAAGAAATCATCGCACAGGGCATCGTCAGCAAAGAGGATTATGAACTGATGGAAAAATATACTTATGCCTTGTTTGAACGCGGTACGGAAATGGCTGCCAGCAAAGGATTGATTCTGGTTGACACCAAATATGAATTCGGCAAGAGAGACGGAAAGGTTTATCTGATTGATGAAATTCATACTCCAGACTCCAGCCGTTATTTCTACTCTGAAGGCTACCAGGAGAAATTCGAAAAGGGAGAACCGCAGAAACAGCTCTCTAAGGAATTTGTACGCCAGTGGCTGATTGACCACAACTTCATGGGCAAGGAAGGACAACAGGTTCCGGAAATGACAGACGAATATGTCAACAGCGTGTCAGACCGTTATATTGAACTGTACGAAGGCATTGTAGGAGAAAAATTCTGCAAGGCTGATGAACATGACGATCTGGCAGCACGTATCGAAAAGAACGTGACAGACTATCTGAACAGCAAATAAGACAGATTGTGTACGAACAGGAAAAAATAAAGCCTTATAATGGTAGCGGTCATAAGCGTGAGCAGGTCGAACAGATGTTCGACCACATTGCTCACTCTTATGATGCGCTTAACCATTTTCTGTCATTAGGCATTGACAAAAGCTGGCGTAAAACTGCCATTGACTCCCTCCAGCCGTATAGTCCGCAAAAAATTCTGGATATTGCCACTGGCACCGGTGACTTTGCCATTCTCTCTGCCAAACGTTTGTTTCCGAAACAACTTATCGGTGCAGACATCTCAGAAGGCATGATGGAAATCGGAAAAAGAAAAGTCAAAGAACAAAACCTGGAAGAGATCATCAGTTTTCAGCGAGAAGATTGCTCAGCGCTTTCTTTTGCCGACAATGAATTCGATGCGGTAACCGTAGCATACGGTGTGCGCAATTTTGAAGATCTTGATCTTGGACTACGTGAGATGTATCGCGTCCTTAAACCCGGCGGCCATCTTCTGATCGTAGAACTCAGTTCACCTAACCGTTTTCCCATGAAACAGCTTTTCGGCATCTATGCCAAAATCATCATGCCAACCGTGGGAAAAATCATTTCAAAAGACCATCGGGCCTATTCCTATCTTCCTGCAACTATGGCTGCATTTCCACAAGGGGAGGTCATGCAGAACATCATCCTGAAAGCAGGATTCAGCAATGTGAAATTCAAACGCTTCACGTTCGGAATCTGTACGATGTATCTTGCGACCAAATAACTTATCATCATTAAATTCAAGACTATGAACAAATATGGTTTACTAGGTTATCCGCTGAAACATTCTTTCTCAAAGGATTTCTTCAATCAGAAATTCGCAGATGAAAACATTAATGCCATTTATGTCAACTTTGAAATCCCCACCATCTCGCTTTTTCAGGACATCATCACTGAAAACGCGGATTTGCGCGGCCTTAATGTCACCATACCGTATAAGGAAAAAGTGATTTCCTTTTTGGATAAAATCAGCGAGGAAGCTCGTGCCATCGGTGCGGTTAATGTCATTAAAGTAAGCCATCGGCATGGCATGCCTTATCTGACCGGTTATAATTCAGATGTGATCGGTTTTACACAATCCATAGAACCTTTATTGGAAACCTATCATAAGAAGGCATTGATTCTTGGTACCGGAGGTGCCTCAAAAGCTGTCAAATACGGTTTGCAAAAACTAGGCATTGACACGATGCTGGTAAGCAGAAGAGAGCAGGAAAACATGTTAACTTACAAACAGATCACCCCTGATATACTCAATGAATATAAGGTAATCGTCAACTGCACCCCTGTCGGTATGTTTCCGCACACCGATGAATGTCCGGATCTGCCTTATGAGGCAATCGGTTCAGACCATTTGCTTTACGACCTCATTTACAACCCTGATGAAACCTTGTTCCTAAAGAAAGGACGCGAGCAGGGGGCAATCACTAAAAACGGTCTGGAAATGCTTATCTTACAGGCCTATGCTGGATGGGACATTTGGAATAATGAAGAATAATCCGCCACATGAATCCTGCACGTAAAACAAGGAAACGTACAATTGCATGTATTATTACAGTTGTTCTGGCTGCCATATTGTTAGGCAGTGCATTTTACATGCAATGGTACGCTTTGCAAGCACAAGGCAACGCACGCGGCAAGGACTTGCAAGGCTCATATACCTTCATGTTTCAACGCTACCCTCATATCAAGGCATGGCATGACAGCTTGCAAACGGCGAAAGCCCTCCGGGACACTTTCATCACATCAGAGGACCAGATTCGACTCCATGCCTTTTATATTCCATCAGACTCTTCTACATCCAAAACGGCAGTGGTCATCCATGGCTATACTGATAACGCCATCAGAATGTTACATATAGCCTACTTATACCATCATGATCTTCACTACAATGTTTTTCTTCCCGAACTACGGTATTCAGGACTGAGCGACGGCTCACATATTCAGATGGCCTGGCTGGACAGAACAGATATTATCAACTGGCTTAAAATCGCCAACCAGATCTTTGCCCCCAATGACAGCACAGACACCCAAATGGTCATTCACGGCATTTCAATGGGAGCAGCTACCACCATGTGTACCAGCGGAGAAACACTGCCAGACTATGTCAACTGTATGGTGGAAGACTGCGGTTACACCTCTGTTTGGGATGAATATAAGGGTCAACTCAAAGAACAGTTTCACTTGCCGGCTTTCCCTCTTCTCTATCTAACCAGTTGGCTTACCGACTTACGTTACGGCTGGAATTTTAAAGAAGCTTCTCCTCTGGAACAAATCAAGAAGAGCAAATACCCAATGCTGTTTATTCATGGCGACAAGGATACATTTGTGCCTACATGGATGGGAGACAGTCTGTACGCCATTTATCGCGGCCCTAAGACCTACTGGCGCGTACCTGGAGCCGAACATGCTGAATCTTACTTAAAATACCCTAAAGAATACACAGAAGAAGTCAGAAAATTTACATTAGAATATAATCATTAAAGAAAAATCCGTAACTTTCGGCTCACTTTAAGACCATCATATTCCATGAAATCATTGATCAGCATTTTCTTTTTCACATTCGGCTGCGTTTTGAACATATTGGCCGGAATATACAACGCAGACAATCTGCCTGTCCCCTACCTTGAAAACCGGACGAGACACACCATCAATCCCGACGGTATTCTCTCACAGGAAACGACCATGGAAATAGACCGGATGCTCCAGCAACTGGAAGAAGAAAAAGGAGTGCAGGCTCTGGCCATCGTGGTAGAACAGATTGAAGGAGGTGACTGCTACGATTTTGCCATTACATTCGGTAATAAACATGGTGTAGGCAACAAACAGAATACCGGTCTCATTTTCCTGTTGGCCACAAAGGACAGATGTTACCAGATTCTTACTGGAGAAGGTTTAGAAGGTACTTTACCGGACGCGATTTGCAGAAGGATAGAAAACCGTAAAATGGTACCTTTCCTGAAAAAAGGAGAATGGGACGAAGCCATGCTGCAGACTGTTGCGGCCGCATGCAGTATAGTAAAAGGAGATACCTCTCTGATCAACGAAGGAGATACAGACAGACAAGACGATGATACATGGTCATCGCTTTTGCTTTTCATGTTCTTTTTCTTTGTTATATTCCTCTTCTCCTGGTACAAGAACAAGAAAAACAATTCTTGCCCCTATTGCGGAAAATCTGATATCCGACGCATCAATACAACCGTAACAGTCGATCGTATACAATACATAGAACACCACACTGAAACATTTCGCTGCACACACTGTGGCAAAACATTTAACCGTACCCACGACGAACCATGGGATAACGGTTCCGGATTCGGAGGTTTCCCACCGGTAGCCGGTCCTTTCCATCGCGGATTTGGCGGGTTCAGCGGAGGAGGTGGATTCAGCGGCGGCTCATTCGGAGGCGGCAGTTTCGGAGGAGGCGGCTCCGGAGGTAAATTCTAAATGGAGATATTCATGTTCACTAACCAATAATTTGAAAAATGGAAAAAAAGAAATTTTGGACCACTCTGACATTGGCATTATTCTGCCTTGTCTTTTTTAACAGCTGTTCATACAACCAAATGGTAGAAAAAGACGAAGAAGTATCTACGGCCTGGAGCAACGTTGAAGCTCAATACCAACGTAGAGCTGATCTTATTCCCAACCTGGTCAGCACCGTAAAGGGATATGCACAGCATGAGAGTTCTACATTGGAAGCCGTTATTTCCGCACGTAGTAAAGCCACACAGATTACGGTTGATCCTACTAACCTCACTGCAGAAAAACTGGCAGAATACCAAAAGGCACAAGGTGAAATCACCTCTGCGCTCGGCAAATTGCTGGCCATTACTGAAAATTATCCTGAACTGAAAGCTAATGAAAGCTTCTCCGAACTGCAAGCCCAGCTCGAAGGAACAGAGAACCGTATCACTGAAGCCAGAAAACGATACAACACCGCAGTTCAGGATTACAACATCCTTATCCGTTCGTTTCCCAACAATCTGTTTGCCGGAATGTTCGGATTCAGCAAAAAAGAAAAGTTCGAGGCTGATGAGAGTGCCTCCAAAGCACCGACAGTGTCATTCGAGTAAGCGCTTTTTGACAGCGATATTTGCTCACCCGACAGTTTTTCATTAATTTTGCCACCAATAAACTTTCAAAACCAAAAGACATGAGCAACCAACGTTATATGATGCGTGGTGTGTCAGCTGCAAAGGAAGATGTACACAACGCTATCAAAAACATAGACAAAGGTATTTATCCGCAAGCATTCTGTAAAATAATCCCGGATATTCTCGGCTGTGACCCGGAATACTGTAACATCATGCACGCAGACGGAGCCGGAACAAAATCATCACTGGCTTACATGTATTGGAAAGAAACCGGCGATCTGTCCGTATGGAAAGGTATAGCCCAGGATGCACTGATTATGAATACAGACGATTTGCTCTGCGTGGGAGCTGTAGACAATATTCTGGTTTCATCAACTATCGGACGTAACAAGATGCTGATTCCCGGCGAAGTTATCAGTGCCATTATCAATGGTACAGATGAACTGCTGGCTGAAATGCGTCAAATGGGAATCGGGATTTACGCTACCGGAGGTGAAACAGCTGATGTCGGTGATCTTGTAAGAACCATCATCGTTGATTCTACCGTAACCTGCCGCATGAAAAGAAGTGATGTCATCAACAACGCAAATATCCGTCCCGGTGATGTTATCGTAGGATTGAGTAGTTGTGGACAGGCTACATACGAAAAAGAATACAACGGCGGTATGGGCAGCAACGGACTGACCAGCGCACGCCATGATGTATTTGCCAAATATCTGGCCGAGAAATATCCGGAAAGCTATGACAAGGCCGTACCCGAAGATTTGGTTTACAGCGGAAGCTACAAGCTGACAGACGAAGTTGAAGGCGCTCCGGTCAATGCAGGAAAACTGGTACTCTCTCCTACCCGTACCTATGCTCCGGTAATCAAACGCATCCTTGATGAAATGAGAAGCGAAATCCATGGAATGGTACATTGCACTGGTGGTGCCCAGACCAAGGTACTTCACTTTGTCGGTGAAAATTGCCATGTGATCAAAGACAACATGTTCCCTGTTCCACCACTTTTCAAGGCTATAGCCAAAGAAAGCGGCACAGACTGGGCAGAGATGTACAAAGTATTCAATATGGGACATCGCATGGAAATCTATGTCGCCCCCGAACAGGCTGAACGAATCATTGAAATCAGTAAGAGTTTCAATATTGACGCTCAGGTAATCGGTCGTATAGAGGAAGGTCCCCGTTCATTGACCATCAAGAGTGAATTCGGCGAATTCAATTATTGATCCCCAAAGATAATATAAGACAAACAAAGAATTTCACAATCTTTGTTTGTCTTACTTCAATCCGCTGAGCGTATCGATATTCCACACATGGAATAAGAAAAATTCATGGCCGTCACAAATATAAGAAACAAGGTCTGCGCCCTGGCGACAACCTGTTGATGCAATACCAGCAGAACGATGATCAACAAAAATACTAATGGACTCAGAAGCTTTTTGAATAAATGGCAGAAAATACGATATTAAACAAACTTGAAGGTCTTGTAAGCCGCTTTGAAGAAGTCTCCACACTGATTACGGATCCCAATGTCATCAGTGATCAGAAGCGCTATGTAAAGCTAACCAAAGAATATAAGGATTTGGGTAACATTATGAAGGCGCGCAAGGAGTACCTTGACACCTTGAAAAACATTGAAGATGCCAAGGAAATCCTGTCTGTTGAAGATGATCCTGAAATGAAAGAAATGGCACGTGAGGAGTTATCAGCAGCTGAAAAGCGTATACCTGAAATTGAAGAAGAGATAAAACTACTCTTGGTTCCGGCTGATCCCGAAGATGACAAGAATGTCATTATGGAAATCCGTGGCGGAACAGGTGGTGATGAAGCAGCCCTTTTTGCAGGCGACCTGTTCAAAATGTACTCCAAATATTGCGAAATGAAAGGCTGGAAAATTGCCATTTCCAGCTTTAACGAAGGTACAGCTGGCGGCTTCAAGGAAATCATATTCAGCGTAACGGGTGAAAAAGTTTACGGCACACTGAAATATGAATCAGGCGTACACCGCGTACAGCGTGTTCCGGCGACAGAAACACAAGGACGTGTACACACATCTGCAGCAACAGTAGCCGTTTTACCTGAAGCTCAAGAATTTGATGTAGAAATCAATGAGGGTGAAATCAAATGGGATACATTCCGTTCCAGCGGTGCCGGAGGCCAGAATGTCAACAAGGTAGAATCAGGTGTACGAGCACGCTACATGTGGAAGAACCCCAATACAGGAGAAACAGAAGAAATTCTTATTGAATGTACGGAAACACGCGACCAGCCTAAAAACAAAGAGCGTGCCTTGGCTCGTCTGCGCACGTTCATCTATGACAAAGAACACCAGAAATACCTTGATGATATAGCCAGCAAGCGTAAAACCATGGTATCTACAGGTGACCGTTCAGCCAAGATCAGGACTTACAACTATCCGCAAAGCCGCATTACGGACCACCGTATAGGTTATAATATGCAAAACCTGCCTTCATTCATGGACGGTAATATTCAGGACTGCATTGACCAGCTGATTGTAGCCGAAAATGCGGAAAGACTGAAGGAAAGCGAACTCTAACATTTATAAACACCATAACAATGAACAGACAACAACTTTTTGAGAATATAAAACAAAAGAAATCGTTCCTTTGTGTCGGACTGGATACTGATATAAAGAAAATCCCTTCACACCTGCTGAACGAAGAAGATCCCATATTCACATTCAACAAGGCTATCATTGATGCTACGGCACCATATTGTATAGCTTACAAACCGAATCTGGCTTTCTACGAAAGCATGGGAGTAAAAGGCTGGATCTCTTTTGAAAAAACAATCAAGTATCTGAACGAAAACTATCCGGAACAATTCATCATTGCAGATGCCAAACGTGGTGATATCGGCAACACTTCTGCCATGTACGCACGCACCTTCTTCGAAGAAATGCAACTTGATGCACTCACTGTAGCCCCATATATGGGAGAAGACAGTGTAACTCCGTTCCTCAACTACGAAGGAAAATGGGTCATTTTGTTGGCTCTGACCAGCAACAAGGGCTCACACGACTTCCAACTCACTGAAGACGCCACGGGCGAACGCCTTTTCGAAAAGGTATTGCGCAAAAGCCAGGAATGGGGAAATGCAGACAACATGATGTATGTAGTCGGAGCTACACAAGGCAAAATGTTTGAGGATATCCGTAAAGTAGCCCCCGAACATTTCCTTCTGGTTCCCGGCGTAGGCGCTCAAGGCGGATCTTTGGAAGAAGTATGCCGATACGGCATGACAAGCCAATGCGGTTTGATCGTAAACAGTAGCCGTGCCATCATCTACGCTGATTCAACCGAAAATTATGCAACAGTAGCTGCTGAAAAAGCCAAAGAGGTGCAAATGCAAATGGCAGCTCTTTTGAAAGATATAATCTGATATTTCTGAAAACCAAACTTAGCAGCGGATAGCTTCTCTCCTTATCGTCCTTTTAAAGATGACGGTGAGAAGCTATTTACATTCAGAAAGACTTAACAATAAGGAAAATTTAACTTACTGCTTCCTTTATTGAACAAAAACGGTACTAAAAACACAACCAAGTCTCAATTTTATTAATCAAAAATATAGCTTATATCATTTTTTTTTGCGACATTTGCAAAATAGTAATGACAAGCTGACAAATATGGAATTTAGCGCTAAACAAATAGCAGAATTCATTCAAGGTACTGTGGAAGGCAATGAAAATGCGACAGTACATACATTCGCAAAGATAGAAGAAGGAAAGCCTGGAGCTATTTCTTTCCTGTCTAATCCCAAATATACACATTACATTTACGAGACACAGTCTAGCATTGTATTGGTTGACAATTCCCTGAAATTGGAACATGCCGTCAATGCAACATTAATCCGCGTGCCTAATGCCTATGAGGCAGTAGCCAAATTACTGACTTTGTATGAAATGAGCAAGCCACGCAAAAAAGGTATTGACGCATTGGCCTTTATAGCTCCTACCGCAACAATTGGCGAAGATTGCTATATTGCTCCATTCGCGTATATCGGAGAAAACGTAAAAATCGGCAAAGGTACGCAAATTTATCCTCATGCCACAATATACGATAACGCACAGATAGGTGACAACTGTACCGTCTATGCCAATGTTTCCATTTATCACGACTGCCGTATTGGAAATAATGTCATACTACACTCCGGATGTGTGATTGGTGCTGACGGTTTTGGATTTGCACCTAACGCTCAGGGATACGACAAAATTCCACAGATCGGTATTGTAACAATTGAAGACGATGTGGAAATTGGTGCTAATACTTGTGTCGACCGATCTACAATGGGATCCACTTATGTACGTAAAGGAGTCAAGCTGGACAATCTCGTACAAATTGCCCATAATGTCGAAGTCGGTGAAAATACAGTTATGTCAGCTCAGGTCGGTGTAGCGGGCTCGACCAAAATAGGCCAATGGTGTATGTTCGGAGGACAAGTCGGCATAGCAGGACATGCTGTGATTGGCGACAAAGTTTATTCCGGAGCACAAGCCGGTATAGCAGGAAGTATCCGAAAAGGTCATGTGACAGTACAAGGATCACCAGCCATTGATGCCAAAAACTTTGCACGTTCCAGCGTAGTTTATAAAAACTTACCTGAAATGTACACCACCGTCAATCGTCTTAAGAAAGAAATAGAAGAACTTAAAGAATTACTTAATCACAATAAGTAAAACGTTATGCTGAAACAAAAAACATTGAATGGCAGTTTCTCACTGTGTGGAAAAGGATTACACACAGGCCTTAACCTGACAGTCACATTCAATCCTGCCCCGGAAAACCACGGATATAAAATTCAACGTATTGATCTGGACGGCATGCCTATCATTGAGGCCGTAGCCGAAAATGTGGTAGAGACGACTAGAGGAACCGTTTTAGGACGCGGTGAAGCCAAATGTAGCACAATCGAACACGCTTTGGCTGCATTATATGCTATGGGAGTAGACAATTGTCTCATTCAGGTTAACGGCCCAGAGGTTCCCATTCTCGATGGAAGTGCGGAAATTTACGTTGAAAATATCAAAAGAGTCGGCATTGCAGAACAAAATGCCGTTAAGGACTATTATATCATCCGGAAGAAAATTGAAGTCAAGGACGAGGAAAGCGGTTCTTGCATCACCATTCTGCCTGACGAACAGTTCAGTATAACCACTATGATCTCTTTCCAGTCAAAAGTGTTGTCCAGCCAGTTCGCTACACTTGACAGCATGGCCGATTTTGAAAAAGAGATCGCACCTAGCCGTACATTCGTTTTTGTACGCGAAATAGAACAATTACTGGCAGCCGGTCTTATCAAAGGAGGTGATCTTGACAACGCCATCGTCATTTACGAGAATGAGATGTCTCAGGAAAAACTGGATCATCTGGCCGACGGAATCGGCGTACCTCACCATGACGCAACCGTTAAAGGTTATCTGAACCACAAGCCATTGGTATGGGAAAACGAACCAGCACGCCACAAACTTCTGGATATTATCGGTGATATGGCTCTGATAGGTAAACCCATTAAGGGTCGGATCATAGCCACACGTCCAGGACACACCATCAACAACAAATTTGCACGTTTGATGCGCAAGGAAATCAAGGCGCACGAAATACAGGCACCCGGATACGACTGCAATGAAACACCAGTCATGGACATCAATCGCATCCGCGAATTGCTGCCTCACCGTTATCCGATGCAGTTGGTGGACAAGGTAATAGAATTGGGTCCAAACACTATTGTAGCTATTAAGAATGTGACCGGCAATGAACCTTTCTTCCAAGGTCACTTCCCACAAGAACCAGTCATGCCGGGAGTACTGCAAATTGAAGCGATGGCTCAAGCAGGCGGCCTGTTGGTCCTGAATTCCGTAGACGA
Source organism: uncultured Paraprevotella sp. (assembly GCA_900546665.1). Classification (GTDB taxonomy): domain Bacteria; phylum Bacteroidota; class Bacteroidia; order Bacteroidales; family Bacteroidaceae; genus Paraprevotella; species Paraprevotella stercorigallinarum. Next base: position 11,041 of record URDY01000033.1, on the reverse strand, counting down.
GCCGGAGCGTTGGAGTACTTACTTCCTGCGTATCGACCAAGTGAAATTCAGACAGAAAGTGGTACCAGGTGATACACTTATTTTCAAGGTTGAACTTTTGGCTCCGTTACGCCATGGCATCTCTTCAATGAGAGGTTATGCATTTGTGGGCGAAAGCATAGTTACGGAAGCCACATTCACTGCACAAATCGTAAAAAACAAATAATCCATGAGTAAGATAAGTCCATTAGCCTATATTGATCCTGAAGCAAAAATAGGAGAGAACTGTGAAATCGGCCCATTTTGCTATATTGACAAAAATGTAGTCATCGGCGATAATAATGTTTTGATGAACAGTGTAACCCTATTATATGGTGCAAGAATCGGTAATGAAAATACCATCTTCCCTGGTGCTGTCATTGGTGCTGTTCCACAAGACCTGAAGTTCAGAGGTGAAGAAACCACTGCTATAGTCGGCGATCGAAACAGAATCCGTGAAAACGTAACAATCAATCGCGGTACAGCAGCTCAAGGACGAACCTATGTAGGCAATGACAATCTCCTTATGGAAGGGGTACATGTGGCTCACGATGCCTATGTCGGCAATGGCTGTATCATCGGTAACAGTACCAAATTAGCCGGTGAAATTGTAATCGATGATTTTGCAATACTCAGTGCAAATGTTCTTATGCATCAGTTCTGCCATGTAGGTAGCTATACCATGGTAGGTGGCGGAACAAGATTCAGCCAGAATGTTCCTCCATTTACAATCTGTGCGAGAGAACCGGCAGCCTATTGCGGTCTGAATCTGGTAGGTTTGAGACGTCGTAATTTCAGCAATGAACTGATCGAGAACATTCATAACGCTTACCGTATAATTTACCAAAGCGGATTGCCTCTCAATGATGCTCTGAACAAGATCAAAGAAGAGATTCCTACATGCAAGGAAGTTGATTATATAGTAGAGTTTATCAGTAACTCCAAACGTGGTTTTGTACATTAAACTATAAAATATTACAATTATGGTTTATCGTTTTACCGTAATCTCAAATGAGGTTGACGACTTCATACGCGAAATCAAGATAGAAGCGGATGCAACTTTTTTTGATTTCCAAAATATCATACTCTCATCATGCGGATATGACCACCAACAGATTACCAGTTTCTATATCTGCAATAATGAATGGGAAATGGAACAGGAAGTCCAGTTGGAAGATATGGGTAACAGCCGTTCAGATGAGGATGTTTATCTAATGAAAGATACCCGATTAAGTGAACTGATAGAAGATGAACAGCAACGTCTTGTTTTCGTCTTTGATCCATTGGCCGAGCGCATGCTTTTCATTGAATTGACAGAAATACTGTTCGGGCAGTCACAACCGACTGCTATTTGCAGCCGTCAACATGGCGATGCTCCTCAACAAGTCCTTGACATGGATGAATTGCTTAAAGGAGAAAACGGAAAATCAAACGAAGATATCCAGGAAAATTTTTATGGCAGTGATGAATTCGATAAAGACGAATTCGATCCTGAAGGTTTCCAAATCAACGATGGAAACACGTATTGATCATTCTCAATGAGAAATAAACTTATCGTACTTATAGGTCCTACAGGTGTAGGAAAAACGGAACTCAGCCTTTCATTGGCTGAGTTTCTTCATACTCCCGTCATCAATGCCGATTCACGACAACTGTATAAAGATCTCACCATCGGCACTGCAGCTCCTACAGCAGATCAGCTTAAACGGGTCAAACATTACTTTGTCGGGACATTAAGTTTGACTGACTACTATAGTGCAGCCCAATTTGAATCGGATGTCATATCCTTGCTGGATCAACTGTATCAAACCCATCCTTTTGCCCTGATGTCAGGAGGAAGCATGATGTATATTGATGCCGTTTGTAACGGCATAGATGATATCCCGACCGTAGATCAGGAAACAAGAGAAATGATCATGGAACGGTATCAACAAGAAGGTCTGACTCCACTAAGTAACGAACTTCGTCTTCTTGACCCAGATTATTATGCAATCGTTGATCAGAAAAATCCAAAACGTATTCTTCACGCTCTTGAAATCTGCTATATGACCGGAAAGCCCTATTCGTCATTCAGGACGAACAAGAAAAAAGAAAGGTCATTTGACATTATTAAAATAGGACTCCGCAGAGACAGAGAGGAACTTTATGAACGTATCAACAAACGAGTTGACGAAATGATACAAAACGGTCTGATCGATGAAGTCAAAAATGTCATGTCATACCGTTATACCAATGCACTCAACACAGTTGGTTACAAGGAAATATTTCAATATCTTGATGGAAACTGGAGTTTGGAACAAGCCATTGAGAAAATCAAACAAAATACCAGAATTTACTCACGCAAACAAATGACGTGGTATAAAAAGGATACTGAAATACATTGGTTTCATCCAGATAATGATAAAGAAATAAAAAAATTCCTAGAGTTAGTACTAAACGATTAAACTTTTTCCTAATTTTACCAAGGAAATTTATCAATCACTGACTATGAAACAAGAAGATTCTAACGGAAAGCAATCCTCTGCCAAACAAAAATTAAAGAATATAGGCAAAAGTTTTCGTCATATATATTCCGGTCCATGGTATAAAAAATTATTCAGTTATGTAGTCACTTTTATTATAGCAATAATTTTGCTGCTAATAGCCGTAGACAACAACTTTCTTTACCTCTTCGGAAAATCACCCGGATTCCACGAAATCGAAAATCCGGTCACTAATGAAGCATCTGAAATTTACAGTGCAGACAGTGTACTTATTGGACGATATTTCAGCGAAAACCGCTCACCCGTGGAATACAAAGATTTATCACCCATACTTGTACAGACTCTCATTGATACGGAAGACGAGCGTTTCTACCGACATCATGGAATTGATTTTCAAGGACTCTTCGCAGCTATAAAAGACATAGCCAGCGGACATGCCCGTGGAGCCAGCACAATTACGCAGCAGCTGGCCAAAAACCTTTTCCGGGTAAGAACAGAATATTCTACCGGACTGCTTGGCAAAATACCTGGGGTAAAAATACTGGTAATGAAAGCCAAGGAATGGATCGTAGCTGTCAAGCTGGAAATGATATTCTCAAAAGAGGATATCCTGACCATGTATTTCAATACAGTAGATTTCGGAAGTAATTCATTCGGTATAAAGACTGCTTGCCGGACGTATTTTAACACGACACCGGATAAACTGACTTACGAACAGGCAGCTACGCTTGTCGGTCTGTTAAAAGCAACATCAAGCTATAATCCACGTCTGAATCCTAAAAACAGTACCAAACGTCGTAATGTGGTACTCACCAATCTGTATGACCATGGTCATCTGGTCATTAATGGCAAAAAGGCACAAAAGTATCAGTTGGACTCCATCAAGGCTATCCCCATGCAAGTGAGCAGCAAAGGGATCGAAAGCAGCTATGACGGTATAGCTCCCTATTTCCGCAGTGCCCTGACTGATTATATCTATATGCTATGCGAGAAAGGACTGATTTCCGGTATCAATTCAGACGAAAAACTTGACTTGTACGCTGACGGACTGAAGATATATACGACTATCGATACCCGCATGCAGAAATATGCGGAAGAAGCAGCCTTGCAGCAAATGAAAATCATACAGGAACGCTTCAAAAACCACTGGGGTAATACAGCTCCATGGCAAGATGAACAGCATAAAGAAATTCCTCAGTTCATAGAAAAAATAGCTGAAAAGACGACAGAATACAAATACTTGAAATTACGTTTCTCGGATCAGCCGGATTCAATTTCATACTATCTGAACAAGCCTCACACTGTCAGCTTATTCTCATACGATGGTATCAAAAAAGAAGAAATGAGTACCATGGATTCCATCCGTTACATGGTGAAATTCATGCACTGTGGATTTGTTGCCATCGAGCCTGATACTCGTGAAGTCAAAGCCTGGGTAGGAGACATTGATTTTAATTCGTGGAAATACGACAAAGTCACAGCCATGAGACAACCCGGTTCCACCTTTAAACTTTTTGTTTATACAGAAGCCATGAACCAGGGACTAACCCCTTGTGACTGCCGGGTTGACGAATGGAAACAATATCCTGATACCATCAAAGGAGAGCCTACGGTTTGGACACCTCATAACGCCAATGGAACATTCTCCGGAGCCAATATACCTCTGAAAGCAGCATTTGCACAAAGTATCAATAGTATAGCCGTAAAGTTAGGTTATGAAACCGGAATTCATAATGTGGCACAAACAGCTCATGCGATGGGTATACAGTCACCGCTCCATGAAACCCCTTCCTTAAGTTTGGGATCATCTGATGTCAACTTGTTGGAACTGGTCAATGCATATTGTACTGTAATCAATGACGGCAAATACAACATGCCTATTATGGTAACCAAAATATTGGATAGAGACGGACACATCATCTATTCATCAGAAGTTGAAAATGTCCAGGCTATTCCCTATCGCTCAGCTTTCTACATGCAACAACTGCTCAGAGGAGGACTGACTGAACCAGGTGGTACTACAGCGGCTTTATGGAGTTACATTCATCCGGTACTGCAATGGTGCGAGTTCGGTGGAAAAACAGGAACATCCAATAATCATTCTGACGCTTGGTTTGTAGGCGTTACTCCCAAACTGGTCGGTGGAGCATGGGTAGGCGGCGAGTACAGAAGCATACACTTCCGTACCGGTGCATTGGGTCAAGGTAGCCGTACGGCCTTACCAATCTTCGGTAACTTCATCCAAAAAGTCCTTTTAGATGAAAGTCTGTCCAAGTACAGAGAAAAGTTCCCGGCCAAGCCCAAAGAGGATATTGATCCTTCTACCTATAATTGCAGAAGTTTCTATTATACAGAACCTGACTCTCTCGATGCAACCAGTGATTCACTTTCATTGGAAGAACCCACAGAAGAGGTTATTATTCCTACAGAAGAAGGTGCCGAGACTCAGGATTTAGAGAATAATCAAAATATCAGTCCTGCATCAGAAAACCAGACGCCGGCAGACGCAATTGGAAGCAATTGAAATAGACAAACATAATACAGAGTTTCAGAACGCTCTGAACCTTATACAATTTACCCGTAACTCCGTTTTCCTTACCGGAAAAGCTGGTACGGGTAAATCGACTTTGCTAAAATACATCTGCAGCCATACTTCCAAGAAATATGTTGTACTTGCACCTACAGGAGTGGCAGCCATCAATGTGGGTGGAAGCACATTACACAGTTTTTTCAAAATCCCCTTTCATCCGATACTTCCTGACGATCCACGTTTCCATCCGCGACGTATCCGGGATTATCTCAAATACAAATCTACGCATTGTAAGCTGATACAAGAAGTTGAACTCATTATTATTGATGAGATTTCAATGGTCAGAGCAGATATTATCGACTTCATTGACAAAATACTCCGGATCTACAGCAGACGAATGAGAGAACCGTTTGGCGGAAAGCAAATTCTCTTTGTCGGTGATATATTCCAGCTTGAACCTGTGGTCAAAAATGATGAATGGGATATTTTGCGCCGCTTCTACCCTACGCCTTATTTTTTCGCAGCCAAAGTTTTCAATGAAATGAAACTGGCATCCATTGAATTAAAAAAGGTGTACAGGCAAAAAGATTTGGCATTCATAGCTGTGCTGGACCATATCCGCCATAATCAGGCAGGTCCGGCCGACCTGCAATTACTTAACACCCGCGTTGAAACATCCACCCAGGAAACAAAGCAACAAGAAAACCTTTGCATTACGTTAGCGACCAGAAGGGATAACGCAGACTACATCAACCGGAAAGAATTATCTGCTCTAAAAGGTAATTCCACTATTTTTAGAGGTGAAATCCGTGGCGAGTTTCCAGAATCCTCCCTTCCTACACAAATCGTTTTAGAACTCAAGGAAGGAGCACAAATTATTTTTATCAAAAACGATCCTGACAAACGATGGGTCAACGGAAGTCTGGGTATCATATCACACATCAATCCGAATGGCCAATCCATTGATGTCATTCTTGAAAGCGGCAATGAAGTCACTGTCACACGTGAACAGTGGAGCAATGTAAAATATACCTATAACGAACAGGAAAAAAAGATTGAAGAGGAAGAACTGGGCGTTTTTATCCAATATCCGCTCAGATTAGCATGGGCTATTACCATTCATAAAAGTCAGGGACTGACATTCAGAAAAGTCATTATCGATTTCACAGGAGGTGTATTTGCCGGCGGACAAGCTTACGTCGCTCTCAGCCGCTGTACATCACTTGACGGTATCGTCCTGAAAAAACCTATCAGTCAGTCAGACATTTTTGTAAGACCCGAAATTCTGCAGTTTGCCCGTCAATTCAACAATCACGATATTCTTGAACAGGCTCTCAAAGGAGCTGAAGCCGATATTGCCTATAACGAATGCGTTAAAGCTTTTGACCAAGGCCAATTTACGCTGTCACTACAACACTTTTTCAAAGCCATTCACTGTCGCTATGACATTGAAAAGCCATCTGTCAAGAAACTGATAGTCAGAAAGCTCCAAGTCATCAATCGTCTGAAAGAAGAAAACGCCCGTCTCAAGGCCGAAATGAACAGCCGTCAGGAACAGCTGAATACACTGGCCAAAGAGTTTTACGATATGGGAAATACCTGTATCACACAGGCCCATAACACACGAGCTGCGTTAGCCAATTATGACAAAGCCTTATCTCTCAATCCGGCTTATCTCGATGCCTGGATCAGAAAAGGCATCACACTACAGTCTGTAAATGACATGCACGAAGCTCTGAAATGTTTCAACAAAGCATTGGATTTGGCACCATACAGCTTTAAAGCCATTTATCAACGTGGCAAACATCACCTTCTCTGCGGTAATATTGCGCAAGCATTATCCGACCTAGACAAATCCGTATCAATCAAACCGGAACATGCCAAAGCTCACGAACTTTTCGGTGATGCACTTTCCCGGAACGGACAAGAAGAAGAAGCTGCCATACAATGGAGCATAGCTGAATCATTAAGGAAAGACAAAAACAAAAGTTAATATTCGTTAACGCTTTCTATAAAGAAAAGATATTCAAGCAATTTTTTAGTACATTTGACACGAAACATTAACCTAAATTACAAACAATGAGAAAAATTAATCTAAAAACCCTGTTAAGCGCTTGCCTTTTCGTCGCAATGGTATGCGGAAACGCCACTGCATTATCGGCGAAAAAGAATGTAGCATACTTGTTTACTTATTTTACTGGTAATGCTCCTCAAGAAGAACAAATCTGTTATGCCATCAGTTACGACGGCTTTAATTACACTCCGCTAAATGACGGAAAACCAGTTATTTCATCCGACACAATCTCTTTAAAGAAGGGTGTGCGTGACCCGCATATTCTTAGAGGAGAAGATGGTTATTTCTACATGGTCGTAACAGATATGCGCTCTAGCGAAGGATGGAGTTCCAATCGCGGTATGGTACTGATGCGCAGTAAGGACATGGTCAACTGGGCACACCACACCGTACACTTCCCTGAGAAATACGCAGGTACCATGTTTGCCAACGTAACCCGTGTTTGGGCACCTCAGACAATCTATGACAAAACAGCTAAAAAATACATGGTATATTTCTCTATCCTGACAGACGATGGCAAATGTCCGTACGACAAAGTTTATTGGGCATACGCCAATGAAGACTTCAGTGATTTGGAAGGTGAACCTCAAGTTTTGTTTGATTTCAAGAATGCAGCCATTGATACAGATATTGTAATGGACGAAGATGGTTATTATCATGTATTCTTCAAAACTGAAGGCGACCGCAAAAAGGGAATCCGTCAGTACATAACCAAAGACCTGCATGATTTCTCACAATGGGAGCTTCAGGACGGAACATGTGAAACTACCAAAGAAGCAGTAGAAGGTTGCGGTGTATTCCAACTGATAGATGGTGACTGGGTTATGATGTACGATTGCTACATGAACGGACATTATCAGTTCAACACTAGCAAGGATCTCAAAACATTCCAGTTCAAGCAGAACACAGCAACAGAAGGTGCCTTCACACCTCGTCACGGCACTGTAATGGCTATTACTAAAAAAGAACTCAAACGCTTGATGAAAGCATTTCCTAATACCAAGTAATTACACTATATTATAACTTAATTAATAATGAAAAAAAGTTTCTTGACCATTGCATTAATATGGGGAATCTCCCATATTGCATTTGCAAAGAACACGACCACACAGGTAGAGCAAGTTACATCTGCTATAACCCTGAGTGAAGATGTGGACTATGTCATTACTGGCACAGATCCTTTTACAACAACAGGTAGCATCAATATTACCAATAAAGATCATGCTGTTGTCATTCTGAAAAAAATCCGCCCGAGTAAAGCTCTCAGCTATTTGGGTTACATTACTATTGATGGTCAACCAGCTGTAAATGATGAAAACTGTCAGGTCAAAATGTACTCACAAGGTGCCATCATTTTACCTTATGACAAGGATATCAAACCTCTGACAGTCTATTCAGAACAGAATTTCGAAGGAGAATCTGTCAACGATTTCGGACTGGAAAATTCTGGCGGTTACATGAATACGCTCACTACAGCCAAACTTAACAACCGTATCAGAAGTTTCAAGCTGAAAAGAGGATATATGGTCACATTCTCCAATAATCCGGGTGGACGAGGTTACAGCAGATGTTTCATTGCAGATAACGAAGATTTGGAAGTGGCTACTCTACCAGTTGTATTAGACCAGCATATTTCTTCTTACCGAATATTCAAATGGAATGATGCCGAGAAGAAAGGTTTGGCCAATGATACCAGAACTGAATCTACACAAGCTCTTAACGTATCCTGGTGCTATTCTTTCGGTCCAGGCGAAGATAAAGGCATGGATTGCGAGTGTGTTCCGCATAAGATAGAAGTTGGTTGGCCTGGAAATTGTGGAACATTAACATACTCACCACATTTGAAAACCAATAATGAACCAGGAAATGCATCTGACCATGGTACAGAAAGCTTGGAATCCGTACTTGCTACATGGGAAGATTTGATGGCTACGGGAAAACGTCTCTGTTCACCATCTTCACATGATGGTAGCCTTAATTGGTTGTACTCCTTCATGGACGAAATCGACAAACGCGGATGGAGATGTGACATTCTGGATTTGCACTGCTACTGGCCAACTAACAGCTTTAATGGGCTAAGTAGCTGGTACGACCGTTACAAACGTCCTATTTGGATCTCAGAATTCGTTTGGGGAGCTTCTTGGAACAATAATGGTATTTTCGGTGCTGTTTCTGACAGGAACTCATTCTCTATTGAGAACCAGCAGAAAAACTACAACGGCATGAAACCTATTTTGGATAATCTCAACAAATGGCCGTATATTGAACGTTACGCTTATTGGAACAGTGAAGCCAACTGCTCTAAAATCTATCTTGACGGACAACTTTCATTATTAGGTGACTACTATGCAGAAATGGAATCCGGCATTGGTTATAACAAAGCCTATGAATATGTTCCAAAAGTAGTCTATTTTGATCCGTCAGACTTTACAGTAACCTACAATGAGCTGACCAGAAAGCTGAATATCGAATGGACCAACGAAAATATGGAACTGACAGACTCCACTTACCTTGAACTACAAATAGATCAGGAAGGTTGGAAAACAGTCCAGATTTATCCGGCATCAGAAAAGACAGCATTTACTTACACTGAAACATTCCCGGCTGATTTCAAGAAAGGAACCTATACATATCGTATTCATAACTTTGACTGCGATGGTGAACAGCGCTATTCTGAAGAAATTTCCATTTCACTCAGTGGTGCACAAGGAAGCCAGGAACTTCAATACGGTCACATGGAAATCAGCAGCACCGATGAGAATACCAGCTACTTCACTGCGCTGGAAGAAGGTGAACCTGCAGTTTTCGTTGGTTTGATAAGCCGTAATAACATTAATGCTGCATTGGTCAATAATGTGGTTTCAGTTACAAAGGACCGTTTCACATTCAAATACTCTCCATGGACAAACGGAGGTTACAACAACACCATGACCAAATCTGAAACTACGGATTACATGGTCATGCCTATCGGACATTACCAGTATGGTGACATAACGATGGAAGTTGGTGAAACTCCTACACGTATCGGACGTGACACCACTTGGATCAGCTTTACACAGCCGTTCCCGGAGGACATCACTCCTGTAGTCATAGCTTCTTTGACAAACAGAACCAATTCCAATTATTCCATCAAGATATGGGGTATTACCAACGAAGGATTCTATGCCAAAATGCTGAGACAAGCGGAAATTGAAAACAGCTCTGCGTCTTCTACGGGCCAATACTTTTTCTACGTGGCAGCAACACCTGGACAGGCTAAGATAGACAACAACAAGCTTCTCACTGTCGGAACCAGTTCTCAGTTGATTGACGGTAAGGTTGCCCGTACAGCCAAATTCCTCAATGCCAATGAAGAACAATACGAAATTGTCAACCCATATATCCTGTGTGGACCACAAACCAACAATTTCGATTGTGCCACTATATTCAGAATTGGCGGATATACAACCTCCAGTATCGTAGGAGACGATGAAACCTACACTATTACAACAGGAATGAAGATCATCCGTCAAAAAGATGAAACGGCAGAAGGTTTGCCTAATGACTTGACGACCGTTAGTGGTGACACTATGGGTTGGCTGGTTGTCAGCGATGACCTGAATCCGACAGGAATTAACGAAACTACTACCGATCAAAGCATCAATGTATATGTGGAAAACAAACATATCGTTGTTGAAGGTACACAGTCATATGAAATATTCAATGTCAACGGTCAGAGCATGAATAAAAACACAAGTCTGAGCAATGGCCTTTACATTGTCAAAACCCCGAAAAAAGTCGTTAAAGTACTTGTTCAATAATCTAAGACATGAAATATAAAAATTTTTTTTCAGTCTCCGTACTACTTGCAGCCCTGATCATGGGCTGCAGTACTACGGAGATTGATGATTTTGAAGACACAGTCCTTTCAAAATCAATCCCGAGTGATGCCGTTAC
>URDY01000032.1 GCA_900546665.1 uncultured Paraprevotella sp. | reverse complement strand
CATATATATATATGTATATATTAATATTAGAAAAACATAATGAAAGTAAATAAAGATAAGACAGCGTTAGTGGCAGGTGGTGCCGGATTTATAGGATCTCACCTGTGTGACCGGCTTCTTAAAGACGGTTACAAAGTTCTGTGTATGGATAATCTCTATACAGGACGTATAGAAAATATTCGACACTTGTTAGAGAATAATCAATTTTTATTGGTGAATCACGATGTGACAACACCGATTCAATGTGATAATGTATCATTCATATTCAATCTTGCATGCCCTGCATCACCTGTTTGTTAATATAGAAAATAAATTAATTAAATTAAGTTTTTTATGAGAACAATTATTTCTGTTATTTTGTTAGTATCGTGCCATACATGGTCATTTGCTCAAAGTTGGGTGGATGATATTGATTTCAATCGACCTAAGAATGCATGTTATATCAATGATGTCTTTGTAAAAGACTATATAGGTTTTGATTTGGGGAGAAACAGTGGCTTTAGCAATGTAAAAAAAGTATCACTTGACAAACCAATCATTGTCAATGGTGTAACGTATTACGGTAAAACAAGTGTTAGCTGTGAGAAAAATATTAATTATACTACATTACAGGAAATCCAAAAGAATAAATATCCGAATGTTACTGGAGTGGTTATGTTCATGATTGATAGCTATTTTATTATGACTGATGCACAGTCTTATAAATTGGATGCAAATTACATTGCAAAATGCGAATTGCTTCATAGCAAGGATTTTGATGCTTTCAAAGACCAACCTGCTTTCTCTATTATTCGAGTGTTTACAAATAGAGATAGATCTTCTAGACTTCGCTAATTAAATGTGAGACCGATTCTTATATGGTAGGGATTTGGTCTCACAACTTATTTTGGTCAATATTTGTCCAACTTTACGGAACTTTTCTGTATTATTGATAAGTTTTATAAGAATCTTGATCTTGAATTGAAGAAAAATCTTCTTCCGGTCACTGATGGAAAGATACATCGTAACCGGAAAGCCTCACGTCGGATAGTGAAATAATGACCATTCTTCTCCTTTTTTATTTCGGGAGTTACCATAATTTCAAGCACTATTACATCTTTTATATTCGTGAACACATGAAGCGTGATATCTCTAATGCGATATCATATAATAGATTTGTAGAGCTGTAGCAACGTGTATTCTTCAAGTTTGTTTTCTTCCTCAAACTTTTGCGTTCGGAAGATGTACGGGCATAAGTTTTGTAGGAACACCATGATACCCGTATGTCGCAATCTAAGGTATTATGTCGACAATATATTCAATGAGACGGTTATTGGTGGCAAAGGTACAATAGGCTGGTACCACGGATTCAAGCTTCATCTGCTGTGTAATGATAGAGGGGAAATTCATCACATTCTGTCTTATAGGAGTGAATGTTGACGGTAGGAGTCCAAAGGTATGGAAAGTTTCGGCTAAAGACTTTTGGTTATATCGTCCTTTTCAGGGCTTTTGGCACACAGTTGGCTAGAGAATAACAGATCATCGGTATGGACGAGGAGATACCGATAAAATGAGTCCGAAATGTAATGTGGCTTTTGAGATTGTCGGCCTGGAATGATGTTTTTGTTTGTGAAGTTTGCTTATTAAATAAATTAGATTACCTTTGTGCTGTATTCACAATTTTAAATTTAATATAGTTTATGAGTAACGAAGAACAGAAAAACAACAATGTATTGCAAATAGAGTTGACGCCGGATGTGGCACAAGGTATTTATGCCAATATGGCCCTTATAGCTCATTCATCTTCAGAAGTTATCATTGATTTTGTAAGAGTGATGCCTGGTACACCCAAAGCCAATGTTCAGTCCAGAATCATCCTGGCTCCGGAACATGCCAAACGCTTGCTTTATGCTTTACAGGACAATGTGATGAAGTACGAACAGAATTTCGGTGAGATCACACTTCCTGGTGACGGCCCTCGTACCATCGCTCCGTTCAAGATCAATAAAGGTGAAGCTTAAATTCATGCTATTTTAAAAACATAAAATATAAATAGAGTTAAAAAAGACGTCTTTTGCACCTATTTTAGGCGGCCGTTGTTTTTTAATGGCTAAAACATATTGTTATTTAGAATAAAATTCGTAACTTTGCAACCCAAAAGGCGGTAAAGTGTCCTTTTATGGCTTAGAATCTATAAATTACAATATATAAATAAATTAAAAATTAAAAGACAATGCCTACTATTCAACAATTGGTAAGAAAAGGTAGAACGGTATTGGTAGACAAGAGCAAGTCACCGGCTTTGGATAGCTGTCCTCAGCGTCGTGGTGTGTGTGTTCGTGTTTATACCACAACTCCGAAGAAACCTAATTCAGCGATGCGTAAAGTTGCTCGTGTGCGTTTGACAAACATGAAGGAAGTTAACTCTTACATTCCGGGAGAAGGACACAACTTGCAGGAACACTCAATCGTTCTCGTTCGTGGTGGTCGTGTGAAAGACCTTCCGGGTGTGCGTTATCATATTGTACGTGGTACATTGGATACTGCAGGTGTGGCAAACCGTACACAGCGTCGTTCTAAGTATGGAGCTAAGCGTCCTAAGGCAGGAAAGAAGTAATTTTTTGCTGATTTACTGAAAAAATCTATTTATTTATTAAGTTTTGGTTTGTGAAATTATAGGTTGAGTAAATTTTCCGGAGGGAAAGTTGAAGTGAATTGAAAAGGAAACAGCCAAACTGAAAATTTTTTAAAAATGAGAAAAGCAAAACCAAAAAAGCGTGTGATCCTTCCGGATCCGGTCTTTAACGATGTTAAAGTTTCAAAATTTGTTAATCATTTGATGTACGACGGTAAGAAGAATACCTCATACGAGATTTTCTACGCCGCTCTGGAAACTGTAAAGGCTAAGATGCCTAACGAAGAGAAGAGTGCATTGGAAATCTGGAAAGCAGCTTTGGAGAAAGTAACTCCGCAGGTAGAGGTTAAGTCACGTCGAATCGGTGGTGCAACATTCCAGGTGCCTACTGAAATCCGTCCGGAGCGCAAGGAATCTATTTCAATGAAGAATTTGATTATTTTTGCCCGTAAGCGTGGTGGTAAGAGCATGTCAGACAAGCTTGCAGCAGAAATCATGGATGCTTACAACGAGCAGGGCGGTGCTTTTAAGCGTAAAGAGGATATGCATCGTATGGCAGAAGCTAACCGTGCATTTGCTCACTTTAGATTCTAATTCATAATAAGTCGCTAGAATACAATGGCAAAACAAGATTTACATTTGACCCGTAATATCGGTATCATGGCTCATATTGATGCCGGTAAGACTACAACGTCTGAACGTATTTTGTTCTATACAGGTCTGACTCATAAAATTGGTGAGGTTCATGATGGTGCTGCCACTATGGACTGGATGGCTCAGGAACAGGAGCGTGGTATTACAATTACTTCTGCAGCAACGACTACTCGTTGGAAGTGGAATGGTGATACCTATAAGATTAACTTGATTGATACTCCGGGACACGTTGACTTTACAGCTGAGGTTGAGCGTTCATTGCGTGTATTGGATGGCGCGGTGGCTGCTTATTGTGCTGTAGGTGGTGTTGAGCCTCAGTCTGAAACTGTATGGCGTCAGGCTGACAAGTATAATGTTCCCCGTATGGGTTATGTTAACAAGATGGACCGTTCAGGTGCAGACTTCTTTGAAGTTGTTCGTCAGATGAAGGATGTACTTGGTGCCAATCCTTGTCCTGTAGTTATTCCTATCGGTGCTGAAGAGAACTTCAAGGGTGTTGTAGACCTGATCAAGATGAAGGCTATCCTGTGGCACGATGAAACTATGGGTGCTGACTATTCAGTAGAGGATATCCCGGCAGATCTTCAGGCAGAAGCTGAAGAATGGCGTGATAAGATGTTGGAGAAGGTTGCTGAGTTTGATGATGATTTGATGACCAAATATTTTGATGATCCTTCTACCATCACAGAAGAAGAAATTCTTCGCGCACTTCGTGCTGCTACTGTATCAATGCAGGTAACTCCGATGCTCTGTGGTTCTTCATTCAAGAACAAGGGTGTTCAGACACTGTTGGATTATGTTTGTGCTTTCTTGCCTTCTCCTCTGGATACACCGAACGTAGTAGGTACAAATCCTGATACTGGTGAAGAAGAAGATCGTAAGCCGTCAGAAGATGAAAAGACATCTGCTTTGGCGTTCAAGATCGCTACTGACCCGTATGTAGGTCGTTTGACTTTTATCCGTGTTTATTCAGGTAAGGTAGAGGCTGGTTCTTACATCTACAACTCTCGTTCAGGCAAGAAGGAGCGTGTATCTCGTTTGTTCCAGATGCACTCTAACCACCAGAATCCGGTAGACGTTATTTCAGCCGGTGATATCGGTGCAGGTGTAGGTTTCAAGGATATCCGTACTGGTGATACACTTTGTGATGAAGATGCACCTATCGTATTGGAATCAATGGACTTCCCGGATCCGGTGATCGGTATCGCAGTAGAGCCGAAGACTCAGAAGGATTTGGACAAGCTTTCAAATGGTTTGGCCAAGTTGGCTGAAGAAGACCCGACCTTTACTGTCAAGACTGACGAGCAGACTGGTCAGACTGTGATCTCTGGTATGGGTGAGTTGCACTTGGATATCATCATCGACCGTTTGAAACGTGAGTTCAAGGTTGAATGTAATCAGGGTAAGCCACAGGTTAACTATAAGGAGGCCATTACCAAGACTGTCAACCTGCGTGAGGTTTACAAGAAACAGTCAGGTGGTCGCGGTAAGTTCGCTGATATCATCGTTAACGTAGGTCCGGTAGATGAGGATTACACTCAGGGTGGCTTGCAGTTCGAAAACAAGGTTACTGGCGGTAACATTCCTAAGGAATTCATTCCTTCAGTACAGAAAGGTTTCGAAAGCGCCATGAAGAACGGTATCCTCGGTGGTTTCCCGATGGACAGCTTGAAGGTAGAGTTGCTTGATGGATCTTTCCATCCAGTCGATTCAGACCAGTTGTCATTCGAAATCTGCGCTATCCAGGCTTACAAGAATGCTTGCGCACAGGCTAAGCCGGTATTGATGGAGCCTATCATGAAACTTGAGGTGGTAACACCTGAGGAAAACATGGGTGACGTAATCGGTGACTTGAACAAGCGTCGTGGCCAGGTAGAAGGAATGGATACCAGCCGTAGCGGTGCCCGTATCGTTAAGGCAATGGTACCTTTGGCAGAAATGTTCGGCTATGTGACAGCTCTTCGTACTATCACTTCCGGTCGTGCAACTTCTTCAATGACATACGATCACCATGCTCCTGTATCAAGCTCAATCGCCAAGGCTGTGCTTGAAGAAATCAAGGGACGTACGGATCTTGTATAAATCGAATAAAAAAGAGTTGGAAGGTGTCGGTTAGCGAATGACTCTTAGCCGACATACCTTCTTACTCTTCCTATTATTAATCAATATAATTAATAAAAACCATGAGTCAAAAGATTAGAATTAAACTTAAATCTTACGATCACAATTTGGTAGACAAGTCTGCTGAAAAGATCGTAAAGACTGTAAAGGTAACAGGTGCGATTGTAAGCGGTCCTATACCTCTTCCAACTCACAAGCGTATTTTTACAGTGAACCGTTCAACTTTCGTTAATAAGAAGTCACGCGAGCAATTTGAGCTTTCTTCTTACAAGAGATTGATCGACATTTACAGCTCAACTGCAAAGACTGTTGATGCTTTGATGAAACTGGAATTGCCCAGCGGAGTAGAAGTTGAAATTAAAGTTTAGTACTATTTATTTTAAAATTTAACTGAAATGCCAGGATTATTAGGAAAGAAAATCGGAATGACATCCGTATTCAGTGCCGATGGTAAGAATGTTCCATGCACTGTTATCGAAGCTGGTCCTTGTGTAGTTACACAAATCAAGAGTGTTGAAAAAGACGGTTATGCAGCTGTTCAGCTTGGTTTCGAAGAGGCTAAGGAAAAGAACACTACTGCTCCTATGATGGGACACTTCAAGAAGGCTGGAACTACTCCAAAGAGACACTTGGCCGAGTTCAAGGGATTTGAGCAGGAATTGAATTTAGGTGATACTGTAACCGTTGATATCTTTGCCAATGCATCATTTGTTGATGTAATTGGAACTTCAAAGGGACACGGCTTCCAGGGTGTAGTAAAGCGTCATGGATTCGGTGGTGTAGGTCAGACTACCCATGGTCAGCACAACCGTGCTCGTAAGCCGGGATCTATCGGTGCATGTTCATACCCTGCAAAGGTATTCAAGGGAATGCGCATGGGCGGCCAGATGGGTGGCGACCGTGTGACAACTCAGAATTTGCAAGTATTAAAAGTAATTCCAGAGCACAACCTTTTGTTGATCAAGGGTTCTGTACCGGGTTACAATGGTTCAATCGTAATAATTGAAAAATAATGGAAGTTAGTGTATTAAATATCAAAGGTGAAGACACCGGCAGAAAGGTTGTTTTGAACGATTCTATCTTCAGCGTTGAACCAAATGACCATGCAATCTATCTTGATGTAAAGCAGTTCATGGCTAATCAGCGTCAAGGTACTGCCAAGTCAAAGGAGAGAAGCGAAGTGAGTGGATCAACTCGTAAGCTCGGACGTCAGAAAGGTGGCGGTGGAGCACGTCGTGGTGATATCAATTCTCCGGTATTGGTAGGTGGTGGCCGCGTATTCGGTCCGAAACCTCGCGATTATGGTTTCAAGTTGAACAAGAAAGTTAAGGTTTTGGCCCGTTGTTCAGCATTGAGCTATAAGGCACAGGAAAATGCAATTGTTGTAGTTGAAGACTTCTCAATCGAAGCTCCAAAGACTAAGCAGTTTGTAGAAATTATAAATAATCTTAAAATTGACGGCAAGAAAGCGCTGTTCGTTTTGCCGGGTGCTGATAAAAACGTATATTTGTCAGCTCGAAATCTCGAACGTGTGAATGTTACGCTTGCTTCTGCACTTAATACCTATAACGTATTGAATGCGGATGTTATGGTTGTGACTGAGAATTCGCTTAAAGTTGTCGATCAAATCTTAACCAAATAAGGAGTTTGAACCACTATGGGATATATTATTAAACCTTTGGTCACTGAGAAGATGACCCAAATGACAGAGAAGCAGAACAAGTTCGGCTTCATTGTTCGTCCTGAGGCTAACAAGATTGAGATTAAGAAAGAGGTCGAGGCTTTGTATAATGTAACAGTAGTAGCTGTTAATACCTGCAACTATTCAGGTAAGACGAAGCGTCGCTATACTGTTTCTGGTCTTATTCAGGGTAAGAGAAATGCCTTCAAGAAGGCTATCGTTACTTTGAAGGAGGGCGATACTATTGATTTTTATAGCAATATTTAAATAGAAGATGGCAGTACGTAAATTTAAGCCCACTACACCGGGGCAGAGACACAAGATTATTGGTACTTTTGAGGAGATTACTGCATCTGTACCAGAGAAATCTCTTGTTTGTGGAAAACGTTCAACTGGTGGCCGTAACAATGTCGGTAGGATGACAATGCGCTACATGGGCGGCGGTCACAAGAGAAAGTTCCGTTTTATCGATTTCAAGAGAGAGAAAGACGGTGTACCAGCAGTAGTAAAGACAATTGAATATGATCCGAACCGTTCGGCTCGTATTGCTTTGCTTTTTTATGCTGATGGAGAAAAACGTTATATAATTGCTCCTAACGGCTTGCAGGTAGGCAGCACAGTTATGTCAGGTAAGGATGCAGCTCCTGAGATAGGAAATGCACTTCCTTTGGCTAACATTCCTGTCGGTACAGTAATTCACAACATTGAATTGCGTCCTGGTCAGGGTGCGTTGCTGGTTCGCTCTGCAGGTAATTTTGCTCAGTTGACTTCACGTGAAGGTCGTTACTGCGTAATCAAGTTGCCTTCTGGCGAGACTCGTCAGATCTTAAGCGCATGTAAGGCTACTGTAGGAAGTGTAGGTAACTCAGACCATGCATTGGAAAGCTCTGGTAAGGCCGGACGTTCACGCTGGTTGGGTCGTCGTCCTCACAACCGTGGTGTGGTAATGAACCCGCATGATCATCCGATGGGTGGTGGTGAAGGCCGTCAGTCTGGAGGTCATCCACGTTCACGTAATGGATTGTACGCTAAGGGCTTGAAGACAAGAGCTCCTAAGAAGCAGTCTAATAAGTATATTATCGAAAGATGTAATAAGTAATAAGTAAATCTGAGTATAAATTATGAGTCGTTCATTAAAAAAAGGTCCATATATTGAAGTAAAGCTCGAAAAGAAAGTGCTCGCCATGAATGAGAGCGGTAAGAAGAGCGTGGTTAAAACATGGGCCAGAGCTTCAATGATATCTCCAGATTTCGTGGGGCATACTATTGCAGTTCACAACGGAAATAAATTTATTCCTGTTTACGTTACTGAGAACATGGTCGGACACAAGTTGGGTGAATTTGCACCCACTCGTCGTTTTGGTGGCCACGCAGGTAACAAGAAGAAGTAAACGGGCTATTAACTGAAATAAAAAAGTTAGATATAAATGGGAGCAAGAAAAAAAATTGCGGCTGAGAAAAGAAAAGAAGCCCTTAAAACCCAGTATTTTGCGAAGTTGCAGAATGTGCCTTCTTCTCCGCGTAAGATGAGATATGTGGTTGATATGATCCGCGGTATGGAAGTGAATAGAGCACTCGGAACGTTGAGATTTTCTTCTAAAGCAGCTTCTGCAGACGTGGAGAAACTGTTGCGTTCAGCAATTGCAAACTGGGAGCAGAAAAACGAGCGTAAAGCTGAAGACGGCGAATTGTTCGTAACAAAGGTATATGTTGATGGTGGTGCAACTCTGAAGAGAATGCGTCCCGCACCTCAGGGAAGAGGTTATAGAATTCGCAAGCGTTCAAATCATGTCACTTTGTTCGTTGGCACTAAAACTAATGATTAATTAAAAGGTAGTATGGGACAGAAAGTAAATCCGATAAGCAACCGACTCGGTATTATTAGAGGTTGGGATTCTAACTGGTACGGTGGCAAGGACTTTGGAGATTCTTTGCTTGAAGACAGCAAAATCCGTAAGTACTTGAATGTACGTTTGGCAGCTGCCAGCGTTTCAAGAATTGTCATTGAGCGTACACTTAAACTTGTGACGATCACTATTTGCACTGCTCGTCCGGGTTTGGTCATTGGTAAAGGTGGTCAGGATGTTGACAAGCTGAAAGAGGAGTTGAAGAAGATTACGGACAAAGACGTACAGATCAATATCTTCGAAATCAAGAAGCCTGAGCTTGATGCTGTGATCGTAGCAAAGAGCGTGGCAAGTCAGATTGAGCGCAATATGGCGTATCGTCGTGCCATCAAGATGGCAATTGCCAATACAATGCGTGGCGGTGCGGAAGGAATCAAGATTTTGATTTCCGGTCGTTTGAATGGTGCTGAAATGGCTCGTTCTGAAATGTATAAGGAAGGAAGAACTCCTCTGCATACATTCCGTGCGGACATCGATTACTGTCAGACAGAAGCCTTGACTAAGGTTGGTTTGCTGGGAATTAAGGTATGGATTTGCCGTGGTGAAGTTTATGGAAAGCGTGATTTGGCTCCTAACTTTACACAGCCTAAAGAAGGTAACCGTCAGAACAACGGTGGCAAGAACTTCCGCAAGAAGAAGAACAATAATCGTTAAATTTGAATTTGAAGAATTATGTTACAACCGAAAAGAACAAAATATAGAAGACCGCAAAAAGGGCGTTGCAAAGGTAATGCCCAGCGTGGTAACCAATTGGCTTTCGGATCATTCGGAATAAAATCACTTGATACGCATTGGATTACTGGCCGACAGATCGAGGCTGCCCGTATTGCTGTGACTCGTTACATGCAGCGTGAAGGTCAGATTTGGATCCGTATTTTCCCGGATAAACCAATTACCAAGAAGCCTGCAGACGTACGTATGGGTAAAGGTAAGGGAGATCCTGTAGGATATGTATTCCCGATCACTCCTGGACGTATTATTTTCGAAGTAGAAGGTGTGTCTTACGAAATCGCTAAGGAAGCATTGCGTTTGGCTGCTCAGAAACTTCCTGTGACTACAAAATTTATTGTTAGACGTGATTACGATAAAAACGCTTAATTATGAAGACAGCAGAAATCAGAGAATTGGCAACTGAAGAGTTGGCTGAGCGCATTCAAACTGAAGAAGCAAATTACACACAGATGTTGCTGAATCATTCAGTATCTCCGTTGGAGAATCCTTCATTGATTAAGGCAGCACGTCGTAATATTGCGCGTATGAAGACAATATTGCATCAGAGAGAACTTAACAAATAATAATGGTCTGACATGGAAGCTAGAAATTTAAGAAAGACAAGAACAGGTGTTGTAGTCAGCGACAAGATGGACAAGACCATTGTTGTAGCTGCTAAGTTTAAGGAGAAACACCCGATATATGGTAAATTTGTCTCTAAGACGAAGAAGTACCATGCACATGACGAGAAGAACGATTGCCACGTAGGTGATACTGTGTTAATTATGGAGACTCGTCCTTTGAGCAAAACTAAGAATTGGAGAGTTGTAGAAATCGTAGAAAGAGCTAAGTAATTATGATACAAGCAGAATCTAGATTAGTCGTAGCAGACAATAGCGGTGCACGTGAGGCTCTTTGTATCCGCGTTCTCGGCGGTACAAAGAGACGTTATGCGTCTGTTGGTGATGTGATTGTCGTTTCTATCAAGAACGTCATTCCTTCGAGTGATATTAAAAAAGGTGCAGTATCAAAGGCTTTGATTGTACGTACTAAGAAAGAAATCCGTCGTCCGGATGGATCATATATTCGTTTTGATGATAACGCTTGTGTATTGTTGAACAATGCCGGCGAATTGAGAGGAAGTCGTATATTCGGTCCTGTAGCCCGTGAGTTGCGTGCAGCAAACATGAAAGTTGTGTCATTGGCACCTGAAGTACTTTAATTTTAACAAATTAAGTAATGAGCAAGTTACATATTAAAAAAGGCGATACAGTTTACGTCAATGCTGGTGAGAACAAAGGCCAGACTGGTAAAGTGTTGAAAGTGCTTGTAGAAAAGCGTCGTGCCATAGTTGAAGGTTTGAATATGGTTTCCAAGAGCCAGAAACCTAGCGCAAAGAATCCTCAAGGTGGAATCGTTAAGCAGGAAGCGCCAATTCACATTTCAAATTTGAATGTAGTTGATCCGAAGACTGGCAAACCTACACGTATTGGAAGAAAATTAAATGCGGACGGTAAGTTGGTTCGCTATGCTAAAAAATCAGGAGAGGAGATTAAGTAATGGGAAATACTGCTAGCCTTAAGAAAGAATATGCTGAGCGTATTGCTCCGGCATTGAAGAAACAGTTCAATTATTCTTCAACTATGCAGATACCTGTACTCAAGAAGATTGTGATTAATCAGGGCTTGGGTATGGCTACTGCAGACAAAAAGATCATTGATGTAGCCATTAACGAAATCACTGCTATCACTGGTCAGAAGGCAGTTGCTACAGTTTCAAAGAAGGACGTAGCCAACTTTAAGTTGCGTAAGAAAATGCCTATCGGTGTAATGGTTACTTTGCGTCGTGAGAGAATGTACGAATTCCTTGAGAAACTCGTTCGCGTGGCATTGCCCCGTATCCGTGACTTCAAGGGTATCGAAAGCAAGTTCGATGGTCGTGGAAATTACACATTGGGTATCCAGGAACAGATTATCTTCCCTGAGATCAATATCGATGCTATCGATCGCATTTTGGGTATGAACATCACTTTCGTGACTACAGCCAAGACTGACGAGGAAGGTTATGCGTTGCTCAAAGAATTTGGTTTACCGTTTAAAAACGCTAAAAACGATTAATAGATATGGCAAAAGAATCAATGAAGGCTCGTGAAGTTAAGAGAGCCAAGATGGTTGCAAAATATGCCGCTAAGCGTGCTGCTTTGAAGCAAATTGTGAAGACGGGTGAGCCGGCTGAAGCTTACGAAGCTGCACAGAAACTTCAGTCTATTCCAAAAAATGCAAATCCTATCCGTTTGCATAACCGTTGCAAGTTGACTGGACGTCCAAAAGGTTATATCCGTCAATTCGGAATTTCACGTATTCAGTTCCGTGAGATGGCCTCTAGCGGTTTGATCCCAGGAGTAAAGAAAGCGAGCTGGTAATAATTTTTTTAATATTGTCGGGAGAGTCCCGATTAATTAAATTCTTTATAAAATGACAGATCCAATAGCAGATTATTTGACGCGTTTGAGAAATGCTATTCAAGCCAAACACAGAGTGGTAGAGATACCGGCGTCAAATTTGAAAAAGGAAATCACTAAGATCCTTTTCGACAAAGGTTACATCTTGAACTACAAGTTTGTAGAAGATGGACCTCAAGGTACAATCAAAGTAGCGCTGAAGTACGATTCAGTAAACAAGGTCAACGCGATTAAGAAGTTGATCCGCGTGTCTACTCCGGGTATGCGTAGGTATACCGGTTACAAGGACATGCCGAGAGTAATCAACGGATTGGGTATTGCAATTATATCTACATCCAAAGGTGTCATGACTGACAAAGAAGCATCTGACCTCAAGGTAGGTGGTGAAGTACTTTGTTATGTTTATTAATTTGGAGGATAGTATATGTCAAGAATTGGAAAATTGCCCATTGTTATTCCCGCTAACGTGACAGTCACTTATGCGAATAACATCGTAAGTGTTAAAGGACCTAAAGGTGAGATGAGTCAGTATGTTGATCCTGCTATCAACGTAGAGATCGCAGACGGACACGTGGTGTTGAGTGAAAATGAAAGTGCTATGCTTGATAACCTGAAGCAGCGTCATGCTTTCCATGGTTTGTACCGTGCTTTGGTACACAACATGGTAGTAGGTGTTTCTGAAGGTTATGTGAAGAAGTTAGAGCTTGTGGGTGTAGGTTATCGTGCCAGCAACCAAGGTAATATCATTGAATTCTCATTAGGTTATACTCACAGTATTTTCTTGCAGTTGCCTAAGGAAATCAAGGTAGAAACGAAATCAGAAAGAAATCAGAATCCTCTCATCATATTGGAATCTTGTGACAAACAGTTGTTAGGACAGGTTTGTGCAAAAATTCGTTCTTTCCGTATGCCTGAGCCTTACAAAGGAAAAGGTATTTTGTTCGTTGGCGAGCAGATTCGCAGAAAGTCTGGTAAGTCAGCTGGTGCTAAGTAATTTTAAAACTGTAGGATTATGATAACAAAATTAGAAAGACGAATCAAGATCAAGTATAGAGTACGCAATAAGATTTCAGGTACTACTGAACGTCCGCGTATGTCAGTGTTTAGAAGTAACAAACAGATCTATGTTCAGATTATCAACGATGTGACTGGTACTACACTTGTAGCTGCTTCATCATTGGGTATGGAAGCCATGCCTAAGAAGGAACAGGCTGCCAAGGTAGGTGAGTTGATTGCCAAGAAAGCACTCGAGGCCGGTATTACAGCTGTTGTATTTGATCGTAACGGTTACTTATATCACGGAAGAGTGAAAGAGGTTGCAGACGCTGCACGTAACGGAGGACTTAAATTTTAAAGATTATGGCAATTAATAGAGTAAAGATAAATAGCGATATCGAATTAAAAGATAGATTGGTTGCTATCAATCGTGTTACCAAAGTTACAAAAGGTGGTAGAACATTCACTTTCGCAGCGATCGTAGTTGTCGGTAACGGTAACGGTATCATCGGATGGGGACTTGGTAAGGCTGGTGAAGTTACAGCAGCTATTGCCAAAGGTGTTGAAGCAGCTAAGAAGAATTTGGTTAAGGTTCCCGTTTTGAAAGGAACTGTACCTCATGATCAGATTGCCAAGTTTGGCGGTGCTGAAGTATTCATCAAACCGGCTTCAACCGGTACCGGAGTGGTAGCTGGTGGTGCCATGCGTGCCGTATTGGAAAGTGTTGGTGTAACGGACTGTCTGGCTAAGTCAAAAGGTTCATCTAACCCTCACAACCTGGTTAAGGCTACTATCCTGGCATTGGCAGAAATGCGTGATGCTCGTACCATTGCCCAGAACCGCGGTGTAAGTATGGATAAAGTATTTAGAGGATAAGGAGGTTTTTTATGGCAACAATCAAAATTAAGCAAATAAAGAGCAAAATCGGTGCTCCGAAAAATCAGAAGATGACTCTCGAAAGTTTGGGTCTGAGAAAGCCTAATCAGGTAGTTGAGGTAGAAGATACTCCGTCTGCAAGAGGCATGGTTGAGAAAGTTAAACACTTGGTAACCATCGTAGATTAATTAATTCACATTTAAATTGTAAGACATGAAATTAAATACTTTAAAACCAGCATGTGGTTCTGTTAAGACTCGTAAGAGAGTAGGTCGTGGAGCTGGATCAGGTTTGGGTGGTACTTCTACTCGTGGTCATAAGGGAGCTAAGGCAAGATCTGGTTACAAGAAGAAGATAGGTTTTGAAGGAGGCCAGATGCCATTGCAGCGCCGTTTGCCTAAATTCGGTTTCAAGAATATCAATCATGTAGAATACAAAGCTGTTAATCTGAATCAGATCCAGGCTTTGGCTGCTGAGCAGAATCTTGAAAAGATCGGTTTGGCAGAAATGGTTGCAGCAGGTTTCGTACGTCAGGGCGAACTTGTTAAGGTATTAGGTAATGGCGAACTTACTGCAAAGGTTAATGTAGAAGCCAACGCATTCTCTAAGAGTGCTGAAGCAGCTATTGCCGCAGTAGGTGGTAACGCTACAAAACTTTAAAATCAATGAAAAAGTTAATTCAAACCTTTAAGAACATATGGATGATTGAGGATCTTCGCCAAAGGATCCTCATCACCATTCTGTTTGTGGCGATCTATCGTTTCGGATCTTTCGTGGTATTGCCAGGTATTGATCCGGCTGGTTTAACTGCTCTGCAGGCACAAACTGATGAAGGCTTGATGTCTTTGTTGAATATGTTCTCTGGAGGTGCATTTTCCAATGCGTCTATTTTTGCATTGGGAATCATGCCGTACATTTCGGCTTCAATTGTAATCCAGTTGTTGGGTATTGCCGTTCCGGCATTCCAGAAAATGCAGCGTGAAGGCGAGAGCGGACGGCGGAAGATGAATCAGTATACGCGTTATTTGACCATTTTAATTCTTTTACTGCAGGCTCCTGCGTATTTGATTAACTTGAAAATGCAGTCTGGTTCAGCTTTGAGTGCATCTATAGGATGGACTGAATTTATGATTACTTCCACGATTATCCTGGCTGCCGGCAGTATGTTTGTACTCTGGTTAGGTGAAAGAATTACGGATAAAGGTATTGGCAATGGTGTGTCAATCATCATCATGATCGGTATTATTGCCCGTCTGCCGATGGCTTTCTATCAGGAGTTGTCTTCACGCCTCGAAAATCTAAGTGGTGGTGGTCTGGTGATGTTCTTAATTGAAGTAGTGATCTTGTTGTGTGTGGTTTGCTTCTCTATTCTTCTGGTGCAGGGCACAAGAAGAATTCCGGTACAGTATGCCAAGAGAGTGGTAGGAAACCAGCAGTTTGGTGGCGCGCGTCAGTATATACCGCTTAAGCTATTTGCTGCAAACGTGATGCCGATTATCTTTGCTCAGGCATTGATGTTTATTCCTATTACTATGATCGGATATTCTACATCTATCGATCAGGCTACTCCGGTCATGCAAATGATGATAGATCACACTAGCTGGCTGTATAATGTGGTATTTGCATTGTTGATTATTGCCTTTACCTATTTCTACACAGCGATTACGTTGAATCCTACTCAAATGGCGGAAGACATGAAGCGCAATAACGGCTTTATTCCTGGAATCAAACCGGGAAAGAGTACAGCGGAGTATATCGATCAGATAATGTCTAGAATTACACTTCCTGGATCTTTATGTTTGGCTTTCATTGCCTGTATGCCAGCTTTTGCCGGTTTACTCAATGTAAAGGCTGAATTTGCACAGTTCTTTGGAGGAACTTCACTGCTTATCCTTGTTGGTGTGGTTTTGGATACCTTACAGCAGATCGAGAGTCATTTGTTAATGAGACACTATGATGGCTTGTTGAGTTCAGGCCGTATTCACGGACGTTCTGGAGTCAGTGCTTATTAAGTTGAACTGAAATGATATATCTCAAGACAGAAGATGAAATAGAGTTGTTGCGTGAAGCCAACCTTCTGGTTTCTGCGACACTGGCTGAAATAGCCAAGGTTATCCGGCCAGGTGTGACAACAAAAGAGTTGGACAAGTTGGCAGAAACATTCATCCGTGACCATGGTGCCCAACCGACTTTCAAGGGATTTCCCAATCCTTATGGTGGTCCGTTTCCGGCATCAATCTGTGCCTCGGTAAATGATGAAGTTGTGCACGGGATACCCAATGATAATCCGCTCAAGGATGGCGACATCGTTTCAGTGGATTGCGGTACGTTGCTTAACGGATTTAATGGTGACTCATGTTACACGTTTTGTGTAGGTGAAGTTTCTGAAGAGACCAAGCATCTGTTAAAGACCACGAAGGAATCCCTGTATAAAGGCATTGAAGCTGCGATAGCAGGAAAGAGGCTGGGAGATATCGGTTACGCTGTACAGACTTGTTGCGAGCAGGAAGGTTATGGTGTAGTCAGAGAATTTGTAGGACACGGGATCGGGAAGGAAATGCATGAAGAACCTGCAGTACCTAACTATGGAAGACGAGGTAACGGAGTGCAGATCAAAAACGGTCTTTGCATTGCAATCGAACCGATGATCACGCAAGGAAGTCCGCAGATCGTGATGATGCCCGACCGTTGGACAATAAAAACCCAAGACGGTAAGTGGGCAGCTCATTTTGAACACACGATAGCTGTGCATCACGGTAAAGCTGATATTTTATCTACATTCGAAGAGATAGAAAAAATTGAAGGAAAATTATATTAAGTATGGCAAAACAGTCAGCGATTGAACAAGACGGCGTCATTGTAGAAGCATTATCAAACGCCATGTTTAGGGTTGAATTAGAAAACGGTCATGAAATTACGGCCCACATTTCCGGAAAGATGCGTATGCATTACATCAAGATATTGCCGGGAGATAAGGTGAGGGTGGAAATGAGTCCCTATGACTTGTCCAAGGGGCGTATAGTATTTAGATATAAATAAATTAAAGAATATGAAAACAAGAGCATCATTAAAGAAACGTACTCCAGAGTGCAAGATTGTACGTCGTAAAGGACGTTTATACGTGATTAATAAAAAGAACCCTAAGTTCAAAATGCGTCAGGGTTAATCGATTATCATAGCAAAAGAAATTATTTTAGTATATGGCAATAAGAATTGTTGGTGTCGATTTGCCTCAGAACAAAAGAGGTGAAATCGCTTTGACTTATATTTTCGGTATAGGTCGCAGTAGTTCAGCTAAGATCCTTGAGAAGGCCGGTGTTGATAAGGATATCAAAGTAAAGGATTGGACAGACGAACAGGCCGGTAATATCCGTGCTGTCATTGCAGCTGAATACAAGGTAGAAGGTGATCTTCGTTCAGAAATCCAGTTAAATATCAAGCGACTGATGGATATTGGTTGTTATCGTGGTGTTCGCCACCGTATCGGCCTTCCTGTTCGCGGTCAGAGCACTAAGAATAATGCTCGTACACGTAAGGGTAAGAAAAAGACAGTTGCAAATAAGAAAAAAGCTACTAAATAATAATTAGATATGGCAAAAAAAACAGTCGCAGCTAAGAAAAGAAATGTAAAGGTTGACGCTATGGGCCAGTTGCATGTTCATAGTTCATTCAACAATATCATCGTATCTTTAGCAAACAGTGAAGGTCAGATTATCTCATGGTCTTCAGCTGGTAAGATGGGATTCCGTGGTTCTAAGAAGAACACTCCCTATGCAGCTCAGATGGCTGCTCAAGATTGTGCAAAAGTGGCATACGATCTTGGCCTTAGAAAGGTAAAGGCTTATGTAAAAGGTCCGGGTAATGGTCGTGAGTCAGCAATCCGTACAGTTCACGGTGCTGGAATTGAAGTGACTGAGATCATCGATGTGACTCCATTGCCACACAACGGTTGTCGTCCTCCAAAGAGAAGAAGAGTATAATTTTAGATAACCTTAGTTAGAGCAGGGTTCGGATCCTGTCTTTTATTGGAGATCAGATTTGAATCCTGCCAGAACATTAAAAATATATATTAAAAATGGCTAGATATACTGGACCTAAATCAAGAATTGCACGTCGTTTTGGCGAAGCTATATTTGGTGCTGACAAGGTTTTGTCAAAGAGAAATTTCCCTCCCGGTCAGCATGGAAACAACCGCAGAAAGAAGACTTCAGAATATGGTGTGATGTTGGCTGAAAAGCAGAAAGCCAAATATACATACGGTGTGTTGGAAAAACAGTTCCGTAACATGTTCGAGAAGGCTGCTAGTACCAGTGGTATTACCGGTGAGATCTTGTTGCAGAACCTCGAATGCCGTTTGGATAATGTAGTATACCGTTTGGGTATCGCTCCTACTCGTGCTGCTGCACGTCAGTTGGTAGGTCACAAGCACATTATCGTTGATGGTGAGGTTGTCAACATCCCTTCATATGCTGTTAAGCCTGGCCAGATCATCGGTGTGCGCGAAAAATCAAAGTCTTTGGAAGTGATTGCGAATGCACTTGCTGGTTTCAACCACAGCAAATATCCTTGGATAGAGTGGGATGAGAATACCAAGTCAGGTAAGTTACTCCACAAACCTGAACGTGCAGACATTCCGGAGAATATTAAGGAGCAGTTGATCGTTGAGTTGTACTCTAAATAATAATTAAGAAAATGGCGATATTAGCATTTCAAAAACCTGATAAAGTATTAATGTTGGAGGCGGATAATCATTTCGGCAAGTTCGAATTCCGTCCGCTGGAGCCCGGTTTCGGTATTACTGTTGGTAATGCTTTGCGCCGTATACTTCTTTCTTCACTGGAGGGATATGCTATCAATACGATGCGTATTTCAGGCGTTGAACATGAATTTGCATCAGTGCCCGGTGTCAAGGAAGATGTCACCAACATTATCTTGAATCTGAAGCAAGTCAGATTCAAGCAAATAGTTGAAGAGTTCGAAAATGAAAAAGTGAGTGTCACGGTAGAGAACACTACAGAGTTTAAAGCTGGTGATATCAACAAGTATCTGACTGGATTTGAAGTGTTAAATCCTGAATTAGTTATTTGCCATTTAGATAACAAAGCAACTATGCAAATTGAATTGTCCATTAACAAAGGACGAGGATACGTGCCGGCAGATGAGAACCGCGAATATTGTACAGATGCCAACGTAATACCTATCGATTCAATTTACACTCCTATTCGCAATGTAAAATATTCAGTAGAAAATTTCCGCGTAGAGCAGAAAACTGATTACGAGAAACTTATTCTGGAAATTACTACTGACGGTTCCATTCACCCGAAGGATGCCTTGAAGGAAGCTGCCAAGATCCTTATTTATCACTTCATGTTGTTCTCTGATGAGAAGATCACGCTTGAAAACAATGAGGGTGATGATAATGAGGAATTTGATGAAGAAGTACTTCACATGCGCCAGTTGCTTAAGACCAAGCTGGTCGACATGGATCTTTCAGTCCGTGCGCTTAACTGTCTGAAAGCTGCTGATGTCGAGACTTTAGGCGATCTGGTTCAATTTAACAAGACCGATCTTCTTAAGTTCAGAAACTTCGGTAAGAAATCGCTCACTGAGCTTGATGATTTGCTAGAGAGTCTGAATCTGTCGTTTGGAACTGATATTTCTAAGTATAAATTAGATAAAGATTAATTAAAATGAGACATAACAAGAAATTCAATCATTTGAGTCGTACTGCATCTCACAGAAATGCAATGTTGGCTAACATGGCCATCTCTCTGATCATGCACAAAAGAATCACTACGACTCTTGCAAAGGCCAAAGCGTTGAAGAAATACGTTGAGCCTCTGATCACTAAGTCTAAAGACGACACTACAAATTCACGTCGTGTTGTTTTCAGTTACTTGCAGAACAAGTTTGCTGTGACTGAGCTCTTCAAGGAAATTTCAGTTAAGGTAGCTGATCGCCCGGGTGGTTACACTCGTATTATCAAGACTGGTTTCCGTGCAAGTGACAATGCGCCTATGTGTTTTATTGAACTGGTTGACTATAACGAAAATATGGCTAAGCAGGCAGTTAAGAAGACACGTACACGCAGATCTAAGAAATCTTCAGCTGCAACGACTGACGCTCCTGCCGTAGAGGCAGCAGCTTCTGAAGAAGCACCTGCTACTGCAGAATAATTTCATTGCTATATGATATGAAAGCCGTTCACGTTTGTGAGCGGCTTTTTTTGCAATATGCCCGGCATAAGTATTAGCTAACGGTAATGGGTACAACTCTTGAGTGAGCCCTATTAGTGGGGATCGCAGCCATCCCAAAGTATGGATATCCATTGCGAGGGAGGAATCAGGAAAAAGCTGAGGGCAGAAGTTTATCAATGACCTGTAGCGATTCGTTTCCTGATTTTTATTTCGAACTCATGTTCTTTGCTGACACAGTTTAATTTGCCGTCCTCAAATTGTCTGACGTTAGTATTATTTTATATCCCATTGTATAATTATGAAATTATTGCAATTCAATCCGTATGCTAAGGAGGCTTTTAGCCAATCGATCTGATTGGGACGAATACGATCGCGTCTATTCCTTTTCGCTTCCAAAAAAATGATGTTTTCATTTTTCCAGGCGACCACATCCCAACAACCGCTAAAACTATTACCATTCAGTTTTGCTATTCCCATCAAAGTATCATATATTTCCAAATCTATGATAGGTACATGAGTTTGGTCTTTACATGGTACATCATTCCATTCAGTCAACATAAAAGGATTCATTGAAGGTCTGCCAAATGGTTGAATCCATCTGGCATTCCATCCATTCTTTTTTAGATAATAGACAATGGCTAATTCTGCAAAAGAGGCATTTCCATTTACATCAACCAAAGCTTTACCTCCAAATGTATTCTGAATCGCTTCGTCTTTCCATCCATTGAATGTCAGATCATATTTAAGAATATTATATTTCCTACTTTCTTGTTCTATTACATCAAATGATTTTGAACTAGACGCATTGCCAAAGCACTTTTTTCCATCTATCATCATACTTACATAAACATTGATAACTTTATAGCATAAAGAGAGCTTGAAACAAATATAACTTGCTGAAAATTAAGAGTATATAGGTCCATTATTAAATTTATGGTGTTCAATTATAACATTTAAACGATTATCACTATGTTTCCTGAGTCTAAAGTTAAAGAGATTTATTGTATGACAGATGACTTTTGTAAGGAATTTGTACTACAGCAGGAAAAATATATGATAGAAGACAAGTAACAGAAGCATAGCAACAATCCATTGAAGTGAACTTTATTAATGACGGGTTATTTACTACCTTTTGATTTATGTTACGTTATAATATATGTCCTCTGGGATGGCAGACCGGAAGTCTTGTGGTGTTGACCTTTTTACGTTGTGGTTATTCTGTGAAAGTCCGGTACTGGTTAGGTGCTGAAACTTTCTGTCTATGATGGGTGGTTGTAGATATTTACAGGAAGTGCCTTGTCGTCGCTCCATATAGAAGTGAGGCAAGGCACCAGGTACATTCGTTTTCAGATTTAGCTTGTGTTTTATAATTCGAATGCGTACAAGTCAGCAAGAGCCATAAGATAATCTTTTTCCGTAATAAGAAGATTCTTTCTGAATTCGTAATATCTGGCTATCTCGGTCAGGTAATCCATGAGGTTGATTTCTCCTTTCTGAAGTGCTTCTTTCATAAGTGAAGTTGTATTCAAACGGTCTATGGCATCCTTTTGGAAATGTAGCGAGTGACGTAATGCTATAACCTGTGTGTATTGGGCCTTGAGTTGGCTGTAGACACGTTGCTTGGCATCATACTCATTGCTTTGAGCTGTGATGATGTCTTGTTTGCTTTTTTTGAGTTTGTTCTTGTTCTCCCATAGTGGAATGCTCATGCCAAGAATGAAACCGTGTAGCCGCTCGCTCTCATTGATTTCTCCTGCATAGCCTACTGACAGTCCTGGAATCATATCGGTTTTTGTGGATTGCAGACTTTGTTTCTTGACTTCAATGTCTTTCTGGTAGTAGCGAAGTTCAGGAACATGGTTGATGATTTCTTTGAACCAGGTGTCGAAGTCTTCCGGTAGCTCCGGTTGGCGGAATGTGAAACGTTCTTCGTAGTTGACAGGTTTTCCGCCATTCAGTCCGGCGAGTTCCTCCATAACGACTTTCTTCTGGGTATTGATGTTTTTGATTTCTGTCTGTATGGCAACACTGTTAAGCTGGCTGCGGTTGACATTAAGAATGTTGCCGTTGCCATTTTCAAGCATGGTCTTGTAGATCTGTGTGAGTGAGTCCGCATCCTGAAGCTGGGTGTGGAGTTCGTCCAACAGACGGTAATAATAAGACAATTCAATTAGTTTCTTTTCTGCCTGTAGCAGGACACTGTTTCGGGTTTGTAGAAAAGTGATTTCCGCCAGTTCGTTTTTCTTTCGAGATAACGTTTTGCGCTGTCCGCTGATCACAGACCAGTCCAGCTCCTGCGTCACGCTCACTTCGTTAGTTTGTGTGCCACCTGTGTGGCTGACCCATTTGTGTTCCCATTCCACTTCAGGATTTTTCAGATTAAGGCCTGTCTTATTTTCAGTGATTGTGGCAGACAATGCCTTGCGCGCAGCTTCGATCTGTGTGTT
The DNA here is from genome assembly GCA_900546665.1 of uncultured Paraprevotella sp. GTDB lineage: Bacteria > Bacteroidota > Bacteroidia > Bacteroidales > Bacteroidaceae > Paraprevotella > Paraprevotella stercorigallinarum. Next base: position 5,504 of record URDY01000032.1, on the reverse strand, counting down.
GTTTTGTTCTATGAGTTTCAGTATGTCGTTTGAATTTTGAGCCAGAACCGGCGCTGTATTGAAGATAACTCCGGTAAGAACCGCGCCAATGATCTTTTGATATATAGAAAAATAATGATTCATGTTTTTATGCATTCTTTTCATTTTTACTGATAATCATGTATACAATCGGAATGACAAAAATATTAAGCAAGGTGCTGCTTAACAAACCGCCTAACATGACTTTAGCCATGGGACTCTGTATTTCATTTCCAGGTAGATCACTTCCTATCACCAATGGAATTAGCGCCAGTGCAGAAGTCAGTGCTGTCATCAGAATCGGATTAAGACGGTCCAGCGAGCCTTTGATGATACTTTCATGCAAGCTTGTTCCTTCGCGTCGTAGTTCGTTATACCGGTCGATCAGAAGAATGCCGTTACGGGTTGCTATACCGAACAGGGAAATGAAGCCGATGATGGCCGGGATGCTGATGATGCCATCCGTACATTTGACGGCTATAATACCGCCGATAAGAGCCAGAGGAAGGTTGATCAGAACGACAGCAGACTGTTTGACATGATGGAATTGCTTGTAAAGCAGCATGAATATGATCAGTATGGACAGCATGGAGGTGATGCCTAAAATTCTGCTGGCAGTCTGTGCGTTTTCAAACTGTCCGCCGTATTCTATATGATATCCTTCCGGAAGTTGGATCTTCTCATTGATTGTATTCTGGATATCTGATACGACACTTTGCAGATCTCTGTCCGCTACATTGGCAGATATGACAATCTTACGGGCTACGTTTTCCCTGTTGATTGTGTTGGGGCCAGAAGCAGAACGAACCTCTGCCAAGGCTTCCAGAGGAACCTTACCATTAGGAGTATCCACTATGAGATCTTTTATGTCCTCAATGGTATGCCGGCTGGACTCGTTAGACTTTACGGTCAGATTGAACGCTTTATTGCCTTCATAGACTTGTGAGACAACGACGCCATTAAGCATGATTTCTATGTAGCGGGCGAATTCAGCTGGTGATACGCCATATTGTGCCAGCATGTCTCTTTTGGGGAGGATCTGAAGCTGGGGACGCTCTATCTGTTGTTCCACATTCAGATCAACGACTCCTTCAATGTGGTTGATTTCTTTTTTAATCCGGTTTCCCAGCATGAACATGGTGTTCAGATCTGTTCCGAAAAGTTTGATGGCAATGTTGGATTGTGTACCGCTAAGCATGGCATCTATGCGATGTGAGATGGGTTGGCCTATTTCGATATTGACACCGGGCAAGGTGTTCAACTTGTTTCTGACCTCTTCCATAAATTCAGATTTGCTCCGGTCTTGCAGTTCAAACGGTGCTTCAATTTCTGATGTATTGACGCCTAAAGCATGCTCGTCCAGTTCGGCTCTTCCGGTTTTTCGGGCTACATTCTTGATCTCCGGAACAGAAAGCAGGAGCTTCTCGGCTTCCAGACCTATACGGTCGCTTTCTTCAAGAGACAGTCCCGGGAGTGTGCTGACATTAATGGTAAGTGAGCCTTCGTTGAATGAAGGAAGGAAGCTCCGTCCAAGAGTGAAAAAGAGTGCGATGGCTATAATCAGGCAGCCGCCAGTGCATCCCAAAATCCAACGTTTGTGCTGAATGGCCTTTTCCAAAGAACGGTAGTATATATTCTTAAGCTTTTGTACCAGCCAAGGTTCTTTATTTTCTTGTAGGTTCGTTTTTTTGTTTTTGTCATTGAGCAAATAACTGCATAATACGGGGGTGAGAGTCAGGGCGACAATGGTACTGGCGAAAAGGGAAATGACGAATGAAATGCCTAACGGAACCAGCATACGTCCTTCCATACCATCCAAAAAGAACAGGGGCAGGAAACTGGCGACAATGATCAGTGTGCTGTTCAGAATCGGGATACGTACCTCTTTGGAAGCATTGAATACGATCTCTTTGATGGGCAGGCGTTTCTCGGGAGGAAGCGTCCGGTTTTCGCGCAGATGCCGGAATACATTTTCTACGTCTACTATGGCATCGTCTACAAGTGATCCGATTGCAATGGCCATACCGCCGATGCTCATGGTGTTGATGGTCAGTCCCATCAGGTTCATGACCAGGATGGTTATGAGCAAAGATATAGGAATGGTAACCAAAGAAATAATGGTGGTACGGGCATTCATCAGGAATATGAACAATACGATAACCACGAAGAATGCACCTTCCATGAGTGATCTCTGGATGTTGCCGATGGAATTATTGATGAAGGAACTTTGGCGGAAGATCTGTTTGTCCATGTGTACGTCACCGGGCAGTTCCTTCTTAAGGTTATCCAATATTTGGTCCAGTTTTTCGGTCAGTTCCAGGGTACTGACGTTCGGTTGTTTGGTGACTGTTATCAGTACGGCTGGTGTAGCACGATGGGAAGCTATGCCGGTTTTAGGAGACTGAGCTCCGATTTTCAAATCAGCGATATCCTTTAAAAGGACAGGCGCTCCGTCGGTTTGTTTGATAACAGTTTGTGCCAGTTCTTCTATGTGATTGGTCTGAATGACTCCACGAACGATATATTCGTTGCCGTATTCATAATGTATGCCTCCACTGACGTTGGTATTCATGTTTTCCAGCTGGTTCATGGCTTCTGTCAATGTGACTCCGTAATGTTTCATTTTTTCGGGGTTCAGCAAGATCTGGTATTCGCGGGCATCTCCGCCAATGACTGCTACCTGAGCTACTCCTCCTGTGGAGAGCAGGCGTGGGCGTATAGTCCAGTCGGCAAACGTGCGCAAATTCTCCATGGAGGTGCTGTCAGCCGTCAAACCGACAATCATCATCTCGCCCAGTATGGAGGATTGCGGGCCGAGAACGGGCTCGCCAACCCCTTCGGGCAATTGGTCGCCCAGTACAGCTAATTTTTCGGATACAATCTGTCTGGCGCGGTAGATTTCCGTATCCCAGTCGAATTCTACCCAAACAATAGAAAATCCTGTAGTGCTCTGCGACCGTACTCTTCGGACTCCAGTTGCTCCGTTGACGGCTGTTTCGACCGGAAAGGTCACTAATTTCTCTACTTCTTCGGGAGCCATGCCTCCGGCTTCTGTCATGACAACTACGGTAGGGGCATTCAGATCGGGGAAAACGTCCACTTCCATTTTCTGGACGACAAATATGCCGCTCAGCACAACCAACAGTCCAATAATAAGTATGGCAAGACGGTTGTGCAATGATGTATGAATGATTTTATTAAGCATGATTTATGTAATTCGATATTGGTAAACGATTAATGATTATGATTGTGACCTTCGGGTATGGTTCCGCTTTGGGAAGCCAGTTTTACATGTATGGCTCCCTGAGTGACGACTTTGTCGTTAGCCTGTAATCCCTGAAGAACTTCTACGCGTTTACCATCCCGGGCACCTGTTTTGATCTCCTTTTTGATATAATGTTCTTTGTCTTTCTGTACGTATACGAAATAAACTCCTTGTTCTTCGGTGAGAGCGCTGAGTGGAATACTGATTGCAGCTTTCTGTTCTGTTCCTAACAGCCAAATCTCGGCATAACTTCCGGGAAGGAGATTGCCAACATTGTTGCATTCAAATATGACAGGCACATAGAATGAACCTTCCGGCATGCTTTTGCCAACAGAAAGTAAACGTCCTCCGATACTGTCCAGACAGATGACTTCCCGTGAAGATTCTGTTCGGAAGTTGGCGCTTCTGATTTGATTAAGGAATGAATAGTGACGTTCACTGACTTCTGCTCTTAATTGAAGCTTCTGGTTTTGGGTGATGACCGCCAATGGTTGTCCTACAGTGACAAAGTCTCCGGGACGTACCAGGATCTGCTTGATGAATCCGTTCTGGTTGGCTGAAATGCCAATACCTCCTTTTTGTCCGTTCAAACCAACCAGGCTTTCGCGAGCCAGATCACGACGCAGTTTGATTTGTTCGTATTCTTTTTGACTGATGATTTTTTTCTCTACAAGCTCGCTGGCACGTTTTAGTTCACTTTCTGCATTGGCCAGATCAAGACGTGCCTTTTCTATAGGGTCACCGTTTTCTACCCCCTTTGAAGTAATTGAAAAAAGAGTCTGGCGGAGTCTGACAGCGCTGCCTTCATTGATATTGGTCGCAAATGATACAATACCGTTGGCCGTAGCTGCTATTGTTTTTTCGCTATTGTTGGCTGAGAGGATTTTTCCCGTTACTTTTACGACCGGATTAAATGGGGCGGAAGTCACGGTTTCGGTTTTTAATCCTATTTTTTCTGCCTGATGAGGGTCCAGAATGATCACGTCGGCGTGATCATCTTCCTGATGGCTTTCTTTTTCTGTTTCATGATTGTGTGAGCAGCTGAGTGTGGCTCCTGCTATGGCTAAAAATACCAGTTGTATGGCGTTCTTTTTTAAATAATTCATTTTTTATGGTGATTTTTTAAATTTGATTGAATATCGATATATAAGGTGGCTTCACTATTTCCTGAGGAAATATGAAGTATCCTTCTGACAGTTTGGATATACTGTCAGTTATAGACAAAAAAGAATTAAGAAACTGTTTTGAATTTCTACAAAAAGTTTTTTCCTGCTTGATGTACTCGTTTTCGTGTGTGCTTTGGGCGATTTTCCGGCCTGTTTCGCTTCTGTTCTTCGTCAGATAGCTCGCTATCTTCCTCATCACGGAAGCAAAACTGACTCGAAAACTCATCCCAAATCATCGCACGATAAATTCAAAACAGTTTCTAAAAAAGAGCAGGAGGTGCCCTAAGTCTGTGTGTTTGGAGTTGGGGACATAAAGGATACCTTATTTTGTATCCTTTTGGATAGTGTTTGAATGAATCCTGAAATATAAAGAAGGAACAGGCAGTCCGGATGAAAGAGAGTAACTGCCTGTAGTGAATATGAGATTTTACTAGGTTTTGTTTGGGGGCTGTTTCTATTGCCTGTAGCCTGCCTGAATGACAGTGGCAGGATGATTCCGTATTATTAGAATGTGTGGGTAAACAGGATAAACCTTTATGGCATTGGTTATGATGCATCAGATGTTCCCAACCCAAGCAGATATGTGTATCTTCATGGTGATGATATCCTACTACTGAGTATATCATCACGGCTAAAAAAGCCAGATGGAAGCACAACCTGTTGAATATATTCCGATGCATGTAGATGATTTGTTTTTGCAAAAATAGTATATTTTCTGGTGGCAGACAATATATTATGTAAGTTTGCAATTGGGTTGCATGTAATTGGGCATTCTAAAAGTGATATGGTAGGAGATACTTTTAGTTATGACTGCATCTAGCGATTAGGTTTTGTGATGATGTACGTGTGAATCTAGGGTAATATGATCCACAGTTTATTATTATGGAATGTTTTTTTGATAAAACAGGGCGTCATAAGGGAAAGTTATTTATATATTGCCAATTTTTATAAACAAGGACTAGAAATTTGTTACTTTTTTGAAGGTCTTTTAATAAAAATGATGTTTTTTTTGGGAATAATTAATAATTGTTTTTAATTTTGCAGTGACAGAAATA
>URDY01000031.1 GCA_900546665.1 uncultured Paraprevotella sp. | reverse complement strand
CAGGTGTTCACCATCGCCGTTGACGGCGACTGTATGGAAAGTGCGATGGAAACTTATATGACTGTCAACGGAAAAAGGCAGCAGACCAATACCATCAATCTGCTCTACGGTACGGAGATCACGCTGGAGGCTTATGCCAAAATGGGTTGGGGAGAGTATGTTTGGGAGAACGGTACGGCCGGCTCAATTATCACCCTGCCCAATGTCACTACCAGCAGAGAGATATCCTGTATGTTTACCGGTCAGGGTGGCCGCAGACAGCTTGCCACTTTCCATATCAATGTGCAGGCAGCCAGTCCGAATATGACCGTCAATGAAAAGACTTATTCGGATACAACCATGGTGATTGTGGAAGAAGGCGACAGTGTTATCCTTTCAGTCACTCCGGCTGAAGCTCTGAAGGGAGGAACCTATCAGTGGAGTGACGGATCTACAGGTGAAAGACTGGTACTTAAGGATCTGTCCACATCAGGAGTGTATAGTCTGGATTACGAGTGTCTGGGCAAGCTTTCACATTATGATTTCCAGATCTTTGTGAAGGATCCTGAACGCAGGGTCATCACCAGCGGAAACTATTATATCCGCCATACTCCGACCGATACTTACATGACCAACAACGGAGACGGCATTTCACCGGTATTCAGTGTGAAGAATGAAAGTGCTCCTCTTTCACAGCAGTGGAGAGTGAACAGTTCTTCCATCATCCACTCTTTCATGTCCCTTTTGGACAGCATGTATATCAATAAGGAGGGAGAGTATAATGCACGTGAAATCAAGGGCTTCCGTTTCTCAGGTGCCAAGGGTAGTGAATTGCTGGCCATTCAGAAGAGTGCCACATCCGGTAACACGTACTGGGGAGTAGAGGCAGACGGAAAGATCAACTTTGCATTCAGCAAGGATCCCTTGAATTATGAATTTGAGCTTATTCCAGTGGGTGGAGAAAGTGATATCCAGTCAGCCGAGTATGATCATCTTAAAGTGGTGAATACCGTATATTATTCACCTGACGGCATCGGTTCTTCCATTCCTCACCGTGGTATCAATATTCGTGTGACGACATACGAAAACGGAGTTGTCAGAAAAGACAAGATTGTGATAAAGTAAAGAAAATCAGAATCTTTTTTCAAAATAAACAAGAGGAGTTGCCGGAACAGACAACTCCTCTTGTCGTTTCTTACTGACTGTAAAAGCCATCTCAACAGAATTGTTTTTGGATTACCATCAAGGGTAGATGGGTCTGTTGAATTCGATTGCTATGACTGGCAATTCCTGGTCAGAAAGATGAAGACCTTTGAGCGTAATGCCATTTTTACGGTTATCGATCCTGATCTTGGAACCGGAACAGAGATCGTAAGCCTTAATGGCTTTCATACCCTTGTCAACAGGTGGTAACCTGAAAGTGTCAGATTTAAAACCGTCAAGGAAATAAACGTAGATGATATTGTTCTTGAAGGTGAATCCGTACTGTCCTTCTACCGGTTCCCAGGGGCCTCCTCAGGTACCGTAAATGGCTTCACTTATTTTCTTGACCCATTCGCCAAACTCCAGCAAACGCTGTTCGATCAGTGGGGGGACATTGCCGTGACGGTCCGGTCCGATATTGACGAGAAAGCACATGTTGCGAACCATACAGTCAGCACATAGCCGTTTGATCTGTTTCAATGGCATGATATATTGTGGATTTTCCATGGCTTTGTTGTAGCCCCATCCGGAAGAAAGCGAGATGCATTTTTCAACCACTCCTTCACGGATTTTGCCTTTTACCGGAGCTGTACCTTCTTCACAGGTATAATCGCCACACCATCCGCTACGCGGATTGACGACGATATTCGGCTGGTATTTTCTGACAATTCCCATCAGGCCGAGTGGCTGCCCGGTTTGTTCATCCTTGTCGCGAAAATAAGGATTGACAGGCCATTCGTTGTCATCGGAAAGATATTTGCCGGATTCCCAGAAATAAGCCGCATCAGCGTCCGTTCCTTGCTGACCCAGCCATCCGCCATCCCAGAAAAACTGGTCAATCTGACCGTAATTGGTCATCAGTTCCTTAACCTGACAGTACAGTTCTTCTTTCATCAGTCGGGCGTTTTCCTTGTGTTCGTGTTTTGTGGTGTATCCGAATCTGTTAGGCTTGCAGTCCGTTCCTTTGACATCATAGTAGCCCGGAAAACGCCAGTTGATCAGAGTCTTGTAAAGTCCTACCTTGAGTCCGGCCTTACGGCATGCGTTGACATATTTCTTGACGAAATCACGGTTATGGGTCTGTTTGGAAGTGAAGGCATTCATATATTTGCTTTCGAACAGGGCATAGCCGTCGTGATGCTGGGTGACCATATAAATAGTTTTATATTAACTTGATAATATGTATTTTATATCAATGAAATAAGCTACAGTGTTAGATTTAGTACCATTTTAGAGCCACTATTAAGGGTATGAAAACCGTTTCAAAAAACTACTAAATACAGATTATCCAATAAGTTTTGTGCATCCAAAGTTAATGATGAGCCGATTAATTGCAAAATACTGCTGTCTGTCTTGCTGATGGCCTCTACGCCTATCTTGCTGTTTATCCAATGCAGAGAAGAAAATCACAAAATATTTTGGTATTCTGAATTGTTTTACTACCTTTGCAAAATTAGAACCTGCCAAGCCTCTTAACAATGCTCAAATCGGCGGGTCGTTTTTTTATTATACCTATATGAAAGCGAGTTTCACCAAACCCTATTCCTCCCCGGAGCAAATCGTTCAAATACTAAAATCGAGAGGTATGCTCATGGAAGATGAGCATAAAGTCGAAAGCTACCTATTAAACATAGGCTATCACCGTTTATCGGCTTATATCTTTCCATTTTATAAAAGTCCTAAAAGCGATTTGATATTAAAGAAGGGTACGACCTTTGAACAAGTTTTGACCCTCTACCGCTTTGATAAAAAATTACGCATACTCCTTTTCAATGAAATAGAAAAGATAGAAGTTGCCATTCGCAGTGTATTGGCAAACATTGGCTGCCAAGAATTGGGCGACAGGTATTGGATAACAAAGCCTGAATATTTTGCCAATGAAGATAAATTCAATCAAACATTAGCTGTCATAGAAAAGGAATTGGCATCGAGCAAAGAAGATTACATCGAAAATTTCAGGCGCAATTATGTTGAGAATTACCCTCCGGCATGGATGATAACGGAAGTGTTGTCGTTTGGAAACCTGAACTACATTTATTCTAACATTGCCAGTAATCAACTGTTGAAGCGTATTGCCGGTTATTTCGGTCTGAAGCCAAAGGTTTTCACATCATGGATGACGGTACTTGCCAATCTTCGCAATATGTGTTGCCACCATGTAAGGGTATGGAACAGAGATTTTATGTTAAATCCGGCAGAGCCACGCAAGACTTCAAATGCTTGGATTGACACAACAAATATAGACAAGAAAAGGATTTTTTACCGCTTATGTATAATCAGATACTTTCTTGCATCCGTTTCTCCAAATAATAACTTCAACGAAAAAATAGCCAATCTATTGGATCGTTTTCCTTCAATAGATATTGCGGCTATGGGATTTTGCAAAGGCTGGAAAAATGAACATTTATGGCTATAAAAATGGTGCTGCTAAAAAGTAGAGACTTTCCCGGCAGCACCATTCTATTTAGGTATCCACCCTATTTAATCATTTTTTCTAACCAATTGTCCACAGCTTCTTTCCAATTTCCCATATTGTCAGGGGTGTTGGTTTTTGTTTCCACCTGATAACGGTTGTAAATGGATAATCCGTCAAGTACGATCGCTCCTGCACAGAGTTCCTTCACATCTTGCAAACGGTTTCCACTTGTTCCGTTGGTCATAAACGGAATGACCGTTTTGCCTTTGAAAGAGTGCTGATGCAGGAAACTGCGCAGCGGGTTTGATATAGTACCCCACCAACAAGGTGTTCCTACAAAAACCACGTCATAGTCAGCGATATTTATCTGAGCGGGTTTCAGTTCAGGTTCGTAAAATTTTCCCTGTTTCCCGACTTCTTCCACACAGGCATCGTAATCGGTAGGATAGGCGTTGACAGTTTCAATTTGACACACATCAGCACCGAGCCTTTGCGCAATATACTCGCCTACAGCTTTCGTGTTACCACCCCAAGAATAATAAGCGACAAGTATTTTCTTTCCTTCCATATCAATTTTACTGTTTTGTCCGTTAGCGCAAGAGGCAATGCCCAACAATGACATAATCATAAAAATTAGCTTATTCATCTGCCATTTCTGACTGCTTATCTCAAGTACTTCCTAAAAAACGTCTCAAACTTGTCGAATGGAATTACATCCAACCGGTCGTACAAGTCCGTGTGGCTGGCTCCGGGAATGAGCAACAGTTCCTTATTGTCGCCCTTCATGCGGCTGTATGCGTCTTTGCTTGCATTGAGTGAGTATGCCTTGTCTCCATGCACGACAAGCACGGCACTCTTTATTTCGTCTGCGTATGCCATCAGTGGGAAAGTAAAAAAAGGCAGGCTGGTAATGGTCTGCCATCCCGCGTTGGAATTAAGCGAGCGCGGATGATAGCCCCGTGAGGTCTTATAATAGTCATGGTAATCTTTCATGAACTGGGGAGCATCAGCGGGCAACGTATCAGGTACGCCTCCGGCCAGTGCATGGTGGCCGTTACGGACATCGATGGTGCGCTGTTCATTGAGTTGGCGGCGTGCTTCATAGCGTTCTTCCGGTGTATTGAACGTGTCAAACGCTCCCATCGTGGACGATACTGTAGCCTTGATGCGCGTGTCCATGACGGCTGCGCTGATTGCCAACCCGCCCCATCCGCAGATGCCGATGATGCCTATGCGGTTCTCGTCCACGTCATCACGCAGGATAAGATAATCTACCGCCGCGCTGTAATCTTCCGTATTAATGTCGGGAGAAGAAACGTAACGTGGCTGTCCGCCGCTTTCTCCACAATAGGAGGGATCGAATGCGAGTGTAAGGAAACCGCGTTCGGCCATAGTCTGTGCATATAACCCTGAACATTGCTCTTTTACTGCACCATAAGGACCGCACACGACAATGGCAGCCAATCGTCCGCTTGCTCCTTTCGGGACATAGAGGTCGGCGGCGAGCATAATGCCGTAACGGTTCTTGAAAGTTACTTTGCTGTGGTTGACCTTGTCGCTTTTAGAAAAGGTCTTGTCCCATTCTTTAGTCAGATTTAATGTTTCCATACTATTTTCGTCTTTTTGATTGTTCTGACCTGTCATGACATTTGGAAAAACCAACAACAGGCAGCACATGATTGAAATTATCTTGTTCATTGTTATTCTATTGTTCAGATTCTCTGTTAGGGAAAATCAGTTATTTCTATCAGACAGTCGCGTTCACTGGTACGGTACCCAATTTCTGTATATCCTTACCGCTGCGTGACCCGTGAATCTCAATCTTGGCAAGTTCCGCATTGAGACGGTTGTATTCATCATCCGAAAGCTCAATACCGGCTGCACCCAGATTCTCAACAACCCGTTCTTCGCGTCTCATTCCCGGAAAGGGAACGATAAAGTCACCGCCTTTAAGCACCCATGAGAGGGCTATTTGTGCTTTCGTACATCCTTTCGCTTCGGCAAACTCCCCGATCATTTCGAGCAGGGGACGGTTGGCTTTCATGTTTTCCGGTGCAAAACGGGTTATGACACGGCGCACGTCGTCGCCTTTGAACTCCGTAGCGGGCATGTACTTGCCGCTCAAAAAGCCGTTGCCCATCGGAGAGAAAGCCACGAAACCAATGCCCAATTCTCCGCAAAGAGGTATCACATCCTTCTCCCAGCGACGTTCCATCATGGAGTATTCGCTCTGCACAGCAGTAATTGGCGTGATAGCGTGTGCTTTGCGTATCTGTTCAGTTGTGGGAGAAGATTGTCCCCAGCCCCGGATTTTGCCTTCCTTTATCAGTTTGCCCATCACATCTGCCACTTGTTCCTCACTTCCTTCTTCCATCAGGTGTTCCGTATAGAGGTCGATATAGTCCGTTTGAAGTCGGCGCAATGCCCCCTCTATGCTCCGGCGAATACCAGCCTCGCTCAACTTTCCTTCCGGGAAATCGCCTTCCGAGCCGGGCAGCGGCGTAGGCCAGAACTTGTCGGAGACAATCACCCGGTCGCGCGGCAGGCCTTTCAATGCCTTTCCTACAAATTCTTCGTTCTTGAAGTAGGAATACATCTCCGCCGTATCAAAGAAGTTGCAGCCCAGTTCAAAGGCCCGATGCACCAGGCGTATCGCCTCTTTCTCTTCGGGAGCCTTGCCGTAGGCGTGGGTAAATCCCATGCAGCCCATGCCGATGGCTGACACTTCCAAATTGCCTAATCTTCTTGTTTTCATCTTATTCCAAACTAAGTGTTTTGTTTTCTAATATTCAAATTGTGCTGATACGAAAGTGGAACGGTCAAAGTAGGCATCCGCCGTGACACTTCCTATGTAGTCCGTATGATAGGGATGTGTCATATAGACATCAAAGTCGGCCTTCGTGCAGAAGTCTACCGTCATTACTACCTGATTCGTCGGTCCTGCCCAGCCGGTGCTGAGTCCCACCTTGAGATCGGCAATGCCGGGAATCTTGTCTTTCATCGCCTGCATATCGGCAAGCTGTTGTTGCTTGGTCTCGTTGCTGACACCTTCCTTGAAAGTGCCGATAAAAATGTGTCGTATCATATTTATACCTCTTTATTAATCATGTATTTTGTGTAATCCGATGCCTTTCACCGTTGCCAGATCCATATCGTCATAAATCGGGCTTTTACCGGTTTCAAGAGTGGCGATGGCATCCATTTCTTTTTCGGTAAGTGTAAAATCAAGGATATTGAAGTTCTCAATCATCCGTTCCTTGTGTACCGTCTTGGGGATGACCACCACATTGCGCTGGTTCAGCCAGCGAAGAACAACTTGCCCCACCGTTCGTCCGTGCTTTTCTGCGATGGCTTTTAGCACGGGATTGTTCCAAATGTCATTTTTTCCTTCGGCAAAAGGCGCCCATGCCTCATGCTGGATGGCCTCTTTCTGCAAAAATGCGTTGGCAGCTTGCTGCTGAAAAAACGGGTGTGTCTCAAGCTGGTTCACAGCAGGCTTCACTTCATTGTGCAGGAAAAGGTCTTGCAAGCGTTCATTGGAGAAACTTGTTACGCCGATGGCACGGATAAGTCCTTCTTTATAAAGTTTCTCACAAGATCTCCATGCAGCATAATAATTACCGTATGGCTTGTGCAACAGATAAAGGTCAATATACTCCAGACCTAGTTTCTTCATCGAAAGATCAAAAGCACGGAGCGCATCTTCATATTCATAGTCTTGCACCCACAATTTGGTGGTAATGAAAAGTTCTTCACGTTTGATGCCACTATGCCTTACGGCATTGCCCAACTGTTCTTCGTTGAAATATGAAGCAGCCGTGTCAAACATCCGATAACCCACTTCGATGGCATCGCTTACGGCACGTTCCGTTTCATTCTCAGGGATTTGATAAACTCCAAAACCGATGGCAGGCATCATTACGCCATTGTTCAATCTTACATCTTTCATATTCTTCTATGTTCTTAATTTCTGATGCAAAATTACGAAGTTCCTATTGTGCCGTTATTACATAATTTGAGGCAATATTTTCACTATTCGTGGTTTATGCGTATTTTTGCGGGCAAATAGATGCAAATAATGAGTGACGTGAAGTTTGACGGTATTGTTTTTGTCGATTCTTGGCAGGAATTGAACAGATTGCGGTATGTGGGAAGGGTGATACATATCCTTTGCAGCAAGGGCAACATGGGATTTACTTTTCAAGACACCCATTATAACATGTCTGCCGGTGATTATGTTATTCTGCCCAATGCGGCACTTGTTGATGGTTTTTCTGCGTCCGATGATTTTCAAGGCATCCTGATGAATCTCTCGGAAGCATTCACTATATCGATTGCCATCCGCAGCAACTACGGTATCATAGGTCATCTGTCACTCTTGCGGAATCCGGTCATGAAACTTTCCGAACAGGATTTCCGAATATGTGAGACAGCCTTAAAATATCTTCGAATGCGCATGGAAGATTACAAGCATTTTTTCCGTGAAGAATTATTAGGCAGTCTGCTGACCGCACACATTCTTGACCTCTACAACATTCACGCACATAGTCACAAGGACTTGCAAGTGTCGGAGAGTGTCACCCTCCTGCTGCGGAATTTCATAGAATTATTATATAACGGCGAATATATCCGAAACAGGGGCCTCGAATTTTACGCTTCACACCTCTGCATCACGCCGCATTATCTGTCGGAAATATGTAAAAAGGTAAGCGGGAAACCGGCCTCTTATTGGATAGACCGTTTCACCATGCAGGAAATTACCCGTCTGCTCCGGCAAAAAGAACTTTCGCTGACAGAAATTGCAGAACAGATGAATTTCTCTTCCGTATCTTATTTCAGCCGATATGTGCAAAAGCGAATCAATCTATCGCCATCGGAATATAGGAAAAACTGCTAACGGCATTGTGGCGTTTACTACTCTTTATCTTTTGGGCTTTTTACTTTTGTTAGTTGCTTATGAAACACCGCCAATGTGGAGTCCGCACCAACTATCTCTACCATTTTCTCGTATGCTCCGATGGTTATGGCCAATTCTGGGTATAGTTCATTGAGCATGGTCGTAGTCACTTGGTACTTGTCTGCAACCGTTCTCAACCGCCTGTTTTCCTCCCGGTATTCATGCCATCGCACCCAACTAATGGCAAACAGGGCAAAGAACACGAGCGTACAAACGATGCCAGCCCATGCGTAAGGGTTCTTGTACCAGCCATCGGGTATTTTGCCCCATAGCCGCCTGATTCCGCTTGTTACTTTGTAAAAGTGGATAGCCTGGCAAAGTTTCTGTGTGAAGCCTTGCTTTTGCTGTGCCTTTTGTGAAACCTGTTTGTCTTTCTCCACATGGTCGGTAAGTATTTCCAATATCTTGTAGAGCAAATCCTTGGTAGTAGGGATGCCACGCTCGCGCATATTCTTGTCGTTGGCATCGGTGTATTCCTGCAAACTCACAATCATTTCACCGCCCAATGACTTTTTGTATGCCTCGATGGTTTCCTTGCTCCTGAAAATGCCGTTGATATTCTCCGGCGTGCTGCCGCCAAAGAAACGTATGACCGGCTCCAGCTTCACCGCAAGCCTTTTCACTGCCTCGTCCTTGTCTGAAGCGTCCTTTGCACCCAGTATCTTCTTGATTTCCTCGATGTCCTCTGCCAATGCCCCGATAAGGTCGGATATGTTCTGTAAGTAGTCTTTCATCTTCTCATCTTTTTGGGTTTGTACTTGTTCTTATCCTTGTCATTCTCGCCCCAGCCGCTTTCGTTTCCTCCACCGCCTCCGCCGGATGAAACCTTGGCTTGGTGTGGTTGGACGCACAACTCGATAAGTGCGCCGATACCCACTTGGACTATGCCTGTATTCGCATCGGCATCGGCGAAAGTTCCGCTGCCGGATGCTTCTGCATGGCCATCGGTAGAATAGGCTTTACCCGTCTGTTCAAATGGATGCTCCGGTTTATATATGGTTCCCGTCTGGCTTGTTCTGCTTTCAGCCGTTGGTCGGGTATGGTACAGATTGTTCCTCCATTCCATGCCCTCGGCGATACGGCCTCCAAATAGTTTATCCAGTCTATAAAAGCCCATGCTGCGGTCTATCCGTGAGCCACTGAACGAAATACCGTCTTTGGTAAATGACACGCCAATGATATTGCCGTTCCGCTTGTCGAACTTGAAGTTCACCCCGATGCCCTGCTTGGCCAGCCTGTCACACAATTCCGACCAACTGTTACAACGGGGCAAGGCCGCTTTGACGGCATCATAGATTTGGTATTTCACCTTGTCCTTGCCGCGCAGACGGTCACGCTTCACGTTCACCTTGCCTTTGGAAAAGTGCAGTCCGTATTCCCTTGTAAGAGCCTTGCATACCGCCACGTTGCGTATGGCATCGTTCCGGTCGCTTATGGTGTTCCCGTCATTGTCCACCCTGTTGGCCACGATGTGCAAGTGCTGGTGTTCCTTGTCGGTGTGGCGGCATACAATATATTGGGTGTTCACAATGCCCATGCGCTTCATGTACTCACGTGCTATTTCAGCCATCAGGCCGTCCGTCAGCTTGGGTGTGTCCTCGTGGGCGAAGTCCAGCGAGATGTGGTACACCGGATTTTTCAGCTTGCGCCCCGGCTTGTCGTCCGCCTGCCCCTGCATACTCGCTGCTATGGTTGCATTATTGTCAAGCCTCACGTCCTTGCTGTCTATAAGCCGTGCCTTTTTCGGGTTGTTCACATAGTTCACCAGCTTGGCGAAGCTCGCCCGTTTCTTCAAGTCGCCCATCATATCTCCGCGATGATTTTGTTGAACTCGTCCAACAGGGCGGTGATTTTTTCTTTGGTTCTCGGAAAGCCCTGCTGATGTGCCATCTTCGCCAACTGGTTCAAGTTGTTGCAACCACCCTCCAGCATCCTTATCTGCAGCCTGTCCTCCTGCGTCCGTGCCGCCACGACCTTGCCTTGAAGCAACAGTTCACGCAGGAAGTGCGACGGCTTCTTGCCCGCATCGGCAATCCGTTTCATGACCGTTTTCCACTCGGCCAGCGTAAGCCGTGTGGATATGGTCTTCGTCCGCGCCTTGCCCTTTACGGCCTTGGGGCGGCCTCCTTTATGATTGGTATCTTGTTCTGTCATTCGCTTGCTATTTCTGTTATAAATGGGGCGGCGTTTTTAGGGCTGAATCATGGCTTTGCCGTTATCCGCATGGTCGGGTCGCCGTTGGTGGCGTAGTTTTCGTGGACGAAAACATTAACTTGCCAGCCCTAAAAAACGCCCCTATAAATATCTCATCCCTTTCCATAGCTGCCGTCTATTTATAAGAGGTGTTGCCATCGGGTAAAGCATCTTCTTGTATGAGTGGCGGATTGTTTTCCGGTTGCTTGGACTGCTCATTATCCTCCGATATGGACTGATTTGGTTGCGATGCTTGGGCTGGTTTCTCCTTGTCCTTATTCGTGTCCTTGTCCTTGGGCTTTTTCGTTCTTGCCGAACTTTTCCTTAGAGTTTCCAGTCTTTGCCCGTTGAAAAGGTAGATGCGTACTTCCTCGTATGCCTTGACCGCCTGTCGGTATGTCGGATTTTCCGTGAGCTGTCCGTCTATCATCCACGACTTTACGCACACCATATAAATGATAGAGGTTACGGGATTGGAAGCAACACGGATTAGCCCCCGCTGCGAAAAATCCTCCAACAGACGGCAGACGGACTTGCGCCCGATATTCCACTCCTTTGCCAGTGACAGCATGGAGCCATCCACCTTGTCCGGGATGAAGCACATAACCCAATCCCCGTTTGGTTTTACTTACCTCCGTAACCGCCATCCCCGACAAAAGGGAAAGGAAATAGGTCAGGTTGCACACGCCGTTGGTAGTTCCATGCAGGAAATACCATGCTTCCACATTCATTGCCATTTCCATTTTATAGCACGGCAGAACAAGCTGTTTCAAATTCTTCATAAGCCATGATGTTTTTATTGTTCGTTATGTGGATTATCCCTTGGTGTTTTTGTCCGCGTCCCTGTTGGTGGCTTTCAGGTTCTTGATGCGGTCAATCTGCTCTTTCGGGAAAAGGACACGCCGCCCAATCCGCTGCCCCTTGATATGCCCCAGCTTCTCGTGCCGCCAGATGGTCGCGATGCTCACGCCCCATTTCTCGGCCAGTTGCCGGATGGTGTAATACTCCGATGTCTCCTGCGGTGCCTGCGCCTGTCCGTATTCCTCAAGCGCACACCTCACACTTGCGCCGATGAGCTGCTGAAGCTCGTCGCGCGATACCAGTACCATTTCCATATTTTCTGCCATAAGTCATTGATTTTGAGATTATGGCGGCAAAGTTAGGCCGGGAATGAAACGGGTGAACTTGTGGGGATTTGTGAAATGAACGGGCATAAGAAAAGCCGCCAGACATCTGATGTCTAACGGCTTGTGCAAAGCAGTGGGCTGTGGTGAGTTGTAACCACGTGTGGACTGCCGCATTATCTTATCATCGGGAGCAGTTCTCTGAGCCTGCTTATGAATGTCTTTTCCACGTTGTACTTGGCAAGGCTTTCCGCTGTAAGTCCTGTGGAACGGGCTGCGGCTGTGCGGTACTCTTTCCAGTCCTTGAAATAGGCTTTTGACAGCAGGGTGATGACGCACCGCATCTTTCCTTTCACGCAATTCTGATAGGCCGTGGAATAGTCAGCACGCATGACGGCACGGATGAAGTCCTTGTCGTCGTGTTCGGCTATGTATTCACGTACCCCGCTCAATAGGAGAGGCACGGGTTTCATTTCACGCCGGATGTTCTTGCTGATGTCCTTGTGTCCGGCTTCATCTTCAACCTTGCCGCTGGCAAGGCTTTCCGCCAGTTTCAGGCTTCTGCCGATAATCTTCGACAGCTTGAACAAATCACTGATGATTGCGAATCTCGTCTTTTCCATAGGCAATTATTTTACATCTCAATGATACCCTCAAAGTCCTTCAACGCAATCACGGCCTTTTCCTCCGCGTCCAGTTTGAGGTAGCGGCGCAGTTGCGCCTCGCTGCTGTGCCCCGTTATGGCTTGGATGGATGACAACGGCACTCCGGCCTTGTATGCGTTGGTGGCGAAGCTCCTGCGTGCCGTGTGCGAGAGGAGCATATCACAGAATCTCCGTCCTCGTTTCGGATTGAGCCACTTCCCTTCAAACCCGCAGTCATGCGTCCAGCCCAACATCAAACCGACGGTTTTTATCAATTTGTTCATTTCGTTGGGATGGATATGTGGTAGCTTGCCGTCGTATTTGTCGAGTATCTGCCTTACTCGCCTGTCCACCGGGATATAGACTTTCTTGTCCGTTTTCTGCTGGGTAAGCAAAATGAACTCCACACCGTTTATCTCGGTTATCATGTCCTCGCATATTCTTGAATAGTCGGACACGCGCTGCCCGGTCAGGCAGCCGACAATGAAAACATCCCTCACGTGTTCCAAGGTGCGTATGTGGGTGATGCGGCATGTGGAAAGCTGCATGAGTTTCTCGTCCTCGCTGATGTCGAGTGCCTCCAGCCGTTCTTTGACGGCCTCTTTGGTGGAAAGGTCGAGTTCGAGCATTTCCTGTATCTGTTCCGGTGTAAGATAGATGTTGTCCACTTCCTCCTTTTTCGGAACAAAGTCGGAATGGCGGAAATCGTCGCACTTGGTCAGCTTGTCCTCGTATGCCGCTTTTGCCACGGTGCGGACATCTGTCATATAAGAGTTGATGGCGTTGGGCATCAGGCCGCGTCCTTTCCAGTAACCGACAAGACTGTTGCGGGTTTCCATCGTCATGTCATCCAGCCCGATTTTGCGGTGCATCTCCTTTTGATAGTTGCGGATTTGGGTCTGGATGATGCGAAGCCCCTTGATGTAGGCAGGGGTTACTTTTACAGTGCGGCCTTTCTTGGTGCGCCGCCCTGTTTCCAAATCCTCTATATAAGTGGTAAGAAAATCCTCGAACAGCATCTTGCCCTTGGGCTTGACATCCACAACCTGCATCATGCCGTTCAGCACATCGTGCTTTACGCTCTCGATGACGGATTTCGCCTTTTTCGGGTCGAAATCATCCGCCTCGAACGCCGCCTTTATCCTTGCGAGGACTTGGGCGAACTGCCCGTACTTTATCCCGATGCTCGACATGAGGGCAGATGAGGTGTATTGCAGGGAGCGGTATTTCTCCCATTCAAGCTGCCTGATGGTGAAGCCTGTTACGGTTTTCACGTTGGCCTTGCCTGTGCGCACACGGGCATAGACCGAACCGAAATCCTCCTTACCTGCCTTTGACGATTTTATGAAGATGAAATCATCTGCAAATAACTGATATATAGGAATAATCAATAAAATAAGATTGCACTAAATATAAATAGTGAATAGTGGGTGACCATATTCATGTATTTCATGCCGGCTTTCTGTGCCAGATTGACCCACTTTTCGGCATTAAAGTCCTTAGCCGTAAAATAGAGGTCGCCGGACTGTGGATAAGCCAGTTCCCTGTATTTTTCGGGTGAAATGCCCTGATTTTCCATATGCCATTCTCCCCGTCCGGGACCAGAATAAAGTCCCCAGTGGATAAACATGCCCAGGCGGCAGTCGAGCATCCATTCTATTGTCTTGTCCGGTTGCATGGTAATGCCCAGTTTTGTTTTTATCTGTCTTTGCTTGCGTGGAGGTATTCCTGCGTAATGCTGTGTGGCAAAAGTGCCGGTACGCTGTATGGTTATTTCGTCGATGAATAAGACTGCTCAGGCGTTTTTTGTTAATGGTTACGTTCTTGAAGCGTATATTCTTGATTGCGTGTTCCTCGTCGTAGCCACAGATGACAGAAGGATTTGCACCAACGCCATTATAGTTGATATGACTGAATGTGATATCTTCGATTTTTCCTCCCGGTGCTTTGTTGTATTTGGGATTGAAAAGAATGTGCAGATTGAACAGACGGCCTTCCTGAAAGTCGTCAACCCAAATATGATCAAAAGTTACATGGCGCACGATATTCTTGTCTCCGCAATCGATGGACATGCATCCCTGATAATTGCGGTCGTCCTCATCATGTTCCAATATATCGATATAACTGACATGTACATTCTCAAGAATTTCTCCCTCTGTTGATTCAGGGTCGCCGTGGCCACCCATGTTGATGGGGTGGGCTATGTCGGCCCATAGAACCGCGTTTTTGATGGTGATGTCGGATGAGCCTCCCCACCAGTTCCAGCGGTGGTTGTATAAGGCGATGCAATCATCGCTGTTGCGGAGAAATACATTGGAAATATCCACGTTCCGGCAGCACATCAGATCGATTCCGTCGCTCCAGCCTTTACAGCTGAAAGTCTTGAAGTTTTTAATGACCAGACCGGTTGAACCTCCGCCGAATATACTGTAATGGTCGGGATTGATTACGGTAATTCCGTCAATGAGAATATTCTTCGAATCGGTCACTTCAATTCCTCTGATAGGGTGATCCAAAATGCCGCGACCCAGAATTCTGACGTTTT
The DNA here is from genome assembly GCA_900546665.1 of uncultured Paraprevotella sp. Classification (GTDB taxonomy): domain Bacteria; phylum Bacteroidota; class Bacteroidia; order Bacteroidales; family Bacteroidaceae; genus Paraprevotella; species Paraprevotella stercorigallinarum. Next base: position 14,040 of record URDY01000031.1, on the reverse strand, counting down.
CAGACTTGTCTATCAACAGTTTGGCCTGAACAACGGCTCCCGGAGCCAGATATACGGTGGTATTGCTGGGGATGCGGATCTGATTGTTGGGCAGATCGTCCGGCCTGTGGATACCCGGGCCGAAATACATGACACTGTCATTGCTTTCGGTGTAGGTCTCCTTTTCCGTAGGATTGGCAAAAAGATGCAGATTATGAAGACGGTCGCCATTGAATTAGATGGAAAGATATTGTGGCTCTTTCAGCATGAAAGTAATGACATTGCCGTTTTGGGTGTAGGCAATCTGATGGCGTCGCGGGCGGATGCAGACATCATTGATGCTGCCATTGTTCTTCCGGACCATGACTTCAACCGGGCCGGACATGTCGAATTGAGCCATGGAAGCCTGTTGGACGTGATCCATGTCGACGTCTACCTTATACTCAAAAAGGTCAAGCCATTCACCGTTCGGTTCCCGTACACGTACGGTATAATCATCATTGTGGGGCAGTTGGCCTTTAGCGGATAAGCGACAGGTTGAGCCTGAAGCACGATGTGGTATAGAATGCAGACTGCAAAAAGAAATTTTTTTGTAATGAGATTCATAGTATCTTACTGTTTGAATTATTTTTTTGCAAACATACAAAATGTCTTTTAAAACCATGGTGGTAATTAGTGTCAAAAGCTGTGTCAGATCGGATATATTCTTTTATTCTGGTCAGAAACCGGTTTTTAGAGTTTTGATCAGGCCGGCAATGAATGAAATTATGCTAAAGTTTGTGCCATTTTATACCTTGAAGTATGAAAAACATTATCTAACTTTGAAAGCAAAAATCACTTGTTAAATAAATGAAAAAGTCAATAGAATTAAAATGGTGGCTCGTATGGGCGATCCTGTTTGTTTTTCCGTTCAGTGTAAAATCCAAGACTTTCGTGCATCCGGGTGTATTGCATACCAAAGAGCGGTTTGAACAGATACGCAGTCTGGTGGAGAATAAAACCGAACCGGCCTACGGTTCTTATTTGTTATTGAAGGCACATCCTTTTTCCCAGTCAGACTATAAGATGCGAGGACCGTTTGAATGGATAGCAAGAGACGGACAGCACCGTCGTACCAAAGACCGGATGGAAGCCGATTTCAGCGCGGTTTATCAGAACGCCCTGATGTGGATGCTGACAAAGGATAAGGCGCATGCCCGTAAGGCTGTGGAGATTCTGACTGCTTATGCGCATCAGCTGAAAGGTATTCCCGATACCAATGATGCACCGTTGCTTGCCGGACTTGAAGGATTCAAGATCATATATGCAATGGAGGTATTGAAATATTCCCGTTCTTCAATGTCTGAACAGGAATACCGGGATATCAGGGATATGTTTATCCGGGTGTTTCTGCCGGTATTGGACACTTTTTATAAAAGGACACCTTATACCAACGGCAACTGGGGAGCAATCGTGACCAAGGCATATATGGCAGCAGCCATTCATCTGGATAATGCCGGAATGTATGAAAAAGCCATGGCGTTTTATTTGAAAGGCAAGGATAACGGTACCATCCTTCATTATATTGACGAGACAACCGGACAGATACAGGAAAGCGGTCGTGACCAAAGCCACTGTATGCTTGGCCTGGGAGCATTGGCCACGGTGTGTGAACTGGCATGGCAGCAGGGGGATGACCTGTATGCAGCATTGGATAACCGTCTGATGAAAGGATATGAATATGTAGCAAGATATAATCTGGGTTATGACGTACCGTTCCATACCTGGAAAGATATTACCGGTAAATATTGTGACTGGACCGAGATTTCGGAAAAGGCCAGGGGACGGTATATGTATGTGTTTGATATTGCATACAATCATTATGTCAACAGAAAAGGATATGCCATGCCTTATACCAGATCCGTACTGGAGCAGATCCGTCCGGAAGGCTATGACCGTGACCAGCCGGCTTTCGGCACTTTACTGTTTAATGAATCGGAATTGCCGAGACCGTTTGTACATCCCGGAGGTTTGCATACGATGGCTGATCTCGACCGGATGAAATCCATGGTGGCAAAAGGGGAACATCCCTGGGTAGAAGGTTGGAATGAACTGCTGAAAGATCCTTTGGCACAAAACACATTTGTATCGAAAGCGTTCAGTAATTTAGGACGGAGCCGACAGAGAGCTTCCATCGAGGCACATGCGGTTTACCTGAATACGATCCGCTGGTATATCAGCGGAGATGAATCCTATGCCAAGTGTGCCATTGATATTTGTAATGCCTGGTCATCGGTTGTGGATCAGGTGCCGACAAAGATTGAAGAATCCGGTCTGGATGCCATTCCTATTGCTGAATTTGCCATGGCAGCAGAAATTCTCAGGATATCCGACCTGTGGAAAAAAGAAGACTTTGAAAGATTTTGCAGGATGATGAAGACATACTGGTATCCGGTATGCAGGGATTTTCTGCGTTATCATAATGGAGCCAATGTGGACTATTACTGGACTAACTGGGATGCCTGCAACATGATGGCTTTGGTGAGTATCGGTATTTTGTGTGATGACCGTCAGATATATGAAGAGGGCATCAATTATTATAAAAACGGATTGGGCAACGGCAATATCCGGAATGCCGTACCATATTTGCACCGGATGCCTGACGGGTCCGTATGGGGACAATGGCAGGAAAGTGGCCGTGATCAGGAGCATGCACAGTTGGGAGTGGGTTTCATGGCTTCAATCTGTCAGATGGTATGGAATCAGGGTGAAGACCTTTATGCGTATGATCATAACCGTCTGTTGGCCGGTGCGGAATATGTGGCGGCACATAACCAAATGAGACCGGTGCCTTTTACGGCTTATGACAACAGTCAGAGCTTGCAGAATTACTGGGGATCTGTCAACGGTCTGGGTAGTCTGGGAGGACGGCCTATCTGGGAGATGATTTACAATCATTATGAAGTGTTGAAGGGAATTCCGGCTCCCAATTCGAAAAGAATGGCTGAACTTCTTCGTCCGGAACATGGAAGCAAGGATCATTTCGGCTATGGTACACTGACCTTTACGCTGAAACCTTCCAATTATCCTCCTTTGCCAGTTCCGGAGGTCCCGCAGGAATTGAAAGCGACTCCTGCAGCCAGCAAGATCTATCTGGAGTGGCAACCTTCAGCCGGTTATTTTGCAAGTGGCTATTGTATTCAGCGCGCCGACAAAGGAACGGAAGATTATGTGACCATTGCGGAATTTGACGAGAAGATCATGACCAATTATACGGATCGGACTGTAGAAGCCGGTAAGGCCTATACGTATAGAGTGGCCGCGGTGAATAAAACCGGTCAAAGCCGGTTCTCGGAAACAGTGACTGCAGCTCCGTTTCAAACGGAGCCGTTGTCGGCTGACTGGAATCTGACGCAGATTGGTGGTCTGGACAGCACGCAGGTGACTTTTTCTCCTCAAAACGGTCAGACGTTTGTGATAAAGGCCAAACAGGGTACTTTTGGTGGAACGGCAGACAAAATGCCATTGGTCAATCAAACAGTGAAAGGTAATTTCACCATGACTTGCCGGATTCTGGATGTGTCGGGGGCTTATCATGAGATTGGTATTCTGGCTCGTCCGTCGATGAAAGAGCAGGCACGGTCAGTGTCACTGACACTCGGTCATTGGGGTGGCCGTTTTGCCCGAATGGGATGGCGTAAGTCAGAAGGTGAGGCTATGAAGTTTGTTGATGGAAACAGTTACACCTGGGTGCCGGCCTGGTTTAAACTGGTAAGGTGTGGAGATGTGTTCTATGCTTATCAGTCTTGCGACGGTGATAACTGGATCTTTATCCATGCCGAGAAAGTGGAGATGTCCGACGAGTGTATGGTCGGTTTGACTGCTTGTTTCAAGACCGATAATGAAAGAAACAAGGTAGAATTTGATCATGTGATGCTTACCCATAACCCATAAATTGAATACCGTTATGAGATGGATCTGTCTGGTGTTTTTGTTGAATGTATTTGGTACGTACAGCCTGGCATTGGATAATTACAAGTTCAGGCTTCTGGATGTGTCGGAAGGACTTTCCGATGACCAGATCAGAAGTTTGAGTATGGTGTTCGACGGACGTATGGCTATACGTACGGCTTCTATCCTGAATATATATAACGGATCTACTTTCAGACACTATTATTATGACAAGGTCAGAAAGTACGAATGGAATTATTCGCATCCGCCAAAAGAGTATTATGACAATGAAGGGAGAATGTGGCTGAAGGAGTTGCATTATCTGCTGTTGCTTGATCTGTCGACCAATGAATTCGAATATGATATCCCCTGAGTACTGAAAACGATGGGGATTCATGAAAAACTGGCCAATATGTTCATAGACAATGACAAGAACTATTGGTTCGTCACAGAGAGCTGTCATTTTTATTTGTATGACATAAAAAAGAAGATTCTTTGTCCGATCGGTTCGGAAAGGGAAAATCGGGTACGTCATTATGGGGTGCCGGTGGAACTGGCCCAGTATAAAAACCAGTGTTGGATTGTCTATAGTTCCGGTCTGATCCGTTGCTGGGATTATAGTGCCGGAGAATTTATTTCGGAAGAATCCCGGTTTGTTGGACTGGTCAATGGTTTCGCAGACAGAATTTATCTTAAGCCGGATATTCACGGCAATTTGTGGTTCATGTATAATAACGGAGTGTTTTATTATAACAGAATGAGCCGTTTATGGAAAACTGTGGTCCAAATTAACGATGTTTCCAATTTTTTTACCTGTATGGATATAGATAGGAAAGGTGATGTCTGGGTCGGAACATCCAAGTCCGGACTGAGGCTGATCCGGCATCAGACATTCAATGTAGAAAAGATGGATCAATTGGAGTTGACGGATGGCGGTAGTCTGGATAACGATATCTATTCTGTTTTTGTGGATGAAGACAATGGTTTGTGGGTAGGGACGCTTTTCCAGGGATTATGTTATTATCACCCGGCAATGCATAAATTCAATTCAGGACATGTAGAACCCGGTGTATCGGAAATTTCGAATGAATCAACGCGCAGTATGGTGGAGGATCCGGATGGTAATGTCCTGATCGGTAACAAGTACGGTGTTTACTTTTACAGTTGTCAAATATGATGTCTCAGATGGATTGTTGAGAGGTAAATTTTATGAAAATACGGTACTGAAAACCCATGACGGGGAAATATTCTTTGGCGGAGCGCACGGGTTTAATTATTTTAATCCTGAAAAAATAAATTATGACACGACAACGCATGTACCTGTATTTACAGGATTCTATGTTTTCAACAAACCGGTTTCGGTTAATAAATCGCTTGACGGATATCCATGCTGGACCATGACAGACAGCATACAGACTGTCACTCTGAAGTATAACCAGAATACGTTTTCTATAGACTTCTCGGGACTTAATTATGTCAATCCTTCACATACCTACTATCGGTACAAACTCGAAGGGTTCGATAAAGATTGGACCGAAATATCCTCCAGCGGACTGGGAAGGGCAGTATATACCGGGTTACGTCCGGGAGAATACAAATTCAGTGTTTATACGGCAAACAGTGATAAAATATGGGGGAAGACGCCTGCTGTGTTGTCAGTGGTAATCAAACCGCCGTTTTGGCTGACTTCATTTGCCGTGACATTATATGTGCTGGTTTGTTTGGCGCTTCTGGTTTGGGCTGTCAGACGCTGGAAGAAAGTGAACAGGATCAAGGCAGAAAAAGAAAAGGAAAAGCTGGAACGCCAGCAAAAAGAAGAACTGGATCAGATGAAGTTCCATTTCTTTACGAATATCAGTCACGAATTCCGTACTCCTCTGGCTTTGATAATGACACCTTTGGGTATTCTGATCAAGGAAGAATGTGATGCCGGGAAAAAACAGCGTCTGGGATTTATATATCAGAATGCAGACAAACTCCTGAAACTGGTCAATCAGCTTTTAGACTTCCGAAAAATAGAAATGAAGCGCGAAGTCCTGTCCCTGAAAATGGGAGATATGGTAGGTTTTGTGGAAGATTTATATGGCCGTTTCAAAGAGATGGCTGCTGCCCGTCATATCAATTTTGACTTTAAGGTAGGAGAGAGTCATCTGTATATGAATTTTGATCCCGATAAAATGTACAAGATCATCAGTAATCTGCTTTCCAATGCATTTAAATTCACTCCTGATGACGGTTATATCGTGATAGAGGTAGACAAGGAGTGTATGGACGGAAGAGAATATGCTCTGATCAGTGTGCGTGATACCGGTTGTGGCATAGATCCGAAAAATTTCGGGCAGATATTTGATCGCTTTTATCAGGCTATGGACAAAGGTGATGCCAAATTGAATAATGGCAGTGGTATCGGTTTGTATCTGGTCAAGGAATATGCCACCTTGCATGATGGTAAGGTGACGGTAGAGAGTGATCCGGGAAAAGGTACCGTATTTACGGTTTATGTGCCGACGGACTTGAAGGGACAGCCAGAAGCTGAAGATGCACCATTGTCTTCTGGTGAGGAGATGCACGAATGGAATGATGAGAACAACGTGCATGAAACGCAACTCAAGAAGAAGATACTCGTGGTAGAGGATAACAAGGATTTCCGTTTGTTCCTAGTCAGTCAGTTAAACAAGGATTTTGAAGTTATGGAAGCTTCGGATGGTGCGGAAGGTGAAGAAAAGGCTATTGCCGAAAATCCTGATATTATCGTTTCTGATCTGATGATGCCTCAAGTGGATGGAATGGAATTGTGCAGAAGGATAAAGCACAATATCAAGACATCACACATCCCTTTTATCCTGCTGACAGCCAGAAGTTCGGATTCTGTTCAGGTAGAAGGTTATGAGGCCGGAATAGATTCCTATATTTCAAAGCCGTTTAATTTTGATATTCTTTTGGTCAGAATAAGGAAACTGATAGAACAACAGGAAAAAAGGAAGGAACTTTTCCATAAGACAATTGTGATCAGTCCGAGCACAATCACGACTACGTCCTTGGATGAGGATCTGGTCAAAAGGGCATTGGTTTCAGTAGAGAAGAATATGGATAATGCTGACTATACCATCGAAGATCTGGGACGTGACCTGGGATTGAGCAGAGCACATCTTAACAGAAAACTTCAGTCAATAGTGGAACTGACTCCATTACAGTTCATTCGTTCAATCCGATTGAAAAGGGCTGCCCAGTTACTTCAGGATTCACAATACAATGTGGCTGAAATTGCTGATATGGTAGGATTTAATACATTGAGATATTTTAACAAGTATTTCAAGGATGAATTCCACATGACTCCTACGCAGTATCGTGAGGAGCACAAGAACAAGGCTTAGTGTTGGTTTTTCAGGGTAGGAGGGGACTGGATTTTAATTCCAGCCTCCTCCTAATGATTTGTAGAGTTTCACTAAGGCCAGTTGCTGATTGAGCATGGCCTTGTTGAGGCCGATCTGTGCATCGAAATAGCCACGTTGTGCATCGAGAACGTCAAGGTAGTTGATGTAACCGTTGATATACTGAAGATCTGCCAGTTTGTTGTTGCTTTTTGCAGCCTGTTCCAGATTCTTGCTCAAATCCAGTACTTCCTTGCTTTTGTTGAAGGTAATTATGGCGTCACTGACTTCCTTGAATGCCGTGATGACTTGTTTTTCGTATTGGTAGACACTTTGTTCACGTGCAGCTTTCTGGGCTTTCAGTTGTGCTCTGTTTTTCCCCATGGCAAACAAGGGGGTGAGCAGACTGGCACTCAGAAAGTGGGCCGGTGATTTTAACAGATTGCTGAATTCATCACTTTCTACTCCGAACTGGGCCGTGAGGCTGATCTTGGGGAACATGTTGGTCAAGGCAATGCCTACTTCGGCATGGGCTGCCTGCAGAGCCTTCTCGGCAGCTCTGATGTCGGGACGACGTTCAAGCAAGGAAGATGACAGTCCGGCCGGTAGTTCCTGAATCAGAAGACCGGGATTGTCGTTGGCCTTCAGGCGTAGTATGTGATGAGGAAAGTCGCCGGTCAGCAAGGCTATTTCGTTTTCTTTTGTTGCAACGGCTTTTTCCAGTTCAGGTACGAGTGTAGCCGTGCGGGCCAATTCTACTTGTGCCTGCTGATATGAAGTTTCTGAAGTCAGACCGCCTTCAAAGCGGATCTTGGCCAGTCGTACGCCTTCCTGGCGGGCATGAAGGGTCTGTTTGACAATAGAGAGTTCCTGATCCAGTGCAACCAGTTCAAAATAAGATTGGGCAACCTGTGCTACCAGACTGACCTGAAGAGCCCGTTGTTCTTCAATGCTTTGCATTAGCAGGGCTTTACTCCTTTCTGCTCCCCATCTGAGATTTCCCCATATATCCAGTTCCCAAGAAGCCAGTATTTTGGCAGATAATTCCGGATCGGAACTGTAGTGGTTTCCACCATAGTTTTCGGCATCTTTTTCACCGTAGAGACGACCGTTGATTTGTGGAGCCAGTTTACTGATGTCAACCCTTTTGAGTGCGGCCAGTTCCTTGATTCTGGCACCGGCTGTGAGCATATCCTTATTATACTCCAAAGTATGTCTGATCAGGTTCTGAAGTAAGGTGTCTCCATAAATATCCCACCATTGCAGGTCTGCCATGGAAAAGGTATCGACAGCAGTCTGGTCCGGAAGATCCGGTAATTTAAGATCTGGCCTCGTGTATGGTTGTCCCACCTTACAGGAAACCGTTATAAAAAGGGTTATCCCTAAAATGAAAGAGGCTATATGTGTGCTTTTGATTATCATGACTTCTTTGATTTGGAAATGAATTTATATTTTATCTTATTGATATAGACAAAGAAAAATGGAACCAGCAAAATTCCGGCAGTTACAGCAACAATCATTCCGAAAAAGACACCTGTACCGATGGCACGTCGGCTGGCTGATCCGGGACCGTCAGCCAGAACCATGGGAAGCATACCCAAAATGAATGCCAGAGATGTCATCAGAATAGGACGGAAACGCAGACGGGCCGCCTGAATGGTCGCATCAATGAGCTGGGCACCGGATTCGATCTGTTCTTTGGCGAATTCTACAATCAGAATGGCATTTTTGGCAGCCAGACCCATCAGCATGACGAGACCGATCTGGAAGTAAACATCATTTTCCAGTCCACAAATCCATACACCCAGATAAGCACCAAGCGCTGCAACAGGAAGCGACAACAGTACGGCTGCAGGAATAAGCCAGCTTTCATATAAGGCAGCAAGGAACAGGAAAACAAACAAAAATACAAGAGCCAGAACAAGGCCTGTTTGTCCGCCTGCCTGCTTTTCCTGATAAGAAAGTCCGCTCCATTCTATTCCGATGTTTTGCGGAAGATGTTCTCTGGCTATTTGTTCGAGTTTCTGCATGGCCTGTCCTGTACTGTAACCGTCAGCAGCTTCGCCACGGATTACGGAAGCTGTGAACATATTGAAACGTTTGATGCTTCCGGGGCCTGTCGTATAAGTAGCTTCTCCGAGTGAAGTTAATGGGATCATGGCATTGTGATTACCTCTTACAAAAAACAGATTGATATCCTCTTTGTCTTTCCTGTATGGAGCTTCTGCCTGAATGTAAACACGGTAGATGCGGTTGAACATGTTGAAGTCGTTCACATAAACCGAACCGGTATAGGCCTTCATGGTGGAGAATACATCTGCCAAAGGAACACCGGCAAACTTAACCTTGTCGCGGTCTACATTGAAATAAAGTTGTGGTATCTCAGCCTGAAGAGAGGAAGAAAGTCCTGTAAGTTCTTTACTTCTGGAAGCATAATACATTAATGTATCTACTGCTTGAACGAGATTGTCAAAAGTGGCATCTCCACGGGCTTCGAGCTGCATTTCAAAACCTCCGGAACTACCCAGGCCGGGGATGACTGGAGGTGTGGAGAGATAGACTTTGCATTCGGGATATTGTGACAAAGTCTGGCGTACGTTATTCATCAGCTGGTCAATGGATTCATCTTTACGTTCTTTCCATGGCTTCAGGATAACAGTCAGTTCTGCACGCCCCTGATTGGTACCGACACGTGGGCTGCTTCCAGTGACATTCTGTACGTAGTCAACAGCAGGCAGTGACATCAGATATTGTACGGCACGGTCTGTTACTTTCCGGGTTCGTTCGAGTGTGGCTCCTTCCGGTAATTCCAGCTCGACCTTGAAATAACCCTGATCTTCGGTTGGCAGAAAACTGGTAGGAATAAGCTGATGGAGACCGATTATGGCTATGAGACCGCATCCGAAGGTGGTCATGACACGGCGTGGCCCTTTTAAAAGGGACGTGATGAGGCTGACGTATTTGGAGTTGCCGGTACGTAGCCATTTATTGATGTATCTGAAAACAATGGGCTTCTTTTTTCTTTTGTCAGATGATTTAAGAATCAGAGCACACATGGCCGGGCTTAATGTCAGGGCTACAACCGTGGAGATCAGAACAGAAACTGCGATAGTCACGGTAAACTGACGGTAGAGCATACCGGTGATTCCTGAAAGGAAACTGACCGGGACGAATACAGCGACCAATACCAAAGAGGTGGCTATGATGGCACCGCACAGTCCGTCCATGGCCTTTTTGGTAGCTTCATAAGCATTCAGCTTTTCTTCATCCATGATACGTTCTACGTTCTCAACCACTACGATGGCGTCATCCACAACGATACCAATGGCCAGAATAAGTCCAAGAAGGGTCAGCATGTTGAGAGAAAAACCGAAAACAAGCATCAGTCCGAACGTTCCTATGAGGGAGATGGGAACTGCTACAATAGGAATCAGGGTGGCTCTCCAGTTCTGTAATGACAGGAACACCACGATGATAACCAGAATCAGAGCTTCAAACAATGTTTTGTATACCTCATGAATGGATTCCGAGATATAAGTGGTCATATCAAAAGGAATTTCATAAGTCATGCCCTCAGGGAAGTTAAGGCTGAGTTTTTTCATTTCGTCCTTGATACGCTGGGCTACTTCCATGGCATTGGCACCCGGCAACATGTAGATTCCCAATACAGCTGCATTACCTCCATTGATTCCACTTTCTGTATTATAAGAAGAGGCTTCGAGTGAAATGCGGGCTACATCACGGAGACGGATGATGGATCCGTCTGGATTGGCTCTGATGACGATGTCTTCAAATTCACTGACTGTTGACAGACGGCCATGCGTAGTGATAGGAATAGTGACATCCACTCCATTCATGGGTTGTTGTCCAAGTACACCCGCAGCGGCTTCGCTGTTCTGGTCCTTGAGGGCATTCTGAAGATCCTTGACTGTAAGTCCGAAATGAGCCAGCTTGTCCGGTTGTACCCAGATTTGCATGGCATAGTAACGTCCACCCACATTGGATATACGTCCAACACCCGGAATTCGTCTTAACAGGTCGATTACATTCAGTGTAGCGAAGTTGCTGAGATATATTTCATCAAATTTAGGGTCGGATGAGGTCAGACAGATGGTCATGAGTTGGCTGGGAGCCTGCTTTTCTACCGAAATACCGTTTTGGATTACTTCTGCAGGAAGACGTGACTCGGCCAGTTTCAGTCTGTTCTGAATTTCCACTGCAGCCAGATCTGCGTCTGTCGATACATCAAAAGTGACCGTAGCAGAGAAACCGCCAGAGTTGGAACTGTTGGATTCCATGTATAGCATTCCCGGTGTACCGTTTAACTCCTGTTCTATGGGCGTAGCTACTGCCTGTGATACCGTAGAAGCACTGGCACCAGGATAGGAAGCACTGATCTTAACAATAGGCGGTGTGATTTGTGGATATTGGTCAATGGGAAGTAATGTCAGACCGATCAGTCCGATAATGACAATAAGTATGGAGATGACGGCCGAAAATATCGGATGGTCAATAAAGAAGTTAACTTTCATATGCTGGATAGGAGTCTTATTGATTAGAAGTACTGTTGCTTATTTTAACTTTCATTCCAGGTTGCAGTTTGTGATAACCTTCCGTAACAATCATTTCACCGGATACCAGACCACGTTCTACGACAACCATGTTTTCTTGTTGAGGTCCCAGTTCAATAAATCGTTTCTCTACTGTATTGTTTTTTCTGACAATATAAATATAAGCGCCTCCTTTTTCCAATATGACAGCCTTCATGGGGACTGTTACTGCATTTTCGCGGACATCCAGTAACAGTCTTACTTTGGTAAACTGTCCGGGAAGCAGGACGTGTTGCGGGTTAGGCATTTCAGCACGTACAGAAAAGGTTCCGGTTTGTGAATCAACCTGCGGATCGGCAAAATCAACCAGACCTTTATAAGGATATTGTGAATTGTCTGCTAAAGTAATGGTGATATATGGTTGCCAGGATCTGTTGGCAACTTGTTGTCCCAGATTGACGTTGCGTTCTTTACTTTTCAGATAATCGAGTGCGGTCATGCTGAAGTCAACGAGTACGGTGTCACTTTTGACGACAGTAGCTAACTGGGATTTTCCGCCTGTACCTACCAAGGTTCCAAGGTCGACAAATCTTTCTCCGATGTTGCCGGATATAGGTGCTCTTACAACAGTGTATTCCAATTCAAGCTGGGCTTGGCTTAAATCGGCTTTACTCATGGCCATGGAGGCTTTGGCGCTTTCGTAAGCGGCTACTGCATTATCCAAATCAAGTTGGCTGGCAGCATTCTGTTCATAAAGTGGCCGTATGCGTTCCAGATCGTGCTGGGCTTTTCTGGCTTGTGCTTCGTCTTTTTTAAGTTGTGCTGAAGCTTTGTCTACTTTTGCTTTGTATTGACGGGGATCGATGACAAAAAGAATCTGTCCTTTCTTGACATAAGTACCTTCTGCAAACAGCATTTGTTCAAGGTAACCTTCTACGCGTGCATGGACCTCAACGAATTGCTGTGCCCGGATATGGCCGACATATTCACCGTATATTTCGACATTACTCTGACTGACAGGAATGGCCGAAACAATACTCAGTTCTTCCTGAGGGGCCTTTTTTCTTGTAAAATACATGTAACCTGAAATAATCAGAGCAATTAAGGCCAGAATGCCTATGGTTTTTTTCTTAATGATGAAATAGGATTTCATGTTATTAACGGGTAGTCTCATGTTTTTTATTATAGAGATTATTCAAATATGATATTTAGTCTAGTAATATATTAGGGAGAACAATAAATGTGCCATATTATTTATCCTTCTCATTATCAGTTTTTTCGTTTCGGTTTAGTTCTAAATAATGTAGATTTTATCCACATTTTGGGATAAAGATAATCCACATTGTCCACATAAAAACACAACAATACATTAAATAAATGTTAAATTAATACTTTTTTTGCGGGAAAACGTGTTTTCGTTCGTATATGTTATAAATTCTGTTCGCATTAATCTAATTATTTAAATATTAAGTTTATCAAATTCGGTTTATGATTATGGTTAGAAAATTGGCTTTATCAGCAGTATGCCTGCTGTTTTCTTCCGGGTATATGTATGCCCAAAGCCGTTTTGCACATCCGGGTCTTCTTCACAGTGCGTCAGACTTCGATCTGGTCCGTGAACGCCTGTCTTCGAACGACCCTGTGGCCGTCCAGTCCCTGGATGACCTTCGCAACGCCCCTCCCGTGCGAGGTAACTGGGGCGGCAACTGGGCAGTGAACGAGACGATCATCCGCGGTGTGTCAGGTGACAACTACATGAACGCCTACCGCAATGCGGCGCGCGCCTACCAGTGCGCCCTTCTGTGGAAGCTAACGGGCGAGGAAGGCTACGGCGACGTGGCGATCGACGTGCTCAACGCCTACCGCATGTACAACAAGGCCCTCGGCGGCAACTCCAACATCTCCCTCATCCCCGGCTTTATCGGCTACCAGCTTCTGAACGCGGCGGAGATCATGCGCGACTACCCGAAATGGTCTTCCGAAGACATCGAACTGTTCAAGCAGTACATGATCGACGTGTGGTTCACGGTGGCCCAGGACTTTCTGGAACGCCGCCACGATACGGTGGTGCGCGAGGGCAACTGGTACCACTACCACAGCAACTGGGGCCAGGGCAACGCGCTGTTCTGCATCTCCCTGGGCGTGTTCTGCGACCTTCCGGACATCTACAATTACGGCATGTACTGGCTGAAGGAAGGTCCGGGCAACGA
>URDY01000030.1 GCA_900546665.1 uncultured Paraprevotella sp. | reverse complement strand
GCTTTCGCCCGCGCCGTACTGGCGGCCGGCGTGGAACGGCGCCACACCAAAGAGGGCAACCGTTATCGGGTTGTGGAAGTCAGAGACTAAAGGAGTATGCGGGCTGCATCACTGCTGCCCCGACAGCCCCCGAAAGGCGGAATGTCAGCAGGAACATCAGCAAACAGCCGGGCTATACCCCAAGACAGGACATGACTATCCGCCACCCGCCACGCGTTTCATACTGTCATTTGGCCGGATTCTCATCCTTGATGTCAAGGTCGTTTTCCACACCTTTGACTCCTTCCCTGAAACTGCGTACCCCCTTGCCTAAACCTTTCATCAGCTCGGGAATTTTCTTGCCGCCGAAGAACAGCAGAACGATCAGCACAATGAAAAGGATCTCTTGCGTACCTATTCCAAACATCAGTTCTATTTTTATATGGTTTTACTCTTACTTCATGATCCCGTTGACCCAATTCCGGACACTGTTCAGGCTACTCCCGTTCAACAGTCTGCCGTCCTGCCATTCTAAATCGGGATAGGCTTTTCTTAATTCTTTCACACTATTGTTTATCCCGCTTCCTCCGGAAGTGGCAAACGGTACAAGCTTTCTGCCTTTCAGGTCATGACTCTCAATGAAGCTATTGACAATTCGCGGGGCCTGATTCCACCAGATGGGATAACCGATAAAAACGACCTCATAATCAAGGGTATTTACCTTGGTGTCCTTCAATGCCGGACGGCTCGCCGGGTCGTTCATCTCCACCGAGCTGCGCGACTGTCTGTCGTTCCAGTCCAGGTCATCGGAAGTGTAAGCCTGTTGCGGAACGATCTCATACAATACGCCGTCCGTGACGTCCGCTATCATCCGGGCTGCTTTGGCCGTTGTGCCGGTAGCGGAAAAATACACCACCAGCGGTTTGTTCTCTGTCTTCATTTTCTGTTCTCCTTTGTTTTGGGCGCAGGCGGCAAAGCTCATGGTCATTACCGCCGCCAATGTCATCAAAATTTTGTTCATAAATTTATGGTTTTAATCCTGTGACTTGATTTTCAATCCCGGTATCAGTGGTTTCACATCCACCAATTCCAATTCCTTCACCATCGAAAGCGTCCCCTGTTTGTACTTCTGGAAGTGTGGCGTTTTCAGATGATTCTCATAGGCTGAACGGTCGGCATAGATTTCCAGAATGGTCACTTTGTGTGGTGCGTCCTTCTCGGCGGTGGCATAGAGCGTCAATACGCCAGGCTCCAACCGCATGGAAGCTTCGATTTCCTCTTTCAGGAAAGCATTGTAGGCATCCAACCGGTCCGGATCAACGGTAATTCTGGACAGACGCACCAGGTTATTTTCGGCCGGAACGGGCTTGGCATATTCCTGTCTGATAATGCGCAACGCCTTGATGGCGGCAGGAAAGCCGATGTAAGGCAGACACTGGATGACAGCGGCAGTCAATGTTTCCGGCGTGTTGCCTGCATTGATGTTGCCGTGATAGTGCGAATGGAGCTGGCTTTCCGCCTCCAAAGTTGTCAGCACACAGTAGCCCAACAATTCACGGGTCGGCAAATCCAAAGCGCCACGGCTGTAAATCTCACCAAAGAAATAATCCGTAAGATACCGCTCTACATTCTGCCCCATGTCGCCGGGCAATCCTTCCATTACCGAAGCGATGCCGCCGGGATAAAGCTTGTCCTGAATGGCTTTGCCTGTGGCGTGGCGTGTGTCCTCCGTCACGGTACCTTGTCTGTTCAAAGGCAGGGAGATGCCCCGTTCCTGAAACACCTCATTCACCGTGGACACGGCATTCAGCATTTTGGGGAAACCGATAAACGGCGCGGTGAGATACATCACCTCACGCAGCTCTTCGGGAGTGACACCGACGTTCAGTGCCGCTCCGGCATGGGCTTTCAGTTGCGGAAGCGTCTGCATGGTGGCAAGGGTGACGCAAGTGATCATCTCGCGTTGTTTCAGCGTCAGATTGCCCGTCTGAAACACCTCGCCGAAAATGAACTTCTGCAGAATATCCATCATCTCAGGGTCTGTCCCCTGCCCTGTCAAGGCTTCACCGCCGAACAACGTGCGGTAGTTCTGTTTGCATACTTCTATTCTGTCCATACTGTGATCTGTGGTCTGTGCCATCGTGGACAAACTGCATGCCAGCACGAAAGCAATTATACCTATTACTTTTTTCATATTTTCTACCATAAAAGATTATAAACTACCGCCCAACCTGCAGGCCTGCAGCGGATCTCATCCGCTGCCTGAACGCTGCCCGCCGTCCGTTTTCAAAAATCCTTATCGTGCCATAAAAGTCCGGAATCAGAATCCGGTCATCTTCTCCTGATCTTCGGGATAACGGCACCCTTCGGGAAGGCTCATCCATACTCCGCTCATCTGATGCAAATTTACACACTGTCGTGCAGGAAAGCTGTAACCATAAGTCGGTAATTTATACCAATTTTACAGAATTTTGGTTCTGCACAAAACATTATCAGCTAAATACGTTATCTTTGTACAGGCACAACCGGAAAGAATATGAACAAAATACTGAAAGTAAGAAATGTCAATGATTACGGAAATTACCTCGGCTGCGCCGAGAAACATCCTTTAGTCTGCGTCGTCGACTATGCCGAGGTGTCACCCATACGTCACAGTCTGAACAACTACAGTGTGTACGCGCTTTTTCTCAGAGACGATGCCGATGTGGACTTGGACTATGGTTGCGGCAAATATGACTACAACAAGGGTACATTGCTGTGCGTGGCACCCGGACAGGTGGGAGGCAAGGAAGACAACGGCGAACGGGTGTCCATTACGGGATGGGCTCTGCTTTTCCATCCGGACCTGTTGCACGGTTTCCCGCTCGAAAAGCGCATCAAGGAATATTCCTTCTTCGACTACCATGTCAATGAAGCGCTGCACATGACGGATGAAGAACACGACATACTGGTCTCTCTCATGCGTCAGATAAGGGACGAGCTTTGCAAGAAAACGGACGAACTCCAGCATGCCATTCTCGTAGGGTACATCGAACTGATGCTTAATTTCTGCCAGCGGTTCTACAACCGCCAGTTCCTGACCCGCAAGATAGAGAACTCCGACATCCTCGTCCGTTTCGAACGTCTGCTTCGGGATTATTTCGAGAACAGGCTGCAGCTTACCCTCGGTCTGCCTACCGTACAGTATTGTGCCGACAAACTGTGCCTGTCGCCCAATTATTTCGGCGACGTCATCAAGAAAACCACTGGTGACACAGCCAGCAATCATATCCGCCGGTTTGTCATCCGGCTTGCCAAGAACGGTCTGGCAGCCGGTGAAACCGTATCACAGGTGTCTGATCGGCTCGGCTTCGAGTACTCCCAACACTTCAGCCGAATGTTCAAGAAACAGGAAGGGATTACCCCTTCGGAATACTGCCTGAAACTACACTCTTGACAAGCAAGCAGCCTGTATTTTTCCACCAATACAAGCCGGCATATTATTCATATCATATTATCATTTATCTATCTGGCTTTCCGTAAACGGGTCGGCACGATGTCCCATCAGGTCTATCCCGACACAGGCGGCATCAAATTCATCCATTTCGTAGGGAGTCAGGCGCACAGAGGCGGCACCAAGAAAGTCATCCAGATGGACAGGATTGGTCGTGCCGGGAATAGGAACTATCCAGGATCTTCGCGAGAGCATCCATATCAAGGCAAACTGCGCCGGAGTCACGCCTTTGCGTTTCGCCCACTCCTCAACGAGATAAACCAACGGCATATTGTGTTTCAGCGCTTCAGGCTGGAATTGCGGCAAGTTATACCGTCTGTCACCCTTTTGGAAACGGCTGTTCTCGTTGATCACACCGGTAAGAAATGCACGGCCTAACGGACAATAGGGCACAAAACCGATACCCAACTCCTGAAGCGTGGGAAATATTTTGGCCTCCGGTTCACGCCACCAGATGGCATATTCGCTCTGCACTGCCGAAAGCGGACACACGGCATGCGCCCGACGTATGGAACGGGCGCTGGCCTCGGACAATCCCCAATGCAAAACCTTGCCTTCTGCATCAGATCTTTCACCACACCAGCCACATCTTCCATCGGTATCTTAGGATCTACACGATGCTGGTAGAGCAAATCGATGTGATCCGTACGCAAACGACGCAACGAACCTTCCACAGCTCGACGGATATGATCAGGCCGACTGTTCAATGCTGTTGGCTGACCTTCCTCTACCCCGAAACCGAACTTCGTCTCTATCTTGACCTTGTCACGGAATGGAGCGACAGCTTCACCCACCCACTCCTCACTGGTATAAGGTCCGTACACCTCAGCCGTGTCGAACAAAGTAACACCTTGGTCGTATGCCCTGTGAATAAGATTTACCATCTCCTTTCTGTCATATCTGCCACCATAATAGCCGACCATCGGCAGACACCCCAAACCAATAGCAGACGCTTCCATTCCGCCCAAAATACGGTGTTCCATACTTTTTATCAGTCCCTGATTGTCTGAAAAAGCATTTGTTTTGCTCTCCTTAACCGGCATCGATCCGGCAATAGCCTGCCCTATGCCTGTCATTGTTCCAACTGCTGCCAAGGCATAACCGGAAGCCTGTTTCAAAAAATCTCTTCTGTTCATAATCTTCTGCCTTTAATCTTAATGCAAAAGTAACGGAGAACAGACAAAATATCCGTAACGATAATCCGGAGGCATGTACCCGTTTTACTGAAAATGGAACTTTGTCATTACAAACCGGCCAACAGACATGGAGACCGGACATCAGAAATACGTCAAAATAAAAAACTTATCCTGAAACTTCCGTCTTTCCGGATACCCTCATATCCACATAAAAAAATGATGCAAGACGAAATACCGCCTTGCATCACCCGTTTCTCAGATAATCCATATATTTTTTAAAAATAGAATCCCAGTCCCAGCTTCAGTCCTACCTTACTGCCATCACTGAAATCATTCAGACTCATGTGGTAATAAACCGCCGGTTCAATCGTAATAAAACGGTTGACAAAGAAAGCATAACCCACTTCAGGACAAAGCTGCAAATTGTTTATGCTCTTTGTCGCATGGGAATACTGCAGACCGAGTCCCATATAAATACCGTTTTGGGTGAAATAATAACGGGCTCCGGCACCAATGCTGACATCATCCGTATAACGGGTATGGTCATATCCCATCGTACCGTAAAGCATCCATGACTGCTCTACAAAATAACCGCCGTTGACCTGGAATCCCATTGTAAACTTTTCATTGGCACTGTAGGAAAGCCCCAAACCTGAAGCTGAAGCCGACAGATAGGTCGTCCCCTTTTCAAACTGTGCCTTGGCAGTGACCGCCGACAGCAACAATAAAAACGAAAAAATTATTTTCCTCATATATCTTAATTTAGAATTAATAATCATCTGCAGGTGTCCTTACAGGCGGAACTTCCATCCCACCCCTGCCGTCCGCAACCGGAATTTTTCTATCCGAAGATTCTGCCGGAATTCGCCGCGGCAGCCTTCTCCGGCTTATTTTCCCACTTTCCTGATCCGGAAATACCATCTGGCAAAAAATGCACACAGCACCAATGACAGAATCACACCCGCCACTACGCCATACTGATAGGGCAGAGAGAAACCTTCCGGAGCCACCAGTATATAACTGGTGCAGACACAGGTCATGAACATGGCCGGGAAGAGGGTCAGATAAAACATTTTTCCCTTACGGGCCAGCCATACCGTCACAGCCCACAGTGTAAAGATAGACAAAGTTTGATTAAACCATGCAAAATATCGCCATAATATGTCAAAGTTGATATTCATTAACACTGCGGCAATCAAAAACAGGGGTAAGGAAATGATCAGACGGCGCACCAGGGTGCTCTGTTTGTAACGCAGGAAATCTGCCGCAATCAGTCTCGCACAACGGAATGCCGTATCACCGGACGTGACAGGCGCAGCCACCACACCCAGGATGGCCAGAATGGCACCTACGCTGCCCAGCCAGTCATTGCAGATGGCATTGACAATAATGGCGGGATTCATATTGCCTCCGGCTGTCATCAGTTCTGCCAGCCGCTCATAGCTGCCTGCATACTTGATGGCAGCCGCCGCCCATATCAAGGCCACAATACCTTCCGTGATCATGGACCCGTAGAACACGCGGCGGCCCAGTTTCTCGTTTTTCATACAGCGTGCCATCATCGGACTCTGCGTGGCATGGAAACCGCTTATCGCACCGCAGGCTATCGTGATAAACAGCATCGGGAAGATGGAAAGTGACTGGTTGGGATTGTGATTGACCCATGCGGAAGTGACTTCCGGCATAAACCCGTCATGCGTGAAAATGCCAAACATCACGCCCACGGCCATAAACAGGAGCGCCACACCGAACAAAGGGTATATCCGTCCGATCAACGCGTCAATAGGCAACAGGGTGGCCAGAATGTAATATATAAAAATAATGATACTCCAGAACAACGGCGAACCCACCAGACCGGCTCCGTGGGTCATTGTGGCCAGCAATCCGGCCGGCGTCGTCACAAAAACCGTTCCGACCAGCACCATCAGCACCAGGGAAAAGATGCGCATCACCAGTCTGACCACCGGTCCCAGCTCATCACCGACAATCTCCGGCAGACTGGCGCCGTTCTTCCTCAACGAAATCATTCCGGAAAAATAATCATGGACCGCACCGCCGAAAATACAGCCGAACACAATCCACAAATAAGCGGAAGGACCGTACAGGATACCCAGTATCGCACCGAAAATCGGTCCCGTACCGGCTATATTCAGAAACTGGATCAAATAGACTTTCCATGTCGGCATGGGAATATAATCCACCCCATCCTGCATCGTATAACACGGGGTCTTACGCGAAGCATCCGCTCCAAAAACCTTTTCTACTATGGCTCCATAAACAATATATCCCAATACCAACAGGATCAGAGCACCTACAAATGTATTCATGTGATTGATTTAAAAGTTTTAATTTTTCTTGCAAAAGTAACACTTTATCAGCAAACAGCAAATTTTAGTTTGAATCAAGTGTCATTTTAGCCCAAAAACTTGCATGATGACACCGTTATCCACCAAAATCAAACAAAACACCCTATCATTTGGCCTCATCGGCCATAAAGCAAATGCGGTTGTAATGGCATTTGCACTTGCGCATGCACCCGGCTTTCACTATCTTGGATAAAACAGGTAAGCTTTATTTGAAATTTATCAGATTGAATAAAGCCCGCACGAGAACGGACAATGAATAAGGAAAATCAGGGTTGTTCAGAAATGCCGTATTGCTCATGCTTTCAGATAACACTTTATCTCATTTGTAAGGATAACATTTCTTTCTGGAAAAGCAGCATAAACAGGTCACAATACCGTTATTCGAACTTACCTTTAGTCAGTTCCTCTTTCAGAAAAGCGAACACATAGTAGTGACTTTGATAATAAAAATGTGTCCGTTCATCCATTATTTTTCGATAAGTTTCCGAATTGAATACTGTGGCAAGAGCCTCTTCCATTGTCATTCCACTGTTCTGCTCTATCAGCAGGGCAGCAAGGTTCTTTATCATATCCGCCATCATTTCCGTTTTCTCGCTCATATCCTTTTCAGTAGTTTAATGGCACGTTCCGTACCGAAGAAATATTGGAAGGTTACACCTTTCATGTATCGCAGGTTGCGCACAAGCGTAGGGAGATCTATCGAACGGTTCTCATATCTCCACAACTGCACACCTACCCGATCGTTAGCTATGGGGCCGATTACCACATCATATTCGTGTACAGGTTTTTCTGTCGGATTGTTCCGATTTAGCAGAATAAATTTCGCCCATTCTTCAGAATAAGCGTCAAAACGAAGCACATTCAGGTCATTCAAGGCGTCATCTTCAATAAAGTAGCTTTGTACAATCGGATTGCCAATCTCCAACTGTTCAACTTTCACTTGCGCCATGTTCAAAGCCTGCTCATAGTCCGCAGACAAGTAGAATCCACGACCGAAATCTTTGTTTGGTTTAGATTTCAGCAAATCTATCCTATCGAAATCCTTGTTTGTTCCATGATAAAGTTTCATACCAATGCTCCTCCATGACGATGACAATATTCCGCAATGTCATCTACCATTGAGGCAAACGACTGCGTATGCACATATCCGTAGTTGCGGTCGATGAAATCTATTCCTTTATAGCGACTCAAATAGTTAAAGGCTTGTTTCATCGTTAGTCCGTACTTGCGCCCGAACTCAAGGATGAAGATAGTCGTCCATTCCAGTTTGTCTTTTATATTATATTCCATTGCGATCTTCCTTAGACCTTTTGGACAAAGATAGCAAAAACCATTATAAATCTGCATGAAAAGCAAGAGAATTATTGCCCGTTACGGAAAAATCATTATTGGCTCTGACACCTGTATTTTTCTCATCTCAAAAAACAAGTATCTTCATTAACCCCAAAACTGCGTTTTCGCTTGCCTGTGCGCTCGGCTTTCACTATCTTGGATAAAACAGGATGCGCCTCGGCAAAGGGCAATCTGAAAACTGCGTTTTCGCTTGTCTGTGCGCCCGGCTTTCACTATCTTTGCTCTGAATTAGAAGATTAATAAAAGCAATGACATGAAAAAAAAGATAGCCCACCTTATTATTATATTGGTTGCCGTATTCCTAACCGCTCCCGTCCACGGATACGGCACGGACAGCGTGACATCCCCCAAACGGGAAATGAGGGCTGTCTGGCTTACGACATTCCAAAGCCTCGACTGGCCACGCCAAAAAGCCAACACACCTGAAGGACGGAAAGCCCAGCAGGAAGAACTGTGCCGGATTCTGGACCGCCTGAAGGCTGTCAATATCAATACCGTCCTGCTACAGGCCAGGGTCAGAGGGACAACCATATACCCGTCGGCCATAGAACCATGGGACGAATGCCTGACCGGTACAACCGGAAAAGACCCGGGATACGACCCTCTGGAATTTGCCATCAGGGAATGCCATGCCAGAGGTATGGAACTGCATGCCTGGCTGGTCACCATTCCCTGCTTCAAGACCAATGCCGCACAAAGAAACAATAGCCGCTCCGTACTCAAGACCCATCCGCGGCTTTGCATCAGACACCAGAACAACTGGTACCTGAATCCCGGTTTGCCCGAAACGGCCGACTATCTGTCAGCCATCTGCCGTGAACTGGCCACCAACTATGATCTGGACGGCATCCATTTCGACTATATCCGCTATCCGGAAAACGCCGGCCAGTTCAACGACAACGCCACTTTCCGAAAATACGGCAAGGGACGGTCCAAAGCCGAATGGCGACGTGACAATATCACGCACTGCGTCAGGGAAATGTACCGTACCATCAAGGCCGTCAAGCCATGGATCAAGGTCAGCAGCTCGCCCATAGGAAAATATAATGACCTGTCGCGTTTTTCTTCTTATGGCTGGAATGCCTACTCGGCCGTATACCAGGAAGCGCAGAGCTGGCTGAAGGAAGGCATACATGACATGCTCTTTCCGATGATGTACTTCCAGGGCAACCATTTCTATCCGTTCGCCCTGGACTGGAAAGAAAATGAATACAACAAGGTGATCGCACCGGGACTGGGCATTTATTTCCTCAGCCCACAGGAAAAGGACTGGGATCTGGAAGTGATTACAAGGGAACTGAATTTCATCCGGAACATCGGTCTGGGCGGACAGGCGTATTTCAGATATGCCTATCTGGATGCCAATCACAAAGGACTGTATGACTACCTGAAGGACTTTTATTACCCCTATCCTGCCCTGACACCGGTATGCCGGCAACCGGCACACGCGGCTCCGGCCCGCCCGCAGAACCTGCAAAATCTGATGCAGGGAGAAGAAGGTATCCTTTCCTGGTCGGACGGAAACGGCAACCACGATCCGGCCGCAATCAGATATAACATCTATGCGTCGGAACATTATCCGGTAGACATCACCAAAGCTGAAAACCTCATAGCCGTGAATGTGGATTCATGCTCTTTCAGATACAACGGCATCTACAGGCTGATGAACGGTATCCACTTTGCCGTAACAGCAACCGACCGTTACGGTTACGAAAGCGAACCCGCACAGCTTACCGGTGACGAAAAAGACTTTGTCGCAGCCGATTTCCTGCCTCACAACAACCAGCATGTGCTCCTTCCGCCACTCAGCACACAGACTGAATTCATTGCTATCCTTGATGCCGAAAACCGGATTATCCGCACTGTGCCCTACTCCAGAAGTATCTTTACCAAGGATCTGGCCCGTGGAATCTATCAGGTCAGGACGCTATCCGAAGGCGGACGCTCTTACGGCATCGGCTATTTCATTAAATAAGAAACGGAAAAGGGTCTGAAACTACCCGACATTGATATGGCCAGAAAGGTCACCTTCCACCACATGGAGCGTAGCCCGATAGCGGGTCTCCTCACCCACAGGCGTCAATGCGACATAACCGCTCCTGACCCTATCGCCGGACAGGCATAAAGGCTGCTCTTTCTGCCGCATCTGATGATCGGCCTGAAGGACGCCCTGCCCTTTCTCATAATCTACTGAAAAATAGGCCTGCGATCCCGAAGAAACATACCGGTACAGATCCAGGGCAACCACCCCCATGGTCCGGCGCAGATTGATTTCCACGCAAGGATGGACAAGACAGTCGTCTGCCTCCGGACCGGACGCACAGCACATCATGTCAATTCCGACCCACCCTTTGTATCGGCCTCCGAAGTGACGGACCAGCCACTCAGACTGTGCCTGACGCAGATCCGCCTGCATGTCTGCCGGAACATAACCGGCCAGCCATTTTTCCTTGACGGGCTCCGGGGCTACCCAGTTGCCGCCATAAGTGCCGCGCAAAGTAGTGGAAAAGACCGAAAGTCCCTTGTAAACGACCTGATCCGGCTCCACATAAAATTCATGTGCAAAATCGAACCTGCGGTGATAAAGCGGTTCCACCACCACCCCGCCCTGTTCTTTCAACAATCGCCTGCACCAGCCCTCTAGCGGGGGAACATAACCGCCCTTCCCCAGACGAAGTCCCTTCCCGCTTCCCGACCAGGGCGCTTTCAAGATGGTCGACGGATATAAAGAAAGGCAATGACGAATCTCGTCCTCGGTAGAACAATAATGGGAAAGGCCACACAGGCGGTCATGCCATTGACGGACAGTAGCAGCCTCATCACGCAACCAGGCCAGCATGTCCACAGCCTGCCGTCTGCCGGAAAAAGCCTTGTACTGTTTCATCCTGTCCTCATCCGGCAACAGACTGTCCGGACATCCCTGCCGGCACAGCTGACAGACCAGCATAGGACTCCATCCCCACGGACAGACCTCACGGGCATCAAAAGTTCCTGCTTCAGAAACCCACTCCACAGCCGGAACCAGACTGCCGTAACCTTGGGCAAAGGCCGCAGCCCGTTCCGCATACGGCACCAGTATCCCGTCACCTTCGTTTGCCCACCACAAAGGCAGGACGGCCAGATCATCTCTCATCAGGACGGCCGACCGGGGCGGAATAAAATTTTTCCCGAAATCTGCCAAAGCCAGATCATTTTCAGGGTTAAAAACATGTAAATTCATTCCACAAAATTAAGAAAAAGAAAATATTTTGCCAACTCTACTTTGCAAATATATCCATTTGCATTATCTTTGCAGAACGTATTGATATAAGATATGGAAACTTTCTTCCGAACACATGCCTACCTGGTGGAACATGCCCACGCTCCGGTTCGTCGCGCCCTTATGGACGAGATCAATTGGAATGACCGTCTTATCGGCATTAAAGGTACCAGAGGAGTAGGCAAAACCACGTTCCTTCTGCAATATGCCAAAGAGCATTTCAGAATAGAAGACCGCGACTGTCTCTATATTAATATGAACAACTTCTATTTTCAAGGTAAAGGCATCGCGGAATTCGCTACGGAATTCTATCATGCCGGCGGCAAGGTCCTGCTTATCGACCAGGTTTTCAAACAGCCCAACTGGAGCCGCGATATCCGGAAATGTTATGACGAACTACCCGCCTTGAAAATAGTTTTCACCGGATCATCGGTCATGCGTCTCAAAGAGGAAAATCCTGAACTGAACGGCATCGTCAAATCCTACAACCTGCGCGGTTTTTCCTTCCGCGAGTTTCTGAACCTGCAGACAGGACAGCATTTTCCCTCATACACCCTGAGCGACATTCTTAACAATCACGAGCATATCGTCAGACAGATACTGCCCAAAGTACGGCCTTTGCAGTATTTTCAGGATTATATTCACCACGGATTCTATCCTTTCTTTCTGGAGAAACGCAATTTCTCCGAGAATCTGCTGAAAACGATGAATATGATGCTGGAGGTGGACATACTTTTAATCAAACAAATAGAATTAAAATATTTGGCAAAAATAAAAAAATTACTATATTTGCTCGCGATAGAAAGTCCCGGTTCTCCCAACGTCAGCCAACTGGCCAAAGAGATACAGACATCCCGTGCCACAGTCATGAATTACCTGAAATATCTTGCCGATGCACGGCTTATCAACATGATTTACCGGAAAGGGGAAAGTTTCCCCAAGAAACCGGCCAAGATCATGATGCACAATCCCAACCTGATCTATGTCATCTATCCGAATCTGATGAAAGAGCAGGACATACTGGAAACCTTCTTCCAGAACACGTTGTGGAAAGACCATCAGATCAATATCGGTGAAAAGGGAGCCACATTCCTGATCGACGGAAACCAGAGAGTCAAGATCACTCCCGGAGAAGTCAAGAAAAAGTCTGCGGACATGATCTATGCCAGACACCAGATCGAAATAGGAAAAGGGAACGAGATCCCGCTGTGGCTTTTCGGCTTTTTGTATTGAAAGACCTATAAAGAAATTGTAGTATATATTTTTCGTAATATTATTTTTTATTTATTATGGCAAAAGAAAAAAAATTTATTACTTGTGATGGTAACCAGGCTGCTGCACATATCTCGTATATGTTCTCAGAGGTTGCAGCAATCTACCCCATCACGCCTTCATCAACAATGGCAGAATATGTGGATGAATGGGCTGCACAAGGCCGTAAGAACATCTTCGGCGAAACAGTATTGGTACAGGAAATGCAGTCTGAAGGCGGTGCTGCAGGTGCCGTTCACGGCTCATTGCAGGCTGGCGCACTGACTACAACTTATACAGCATCTCAGGGTCTTCTCCTGATGATCCCTAACATGTATAAGATTGCCGGTGAATTGCTGCCTTGCGTATTCCATGTATCAGCACGTACATTGGCTTCACATTCATTGTGTATCTTCGGTGACCACCAGGATGTGATGTCTTGCCGTCAGACCGGATTCGCCATGTTGTGCGAAGGTTCTGTACAGGAAGTAATGGACTTGGCCGGTGTAGCACACCTTTCAACCATCAAGAGCCGCGTACCGTTCCTGAACTTCTTCGACGGTTTCCGTACTTCACATGAGATCCAGAAGATCGAAATGTTGGAGAACGACGATCTCGCACCGCTGGTAGACCAGGAAGCTCTGAGCGAGTTCCGCAGCCGTGCCCTTTCTCCCGAACATCCCGTTGCACGCGGTATGGCCGAGAACCCCGACACATTCTTCACTCATCGTGAATCATGCAATCCTTACTACGAGACAGTTCCTGAAATCGTAGAGGACTACATGAACAAGATTTCTGAAATCACCGGACGTAAATACGGTTTGTTCTCATATTATGGTGCAGAAGACGCTGACCGCGTCATCATCGCCATGGGTTCAGTAACCGAAGCTATCCGCGAAACTATCGACTACCTGAACGGTCAGGGTCAGAAAGTAGGTTTGGTAGCTGTTCACTTGTACCGTCCGTTCTCAGCCAAGCACTTCCTGGCAGCAGTTCCTGCTACAGCCAAGAAGATTGCCGTACTCGACCGTACCAAGGAACCGGGTGCAAACGGCGAACCGTTGTATCTCGACGTTAAAGACTGCTTCTACGGCAAGGAAAATGCTCCGGTTATCGTAGGCGGACGTTACGGTTTGGGATCTAACGATACGACTCCTGCACAGATCATGGCAGTATATGAGAACCTGGCTTTGCCAGAACCTAAGAACCAGTTCACTCTTGGTATCGTAGACGACGTGACATTTACTTCACTGCCTCAGAAAGAAGAAATCGCAGTAGGTGGCGAAGGCATGTTCGAAGCCAAATTCTACGGTCTTGGAGCAGACGGTACAGTAGGTGCCAACAAGAACTCTGTCAAGATCATCGGTGACAACACCAACAAACACTGCCAGGCTTACTTCTCATACGACTCTAAGAAGTCAGGTGGTTTCACTTGCTCTCACCTGCGTTTCGGTGACAGCCCGATCCGTTCTACTTACTTGGTTAATACACCTAACTTCGTGGCTTGCCACGTACAGGCTTACCTGCACATGTACGATGTAACCCGCGGTTTGAAGAAGAACGGTACATTCCTGTTGAATACCATCTGGGAAGGTGAAGAATTGGCCAAGAACCTGCCTAACAAGGTAAAGGCTTACTTCGCAAAGAACAACATCAAGGTTTACTATATCAACGCTACCAAGATCGCTCAGGAAATCGGTCTGGGTAACCGTACCAACACGATCCTCCAGTCTGCATTCTTCCGTATTACAGGCGTTATTCCTGTTGATTTGGCTGTTGAGCAGATGAAGAAGTTCATCGTGAAGTCTTACGGCAAGAAGGGTGAAGATGTGGTTAACAAGAACTATGCAGCCGTTGACCGCGGTGGTGAATACAAGGAACTGACCGTTGATCCGGCATGGGCTACTCTCGAAGCAGAAGCAGCTGCTGCCAACAACGATCCTGAATTCATCAACAACGTGGTTCGTCCGATCAATGCTCAGGACGGCGACTTGCTGAAAGTTTCTGCATTCAAGGGTATCGAAGACGGTACATGGCCTCAGGGTACAGCCGCTTACGAAAAACGTGGTGTGGCTACTTTCGTTCCGACATGGAATCCTGAAAACTGTATCCAGTGTAACAAGTGTGCTTACGTTTGTCCTCACGCTGCTGTCCGTCCGTTCGTACTCGACGCTGAAGAAATCAAGGGCTTCAACGCTCCGGTAATCGAAATGAAGGCTCCGGCTGCCATGAAGGGTATGAACTTCCGTATCCAGGTCAGCGTAATGGACTGCTTAGGTTGCGGTAACTGTGCTGACGTTTGTCCGGGTAATCCTAAGACTGGCAAGGCTCTTACCATGGTTCCATTGGAACAGGAACTTGACGAAGCTCCTAACTGGGAATACTGCGTGAAGAACGTGAAGAGCAAACAGGATCTGGTTGACATCAAGTCTAACGTGAAGAACTCTCAGTTCGCTCAGCCGTTGTTTGAGTTCTCAGGCGCTTGCTCTGGTTGTGGTGAAACACCGTACGTAAAATTGATTTCTCAATTGTTCGGTGACCGCGAAATCGTATCTAACGCTACCGGATGTTCTTCAATCTACTCTGGTTCTATTCCTTCAACTCCTTATACTACCAACGCCAAGGGTCAGGGTCCGGCATGGGCTAACTCATTGTTCGAGGACTTCTGCGAATATGGTTTGGGTATGGTATTGGCCAACAAGAAGATGCGTGCACGTATCGAAGAGATCCTTAAGGGTGCCATCGCCAACAATGCTACTCCGGCTGACTTCAAGGCTGCCGCACAGGAATGGATCGACGGTAAGGACAACGCTGAAGCCAGCAAGGCTGCTGCCGAGAAACTCGTTCCGATGATCGAGGCCGGCAAGGCTGCAGGTTGTGAGGCTTGTGCCAAACTGTCTGAACTGAGCCACTATCTGACCAAGCGTTCACAGTGGATCATCGGTGGTGACGGTGCTTCTTACGATATCGGTTACGGTGGTCTTGACCACGTGATCGCTTCTGGCGAAGACCTGAACATCCTCGTTTTGGATACTGAAGTTTACTCTAACACTGGTGGTCAGGCTTCCAAGTCTACTCCGCTCGGTGCTATTGCCAAGTTTGCCGCTTCAGGTAAGCGCGTTCGTAAGAAAGACCTTGGTATGATCGCTACTACTTACGGTTATGTATACGTAGCACAGATCGCCATGGGTGCTGACCAGGCTCAGTGCTTGAAGGCTATCCGCGAGGCTGAAGCTTATCCTGGTCCTTCAATCGTCATTGCATACGCTCCATGTATCAACCACGGTTTGAAGAAGGGTATGGGCAAGTCACAGGCTGAAGAGGCTGCTGCCGTAGCATGCGGTTACTGGCACTTGTGGCGCTTCAACCCGGCTTTGGAAGAAGAGGGCAAGAATCCGTTCTCACTCGATTCTAAAGAGCCGAACTGGGAAGGCTTCCAGGATTACCTCAAGGGTGAGGTTCGTTTCGCTTCTGTCATGAAACAGTATCCGACTGAAGCTGCTGAACTGTTCAACGCTTGCGAGGAAATGGCTAAGAAACGTTACCAGAGCTACGTACGTATGACCAAAATGGATTGGAACGAATAATATTCGAACCTACATTGGTTTAACATAATCAAAATGAAACCGGCCCAAATTCTTTTTGAGGCCGGTTTCTTTTTGGTATAAAGAAGGGTATTAAACATCCATCCTCTTCAGGACAGGCTAAACTACGGCATATCAGCGGAACAGACAAAGTAGCGTACAGGTCAATTCATATTAAATTCTCGATTTAAAGGTGATAAATATGCTGTAAACAGTAAAGACTAGTTATTAAATCCGACTTAAATTATATCATAACAGGTATAAAACATTTATAATATGAAGTTTTTATACCCAATATAGTATAATCTATATAAAATTTCTTATATTTGTACCCGAACTGATATAATTATAAACATGAACAACCTGTCAACCACAGTAAAATCACTACGTAAACAATTTAAAATGACACAGGAAGATCTTTCCGTCAAGTCTGGTGTCGGGTTACGATTCGTCCGTGACCTGGAACAGGGAAAATCCACATTGCGCCTTGATAAGGTCAATCAGTTGCTGGAGTTCTTCAATTATGAAATGGTACCGCAACCAAAACAACATGAACAGCGATGAAACAGGCAAATATATATTACGGAAATACATTGGCTGGAGTTCTTACTGAAGGAGATGAAGGTTACGAATTCTTTTATCTTCCAGAATATCTGGCCTCAGAAAAGGCAAAACCTGTCAGTCTGACTTTACCTCTACAAAAAGAAATTTATAAAAGCAATGTTTTATTCCCATTTTTTGACGGTCTTATTCCAGAAGGATGGTTGTTGGATATAGCATTACGTCATTCGGATATCAGTATACTTGACAGAATGTCCTTACTCCTACTTTGCTGTAAAGACTGTATAGGAGCCGTAAGTATTAAACCCGTAATTGAGGAGGAAAACAATAATGAATAAATGCTTGTATTGCTACCGCTCACTTGAAAAGGGAGAAGCGGACTTTCACACCAAGTGTGCAAAAAAATTCTTTGGCACAGAAAAAGTTCCTGTTTTGGAATACACTTGCAAGGATTTGGAAAAATTGGCTATGCAGGTTATCAAGAACCAGACTTCACTTACCGGTGTACAGCCAAAATTATCCTTACATCTTAATGAACAAGAAGGTCGTCAAAGACTGACTATTGTAGGACTATGGGGAAAATTTATTTGTAAACCCCAAACAGTACAATTCGAACAGATGCCCGAAACAGAAGACCTGACCATGCATTTGGCTGAATTAGCTAAAATTGATGTGGTACCACATACACTGATGCGTATGGCTGACAATAGTCTATGTTACCTGACAAAAAGAATTGACCGTTCAAGATCTGGTGAGAAAATAGCAATGGAAGATATGTGCCAACTAACTGAAAGACAGACTGAACATAAATATAAAAGTAGTTACGAACGTATCGCCAAAGCAATACTACAATATTCTTCAATGCCTAAAATGGATGTCACCAATTTTTTTGAAATAATATTGTTTTCATGGATTACCGGAAATAACGACATGCATCTGAAGAATTTTTCTTTATACGAACCACAAGATTGTACGATACGTCTGACTCCTGCCTACGATATGTTGAATGCCGTAATTTTAAATCCGAAAGATGATGAAGAGTTAGCATTGACCTTAAATGGAAAAAAGAAAAGACTGAAACGGTTGGATTTTATATCTTCAGGCTTGACAATGGGAATCGAACAGAAAACCATTGAACGTCTCATTCAAAAGTATGTAAAACTATTGCCTAAAATAGAGGAATTGATTGATCGGTCATTCCTAAGTGATGAATTTAAAGATAAATATTTGAATTTGATCAATGAACGGATAGGTAGATTAAATCAATAAGAAATAATGATTGCTACACATTCTACCAATCTATTCAGACTATTTCTAAAAGATTAATTTGTTTGTCTAAACGACAAAACATTTTATATAACTCAATAAAAATCAGGTTATACTTATTTATTGAGTAAGGATCTTATCCAGATATCTATATCTACAAAAAGGCCATCTCAAAATTTTGAGACAGCCTTACCCTCATTTGCAGGAAACCGGTTTCGGGATGTGCCCATGTCTTTACCCGTTCAGGTGATGTGGCATCTGCCGACACACCGTTGAAACGGATGGCAGTAGAGTCATAATTGGGATAACGTGCCTGACAACCTATCTGGTCATTGAAACACAGCATGTCCATATACAGCCCTTTTTCTATAGAGGTTTGCATAATACCGTTTCGATAAGGCTTCCAGTCCGGAGTCAGCAAGGCTCCGCTGGTAATAACAGCCCGTTCCTGCTGATAAGGACGTATGGTCAGACTCTTGCCGGCATGGCCGTCTTCAGGTGTGAATACCAAAGGGGCTTCAAGACGATAGACTCCTTCGCGAAGGTAAATGGTCACATCATTGGGGGTTTGCCGTGCTTGCAACCTGGCCTTTTCAATGGTTTTGAAAGGTGATTTGAATGTCCCTGGATTCTTGTCTTTACTATCCGGTGATACATAATAAACAGTTTGAGCGCCAAGTATACCGAATGAAGCCATACATAATAGAGAAATAACAAGTTTTTTCATTATAATAATATAGTTTTTTTAAAATACTACCTCTTCCGGAGGCGACACATGTTTTCCGACACGGAAAGCAGATAAGAAAAGAGAAGCCTGGTCTCCTGTTCTCCGGAATTTGTTTTAACCGGATTAAATTTTTGGTTCCGTCATTCCAGGCAGACAGGCATAATGGAAATACCGGCCAGCTCAACCTGTTCTCCTTCAATCTGACGGATGGTAAGCGTATGCAAGCCGGGACTGTCGAAACTGATCTACCCGATGGGAGCATCCGTGAAAATGGAAGAAGAACCTTGCTGGTTTTGAACCGTTTTTTCCTCATCGGTTGTAATCTGCCATACATTCCGGCCGGCACCTCTGGTCTGAACGTGTATGCTGTATGCCCCTTTTTCCTTTATGCGGACAGTCCAAGTCAGAGAACCGCCTTTATTAAGATTGCCTGTTTTTTATACAGATCATTTTGACACAAAATTAATATATTGTCAGACCGTACATTTGTACAATATCGCCTAATATTTGACCTATATCGATAATTGAAATGCCATCCGCTTGTTTGATACGGAGAAAAATGTTAATTTTATCATGTTAATCTATACAATACGATGAATAACAATATTGATGAAATGCATTTTCTGGTTCTTCACGTGGGTGAAGCGCATTGCATGAAAGACTGGAATTACAAGAATGTGTGCAGTCCCTTTACACGTATATACTATGTCACCAAAGGACATGCCCAAATCAAACTGCCGGATAAGAATCAGGACCTTTATCCGGATCATCTGTATATTATTCCGGCCTTTACCCCTCACAGCTATATCTGTAATGAGGAGTTTGACCATTATTATATACATATCTATAATGAAGCGGAACATGACATACTGGATGAATTATTACTGCCTACAGAAATAGAAGCTGATCACATCATCCTGGAAGCTATCCGGCGTTTGCTTAATTTATGTCCCAATATGGGATTAACACAATATGAGCCGTCATCTTATGATTACGATACCGCCAGATGGCATTGTCTGATTAAAAACAAGCAAAGATCTTTGGCAGCCCGCGTTGAATCACGTGCCATCATCTATTTGCTGTTATCCTGTTTCATGCGCCTTGCTGTACCCAAACACCATGCCAAAGATGAACGGATCCAAAACGTATTGGAATATATCCACTGTAATATCTATAAGAAAATTTCCATGAAGGAAATGGCCGATATATCCTGTATGTCAGAAGATCATTTAATCCGGCTCTTTAAAAAGGAACTATTTATGACCCCCGTTAATTACATTATAAAAAAGAAAATGGAAAAAGCCCAATTGAAACTTGTCACAGGAAATGCACCAATAAAGGAGATTTCATATCAGCTGGGATTTGAAAGCCAGGAATATTTTACCAGAGTATTTAAAAAAATGACAGGATTAACACCCTTGGCATACAGAAAAAGCCACTGACAATATACTCCAAATATTTTTCAGAATACACGCAAATACGTTATACACGACCTGCTTCTTGACTGTACATTTACAGAAACCTTCTAAAATATTTTGATTTTAGTTGACAATAGCTTATTTTTGTTACCAGTGAATAATGATATTGAAACACCTAAAACAAAGCTTAATGAATTAAATTGGAACAAGAGGATTACGACTTTTTAATACGAAAGGAAATGAAATAAACTTATATAGAATTTGCTAAATCAAACAGATCATTAACTTACCGTTAAAACGGTAAAATATAAAGCTCTATTCACCTTAGAGGGAGTTAAATTCTCTAAAAATCTACCGGTAGTGTACACATCATGCATCAGGGAGTGTCAAAGTTCTACCTCCCGCTCAAGGAGAACACAAGAGGAGAATAAGGTACGATAAACTTCCACTACGGACACTTCCAACGGGAGTGAACCAACTTACCATATTCGACGAAGACGGAAATTACCGACGCACTTTGCTATGGGTACCGGAAGTCCAGTTTGATGAAAATGGAGAAGCTACGGTACGACTTTTCAACAACAGTAAACAAACAGCTATTTCCGTGGAAGTGGAAGGTATCACTGGAAAAGGAATACCTGTCACGTGGAACAGCCGAACCAAAGGGTTCTGATGCCAGAAAAACAAACGTGAAAACCATGTTACAGGCATTTTTCCATGAATATCTGAAGGCAAACCAGCCGAATCTTTCGACAATAACAGATATTTATTCCACTGCAGGAACATAATAAAAAATAATCCGGATTCTGTCACTACCTTAGCCACAGAATCCGGATTTCCATATAAAGTAATCTGAAAATTCCTTATTTTATCGCTATCTAAATCCCCTGCTCCTCCAAACGTTTCCTGACTGACATCAAAAGCGCCACATAACCGGAAAACGTCACACTCAAATTACTTTTATGGTGACGCAACACCAGCATCAAACGCTCAACTGTGAAAGGAAGATTCTTCGTCACTGTCGCAGCATCCAGACGGAGTTCCTGCGGTAACTTGTCCTTCATCTTTTCAAACCATGCCAGAAGTTCTTCCACTTCTTCTTTTTCATAAGCCGGCTTAAACATGGGCGGCATTTTGTCATTCATCTGTTTTTCTTCCATTTCCATCTGTCATAAATTAAAGGAGACTTGAGCAAAGACTTTTTCAGCACAGGCATAACCTTCGTCATACAAGTCCTGCAATTTCTTGATATCATTTTCCATACGGTCAACCTCGACCTTACGTTCAGGACGAATTGCCAAAATACGACCTTCATCTTCCAAACGTTCCACCATTTCCAACTGTTCGTTATAACAGCTGCAACGATGACTTAACACGACCCGTAGCCGCGGAAAACGCTTATATATGAAATGAGGTATCCGGATGTCGCGCTCCGTTTTCCGATATCCCCTGTTCCGCGTCAACACCACCACATTACGCGAATAACCTAACTGCATGGCCCGTTCCACCGGAATGGAATCCACAATTCCCCCATCAAGCATAGGTATATGATCGACTATGGCTACCGGACAGACGTAAGGCAGACTGCTGGAAGCTTTCGCTATACGTATAAGACGATCCCAATTATTCTTTTCAGTCAGATAGCAGGCCTTTCCGGTCAGACAATTGGTAGTAACCATCTCAAAAACAGCAGGATTATTACGGTATGCCTCAAAATCATAAGGTACGATCCGTTCGGGAAATTCCTCATAAAGCAAATGCTGGTTCAGAATACTCCGCTGTGACCACAGATATTTCATACCGATATACTTGTACTTTTTGAGCATATCGATATTGCTGTATCTCGCCCGACCTCTCTGACGGCTCATATATGACAAGCCGTTGCAGGCACCTGCCGAAACACCTACGACGTAAGGAAAATCGATGTGATGATCCAGCAACCAGTCCAACACACCGCATGTAAAGACGCCACGCATCCCTCCGCCTTCAAGAACCAATCCTGTTTGTCTGTTTATCTCCATAATAAATCCTAAAAACTGATGCAAAGATAACGCTTTTTCCAATTTAAATCACTAATTTTGCAATCTTTACCAAAGTATAATATTTTAAATCACTTTATCATGCTATTCGATAAAACGATCTATATAGCCCGACGTAACAGATTGAAAAGCCAAATCAAAAGCGGTCTGATCCTGTTATTCGGCAACAATGACTCACCAGCCAACTATCCGGCCAATGTCTATCCATACAGACAGGACAGCAGCTTTTTATATTTCTTCGGCCTGCACCGTAATGGACTGGTCGGCGTAATCGACATCGACAACGACAAGGAATATCTGGTGGGCAACGATATCGACATTGAAGATATCGTATGGTTCGGCAGCGTAGACAGCGTAGCCGATATGGCACAACAATGCGGAGTTGCAGAAAGCAAACCGCTAAGCCAGCTGCGTAATATGGTGGAACAGGCCAAGGCTTGCGGACAGACCATTCATTTTCTTCCGCCTTACCGGCATGACATCATGATCCAAATCATGGATCTCTTGGAAATCCATCCGTCGGAACAGCGCGAAAAAGCTTCATTGGAACTTATTAAAGCGGTCATCGACCAGAGAGCAGTAAAAAGTGCCGAAGAAATTGCTGAAATCGAACGTGCCTGCGCCATAGGATACGAAATGCACACCACGGCCATGCAGCTTTGCAAACCTGGTGTTACGGAACAATATATCGCAGGAACAATCAGTGGTATTGCAGCAGCCAAAGGTTGTATGGTCAGCTTCCCGACCATCCTCTCCATGCACGGTGAAAT
This sequence comes from uncultured Paraprevotella sp., assembly GCA_900546665.1. Taxonomy (GTDB): domain Bacteria; phylum Bacteroidota; class Bacteroidia; order Bacteroidales; family Bacteroidaceae; genus Paraprevotella; species Paraprevotella stercorigallinarum. Next base: position 6,001 of record URDY01000030.1, on the reverse strand, counting down.
CATGCACGGCGTCCCCTATCCGCGTCCATTGGAAGCAGGCCGCCTGATGCTTTGTGATGCCGGAGCGGAAACAAATGAAAATTATTGCTCGGACAATACACGTACAACGCCTATCAGCGGCAAATTCACAACCAGACAACGTGAAATATACCAGATTGTGGAAGCGTGCCATGACTATGCCATCGAAATCGCGCGTCCTGGCATCAAATGGTGGGATGTACACATGGGGGTAGCACGTCTGATGACCGAACAACTAAAGGCTCTCGGATTGATGAAAGGAGATACGGATGAGGCCGTACGTGCCGGTGCACATGCTTTGTTCTTCCCACACGGTCTGGGACACATGATGGGTATGGACGTACACGACATGGAAGGACTCGGACAGAAATATGTCGGTTTCGATGACGAAGTACAACCTTCCGACCAGTTTGGAACCAACTGTCTCCGGTGCGGAAGACGCCTGCAGGAAGGCTGGGTCATGACTGATGAACCGGGCATCTACTTTATTCCGGCACTGATTGATGACTGGCATAAAAAAGGTATCAACAAGGAATTTATCAATTTCGAAAAAGTGGAAACCTATAAGGATTTCGGCGGAATCAGAATTGAAGATGACTTGCTGATCACAGCTGACGGTTGCCGTATCTTGGGCGAACAACGCATACCATACCATATTGACGAAGTGGAAACTTATATGGAAAAATATCATTCTTAAACTTTTAATAATAACATCTATCACAAAAACATTAAACGAAATGAAAAAGCCATTTTTATTTTTTGCATTGGCCTGCGTTTCCTTGTTTGCTGTAGCACAGGACAAGAATACAGACCAAAAAGAAGATAAAAAAGAAGAAGGATTTGTCTTTACAACTGTAAAGGAAAACCCTATTACCTCTATTAAGAACCAGAATCAGAGCGGTACCTGTTGGTGCTTCAGTTCTCTGTCTTTCTTTGAATCAGAACTTATCCGTCTGGGTAAGGGCGAACAGGACTTATGCGAAATGTTCGTCGTACACAAAACCATGGAAGACCGTGCCAAACAAACTGTCCGCACTCACGGCGACGTTTCTTACTCACAGGGCGGAAGCTTCTATGACGTCATCTATTGCATGCAAAACTATGGTATCGTTCCTCAGGAAGCCATGCCACAACCCGGTACCCTGTATGGCGATACGCTGCCTAACCATAATGAAGTAGACCTCGTTGCCGGTGCTTTCGTACGTGCCTTGGCCAAGAGTGACCTGCGCAAGCTTTCACCCGTATGGACACAGGCATTCAGTGGTATCTATGACGCTTACCTTGGCAAATGTCCTGAGAAGTTCACTTACAAAGGCAAGGAATATACGCCAAAGAGTTATATGGAAAGCCTTGGCCTGAACATGGACGACTATATCTCTCTGACTTCTTACACTCACCATCCTTTCTACAAACCGTTTGTGATTGAGGTTCAGGATAACTGGCGTTGGGCTTCTTCCTATAACCTTCCGATCGATGAGTTGATGGAAGTATTTGACAATGCCATCAACAACGGTTTTACCATTGCTTGGGGATCTGACGTCAGCGAACTTGGCTTTACACGTGACGGAATAGCAGTTATGCCTGACATGAAAGCCGAAGACCTCACCGGTTCAGACGCTGCAAGATGGCTCGGACTCAGCGCTTCTGAAAAGCGTGCTGAAGCAACCAAAAAACCTGCACCTGAAATCAAAGTAACTCAGGAAATGCGTCAGCAGGCTTACGACAACTGGGAAACAACTGATGATCACGGCATGCAGATCTACGGTATCGCCAAAGACCAGACTGGAAAAGAATATTATATGGTAAAGAATTCATGGGGCAAAGCCGGCAAGTATAACGGTATATGGTATGCATCCAAGGCTTTCGTAGCTTACAAAACCATGAATATCGTGGTACACAAGGATGCAGTACCCAAGCATATCCTTAAAAAATTGGGACTGAAATAATCCTGTACAGACCTTTACAGACTAAAATAATAACCGCGGTTTTCAATAAATTAAATTGAAAACCGCGGTTTTCTTATATTTTTTTTCTATTTTTACGTTATGATTGGGGGAATGTTGATATATTCCGCCATCCTGAGACTGAAAAAAGAAAAAACAATATATAAAATGAATTACAAATGGAAATACGAACCTCCAACAACCGAAATAGCAGAAGCAGCTAAACACTTGGCTGAAGGACTCAATATCAGCCCTATACTAGGCCGTCTGCTGATAGAACGCGGCATTTATACCGTAGCTGAAGCCAAACGTTTTTTCAGACCATCACTGACGGAACTTTATGATCCGTTTCTCTTTGAGGACATGGATAAGGCTGTAGAACGACTTAATCACGCATTGGGTCGTAAAGAGCGTATTATGGTTTATGGAGACTATGACGTCGACGGTTGTACCGCCGTAGCACTAGTCTATAAATTCTTACAACAATTTTATTCCAACATTGACTACTACATCCCAGACCGGTATGAAGAGGGATATGGTGTATCCATAAAAGGCGTGGATTATGCAGAAGCCACTGGCGTCAAACTGATCATTGTCCTGGATTGCGGTATCAAGGCTGTAGACGAGATTGCCTATGCCAAAGAGAAAGGCATAGACTTCATCATCTGTGACCACCATGTTCCTGACGATATTCTTCCACCGGCAGTAGCCATCCTTAACGCTAAACGGTTTGACTCTACCTATCCCTACCCTCATCTTTCCGGTTGTGGAGTTGGTTTCAAACTCATGCAGGCTTTTGCCAAAAGCAACGGCATTGAATTCAGCCAGCTTATACCGCTGCTTGACCTCTGTGCTGTAAGCATCGCTTCCGATATCGTACCTATCATGGGGGAAAACAGAATTCTGGCCTACCACGGTCTCCGACAGATCAATGCCAATCCAAGCATTGGTCTTAAAGCCATTATCAGCGTATGCGGCTTAAGTGAACGGGAAATAACGATGAACGATATTATTTTCAAAATCGGCCCGCGAATCAATGCGTCAGGACGAATCCAAAATGGCAAGGAAGCAGTAGCTCTTCTGATAGAAAAGGACTACAATGCCGCACTGGAAAAAGCGCAACGCATCAATCATTATAACGACATGCGCAAGGATCTCGACAAGTCCATGACCGAAGAAGCCAACCATATTGTAGCCAATCTTAACAAGGAAACCTCACAACGTGCTATCGTCATTTACAATAAAGAATGGCATAAGGGGGTGATCGGTATCGTTGCTTCACGCCTGACAGAAATCTACTACAGACCTTCCGTAGTACTGACACGCACGGACGATCTGGCTACCGGATCAGCACGTTCTGTTTCAGGATTTGATGTTTATAAGGCAATCGAAAGCTGTAGGGACCTGTTGGAAAACTTTGGCGGACATACTTATGCTGCCGGATTATCAATGAAAGTGGAAAACGTACCTGAATTCAGGAAACGTTTTGAAACTTACGTAGAAGAACATATCTTACCGGAACAAACCTCAGCCGTCATCGATATTGATGCCTTGCTGGACTTTAAAGACATCACACACAAATTCTACAATGATCTGAAAAGATTTAATCCATTCGGACCGGATAATCCCAAACCGGTATTCTGTACCAGACATGTGTATGATTACGGCACCAGCAAGGTAGTCGGACGTGAACAGGAACATATCAAACTGGAGCTTGTAGACAATAAAAGCAACAATGTAATGAATGGTATTGCCTTTGGACAAAGTTCACAAGCAAGATACATCAAAACCAAACGTTCTTTCGACATTTGTTATACACTGGAGGAAAATACGCATAAGAGAGGCGAAATCCAATTGCAGATAGAAGATATCAAACCTAGTCAGGATGATCCGAAAACATACTGAAAAAACAGCCAATGAACGACATCTATCTTTCCGTTCTTCAAAAATACTGGGGGTATGACCAGTTCCGGGGTATACAACGGGAAATTATAGAAAGTATAGGTGAAGGACGAGACACACTGGGGCTGATGCCTACAGGAGGAGGTAAGTCAATCACCTTTCAGGTTCCCGCCCTCTGCAAAGAAGGAATATGTGTGGTCATCACACCACTCATCGCCCTGATGAAAGACCAGGTTCAGAATCTGAAAAAAAGAGGAATCAAAGCGGCTGCAATCTATTCCGGACTTTCAAGAAACGAAATCATCGTCACACTGGAAAATTGTATATTCGGCAACTACAAATTTCTTTATGTTTCACCGGAACGTCTGACCACTGAACTGTTTAAAAGCAAACTGCGTCACATGACCGTGAGTTTTCTCACGGTCGATGAGGCGCATTGTATCTCACAATGGGGATACGATTTCAGACCGTCCTACCTTCGTATTGCAGAAATCCGCGCCCTATTGCCCAGTATTCCTGTACTGGCGCTTACAGCCACAGCTACACCAGAAGTAGTCAAGGATATCCAACTTCAACTGGGTTTCGAGAAGGAAAATGTTTTCCGAATGAGCTTTGAAAGAAAGAATCTGGCTTATGTAGTTCGGAAAACAGAAGATAAGTCTGGTGAACTTCTGCATATTCTTAATAACGTAAAAGGCTCGGCCATTGTTTATACCCGCAACCGTAAAGGTACAAAAGAAACTGCTGCCTTTTTGAGTCAAAACGGTTTTTCCGCCACATTCTATCATGCCGGACTTAACGATGCAGAAAAAGATATCAGACAACGCAGTTGGCAACAAGACGAGATCAGAGTCATGGTAGCGACCAATGCTTTCGGTATGGGAATAGACAAACCGGACGTACGGATCGTCATACACATGGATCTGCCAGATTCAATAGAAGCTTACTTTCAAGAGGCCGGCCGTGCAGGACGAGACGGTAAAACTGCTTATGCAGTCCTGCTTTACCAGAAAAGCGACCGTACCAAAATGATGAAACGCATACCGGATACTTATCCGGAAAAGGAAGACATACGAACGGTTTATGAACATGCCTGCTACTACTGTCAGCTTGCCATGGGCGATGGCATGAATGTAACCAGAGAATTCAATCTGGAGGAATTCTGTCACAACTTCAAACACTTTCCCACACAAGCCTACAGTGCACTCAAAATCCTTACACAAGCAGGATATATCGACTATACGGATGAACAGGAAAATAATTCACGTCTGCACTTCCTGCTCAACAGAGACGAACTTTACAGAATTCATGAATGCCAGGAAAGCCAGGAATTACTCATGCAATGGATTCTAAGGACATATGGCGGTGTATTCAGTGACTACGTATTTATTGATGAAAGCCGTCTGGCTACTCTATGTAACCTGACGCCAGAGGAGGTATACCATGATCTTATTGAGCTAAACAGAAGAAGAATCCTGCACTATATTCCTCACAAAAGAAGCTCATACATTACATTCTGCTGTAAACGTATTGAGAAAGACAGAATCGTTATTCCCAAAGAAATATACGAAATCAGAAAAGAAAATTATAAGCGACAGATTGAATCTATTATTAATTATGCTACAGAAGAAGATTTTTGCAGAAGCCGTGTCCTTCTTCACTATTTTGGAGAGGAAAACGAACATAACTGCATGAAGTGTGATGTATGTCTCAGTGAAGAAAACAAAGGAGAAAAAGAAAAAATCCGCCGTTTGATTTCACAACTTCTTGCTGACGGACAATCCCATTGCACAGATGAATTATTACAACTTCAGTATCCTTCTTCACAGATAAAAACTGTTCTTCGCCAAATGATCGCAGAAGAAGAAGTAATCATAAAAGATGGTTACCTGAAATCTATGATACCGGACAATCATTCTGTTTGACATCAGAACTGGAAATCTAACGAGATCAATCTATCATACTTCCCCATAAACAATTGTAACTATAAAAAACAATAGAAACAAACGATTGGATATCTTAAGTAACAACTGCAATATCAAATAAGCCCAAAGAAACTGAAAAACAAACAGCAATACCCCTAAAACAGAAAATCCCTCCGGAACAGTGTGTCGTTCCGGAGGGATCTCTAATGTATG
>URDY01000029.1 GCA_900546665.1 uncultured Paraprevotella sp. | reverse complement strand
GCCTGGGACGGGCGCGACCGATTGGCAGACCTGTCCGGAAGGGTATCGGAAAATCCCGTCTGGACCTCCTGTTTTCATCGCTGGATGCTTGCCCTGGTGGCGCAGTGGACGGGGCGCGACCCGTTGCACGCCAATGCAGTGGCACCCTTGCTGGTGAGTTCCTCACAGGGGATGGGGAAATCCACTTTTTGCCGCGCCCTTATGCCGCCGGAGTTGCGGGCTTACTATTCCGACAGTCTGGACCTTTCCGCTACGGGCGGGATGGAGCGCAAGCTCACCACCTTCGGACTGCTCAATCTGGACGAGTTCGACCGTATCGGTGCCAGCCGCCAGCCCCTGCTCAAAAACCTGATGCAGCTGAAGGAGCTGAATTACCGCAAGGCTTTCAGCCGACATGCCGAGGCTTTGCCGCGCATAGCCTCCTTCATCGGCACAAGCAACAGCCACGACCTGCTGACCGACACGTCAGGCAGCCGGCGTTTCATCTGCGTGGAGGTGACCCGTCCGATCGACAGTACCCATCTGGACTATCCGCAGATCTATGCCCAGCTGATGGCGGAACTGGACTGCGGCGAACGTTACTGGTTCTCGCCGGAGGAAGAGGAGATGCTCCACAGAAACAATCTGGACTATTACCGTATGAGTCCGGTGGAGGACGTGTTCCGCCGTCATTACCGTGCGGCATTGCCCGAAGAACCGGTGCGGCCGCTCTCCCTGATGGACATGATGCAGCATATCCGACGGAAGAATCCCATTGCCCTGCGGGGTGTCAACCTGCAGGCTTTTGCCCGCGCCGTACTGGCAGCCGGCGTGGAACGGCGTCACACCAAAGAGGGCAACCGTTATCGGGTTGTGGAAGTCAAAGAAGAACAATATCAGAAGGGGTATTGAAAAGTGCCTGAAAGAATTCAGAAAACGAATCCAAACAACCACCTGATCGTTCCTGTTTCTCAAAAATCAAAGCTGTTTTGGATTTCACCGCTGAAATTCGTACCTTTGTTCCACCATGAAAAAGAACAATCTGTTTTTCTAATCTATTAACCTATTTTTATCAAAAAACAATGATGAAACCATTCTCCCGTATCGCATGCGGCGTTCTGTTCTGCACTGCCATTACCAACCTTCAGGCACAGGCCGTGCATTTCGAAATAGACGCTTCGCTTCCACAACAGACCATTGACGGATTCGGTGCCTCAGACGCCTGGAGCATGCAGTTTGTAGGACTATGGCCTGACAGTGTCTGCCAGAAAACGGCGGACTGGCTTTTCAGTACGGAAAACGACAAGAACGGACAGCCCAAGGGCATCGGACTCTCCATCTGGAGGTTCAATGTCGGAGCCGGCAGTGCCGAACAGGGCAAGGACAGCCAGATCGGTTCCATCTGGACCCGGACGGAATGCTTCCTTACACCCGACGGACAATATGACTGGTCCAAACAAAAAGGACAATGCCACTTCCTGAAGCTGGCCAAAGACCGGGGCGTAGAGCAGTTCCTGGCTTTCTTTAACTCCCCTCCGGTGTATTTCACACAAAACGGTCTGGCGACCAATACGGGACGCGACGGCACCTATAACCTCAAGCCGGAATGTGAGGATGACTTTGCGCGCTTTGCTGCGGAAGTGATCACCGGCATGGAGAAACATCATGGCATCAAATTCAGTTATCTCTGCCCCGTCAACGAACCGGACGGACACTGGAACTGGATCGGTCCCAAACAGGAAGGTTCACCGGCCACGAACCGTGAAATAGCCAGCATAGCACGTGCCATGAGCAAGGAATTCGTACGCAGAGGCATCGATACGAAAATCCTCGTCAACGAATCATCAGACTACCGCTGCATGTTCAGCACGCACATGACCGACTGGCAGCGGGGATACGAAATACAGTCATTCTTCTGTCCGGACAGCACCGACACCTATCTGGGCGATACACCGAACGTGCCGCGCATGATGGCCGGACACAGCTACTGGACCAACACGCCGCTGAGCGCCCTGCGCAATATCCGCAAGCAACTGAAGGACTCTCTCGACAAATACCAGGTCAAATTCTGGCAGACGGAAACCTGCATCATGGGCAATGACGAAGAGATCGGCGGCGGAGGCGGCTACGACAGGACCATGAAAACGGCCTTGTACGTAGGACGGATCATCCACCACGACCTGGTTTATGCCGGAGCATCCAGCTGGCAGTGGTGGCGGGCCATAGGCGGCGACTATAAGGACGGACTATTGCGGGAATACAGCAGCCGGGATGCCAAACGCGGCTACGTAGTCGACTCCAAACTGCTTTGGGTCATGGGTAACTACAGCCGCTTTGTACGCCCGGGCGCCGTCAGGATGGCTGTCCACGCTACCGATGCCAAAGGACTGACCGTCACTGAAGGAGACACTGACCAGAAAGGCCTGATGTGTACGGCTTTCCGCAATACGGACGGGCGCTGGGCTTTTGTCGTACTGAACTACGCAGACGAAGACAAGACCATCACCTTTGAGGTCAAGAACGAAAAGACCGGACGCTGGACCCCTTACATCACAGCCGAAGGAGAAGGCGTCAACCTGAAACCGGGCAAAAGCATCAAAAACGGCAGGAAGACCACCATTCCGGCGCGTTCGGCCGTCACTTTCGTCTCTTTGTGATTTGATCAGGTTTAATCTCATTTACGATTTTCCGTCATGACAACTTTTCCCCAACTCTATGTCTACAAGGCTTCTGCAGGATCCGGCAAGACTTTTACGCTGGCCGTGCAGTACATCAGGCAACTGATCGAAGACCCGCATGCCTACCGCCATATTCTGGCTGTGACTTTCACCAACAAGGCCACTGCCGAGATGAAGGAACGTATCCTGAGCCAGCTCTATGGGCTGGCTACAGGAGACGCAGCTTCCGACGGTTACCTGAACGAAATACGCAAGGCTACAGGAAAGACCGATCAGGATATCCGCCAGGCTGCAAGGGATGCCCTGCGGTATATCATCCATGATTACAGCCGTTTCCGCATTGAAACAATCGATTCGTTCTTCCAGTCTGTCATGCGCAATCTGGCGCGCGAACTCGAACTGGGTGCCAACCTGTCGATAGAACTGAACAACTCCGAAGTGCTGAGCGAGGCAGTAGACACCATGATCGAAAAACTCGACCGGCGTTCTCCAGTCCTGGGCTGGCTGCTGGAATACATAGAGGAGCGTATTGATGCGGACAGGAGATGGAACGTGTCTGACGAAATCAAGGGATTCGGACGGAATATTTTCGATGAGGAATATATCGAACGGGGTGAAGGCCTTCGCAAGAAACTGGAAGATCCGGCCTTCATCCCTTCATACCGGAAAAAACTGCATGACCTCCAACAGGAAGCGCTCAGCCAGATGGCCGGTTTCTGCGGGCATTTCAACGAAGTGCTCGAGTCGCATGGTCTGTCGGCCGAACAGCTTAAAAACGGTTTGCGCGGCATCGCCAGTTATTTCAGGAAACTCAACGACGGCAAGCTGGGTAATGACATCCGTAACACGACCGTAGAAAAATGTCTGGAAAGCGGCGACAACTGGGCGACAAAGACATCCCCCTACCGCGATGCCATACGCCAGCTGGCAGAATCGGAACTGATACCGTTGCTTGAGGAAGCCGAACTTTTCCGTTCGAAAAACAATCTGATTGTCAATTCCTGTACGCTGGCTCTGCGCCATCTCAACAACCTGCGTCTGCTGACCCGCATCGACGGCGAAGTCCGCCTGCTCAACCAGGCTTCCAACCGCTTCATGCTCTCGGACACGAACGCCCTGCTGCACAATCTGATCCGCGAAGGCGACGCTTCATTCGTATACGAAAAGATCGGCACGACCATCGACACGGTCATGATCGACGAGTTCCAGGATACGTCACGCATGCAATGGGAGAACTTCCGGCTTCTGCTGCAGGAAAGTCTGGCACAGAAGGAAGGCAGCCTCATCGTGGGCGACATCAAGCAAAGCATCTACCGGTGGCGTAACGGTGACTGGAAAATCCTGGCACAGATAGACCGTGACAGGGCTTTCCACATCAAGGAATGCCCGCTCGACACGAACTGGCGAAGCGAAAGCCGTATCATCGCCTTTAACAACGCAGTGTTCCAGTCGGCTGTCGAGGTTCTCAACCAGCAATACAAGACAGATACCGGAGAAGAGTGCGAGGCGCTGGTCAACGCTTACAAGGACGTGGTGCAGAAATCTTCAAAGACACAGGAGAAAGGTTATGTGAAACTGTCGTTCCTGAACGAAGACAAGGACCATCCGTACACAGAACTGATGCTGAAAGAACTGGCTGCAGAAGTAGACCGGCTGCATGCACAAGGAGTGGCCCTGAATGACATAGCCATACTGGTCAGAAAAAACAAGACCATACCGGCCGTGGCAGATTTTTTCGACAAGGAAACCCCTTACCGTATCGTATCGGACGAGGCGTTCCGGCTGGATGCCTCACAGGCCATCTGCATGCTCATTGACGGTCTGAGAGTACTGGCATCACCCGACGACCGCATCGCCCGTGCGCGTCTTGCCGTAGCCTACCAGCATGAGGTCTGTCATCGCGACACGGACCTGAACACCATTCTCCTGAACCGCATCGACGATTTCCTCCCGGAAGCCTTTATCTCGGCTGCGGGCGAACTGCGACTGATGCCGCTTTATGAACTGATAGAAAAACTTTACATTTTATTTGATATCCGGCAAATTGAAAACCAGGATGCCTACCTCTGCGCATTCCACGATGCCGTGACGGAATACCTGCAGAACAAAGCGTCGGAACTGACAGCCTTCCTGCAGTACTGGGATGAACGCCTGCATGAAAAGACCATTCCTTCGGGGGAAATAGACGGCATCCGTATCCTGTCCATCCACAAATCCAAAGGCTTGGAATACCATACGGTACTCCTGCCCTTCTGTGACTGGAAAATGGAAAATGAAACCAACAACCATCTGGTATGGTGCGAAACGCCCCGGAGCGGTGACGACCAGGCTCTGATGCCTTTTGGCGAAATAGGCCTGCTGCCGGTGAATTATTCCAATATCATGGCCGAATCCGTATTCAGGAACAGCTATCTGGACGAGCGTCTGCAACTTTGGATCGACAACCTCAACCTGCTTTACGTGGCTTTCACCCGGGCCTGCAAGAATCTGGTGATATGGGGCAAGACCGGGCTGAAAGGTTCGGTTTCCGAACTGCTGGAAAAAACCATCGACGGGTTGGAAGGGATAGAACTGAATGCTTATGAAGAGGCTACGCCGTGTGCCGGAACATCTCCTGAAGACGAGGTCCACAGAGAGAATGAAGCCATGGAGTCTCCTCTCCACCGGCGTCTGGAATTCGGAACGCTCAGTCCTTCCGAAACGGCCAGTATCAAAGTGTCCGGCAACAGGCTGACCCCGCACGCCGAAAGCGTGCCGGTCATCATCGAACCGCTGGAGACAACCGTGGAATTCCGCCAGTCCAACCGCTCGGCAGACTTCATCAACGGAGACGAAGAGGAAGGTACGGACTACATCCGGCAAGGCCAGCTGCTGCATGCCATTTTCGCTTCCATCGAAAAGGCGGATGATCTGGAACGGGTAGTGGAACAGCTCAAAAACGAAGGTATACTCGAAACGGCCGAACAGGAGAAAAAGATCATCAAACTGGCCAGACGGGCACTGAACCACCCGGCAGTGGCTTCATGGTACGACGGCTCGGCGCAACTGTACAATGAATGTGCCATTATCTATACCGACGAAGACGGCCAGCTCCAGACCAGACGCCCGGACCGTGTCATGGTTTTCAATGATAAAGTGACGGTAGTGGATTTCAAATTCGGAAAGAAAAAGGATGCTTACCGCCAGCAGGTACACGACTACATGGACCTGCTCTCCGACATGGGATACGAACATATAGAGGGCTATCTGTGGTATGTCTATACAAACGAACTTGAACAAGTGTAACTAACCCTGTTCCTATACCAATCAATTATGGATACATTTCTCAAATCTGTAGCCCGGGATCTTTTCCAAAAGACCGGGGGCAACCTGGCAGACGTGGCTGTGGTTTTCCCAAACAAGCGTGCCAGCCTTTTCTTCAACGAATATCTGGCCCGGGAAGCCGGACGCCCGGTATGGTCGCCGGCCTATCTCAGCATCAGCGAACTGTTCCGCAAACCGGCCGGTCTGGAAACAGGTGATCCCGTCAAACTGGTATGCGACCTTTACAAGATTTTCTGTAATGCCACCGGCAGCCAGGAAACACTCGACGAGTTCTATTTCTGGGGCGAAATGCTGATTGCCGATTTCGACGATGCAGACAAGAACATGGCGGACACTGACGCCCTGTTCAGCAACCTGAAAGACCTGAACGACCTGACGGACCATTATGAATTTCTGGAAGAAGGCCAGAAGGAGGCCATCAGCCAGTTCTTCCATCATTTCTCCATAGAAAACACCACCGAACTCAAACAGCGTTTCACGACCCTGTGGAACGTCCTCGGAGACATATATACCCAATTCAGATCCTGTCTGCGTGAGCAAGGCATCGCTTATGAAGGCATGCTCTACCGTGATGTCATCGAACAGTTCCGTTTGGAAGATTTTCCGCACCGGACGTATGTCTTCATCGGTTTCAATGTGCTCAACAAGGTTGAACAGGCTCTTTTCAGCAAACTGAACGAGGCCGGAAAGGCTCTTTTCTACTGGGATTACGACCTTTTCTACCTGAACAGGTCCCCTCATGAGGCCGGTGAGTTTATCCGCCGGAATCTCCGGGATTTTCCGTCCGAACTGCCGGCATCCTGCTTCGATCATCTGGGACAGAAAAAGGACATCACTTATCTGGCCTCACCGACCGAGAACGGACAAAGCCGTTATCTGCCCCAATGGCTGAGAGAGAATCTGACAAAGGACGAAAAGGAAACAGCCATCGTGCTCTGCAACGAGGCTTTGCTGCAACCGGTCCTCCATGCCCTGCCGGAGGACGTGAAGCATCTTAATGTCACCATGGGTTTCCCCCTGGCACAGACTCCGGCCTACAGCTTTGTCAATGCCCTCATGGCGCTGCATACCGACGGTTTCCACAGCCGCAGCGGCCGTTTCCTGTTCGACGAAGTGGTCAGCGTACTGAAACATCCCTACACGCGCATGCTGTCGGCAGAAGCCGAACAACTGGAACGTGACCTGACCGGACGGAACCGCTTCTACCCTCTCCCGGCAGAACTGCAGCGTGACGAAATCCTGAAGGCCCTGTTCACGCCCTGCACGGACAACCTTTCTCTCTGCCGCATGCTCTCTGACGCACTCAAACAGGTGGCTACCCTTTACCGGAAAAAGGAAGACGAGACACCTAACGACCAGTTGTATAAGGAAGCCTTATTCAAGACTTACACGCTGGTGAACCGTTTCTATACCCTGATTGAAAGCGGGGAACTGACGATCCGTCCCGACACGCTGCTGAGACTGATCACGCGGGTCATTTCCACCACCAGCATCCCGTTCCACGGCGAACCGGCCATCGGTCTGCAGGTCATGGGTGTACTGGAAACCCGTAACCTGGACTTCAGGCATCTCATCATGCTTTCGGTCAATGAAGGCCAATTACCCAAAGCCGGAAGCGACGCTTCGTTTATCCCCTACAATCTCCGCAAGGCTTTCGGCATGACAACCATCGACCATAAGATTGCGGTATATGCCTATTATTTCTACAGGCTACTGCAACGGGCCGAGAAAGTCACACTGGTCTACAACACGTCCACCGACGGTCTGAACCGCGGCGAACAGTCACGCTTCATGCTGCAATTCCTCATCGAATGGCCGCACGAGATCAGGCAACTGCAACTCCAGACTGCACAGTCGCCGATGGGAACTGCCCCCATCACCATCAGCAAGACTCCGGAAATCATGCACCGCATGCAGGAGATATTCGATATCCGGGTCAATCCGAAAGCCTTGCTGTCGCCTTCAGCCCTGAACACTTACATGGACTGTCCGCTTAAATTTTACTTCAAATATGTGGCACAGCTCAAGGCTCCGGATGAGGTTACGGCAGAAATTGATCCGGCCAAATTCGGCAGCATTTTCCATTATGCGGCAGAACATATCTACAAAGACCTGACCGTACGCAGCAAGGACATCGACCGCCAGACTCTGGAGGAACTGGTCAAGGACCAGACGCGGCTGCAAAGCTACGTGGACAACGGGTTTAAGGAACTCTTCTTTAACGTGCCGCTCAACGAACGTCCGGAATACAACGGTATACAGTATATCAACGCGGCTGTCATCACCCGTTATGTCCGGCAACTGCTGCAGCACGACATCCGCTACGCGCCTTTCGTCTTTCTGGATACGGAACACGAGGTGCGGGAGGACTGGAATGTGAAGACGCCCAAAGGCATTCTGAAGACTCGCATAGGAGGTACCATCGACCGCATGGACCGCAAAGGCCAGACACTCCGCATTGTAGACTACAAGACAGGCGGTTCTGCAGATGTTCCGGCCGATATTGCCTCGCTCTTCATTCCGGACAAGAAAAGATCGGGATATGTTTTCCAGACGTTCATGTATGCCGCCATCGTGTGCAGGCAATTGCGGGAAAAAGGACATAATGACTGGAAGGTTGCCCCTTCCCTGCTCTACATCCACAAGGCTTCATCGGAAACTTATTCTCCGGTCATCCAAATGGGCGAAGCACGGAAAGACAAAGAGGATGTGGATGACTTCAGCCGCCACGAGGAAGAATTCAGAAGCTGCCTGCAAAACCTGACCGAGGAGATTTTCAATCCGGACACTCCGTTCACACAAACGGAAATTGAAGATAAATGTGCTTACTGCGATTTCAAGGCATTATGCAGAAAATAAAAGACTGACTCTTATCATGAATGATCCATTGAAAATGAAAAGATCCGCAACAGTTGCCGGCTTGCTGTTATGGCTGGCCATAGCCACTGGATGCCGCCCACAGGCTGAAAAGGCGTGCATCAAAACGGATACGGATACCGTTTCTTCAGAACAGCAGCCCGCCTCCATTCCTGTCATTCAGGTTTACACCATAGGAAAAGTCTCCGACAAGGTAAGGGAACGCATGATGGACTCGTTACGGCTGCATTATCCCCAATGCGAATTCATCAAGAATATCCCGTTACCCAAGGAAGCATATTATGCACCGCGCAAAAGATACCTGGCCGACAAGCTGAACGCTTATCTGGCCACATTCAAAAAAGATGAAAATGTGGTAGTCGGACTGACCCAGGCGGATATCAGCCTGAACAACTTCCGGAACAGTCCGAATTTCGGCATCATGGGCATGGCTCACGGATTGGGCAACCATGTAGCGGTATTTTCCGATTTCAGATGCAAGGATTACAGCGACTTTTCCGAACTGGTACAGCACGAACTGGCCCATGCTTTCGGTCTGCCACACTGTCCGGACAAGACCTGCATCATGCAAAACGCAGAGGGTGGCAACAAATTCAGGACAAGTAGCGGATTCTGTCCGAAATGCAAAGACTTTCTGAAAAATAAAAACTGGAAACTGTAACCACGATATTCAAACCCCTTATATGACAAGGCCTGACGGCAAAAAGCCGGTCAGGCCCCTTTTATTTCCAGAAACCATTTTTTCAAAAGATAATCCATCTTTTAGAAAATTGTGATACTGTCTCAAAAAATGTGTCTGATAGTCAGTATAAAAGGGCCGACCCTTGCGTGTCAGCCCTGAAGTTTGTAATTTAGGAGTGACCAAACTACTAAATATACAAACTATGCACTTCACAAAAGTGCAAATTTCTGAGCTCATGCGCAAGCATGCAGAGAAAGAAAATGGTCTACACGACCTGATGGAAATCATGCTTGAAAGCATGATGGTAGCAGAACGGAGTGAGTTTCTGCATGAAAATCCTCAAAATAAGGACAATGGCTATCGTTTTGGACATGCCTATGGTCAAGATACATAAAAGAGCAGACGGATTCCCTGCTGTACGTCCCGACACTGACGTACAGGAAAGAAGGATACCGCCTGCTGGCCGTCTCGCGTGAAGCCATGAGACGGATATTCATGCTGTCGTTAAGATACCGACTGACAGGCAGGAAAGCGTATGCCCAAAGAGCCATAGACGAGATGCTGGAAGTATCCCGTTTCAAAGACTGGAATCCTTCGCATTTCCTTGACACCGGCGAAATGGCCATGGCTGTCGCCATCGGTTACGACTGGCTTTTTGACGAACTGTCCGGACAGGAGAAACAGATTCTGAGAAAGGCCCTGGTTGAAAAGGCGATCACACCGTCATTCAACCCGTCCTACAACTGGTTCCTGAATTCTTCCATCAACTGGAACCAGGTGTGTAATGCAGGCCTGCTGTATGCCACACTGGCCATTTACGAAGATGAAACGGAACTGGCCGGACAAATCATCAGCCGTTCACTAAAAAACATTACATTGTGTCACGACACCTATCTGCCTGACGGCAATTATCCGGAAGGCTATAATTACTGGGGATACGGAACCACATTCCATGTCCTGCTTGCCGCAGCCATGGAGTCGGCTTTCGGCCACACCCTTTCCTTCAATATCAGCCGTCCGTTCCTGAACTCCGCTTACTACATGAACTTCATGACCGGATCATCCGGAAAACCGTTCAATTACGGTGATGCACGCGAAATACCTCAAGCCCAACCGGTCCTATTCTGGTTTGCACACCAGCTGAAGGACCCGTCCGTATTATGGAACGAAAAAAACTTTCTTGAAAAACATGGCCCAAATTTTACGGATGAAGAAAAACGTTTTGTACCTTTGATAATGGTATTCGGATACAAGACACCTTATGAAAGTATCAGAAAACCTTCAAGGAAAACCTGGTCCGGACAAGGTGTCACTCCCGTGGCCATAATCAGGACAGACTGGGAATATCAGAAAGGACTGTATTTCGGAATCAAGGGAGGAAGCGCCTCAACCAGTCATGCCCACATGGACAGCGGCTCATGAATTCTATAACAACAGCAAGTTCGATCTCTACCAAACCTTCTTCGGACTCGCACCGGGATTCTACAAACTGGAATGTAACGGATTCTATCGTTCTGGATCAGCCCAGGAAGCTGCAGAAAACTATCGTGATAATGAAGAAGACATCCGCACCATGCTATATGCCGGAATGGACAGTGCGGAAAATGTCAAACCATTCATCTCTATCATAGAAGACGGAACTGAAAACCCGACTGCTTCTGAAAACATCAACGTGGCTGAATATCTGAGCACGGAAGAAAATCCGATCAAATATTGGTTTGTACCCAATGCCATGTCTGATGCGCAAGGCGCATTTAGCGCAGGTCTATACAAGAACGAGATGTACTTCGAAGTCAAGGAAGGACAGGAATATGCCAAAATCGGAGTGAAGAAGTTCGAAGGTATCCAGAATGACTGGACCATATTCGATTCTTTCAAACTGTACTATCTTGGAGCTGGAGAAGAAAACAAGCCTGACGGTATACTGAATACCGAAGAAAAGAAAGCCACCATACTCCACAGCAGATATTATACGATTGGAGGCGAACTTATCTCCAAACCGACCAAACGCGGTTTCTATATCCGTGTGGATGAAATGAGCGATGGAACGAGCAGAACCTTAAAATTTATGTTGCGATAACATGATATCATAAACTGTTCTCAAAAGTCTACAGAACCGGCAGGACGAACTGATCCTGCCGGTAAAAAGAAAATCTGAGGGTAACCCATTTCATACTCGATCAAAACTAGAAAAGCTGCATGGAATGCATTCGTCCATTGCAGCTTTTCTTTATTTGGCAGCTATCATAAAAATATCAGGCCGTACATTTCATTGAAGTGTGAAACATACGGCCTGATTATTATTCGCTTATACTATTGCAGAAACAGCCTTACTGATGTATTTCATATCCCCAGTCTTTAAGGGCATATCCCCAATGCTCATTGACAAGCTGTACTGTACGGGGCTTATATTCATACTTGTTCTTCTTGTAACCTTTCTTTTTATTGAGGTAAGCCGTAATGGCCGGTTCAGCCTCCTTAAATCCAGGTATGTCCAGGAGCTGGTAGGCTTTACGTGTCGTAGCCATAGCGTCAGCTTCAAAATCCTCAAACTTCACCTCAAACAGATTACCCTCCGGAATGAACTTCTTCTGTTCTTCATAAGCCTTATACAGTCTGGTATAGGCTTCCAGTATGTTCTGTTCCATTTCTTCTTCTGAAATATGCTGAAGTTCCAGAGGCTTGATGGTGTTGTTGAAGAAACTGCGCGTACTCTCAAATACGGTATAAGGATTACGCATCAGATAGATAAACTTGGCATTCGGGAACAATTCCACCAAAGCCTTGACACGCCCCGTATGAGGCGGGTTCTTAGACAGATACTGCGTACCGCCTGTATTCCAAAGAGAAATCTTCACCAGTTTCTCAAATGTTTTCTTAAACACATCCAATTCCTCCGGCGTGATTTTCTCAAAAGTAAGGAAACGGTCGCAATACTCCATCATTCGTTTGGGGAAATACCAGAAATCGTAATAAGAATATGGCATCATGTTGGAAAGTGCAAACTCTTCCTCCTGCGGCAGATCCGGAGCCAGTTCCATATTATCGGTAGGACGCTTGTCCGGCATCAGCCAACCCATTGTTTTCTTGAACATCGGCTGACCGAACATCATCAGATGAGGAAATACAGTCTGATAAGTCGTGGTGTAACCGAAATGCTTGTCCTGTGCAAAAATATTATGCACAAAGGTTGTACCGCTACGCCAGTGACCAAGAATGAAAAGCGGATCATTCTCAAGCGGCTTTTCTGCAAGCAGTTTCTGATATTTGTTATCCTGCACGGCTGCCAACGGACTCAAAATACGGCAGACACTCTTTGTAAGATAATACTTATGGCGGTACTTACTTTCGATAATCTGCCCTTCGGTCATCTTCTTAAAGGTGTCCCAATCTGCTCCAACCAGCGTATTAACCGGCAGTTTGCTGAACTCTAATAGACCCATAACATTATTTAAATAAATGATGCTTACTCTTTAATTATCTCAATGGCAATGCCCTGACGTTCCAGATCCTTCACGGCCTTCTCAATGGCTTCGTAATGTTCGGGACCTATGCCCAACTTAGGCAGATTAAGCTCCGGAAGACGTTCCACGTCAATATCCTTGGCATCGGTAGGACCGATAATCATACCCACTGCGCTCGTATTGTTGGTAATCGGATCAATCAGGATAAACGAACCCGTAGCCCTGTTCTTCTGATAAGCATCATAAAACAAGGTCTTGGCAGTGGTGATTTTCACTCTTCCGATCTCATTCAATTTAAAGCCATCAGCCGGATGCTGCTCCATGGTGTTGACATCTACCTGATAACAGATTTCGTCAACAGTAGCTCTGGTCGTATTGGTATTATGCTTGAGATAGAACTGTTTGCTTCTGTCCATTGGCTCCTCGTCCATCCATACCAACATCGTCTCAAAATGACGACCTATTTCGGGCAGGTTATCCGGATGTACCAACATTTCACCACGGGATATATCAATCTCATCTTCCAAAGTCAGGGTTACGCTCTGCGGACAGAAAGCCTCATCCAGATTTCCATCGTAAGTGACGATCTCCTTGACATGAGAAACCTTGCGTGAAGGCAAAGCCATAATCTCATCACCCTTATGAACTACACCTGAAGCTATCTTGCCACAAAATCCGCGGAAATCCAGATTCGGACGAAGCACATATTGTACCGGATAGCGGAAATCTGTCATATTGCGGTCCGTATGAATAGGCACGTTTTCCAGGAAATCCAACAATGCCGGTCCTTCATACCATGGCGTACGTTCTGACTTCTCCACCACGTTGTCACCGTCCAGTGCAGACAACGGGAAACAAGTGACATCCTCTATGTTCAAACGGTCTGTCAGTGCCTTATATTCTTCGACAATGGCATTGAATACGGACTCGTCAAAATCGACCAAATCCATCTTGTTGACTGCCAGCACGATGTGTTTGATACCCAACAACGAAACCAGGAAAGTATGACGGCGGGTCTGCGTAATTACGCCCGTACGGGCATCCACAAGGATGATAGCCAGATTGGCCGTTGAACCGCCCGTAATCATGTTACGGGTATACTGCTCATGTCCCGGAGTGTCGGCGATGATAAACTTACGCTGATTGGTAGAGAAATAACGGTAAGCCACATCGATAGTGATACCTTCCTCACGTTCAGCCTTCAAACCGTCAAGAAGGAGTGCGTAGTCAATATGGTCGCCGGCATTACCCACGCGTTTACTGTCGCGTTCCAATGCCTGCAACTGGTCTTCGTACAATTTCTTGCTGTCAAACAACAAACGGCCTATCAGGGTAGACTTGCCATCATCAACCGAACCGGCAGTCAGCAGGCGAAGAAGATCTTTCTTTTCGTCCTGATCCAAAAATGCTTTTATATCTGTAATTGCCATAGTTTTGTCTCCTCCATTTTTAGAAATAGCCTTCACGTTTCTTCTGTTCCATGGATGCTTCCTGGTCGAAATCGA
This sequence comes from uncultured Paraprevotella sp., assembly GCA_900546665.1. Classification (GTDB taxonomy): domain Bacteria; phylum Bacteroidota; class Bacteroidia; order Bacteroidales; family Bacteroidaceae; genus Paraprevotella; species Paraprevotella stercorigallinarum. Next base: position 14,760 of record URDY01000029.1, on the reverse strand, counting down.
TCACACGGGTCGTACGCTCGCTCTTGGTTGTAGTCATCATCTCTTCTACGATTTTCTCTATCGTGTCAGCCTCACTTTCGATAGCTCCAGTAAGCGGCCAGCATCCCAATGTACGGAAACGGATCTTACGCATTTCTATCTTGTCACGATACTTCTCAGGCAAACGGTCGTCATCCGGCATAATAAGCTGGCCGTCTATATTGACCACAGGACGTTCCTTGGCAAAATACAGCGGCACGATCGGTATGTTTTCCAGGCGGATATACTGCCAGATATCAAGCTCAGTCCAGTTGCTCAAAGGGAATACTCTGATACTCTCTCCTTTGTGTATACGGCTGTTGTATATGTCCCACAATTCCGGACGCTGATTCTTCGGGTCCCACTGCTGGAACTGGTCACGGAAAGAGAATATGCGTTCTTTGGCACGGCTCTTTTCTTCATCACGACGTGCACCGCCAAATGCTGCATCAAACTTATACTTGGCCAATGCATCCAAAAGCGCTTTGGTCTTCATCAGATCCGTATGCACTTTACTGCCATGCGTAAACGGTCCTACTCCAGCCTTAAACGCTTCCATATTTGATTCGACAATCAGATTCCAGCCATATTTGCGCGCATAATCATCGCGGAACTGAATCATCTCCTTAAACTTCCATTTTGAGTCTATATGCATCAGTGGAAACGGCACTTTTCCCGGTGCAAAGGCTTTCTCAGCCAAACGAACCATCACGGAAGAGTCCTTACCGATAGAATATAACATCACAGGATTTTCGAATTCAGCAGCCACTTCACGAATAATGTGAATGGACTCTGCTTCCAATTCCTGCAAATGGCTTAATTTGTACTCTGCCATAATCCAATTATTTATTTGTAGTTTTCAATATTAATTCCAACACTTTATTTACACACTCTTCAAGAGAAAGCACAGACGTATCCAACGACAAGGCCGGATTTTCAGGCACTTCAAACGGTGCGCTGATACCGGTAAAATTCTGGATATCTCCTCTCCGTGCACGGGCATACAGCCCTTTTACATCACGCTTCTCACACACCTCAAGCGGTGTGGAAATATACACTTCCTTAAAGTCTTCCATACCGATAATTCCGGCAGCCATCTGCCGTGACTCGTTGGTAGGGCTTATAAATGCAGCCAGTGTGACTATTCCCGTATCGACAAACAGCTTTCCGACTTCGGCAATACGACGGATATTTTCCTTTCGGTCATCAGCCGAAAAACCCAGGTTCTTGTTGATGCCGCTACGGATATTGTCTCCGTCCAGAATACGGCATAAGACCCCACGTTTATGAAGCTCACGCTCCACGCCCAAAGCTACCGTACTTTTTCCGGATCCGGAAAGTCCGGTAAACCAAATCATGACACCGCGCTGTCCAAGGAGTTTCTCCTTGTCAGCGCGGGTCATCATTTTATCATATATCGGATAGATATTTGTTGCTTCTGTCATTAATGTATCATTTTATGGTTCAGAGCACAAAGTTAACCTTTTTTTATAGGTTTACTTATATTCTGACCAACTTTTTATTGGCAAATCTTCCATTTTAATGTGACAAAAGGCCTGAATGAATGCACTTGCCAGACGGGAATTGGTTATGAGCGGAATATTGAGATCGACTGCCGCACGACGGATTTTATATCCGTTACTCAATTCTCCTGCCGTCAGGTCCTTCGGAATATTTACCACCATATCTATTTCACGACGATGAAGCATGGTCAAAGCCTGAGGCTCCCAAGACTCGCTTGGCCAATATACCAAGGTGTTTTCTATTCCGTTTTCTGTCAGATAACGGCTGGTACCACCAGTAGCATAAAGATTATAACCGTGCTCTTTCAACGTCCGCGCCGCATCGAGCATTTCAGCCTTTTGTTTGGCTCCACCCGTTGAAAGCAGAATATTCTTCTTAGGTATACGCTGTCCTACGGAAAGCATGGCGTTAAGCAATGCACTGCCGGTCTCATCACCCAAGCAACCAACCTCACCTGTTGAAGCCATATCCACGCCCAGAACCGGATCGGCTTTCTGCAAACGGTTGAACGAGAACTGACTGGCCTTGATGCCCACATAGTCGAAATCAAAGAGGCTCTTGTGCGGTTTCTCTACCGGAAGACCCAACATGACCTTAGTAGCCAGTTCAATCAGGTTGATCTTCAATACCTTGCTCACGAACGGGAAGCTTCTTGAAGCACGCAGGTTACATTCGATTACCTTAATATCATTGTCACGCGCCAGGAACTGGATATTAAACGGACCGCTGATCTTCAACTCCTTGGCGATCTGTCCGGAAATTCTCTTGATCCGACGTACGGTCTCTACATACAGTTTCTGTGCCGGGAACTGAATGGTGGCATCACCTGAATGCACACCCGCAAACTCAATATGTTCACTGATGGCATAAGCAATGATCTCACCATTGCGGGCTACGGCATCCATCTCCACTTCCTTGGCATGCTGAAGGAACTTACTGATCACCACAGGATGCTTCTGCGAAACATTGGCTGCCAGTTTCAGGAAACGCTCAAGTTCTTCCTGATTGGAGCATACATTCATTGCCGCACCAGACAATACATAAGACGGACGAACCAACACAGGGAAACCAACCTTCTCAATAAAGCGGTCTACATCTTCCATGTTGGTCAGGGCACTCCACTCCGGCTGATCCACACCAATCCGGTTCAACATGGCTGAGAACTTTTCGCGGTCTTCAGCATTATCAATACTCTGTGCCGTAGTACCGAGAATAGGTACACGCTGCTGATCCAGACGCATGGCCAGATTGTTTGGAATCTGACCTCCCGTGCTGACAATTACACCCTTCGGACATTCCAGATCAAGGATATCCAATACGCGTTCGAATGTCAGCTCATCAAAATAGAGGCGGTCACACATGTCATAATCCGTAGATACCGTTTCAGGATTATAATTGATCATTACCGAACGGTATCCTTCCTTACGGATCGTATTCAAAGCCTGAACGCCACACCAGTCGAACTCAACAGAAGAACCGATTCGGTAAGCACCGGAACCCAAAACAACAATGCTGCGCTTATCCTGTTCGTAAACGATATCATTAGCAACACCACTGTAAGTGAGATACAGATAATTGGTCTGTGCCGGATATTCTGCAGCCAGTGTATCAATCTGCTTCACTACCGGTATGATACCGGCAGCCTTTCTGCGATTTCTGACAATCAAAGCTGCCACCTCTATATCCATTTCTTCTTCCATTCCCAAGGCACGGGCAATCTGGAAATCGGTAAATCCCTGGATCTTGGCTTTTCTCAGCAATTCATTGTCCAACACATTGATGTTCTTGCAGGCATGCAATGCCTTTGACGTATCCTTGATATTCTGAAGCTTGCGAAGGAACCATTTGTCGATCTTGGTCAATTCGTGGATCTGATCAAGCGTATATCCTTGTGACAACGCTTTTGAGATAATGAAAATTCGTTTATCAGTCGGCTCGCGCAAAGCTGAATCAATATCAGCGATCTCCAACTCTTTATTTTCCACAAATCCGTGCATACCCTGGCCGATCATGCGCAAACCTTTCTGAATGGCTTCTTCAAAAGTACGGCCGATAGCCATGACCTCACCCACAGACTTCATGGAAGAACCCAATTCGCGGTCGACACCACGGAATTTACCCAAATCCCAACGAGGGATCTTACATACCACATAATCCAGTGCCGGCTCAAAGAAGGCTGAAGTCGTTCTGGTTACTGAGTTTTTCAGTTCAAACAGTCCGTAACCAAGTCCTAACTTGGCTGCCACAAAAGCCAGCGGATAACCGGTCGCCTTGGAAGCCAATGCAGAAGAACGGCTCAGACGCGCATTAACCTCAATGACACGATAATCTTCTGATTCCGGATCGAAAGCATACTGTACGTTACATTCGCCCACAATACCGATATGACGGATAATCTTGATACTCAATGCGCGGAGCTTGTGATATTCCGAGTTGGTCAGGGTCTGAGACGGAGCAACGACAATACTTTCTCCTGTATGAATACCCAGAGGGTCGAAGTTCTCCATATTACATACCGTGATGCAATTGTCATAACGGTCGCGCACTACTTCATATTCAATCTCCTTCCATCCCTTAAGACTCTTTTCTACCAGTACCTGCGGAGAGAAAGAGAAGGCCTTTTCTGCCAATTTATTGAGTTCCTCCTCATTATCACAGAATCCGGAGCCCAATCCGCCCAAAGCATAAGCCGCACGGATAATCACCGGATAACCCAGCGAAGCTGCCGCCTTTCTGGCTTCTTCTATATTTTCGCAAGCATGACTCTTGATGGTCTTGACATCTATCTCATCGAGTTTCTTGACAAAAAGTTCACGGTCTTCCGTATCGATAATGGCCTGCACCGGAGTACCCAATACCTGCACATTATATTTCTCCAATATGCCATCCTTGTAGAGAGACACACCACAATTCAAAGCTGTCTGACCGCCAAAGGCCAGCAAAATACCTTGTGGACGCTCCTTTTCGATCACCTTTTCTACAAAAAACGGTGTAACCGGCAAGAAATAGATCTGGTCTGCCACGCCTTCACTCGTCTGCACAGTTGCAATGTTGGGGTTGATAAGAACTGTCTGAATACCCTCTTCCTTCAATGCCTTGAGGGCCTGTGAACCAGAATAATCAAATTCGCCGGCCTCTCCGATCTTCAATGCACCGGAACCCAGCAACAAAACTTTATTTATATTTTTATCTATCATAACCGTCTTACTTATTGAGCAAATTTACAAAATCATCGAACAAGAATTCTGTGTCTACCGGACCGCTGCAAGCTTCCGGATGGAACTGGGCACTAAACCAAGGATTCACACGATGACGCACACCTTCATTAGAACCGTCATTCATATTTATGAAATATGGTTCCCAATCTGCACCCAATGTTTCCTGATCTACGGCATATCCATGATTCTGGCTCGTTATAAAGCACTTGTTTGTACCAACCATTCTTACAGGCTGATTGTGGCTACGGTGACCATATTTAAGTTTGTAGATCCGGGCTCCTGCAGCCTTGCTCAAAAGCTGGTTACCCATACAGATACCCATACACGGACGAACTTTCGGATTAGCCAGGAATTTACGGATATTAGCTACAGCTTCTTCACATGTATCGGGGTCACCCGGTCCGTTAGCCAGGAACAAACCATCAAATTCCAGATCATTAAAGTCATAATTCCATGGTACACGAATGACTTCTACCCCGCGTCTCAACAAGCAACGGATAATGTTATGCTTCACACCACAGTCCACCAACACGACCTTCTTGCCTGCACCTTCATTATAACGGATGATTTCTTTACATGAAACCTGATCCACAAAATTCACACCGCTGTAATTGGCCTCCGGTATACGGTCCGGTTCATCATCAAACACGATTTTTCCCATCATCACACCATGTTCACGGAGAACCTTTGTGAGTTCGCGGGTGTCGATGCCGGTAATACCGGGTACCTGTTCCCGTTTCAGCCAGTCGGCCAGACTTTCCTTAGCATTCCAATGGCTGTAGGCTTCACTGTAATCACTCACAATAATGGCACTGGCATAAATTTTGTCGCTCTCCATAAATGTAGCCAATCCGTTGGCTTCCATCGTAAAAGGAGGAACACCATAGTTGCCGACCAAAGGATAAGTCAGTGTCATTAACTGACCAGCATAAGAAGGATCCGTCAAACTTTCAGGATATCCCATCATCGCGGTATTAAAAACCACTTCGCCCGCTACCGGTTTCTCATAACCGAACGACTTGCCGTGAAAACGGCTCCCGTCGTCAAGGATAAGTGTCACATTTCTCATCTTAGGAAACTATCTTTATTTGTTTGTGTTTGAATGGTGATACACCGTTTCATAATAATCTATAAATGCCTTGTTGACCAGTTTTACGCCGCCAGGAGTGGGATAATCTCCACTAAAGTACCAGTCGCCGCGATGGTTCGGACATGCCTTATGCAAACCGTCCAAGGTCTGGTATACAATTTCTATAGGCGTAGTCACACCTTTCGGACGTAACATCTCTACCATTTTAGCAGAAATCTCCTCATCTGAGAATGGCTGGTAGATCTCTTTTACATAGTTAGTCATTTCTTCTTTTGGCAAAGAACGTTGTGCCAGACTCTTTCTGTAAACTTCATCAATGACAGACGTCATACCACGTTCCTTCAACAGTTCTATTGCAGCCCTGAATGCAATAAACTCATTCATGTTGGACATGTCAATACCGTAATAATCAGGATATCTCACCTGGGGTGAAGATGACACCAGTACGATCTTCTTGGGATGAAGACGATCCAATATTCGGATAATACTCTCCTTGAGAGTGGTACCACGTACAATACTGTCATCAATGATAACCAGATTATCTTCCTTGGCACGCACGCTGCCATAGGTAATGTCATACACATGCGCAGCCAAATCATTGCGGCTGTTACCCTCCGTAATAAAAGTACGCAACTTGATATCCTTGATGGCGACCTTTTCACTACGTATATACTGATTCAATATTGATTCAAGTTCTTCATGAGTAGGCTGGTGCCCCAGACTCTCAATCTGTTTGATTTTACTTTGATTCAAATAAGCTTTGAAACCATCCAGCATGCCATAAAATGCCACCTCTGCCGTATTGGGTATGAAGGAAAAGACTGTATTCTGGATATCATTATCCACAGCCTTCAAAATGGAATCACGCAACTGCATTCCCAATGCCTTTCTTTCCAGATATATATCACGGTCACTTCCACGGCTGAAATAGATCCGTTCGAACGAACAGGCTTTAACCTCACGTTGTGGCAAAATCTGCTCCAAACGGACTGTACCGTTCTTACGTACGCTGAGAGCCTGTCCCGGAGCAAGTTCCTTCACGCTTTCGACATCCACGTCAAACGTAGTCTGTATGACCGGACGTTCAGAAGCTACAACCAAGACCTCATCATCCTTGTACCAGAAAGCAGGACGAATACCCCACGGATCACGCATGGCAAACATCTCACCGCTACCTGTCAAGCCACAAACCACATAACCGCCATCCCAAAACGGACTGGAAGTACGGAGTACATTGTTGACATCTATATGCTCTTCTATATACGAGGTAATATCCATACCGGACATTCCTTTTTCCAAAGCTTCCTGAAAAAGCCGTTCACTTTCACGATCCAGACGGTGACCGACTTGTTCCAACATAATATAAGTATCCGAAAAAATACGGGGATGCTGTCCCTTTGACGTGATTTCCTGAAAAACCTCATCTACATTCGTCAAATTGAAATTTCCGCATAAGGCCAGATTCTTGGCACGCCAGTTATTTCGGCGCAGAAACGGATGGACATAAGAAAGGCCACTCTTTCCGGTAGTAGAATACCGAAGGTGGCCCATATAAATTTCACCGACAAAAGGCAAACAACTTTCTGCAAACGTCGCATCCGTCATCTGTTCTGCAGTAAGATCCTTGAATTTGCTTTGAATAACAGAAAAGATTTCCGTAATGGCTCCTGTTCCTAAAGCACGCTCACGAAACATGTACTCTTCACCCGGATTGGATTTCATTTTAACACATGCCAAACCGGCACCTTCCTGACCCCGATTGTGCTGTTTTTCCATGAGCAAATACAGCTTGTTCAAACCATACATCCATGTCCCATATTTCTCCTGATAATAGGTCAACGGCTTCAACAAACGAATCATTGCTACACCGCACTCATGCTTCAACTGTTCCATTTATATCGATTTTCTTAAACCTTATTTAGCGTGCAAAGATACAAAAAAGAACAAAAACTGCCCAATTATTTTTTATTTATGTAATATAAAAAATGAAACTACATACAATATGTCATGTTTTAAGGCAAGATAATATCAAAATAATACATATCCGACCTTTTTTCAAACTATTTATATTTAATAAGGAACCACTCTCCTAACTTCATTGCCACAAACCAATCAGATTATCCTAACAGACCATCCATACACAAGACCGCTTGCAGCCTTTATGCCCGTGACGGGCACTGGCCGTGAGTTATCACTCACAAACCAGACCTGACACAAACTTGTTAACCTCAAAATCTTCTTTACCCATTTTCTTTCCATTAACCGTCATATTTTTGATGAACACCCCTTTCACGTCAGACTGAAGGTCATAACCCATAATCCTTGAAGGCGACAAACTTCCGGCATCACCACGATAACTGATATTCTTAAATACTATATTTTCTATACGCCCGCCAGGAAACCGATTATACTTCTGATTATATATCACACGGATATCTACGAGTCGCGCCTCCTCACAATCCTCCACACGGATATCCTCAAACAAAATATCCTTTACTCTATTCTTATCCCCACTGCATACCGCCATTATTCCGCGATAAAGATCATCATCTTCATCAACATTGAGAATATCAATGTTCTTAAACTTCACCTTGCTGATCATCTCACCCTTATCAGACAAATCGTCTCCATGTAATCCTACATGTATGGCATGAGCAACATCGGCCCACAACACGCTGTTCTGAACAGTCAGATTACGAGAATCCCCCCAATTCCACCAACGGTGATTGTAAAATGCCAAACAATCATCACTGGTACGCAAAAACACATCATCAATAAGCCAATCCTTGCAACACATCAGATCTATTCCGTCACTCCATCCACGATCAGAAAAGCTTTTGACATTACGAATAACAACATCCCTGCTGTCACCTCCCATTACGGTATAATGTTGCGGATTAAGCACTGTCAGTCCGTCAACCAGAATATGTCTGGAACCGGTAATCTCAATTCCCCGCAAGGGTTGGAACAGATATCCGCGCCCTACAATCCGCACATTCTTGACCCGATCAAGCTTCAGCTTGGCTTTCAGCAATGCTCCAGGTGCCAGATAGACAGTACAATTACTAGGTATACTGATTTCATTATTAGGAAGATCCTTTGGCTGATGAACTCCAGGACCAAAATAAATCAGCTTGCAATTCTTGCGGAAAATATCCTGTGCACTATTATTCCATACAATTACATCCTTATCGGGTTTGCCATCATATACCTCCTTCTCTACCATGTTGGCAAAAATATGAAGATTATGAAATCTGTCGCCATCAAATTCTACACTGAGCTTCCTTGGTTGATCCAATATGAATTCAACCTGATCCTCACCAACACGTTTAGCGGTTATCTGATGTACGGTAGGACGAATAAGCACATTTGAAAATTGCCGCCGGTTGACAATCCTTACGCATACCGGTTCATCCGTATCAAACTGAGCCATGGCTGCAGTCTGACGTGTATCCATGTCCACTCCAACCTCCAGCACCTGTAATTCCTGCCATTCCTCATCCTGATCCAAAGACCTGACAAACACCTGATAGGTTGTATTCTCCTTCAACGCCTTGTCTTCAATGTGCGGATAAACCACAATCCTTGCACTTGACGACAAAGCCATCCATCCTAATAAAAACAATAAAATGATCCTATACATATTTACGAGTTTTTATGTTTATTACGTTTAAGTACGCCATTTCACTCATTTAAATAAGTTAAATTTCGAAAATAAATGTTATCAAACAGGACTTTCTTGATTCAATTTATTCATAATTTACTGATAATCAACACACTAATACAAATCATGATTTATTCAAAAAAACTATTTCTCACCATACTACAACGATCTCTGCCTGTTCAGGACAATATTCTTCAAAAATATACCACAACTGATGTTACAGGCTTTAATTATCAAATTTTTAAAATAGGAAATTAAACCGTATATTTGTTGGATCTATAATTATTTATACTATCACAATATGGTTTTTAACGCAGAGAACATCTTGTTAATAGGTTCTATCCTTATTTTTTTCAGTATCATCATCAGTAAGACAGGATACCGTTTTGGTATTCCAACATTACTTTTATTCCTCCTGGTCGGCATGTTGTTTGGCAGCGACGGTCTCGGCCTCCAGTTCAACAGCGCTGAAGATGCTCAGTTTATCGGAATGGTAGCACTCAGCATTATTCTTTTCACCGGAGGCATGGAAACCAAATTCAATGAAATACGCCCCATACTGACAGAAGGTATTATGCTTTCTACAGTAGGAGTTCTTCTCACAACCTTATTTACAGGTATCTTCATTTATTTCATTTCAGGCTGGAACAGCCAGCACGTCCATATTTCAATCATTGGCGCCATGCTCCTGGCTGCCACAATGTCATCCACTGATTCTGCCTCGGTTTTCAACTTACTCCGTTCACAGAAAATGAATCTCAAGAATAACCTTCGCCCAACATTGGAGCTGGAAAGTGGAAGTAATGACCCGATGGCCTATATGCTTACTATTATCCTGATACAAATTATCACCACAAATGAAGCCAACTTCCTTAATGTCATCAAGGATTTAGGCATACAGTTCTTTTTCGGCTGTGTTATCGGATATGCATTAGGCCGTTTGAGCGCATGGATCATCAACCGAATAGACTTATCCAACAGTTCACTATACCCCATATTATTACTCAGTATCGTCTTTTTCACGTTTACCATTACCGACAGACTTCACGGTAACGGTTATCTGGCGGTCTATATTACCGGTATCGTAGTCGGAAATTCAAGAATTGTCAACAGGAAGGAAATCAATACTTTCATGAACGGTATGACCTGGCTGTTCCAAATCATCCTGTTCCTTACTCTCGGCCTATTAGTCAACCCACATGAGATGCTGGACATTGCCCACATTGCACTTCTTATAGGCATTTTTATGATTATTGCAGCCAGACCACTGAGTGTCATGCTATGCCTTCTACCTTTCCGACAACTCACTTTCAAATCTAAAATTTTCATTTCATGGGTCGGACTACGTGGTGCTGTACCGATTATTTTTGCCACATATCCCGTACTTGCTCATGTCGAAGGTTCACATGTCTTATTCAACATCGTATTCTTTATTACCTTACTATCCCTGACAATTCAAGGCACCACCATTTCCACTGTTGCCAAATGGCTTCATCTCGACATGCCACTCGAAAAAGAAGGTAATGATTTTGGTGTGGAACTTCCTGATGAAATCGATAGCCAGTTGACAGATATTACACTCAGCCATGACATGCTACGTCATGGCAACAGATTAATGGATATGGAACTACCACCTAAAACACTTGTCATACTTATCAAACGACAGAATGAATACATCATCCCAAACGGCAGAATGGAATTACACATTGGTGACAAACTACTGCTTATTCACGATAAGGAACAAGAGTCGCCCCAAAAGATAAATACTCAAAGGGCTTTTCAAGTCAACCAGTCTCATAACGACAGCCCTCAATCATTAACTTAACAACCAAACAACAACAAATCATGAAAATTATCCTTAATCTCCTGTGGCTCATTTTCGGAGGCTTAGCCACCGCCATAGAATATTTGATATCCAGCGTCGGTCTGATGATCACCATCATTGGCATTCCCTTCGGACTACAAACTTTGAAAATAGGTATACTGGCACTTTGGCCATTTGGCAAACAAGTCACTCCATCCGAAACCTCAAACAGTTGCCTGTCTCTACTGATGAACATTATCTGGATATTCATAGGAGGCATTTGGATATGCCTGACACATCTGCTTTTTGGGGTTTTACTCTATATTACCATTATAGGAATACCATTTGGCACACAACATTTCAAACTGGCCGTCCTCGCCCTATCACCTTTCGGCAAAAAAATAGAGCCTTAAATCTCTAAACGAAAAAACAGCGGGCCGGATAACCCCAAACGATAAATCCGGCCCGCTGTTTTAAAAACCTTTCCATACTATTCTACAAGCTCATAACTGCTGACCTGTATCGGCATGTCCAGGTTATGAAGTACTTTTTCAAGCATTATTCCTTCCAGATTATTATATTCGTAACCAAAAGTAGCCCGAATACCCTGCAATATAAACTGGGTAGCCCGATCCAAAGCTATAGGCAAGCTGTCACCTTGCATAAGTGCTCCTGTAATCACACTGGTAAAGGCATCTCCTGTACCAGGATAATGGGCAGGCAAATATGGACACGTTACTTTCCAAAAGCGACCACCAATCCGATTGTAAGCATATACGGAAGTCAAATGAGGATTGTCCACAACCGGAACACTTGTCACAATAACAATTTCCGGACCTTTATCCGAAAGAGATTTTAGTCCGGCCTTCAAAATCTGATCGGTCAGTACATCCGGAATTTCCGGCTCGCCCAACAACAGAAACATTTCTGTCAAATTGGGTGTTATTACATCTGCATATCGGATAAACTCCTTCATCTCCTCTACCATATCCTGTCCCATACCGACATACAGTTTGCCATTATCTCCCATCACAGGATCAACAACCACCAGATCAGACGGACGTCTGAAGTAAGCAATAAGATCCTCTACGATTTTAATCTGACGTGATGAAGCCAGATAACCACTGTAAAAGGTATCGAAATGTACATCCATTTTTTTCCACTTCTCTACAATACGCTGCATTTCTTCCGTCAAATCCAAAAGCGAATAATCCGGATACTGCGTATGATTAGAGAGTACAGCCGTAGGTAACGGACAAACCTGAAATCCCATTGACGACAAAATGGGAATGACAGCCGTCAGTGAAACACGCCCCACACCAGACAAATCATGTACAGCTGCAATTTTTTTTATCCGGCCATTAATATGCATCACATTTCAATTATTAAGCCTCAATTCTTCCAGCCCGCATCAGTTTTCAACATTAGACATACCCAAATAAGTATATCTGAAATTCTTTCCTTTGGCAGAAGGGAACTGACTTCTTGGATCAATATCCTGACGTGAACGGAGATAATCTATTATACGAGAATAACATTCCTGAGCATTATGCGCCTTACAACGTGCTCTGAAACGTGTATCCTGATATTGGAATTTATTTGTTCCCGGAATAAGCACCACTCGCTTAAACTGAATTTCTCCTTCATACCACCCGGGACGATCTGCAGAGACCTTGTTCAAAGCAGGGTCTTTCATATCAGATGATGCAGCAGATGCATTCTTACCTCCATTCACTTTAAATTCTGCCAATGTAGAGGCTGTTGTCTTGATTACTATGAAATATACACGGGGGCGCACCTTATAACGTTTAGGATAAGGCATCGGACTCTCCATGTATTGACGCAGGTCATTCATAAAATACTCATCGAGCGTAATTCCCGGCAAAGAAGACAAAAAATCAAAAGCTTCCTCAACGGAACTTACTACACATTCTTCATCGAAATAGCGAATATATAAATTCATTACAAATAACTTATAAGTACCATAAATACTGGTAATTATACCACAATATCAATAATAATCCCTATATTTTTGCAAAATTAGAAATTTTATTGTTACAATACAAATTATAGTTTGTTTTTTCGTATAAAAGATGATAAAATTGTAACTTTGTTTCAACAAAAAACAACAATAATGCAATGAAAATCATTCAATTCATTAAAAATTGGACACTTCCGACAGCCATGTGCATCGGTGCCCTGTCTTACTTTGTGTATGTCAATATTCCGGCATTAGCGTGTACTAAGCCATTTGTCAACCAATTAATCAACATCATTCAGCCAACGCTGATATTTTCCATGTTGTACATTACATTCTGTAAAGTAGATCCCAAGGAATTACGCCCTACCAGATGGCATCTTTGGTTGTTGCTCATACAAAGCCTCAGTTTCGCCCTACTTGCAGGCATTATTATCATCTACCCCAATTTGCCCGGGCAAGTACTGATTGAAGGAGCCATGCTATGCCTCATTTGCCCTACAGCTACAGCAGCAGCTGTAGTAACCGGCAAATTAGGAGGAGATGCCGCCAGTCTGACCAGTTATACCATACTTATTAATATGACTACAGCCTTGATAGTACCCATCATCATTCCATTGGTACATCCTCATCCGGAACTGACATTCGGCATTTCATTTTCTCTAATTTTAGGCAAAGTATTCCCTCTTTTGTTTTGTCCTTTTCTGGCAGCTGTTCTCACCCGCTATTTTTTGCCAACGTTTCACAAGATCATACTGCAATGCAAGGACCTGGCATTCTATCTTTGGGCTGTAGCCTTGGCCATAGCTATAGGAGTCACCGTAAAAAGTATCGTACACAGCGATGTCAGTTATGGTTACCAGTTGGGATTAGCAGGCGTCTCACTTCTATCTTGCGCCATACAATTCTGGCTGGGACGCCGTATTGGCATTAAACATCATGATCCCATCAGTGCAGCCCAAGCCTTAGGACAAAAAAACACGGTATTTGCCATTTGGATGGGATATACATTTCTCACACCAGTTACGGCCATAGCCGGTGGTTTTTACAGTGTATGGCATAACATATACAACTCATACCAGCTATATCAGAAACGAAAACAAGAAACAACAGCTTAAAAAAACAGAAGTCAGCGAGAACCATAATCGTACAAATATCAAATTCTGGTTTTCGCTGATTTTTTTCATTATCCTTCATTCATATATTCATACGAGCCAACCAGCCAGTCTGCATCAACATAGGAATCGAACCGAAATTTATCTTTTTCATACAGAACGAAATTTCACCCCCAATATTCAAACGACTATAAAACTTACCCCTATCACTATATTCATGCTGAGTATAGTATATACAAAAAAAATGGAAACCCATCTCACGATGAATTTCCAAGAGCGGAAAACGAGACTCGAACTCGCGACCCCAACCTTGGCAAGGTTGTGCTCTACCAACTGAGCTATTTCCGCA
>URDY01000028.1 GCA_900546665.1 uncultured Paraprevotella sp. | reverse complement strand
AATACCGTCATATACAGTATTATTAAAATGCTAAAAATCAGGTATATAGTATATATATATTTAATTTATCAATATAAATTATGTATAGAAACTAAAATTATTCAAGGAAAAATCATGAAAACGACATGTTTTTGATATTTTCCCTTCTTAAAACCAGTTTTTTGGCATAATTTATTTGATATGTACTATAAATCTGAAAGTTAGCTTCTGGATATCTGAAAATACAAACCTGAATCACGTCTTTTGTTATAATTCTGATTTATAAATTTAAATTCTTTGGATTTATGAATTTTGATTTTAAAATTTGAATCTCTGAAATTTTGATTTTATCAAATTAATGTTTATCTTTGTAAACCGGCAAATCGGCCGGAATTTTCTATTTTATCTTTAAAAGATGCTGGATATGATGAAAGATCGGATAATGCAGATCATGAAGGATGCAGATATGAGTCAGCAGGATTTTGCTGCTGCGCTTGAAGTGTCGCCTTCTTCGCTGTCAAGTATTTTTAATGGCAGAACAAATCCTACCAGTAAGCATGTAAGTGCCATACATCGCCGTTTCCCCAAGATCAACATCAACTGGCTGATGTTTGGTGAAGGTAACATGTGTGATGATACTGCCGCTTCGGAAGAACCGGAAAGGGATTTGCCTGAACAAGATGCAGAGAATGGTGCTGCCCGGAATGCCTCAGGTGATTCCGGCAGGAAAGATCAGGCTGCTTTGCAAGGTGGCGGTGCGGATAATGGGTCGGCAAATGAGTGTCCGGAATTTTCTTCCCATATAGGAGTGGCGCAGATTCCCGTAATTCGTGAAACCGTGAAATATATAGATAAACCGCAAAGAAAAATAACGGAAATAAGGATCTTCTTCGATGACGGGACATACGAAACCTTTAAGGGAAAAGTTGATTAATATTTGACAGGCATGTCGTCAGTCATGATTCTCCGCAGGGTGGTACGGGTACTGGCCGGTTGGCTGCAATAATTCAAGGATACTTTGGTCGGTATATGATGAAAATAAAGAATGTACCTTATTTATATATGTGAAGTGAAAATTATCCCGTATATTTGTATACTGAAATTTATTGTTTTGAAATATGAAAAAATATATTCTAGATTTAAAAGTCGTTTCTTCCGAGACACCGCGTCCGGGTTACGTGCTTTTAAAGTTGACAGACAGCAAGCCGCTGCCGCCTATGTGTCCCGGACAGTTTGCCGAGCTGAAGGTAAGCGGTTCGGAAACGACATTCCTCAGACGTCCGATTTCAATCAACAATGTGGTTGAGGAAAAAAATGAAGTTTGGTTTCTGATTCATGCGGTTGGTGACGGTACACGCCGGTTGGCCGAGCTGGGTGCCGGCGACACCCTGAATGTGGTCATGCCGTTGGGCCGTGGCTTTACATTTCCCGAGAAAGGCGAAAACATGCTGCTCGTGGGCGGAGGTGTAGGTACTGCCCCTTTGCTCTATATGGGAAAGAAAATGTGTGAGGCCGGTATGCGACCGGTGTTTCTGTTGGGCGGACGTACGGCCGGTGACCTGATGCAGCTGGATCTGTTCCGGGCGTATGGCGATGTCTATGTGACGACAGAGGACGGTTCGATGGGCGAAAAAGGTTTTGTAACCCAGCATTCCATTCTTTCGCAGATGACGTTCAACCGTATTGCCACATGTGGTCCCAAACCCATGATGCAGGCTGTAGCGCGGTATGCCAGATCTGTCAATGCGGAGTGCGAAGTTTCTCTTGAGAATATGATGGCGTGTGGCGTGGGTGCCTGCTTGTGTTGTGTGGAAAATACGACAGAAGGTCATCTCTGTGTATGTAAGGAAGGTCCGGTGTTTAATATTAATAGATTGTTATGGCAGATTTAAGTGTGAAGATAGGCGGATTGAATTTGAAGAATCCGGTAATGACAGCATCCGGCACTTTCGGATATGGTCTGGAATTTGCAGATTTTGTGAATCTGGAAGAAATCGGCGGTATAATTGTCAAAGGAACGACCCTGCATCCGCGTGAAGGTAATCCCTATCCCAGAATGTATGAGACGGCATCGGGTATGCTGAACTGTGTCGGACTTCAGAACAAGGGTGTGGATTATTTCTGTTCACATATTTATCCGCAGATAAAGGATATCCGGACCAATATGATCGTCAACGTGTCAGGATCCTGTCCTGAGGATTATGCTGAATGTGCTGCACGTATTGATGAACTCGAACATATTCCGGCTATTGAGCTGAATATATCCTGCCCTAATGTCAAGCAGGGCGGAATGGCCTTCGGGGTGACACCGGAAGGAGCTGCCAGTGTGGTGAAGGCTGTACGTGAAGCTTATCACAAGACACTTATCGTCAAGCTGTCCCCCAATGTAACCAGTGTGGCGGATATTGCACGCAGCGTGGTTGATGCCGGTGCGGATGCGCTGAGTCTGATCAACACCCTGATGGGTATGGCAATTGACATAGAGAAAAAGCGGCCTGTGCTCTCCATCAACACCGGAGGACTGAGTGGTCCGGCCGTGAAGCCCGTTGCCTTGAGAATGGTATGGCAGGTGGCTCAGGCCGTGAACGTGCCGGTTATCGGTCTTGGTGGTATCATGAATGCCCGCGATGCAATTGAATTCCTTCTGGCCGGTGCCAGCGCCATACAGATCGGTACGGCTAATTTTATCGATCCGGCCGTGACGGTCAAGGTGGCCAAGGGAATCAATGATTATCTGGACTCTCACGGCTACAGCAGTGTCAGTGAGATTATCGGTGCCCTGGAGGTATAAACCCTGATCCGGCAATAGCTGCCGTTGGGGTTCTGAATATTCACAATGTATGGAAAATGGTGCTCAGTCATAGGGCTTTCCCTATGATGATTAGGCCTTTTCCTTACATTGTGAATTTTGTTATATGTATCTTTGTACCAGATAAAGTAAGAATTATGAAAATCTTATATTATTGGCGGTTGATAAGCGTTGTTTGTCTTATTGGGTTATGTTTCGGATGTGATGACGATATTGACCGGGGATATGCCATATCGGGAAGGTGGTTCGGTGATTTGGGGATGATGATTAACGGTGAGCCGGCCGTAGGTTCTGTGATTGAATTTGTTCCGGACAGATATGATTATACGGCAGGTTACGGATATGAAACCGATTATTTTGAAGACCGGTTCGGGCTGTATACCGTAGATCATGAATTTGACTGGATGATACGTGACGGCGTGATCTATCTTCGTTTTGATGATCCGGGCCTGGATTGTAATATCCGCGACTATGTGTTGTCGGATGATTTCTTTTCCGGTTATATGGACGGGGTGTACAGTTCTACGTACTTCTCGTTGAGAAACTACCGTTATTGGAATGAATACGGGTATTGGAATTATAGAAGTAAAGGATTGACCAAGGAAGGTGCTGTTGAGAAAGAACGTACCGTTCCGGTTTGTATCAGGAAACAAAACATTCAGAAGGGGGAAGGAACAAAATAGATCAGGCATGATAATGCTGTTTGTTCCTTGAATGTGCAGAAAGAGACCTATTGAGAACAATAGGTCTCTTTGCTGGTTTCTGTTAAATTGGAATTATTCTGTCTGGCATCAGGGTGAAGGAAACTTTTATTTTTTTAATTTGCTCATAAACTTGTTCTTATCCACTATAAATCGTAAATGTTCACCTTCACCTATGATGCCATTTTCATCTTCGGCAATAACCCGGAAAGTGAGTTTTCGTCCTTCAATGGCTGTCAGTGTGGCAGTGGCCTTCACAGTCTGTCCTTCGGCAGTCGGTTTGATATGAGAGATATTAAGGTGCCCGCCTACAGTTGTCTGCCCTTCTTCCAGTTCGTTTTTGACAGCCATCATGGCTGCGTTTTCCATGAGTGCGGCCATGGCGGGAGTGGCAAATACTTCAAGATCGCCGCTGCCTACATGGGCGGCAAGCTGGGTTTCAGAAACAAGCAGTGTGCTGGTGTAAGATAATCCTGTATTCATCTTTTTTGTGATTTGGTGTTCGTTTGAAAAATAAATCGTATCTTTATGTAAAAAATAAGAATCTTGCGTATGACTGAAGAAATCAATGATTTTATTGAAGCTCTATCGCGACTGGTAGAAAAGGAATTGCAGAGAAATGATGCGGTTTATAACACGGATGCCGTGCAGATTGTGGATGCACGCAATCATATTTTCAGAATACTGGAGAATACGGCTACAGATGAATCGGCCGATATTTATGCGCTTTCTGATTTGTGTGTACTGTCGGATGACATGACCGCGCTTCCCAATTACCGCCGTTTGCGTAGAATTGCTGGCAATTATTGGTCATTATAAAAAGCAGATGAGCTTTAAAGCTCATCTGCAGTGACTTCTACTACTTCATTGTTACGCGCGATGACTAATGTAGTATGATTCCTTTTTGCCTTTTCGATCAGACGTTCCTGGGCCAGCTGTATGCCTTCATCAATTTTTCGTTGCATTTCAGCTACCTCAGTCTCATTCATTATCATCTGTCTTGTTGAACTGGTTTTTGAATTTTTCATATACAGCGGGTTCCAAAATAGTTACTTTTTGATTTTTCCAGCCGAATGCTATTTTCTCTGCCGGACAAGTACTGTTGTCGTACAGTGTCCAGTAGTCGCATACCGGCATGTAAAGATTGAAAAGATTGCTCAGGCCGTTTTCGTACCTCCGATAGATGACGTCGGTAGGAATGTTGTGTCCTCCTTCGCTCACTCTTTTGGCTACTCTTTTGCAAGCCTGTTCCGGACTGGAAAGAGAGAAAAAGAGCAGCGTGACGAAGTATCCCCGCTTCTGGGCCTGCTGGATCAGCTTGACGTATGAGCGGGTGGCCAGTGTAGTCTCGAATGCAAATGTTTCACCCTCTTTCAGAAGATGAAGTATTCTGTTGATCATCAGGCGTCCGGCTTCGATAGCAACACCTTCCGGATTGAATGGTGACAATCCGGCCGCAATTTCATCTGCATTGACAAATTCGCGACAATCGAGCATCTCTGGCAATACAGTAAAACTTGCAGTTGTTTTGCCTGCGCCGTTACATCCGGCGATTACGTATAAATTGAGTTTTTGTTCAGGCATATTTCAGTTTCTTGATTGATTTAATATACGCAAATATACAATAAGCTTTTCAATTTATCAATATCATAATGCCTTTTTATTGCTAAAAATCATTCATATCCGGAAATATGATTAACTTTGCGGTGTATGAGTATCGTATATACCAAAACGGAAGAAAGGCTGAATTATCTGTCGCATGCCACGGGGATTCTCATGGGGCTGATGGCGGGATATTTCATGTGGCACAGTGTCTCTCCTGCATACAGCAGTGTGTGGGTGGCAGGCGGTATCATGCTTTATTTTTCGGGTATGCTGAGCTCCTATTGTGCGTCAACACTTTATCATGCGTGGCCGGCAGGCAAAGTGTGGAAGGAAAAGCTCCGGAGAATAGATCATGCGGCCATTTACTGGCATATAGCAGGCAGCTATTCGCCGTTTACACTTATAGCCCTGCGTGAACAGGATTTCTGGGGATGGGGTCTTTTTGGATTTGTATGGCTTTGTGCCGTGACAGGTACGGTCATGAGTCTGAATCGGCTTAAGGAACACAGTAATCTGGAAACGGTTTGTTTTATTGCCATGGGGCTGACCATACTGGTTGCTCTGGACCCGCTGTTGAAGACGACCAGCATGGAGACTATTCTTTGGATAATAGCAGAAGGAGTATGTTTTATCACCGGAGCGGTGTTTTACAGCTGGCATCAGAGGAAATTCATGCATTCGGTTTTTCACTTTTTCGTGTTAGGCGGTTCTATCTGTCATATCATGGCCGTGTGGCATCTTCTGGCTCCGATGATGTCGTAATCCGTTTCTGATTGTCATTCAGTTGCTTGTCTCTTATGATTTGTTTCCCGATCTTCTTTTCAGGGAGTCGAAGGGTTTTTTGAATGGGATTATAATCAGGATTTCCTCCTATAATAAAAAAAACAGTCTGACCATTAGCAGACTGGTTTCCATACCAATGATATAACGAAAATATGCTTTATTTTTCGAGCAGGTCGGGACGCAGACGTTTAGTACGTTCGAATGACTGTTGCAGCTCCCATTCCTTGATCTTGGCTTCATGGCCGGACAGCAGGATATCGGGTACTTTCCAGCCTTTATAGTCGGCTGGTCTTGTATAGACAGGAGCGGCCAGCAGATTGTCCTGGAACGAATCTGACAGGGCGCTTTGTTCGTCACCCAATACTCCCGGAACAACACGTACGATGGCATCGGCCATGACGGCTGCAGCCAGTTCACCGCCGGTGAGAACAAAATCACCTATGCTGACTTCCTTGGTAATCAGATGCTCTCTGATGCGGTAGTCAATACCCTTGTAATGCCCGCAAAGGATGATCAGATTCTGGCATAATGACAGCGTGTTGGCCATGGGCTGATCGAATTGTTCTCCGTCAGGGGTCGTAAAGATCACTTCATCATAGTCCCGTTCAGCCTTCAGTGCGGTAATACAACGGTCGATCGGCTCGCATTGCATGACCATTCCGGCAAATCCTCCGTAGGGGTAATCGTCAACTCTTCTGAATTTGTTGGTAGAATAATCACGGAGGTTATGCAGATGGATTTCAGCCAGACCTTTTTTCTGAGCCCTGCCTAATATGGACTCATTAACAAACCCTTCAAGCAACTCGGGCAAAACGGTTATAATGTCAATTCTCATACTCTGTGTGCAATATTTTTATGCAAAGGTAGTTATTTTTATTGTTTTCTGTATGCTGTGAAACCTTAATTTACGGCTTCATCCCTGTTTGTTTCATGCCGGAGGCTGATTCTGATTGCGCTGTTTTTCCAGAATAGCCTTGGATACGGTAAAGGCTGTAGTCCATGCGGCCTGAAAGTTGAAGCCTCCCGTGACAGCGTCAATGTCCAATACCTCACCTGCAAAATACAGTCCTTCCGAAGTCTTGCTTTCGAGGGTCTGCGGATGGACGGCTGACAGGCTTATGCCGCCGCATGTGACAAATTCTTCTTTGAATGCCCCCTTGCCGTCAACCTGATAATGGTCATTGCTTAACGTATTGACTAATACGTTGAATTCCTTTTTACTCAGCTGATTCCATTTTTTATCTTCCGGTATGGCGTATTTATCCAAAAGAAAGGTCCATAATCTGGACGGCAGATTGTAGGGACGTATATTGTTCAGCTGTTTGTTGCCGTAATTCTGGATGATCTCCTGCAGGGAATCGGTAACGGAGTCCGGACTCTCGTCTGCCCAGTTTACAGACAGGGTGAAACGGTATTCTTTCTGATATACGTCACGTGCGGCATAAGAGGACAGTTTGAGTATGGCCGGTCCGCTCATTCCCCAGTGGGTAATCAGGAGAGCCCCTTCGGATTTGTGCTTTGTACCGGGAATCATCACGCAGGCCGGATCGATGACCAGTCCTGAAAGTTGCGTTATCCGGCTGTCTTTTATATTGAAAGTAAAAAGTGAAGGTATGGGTGTTTCGATCTGGTGTCCCAAGGCCTTCAAACCCATAAAGTCTTCTTTTCTGGGATGTCCGCCTGTTGTGACAGCGATGATGTCTGCTTCAGCATCGTGAAGGTGTTCTTCGGCAAAGCTTATGATGTATTTTCCGCTTTCGTGGCATCGGCTGATGGAACTGACAGAATGCGAAGTCCTGACGCTGACACCAAGCAGAGCGGCTTCGTTTTGCAGACAATTGACAACCGACATGGCGTTTTGTGAATGGGGAAACACGCATTGGTCATCCTGTGTGGTCAGTCTGACGCCATGATTCTCGAACCAGGTATAAGCGTCGTGCTGGTCGAATATGTTAAAAAGTCTTTTAAGCAATTTGTGACCACGGGGATAGACGGTCTTAAGATCCTTGACGTTTTCAAACGAATTGGTCAGATTGCATCTTCCGCCACCGGAAACCGCAACTTTGGATAATACTTTGTTCCGTTTCTCATAAATGGTTACCTGGGATTCGGGAAGTCCCTTTTTAAGATGAATGGCCATAAAGAATCCTGCGGCACCACCTCCTATAATTGCGATTTGCATATTTTGATTTTTTAGCTGAATTAATATTGGTGCAAACTTACATATAAAAATGAATGCAGCACCTGTTTTTTGAATAAAAACTTGTCCATATACGTTTTTTTATGTATTATTGTTCTTTCAAAATAGATAACACGATGTGATCATGATGAAAAAATCATTTTTATTTCCCCAAAGAGCAAATGAGACGGCGTTCTCTTTGTTTCTGCTGGGCTTGAGGATATTTATGGGAGCAATGCTGTTTACGCATGGGTTACAGAAACTGGCCAATCTGGCTGACTTGTCAGCTTCTTTTCCTGATCCGTTGGGTATAGGAAGTCAGTATTCCGTATTATTGGCTATTTTTGCAGAGCTTTTTTGTTCTGTACTTTTTGTATTTGGTTTTTTGTACAGGCTTTCCATGATCCCGATGATTGTGACAATGGGTGTTGCTTTTTTCAAAATACATGCAGGACGTCTGGACGGCGGTGAATTGGCACTGATTTATTTTGTCATTTTCATTCTGATGTATTTGACAGGCCCCGGGAAATATGCCATAGATTATTTCTTTATCAGAAATAAGGGCAGCAGGAAAAGACGATAAACTTAGACTTTTTATTATTTAAAAAAGGACGGATGGAACCTTTAGAACGAATCACACAACTCCGTGAAATATTACACAAGCACAATTATAACTATTATGTTTTAAATTCACCTGAGATTTCCGATCAGGAATTCGACAGGTTGCTTCGTGAATTACAGGAACTTGAAAAACAGTATCCGGAATATGATGACCCGAATTCTCCGACCCAAAGGGTTGGCAGTGACATCAATAACGAATTTGTGCAGGTGCCGCACAAATATCCGATGCTTTCGCTTTCAAATACTTATAATAAAGAAGAAGTAGCTGAATTCTATGAAAGAGTGAAAACTTCTCTGAATGGTGAGCCGTTTGAAATCTGCTGTGAGCTGAAATATGACGGTTTGTCCATTTCCCTTGTATATGAGCATGGCAAGCTGGTGAGAGCAGTAACCCGTGGGGACGGCGTTCAGGGAGATGATGTGACCAATAATGTCAAAACCATACGTTGCATACCCCTGCAACTGACCGAAAAGGGTTATCCCGAGAGTTTTGAAATCAGAGGTGAAATATTGATGCCATGGACCAGTTTTGAGGAATTGAATCGTGAGCGTGAACTTAAGGAAGAGCCTTTGTTCGCCAATCCGAGGAATGCAGCTTCTGGTACTTTGAAAAGCAAGAATTCTGCAGTCGTAGCCAAAAGAAAACTCGACGCTTTCCTCTATTATCTGCTTGGTGAACAAATTCCGTCCGATGGTCATTACGAGAATCTGCAGGAAGCACGCAAGTGGGGATTCAAGATCTCCGAAGGTATGAAAAAAGCCTCTTCCTTGCAGGATATTTATGATTACATCGATTATTGGGACACGGAACGAAAGAAACTGCCGGTGGCTACGGATGGTATTGTACTGAAGGTCAACTCCCTTAGTCAGCAGCGTGCCTTGGGATTTACGGCTAAAAGCCCGCGATGGGCCATTGCTTACAAGTTTCAGGCTGAGAGAGCATGTACCCGTCTGAACGAAGTGACTTTTCAGGTTGGACGTACGGGGGCCGTGACGCCGGTTGCCAATATGGATCCCGTGTTGCTGGCCGGTACGGTGGTCAAACGGGCTACTTTGCATAATGCCGATGTGATGGCTCAGCTTGATCTGCATGTCGGAGATATGGTATATGTGGAAAAAGGTGGAGAAATTATTCCTAAAATAGTCGGTGTGGACATCGATGCGCGAGATGAGCATACCGGAGAAAAAGTGGAATTTATCACAAAATGTCCCGAATGCGGAGCTGCATTGGTTCGTTACGAGGGAGAAGCCGCCTGGTATTGTCCCAATGAAGAAAACTGTCCGCCTCAAATCAAGGGGCGCATTGAGCATTTCATCAGTCGTAAGGCGATGAATATCGACAGCCTAGGACCAGAAACCGTAGACGAATATTATCAGCGCGGACTCATACGTAATGTGGCCGATTTGTATGACATAGAAGTTGGACAAATCAACGGTGAAGACGGCGGACGTGAAAAATCAGCCCGTAAAATAGTCCGTTCGATAGCCGAATCAGCCCAGGTTCCTTTTGAACGGGTGGTCTTCGCATTAGGCATTAGATTCGTAGGTGAGATTGCCGCCAAGTCCCTGGCCAGATATTTTAAAACAATGGATGCCCTGGCTTCTGCCACATTAGATGATTTGCTGAAAGTCAACGGTATCGGACAGGTTATAGCCCAGAGTGTGATCCATTATTTTGCACAGGAAGAAAACCGGACTCTGATTGCGCGACTTAAGGCAAAGGGAGTGCAGATGGCATTGTCGGAAGAGGAATTGTCTTCGCATTCCGATATACTGGCTGGTCAGAGCATTGTGATCAGCGGTGTGTTTGAGAAACATTCCAGAGACGAATATAAAGCCCTTATAGAGAAGAATGGCGGTAAGAATGTGGGAAGCATATCTTCGAAAACCTCATTCATACTGGCCGGGTCGAATATGGGACCTTCCAAATTGGAAAAAGCCAATAAGCTTGGTATTAAAATTATGAATGAGGAAGAATTTCTGACACTAATAGATTATTAAAAATGTTGGTCAAATCGGAATAAATTCGTACTTTTGTCCAGCAAAAGTATAAAAACCGCTATATTTATGATACATAATAAGTTTAAAGGCTTGGGAATTGCCTTGATTACACCTTTCAAATCAGACGGGACTGTTGATTATGAAGCATTGACCCGTCTTGTGGAATATCAGATCAAGAACGGGGCCGATTTCCTTTGTATTATGGGAACGACTGCAGAGACACCTTGCCTGACTAAAGAAGAGAAAGCTAATCTTAAAAGTTTGTTGGTTGAACGTGTTGCAGGACGTGTTCCCCTGTTGATGGGATGTGGCGGCAACAATACGGCAGCTGTTGTGGAAGATCTTGAAAAAGGCGATTGGAAAGGGATCGATGGTGTACTTTCCGTTTGTCCATATTACAATAAACCCTCTCAGGAAGGTTTGTACCAGCATTATAAGGCTCTTTCAAAGGCTTCGCCTCTGCCTATCGTTTTATATAATGTACCGGGTCGTACGGGAGTGAACATGACTGCCGAGACCACGCTCAGACTGGCTCATGATTTTGAGAATATCGTGGCTATTAAGGAGGCTAGCGGTAATATCACTCAGATGGATGACATTATCAAGAATAAACCGGATCACTTTGATGTCATCTCCGGTGACGACGGCATTACATTCCCGCTGATTACGCTGGGAGCTGTGGGTGTGATTTCCGTTATCGGTAATGCTCTTCCGGCAGAATTCAGCAGAATGGTGAGATTGGCCTTAAACGGCGAATATGAAATAGCCCGTGCTATTCATCACAAATTTGCGGAACTCTTCAAGCTTTTGTTTGTAGATGGCAATCCGGCGGGAGTCAAGGCCATGCTTCATGCGATGGGTATGATTGAGAACCAGTTGCGTTTGCCTTTGGTACCGACCCGTCTTACTACGATGGAAAAAATCACCTCTATCCTTAAAGAATTGGATATCAGATACTAATAAGAATATCTGAAATAACTGATCAGCAAACGGATCATTTTCACAACGCGGAAAATGATCCGTTTGCCGTATGTTTAGGAACAGAAGGTATACATAAAAAGAATTGTAGAAAAGCAGAAGTTTTTCGTTACATGGATTAAATACATAAGGTTTAAATTGCTTTTTCGGACCGTTTGACGAACAGAATATTAAATTAATGTTAAAAACAGCCTCATTGATGCGTAAAAAGAGAAAGTCGTTCGTCATAATGATAGATTATGTTATCGGAGGAATATATTGTTTTAAACCTTAAGTATTATTTTAAATGAGGAAATTTTCACTTTTTACATTGGCCGTGGCATTTTGCATGTGTAGTAACGGCAGTATGGCTCAAGGGATATTCACACATCCCGGATTGATGCACTCTGAAAAAGATTTTGAGCGTATCAGAGAAGCATTGGCTAATAATGACGCTCAGGCTATATCGGCCTTTAATGTTTTGAAAAACAGTTGGATTGCCAATAAAAACGTTTATGATATCTGGGGTGTTACAGAAATTATCAAACGTGGAATAGCAGGTGATGAGAACTATATGAACGCTTATCGTAATGCGGCGAAAGCTTATCAGTGTGCCTTGCTTTGGAAAATCACCGGTGAGCGGGAATGGGCAAACAAGGCTTTGTATGTGCTTAATCAGTATTCACTTATTACCAAGAGTATAGGTGGAAATTCAAACCAGTCTCTTATTCCCGGTTTTATCGGTTATCAGTTCTTGAATGCAGCAGAGCTGATGAGAGACTGTGAGTACTGGGCTAAAGAAGACTTTGAGCGATTCAAACAGTGGATGATCGATGTCTGGTTTACATCAGCCCAGGATTTTCTTGAAAGACGTCATGATACAGTGACGCGTGAAGGAAACTGGTATCACTATCATAGTAACTGGGGATTGGGCAACGCTTTGTTTTGTGTATCTCTGGGTGTGTTCTGCGATCTTCCCGATATTTACAATTATGGAATGTACTGGATTAAGCAGGGACCAGGAAATGAGTCTCTTTATGTAGGAACAACTCATCCTGAGAATCCTGATCCTTCGCAGGGAATGTGCGGATATGGCTGGGGACTTATTCCATGGTTTCACCAGGATGACCGCGGACCGTTGGGTTATCTGAATCAGATGCAGGAAAGCGGTCGTGACCAGGGACATGCCATGGCAGCATTGGGCTTGTTGTCATATTCTTTGCAGACAGCATTCAATCAGGGTGATAATGCCTTCTGTAATTTATACAATCCTCTTATTCCGGGTGATGCAGGCAAGATGATGGTTGCAGGTGCTGCCGAATATGTGGCCATGTTTAATTCCATGAACAACAATATCCCGGCAGAAGCGGAAATCATTGCGTCAATTCCATACAAGCAGAACTGGTGGATGGCAGGATTGAACTGGACAGGACAAGGACAGTACAGGCCTATCTGGCAACTTTTCATTAACCATTATCAGAATAAAATGGGTATACCCATGCAATATTGCAGGAAGATGAAAAATAAGATGGGTATAGAAGCCGGAGGAGGTTCTTATGGTACAAACAGTGGCGGATTCGACCATACAGGTTTTGGCGACTTGATGTATTACGATAAGGCCGTTACGGAGGAGACACGTCCAACCGTATTGTCACCTGAGATTAAAGATGCCGACAAGACTTATCCTTATGCAGAGTTGCGTAACATTACCAAGGGCACGGAACTTACGCTTAAGGCTAATCTGCCCGAAGGAGAGGATAATACAGGCAAATGGAAATGGGAAGACGGTGTTGAGGGCCAAAGCAGAACCGTCATTGCAGATAAATCCGGTATCTACCGTGTGACCTATACAAACAGCAAGGGTATAGAAAGTACACAGATGTTCTGTCTGTCGGTTTATGGAGAAGGTATAAGGGCAACCTTAAAACCCTGGATACAGTATGACCGGACCCGGATTGACGGTGACTCTGTTATCTATGCAGTAACCGGACATGATGTGACATTGGGAGCTGATTACGCCAACTGGAATTATATCAAGGCTACCAGATGGTATGACAGCACAGGCAAGATTATTTCTGTAAAAGGTACCCATTCATTTACACAAGCTTCCAAAGATCAGACGTTTGTATTTGAAGTGATTAACGAATCTGGTGTATCTATCAAGAAAACATTCAAGGTTATCAATTCACTGGTTGAAACCTCTGTCAAAGTGGATGATGAAGTGACAGAAGGTACAAGTGTGATCATTCCACAGGGTAAGAATGTGACACTAAAGGGTGAAGTGACTTCTGCACGATATAGAAATGGAAAATATAAGTGGAGTTCCGGTGAAACGACAGATTCTCTGTATTTTGAGAATCTGATGGAATCCGTTTATCCTCACCTTGACTGGGCGGATTCATCAACCACGAATATACGTGAAGCTCATTTTGATTTCAGAATCCAGGTATACAAGGAAAACCGGAGCATAGAAGACGGATATTACCATATTAAAGATGCAGAGTCCGGACTCTACTTCAGCAATAAGAATCTGGTGTTCGAAGAATATAACGAAACTGCAGACTCAACGGAGTATGTATGGCATATCACATGGGATGAAAAAGCCGGAAGGTATAAGATTCAGAATCATGACGATTCTCATTTTCTGGATCGTAACGGAACATTTAATTCATCTTATTACAGTTATGTTCTGCAGAGCTTCTATATTGACGCTCTGACAGGTGAAGATGAGCCGTTGTGTTATATCCGTAACTCAGAGCGTGGTGGCAGTTATTTCTGGACGATAGCCGACCAGAACCTGGTTTGTGGTGCTACGACAGAGCGTCCTTACACTTTCCCGTTTATACTAGAGAGAATAGATCAGAATGCAACCGATATCAAGAATGTCCAGTCGGATAATGACGTACAGGCTATCAGATATTCTCTGGCTGACCACATGCTTGAATTGGAAACGGAATCCAAAGTTCAAGTGGGTTTGTTTGATCTGTCCGGAAAAATGATTAACATGCAGCAATATCAGGCTGGAGATCATAAGATTGACCTTTCTTATCTACGCACAGGAATCTATATCATAAGAATAGCCAATGGCAATGAAATTAAAACCCTTAAGTTTGTAAGGTAAAGTGATATTTATATTTACTTTCTCAGGGCTTATCCTGAATGATAAGTGCTTGAGAAAGTAAAATATAATGTCTGAATATGATCAAAAAAAGCAAGGCGGTCATTCTGACCGCCTTGCTTTTTAATTGGAGACTGTATTATTATTATTCGTTTCCTGTGTCTTGTCTTCTTTTTTATTCCGAGGCTTATGTCTGCGTTTCTTTTTCTTCTTTTTTTCAGTTTGCCCTGAAGTTTCTGTCGCATTTGGTGTGCCCGATTCGCTGGCAGGTTTGTCGGGAGATGCAGCAGTAGTTTCCTGTATTTCGTGCTTTTTATCTTTCTTTGCCCCTGCAGTTTTTTTGTTTTTTCTTCTCGTTGATTTTTTCTTCTGATCAGGATTGGATTTCTTTTTGTCTTTTCCTTTATATTCCGGTGCTTCGCCCAATTCTGCCGGTATGGGCTTTTTCTCTATTTCGATGTCCAGGAAGCGTTCGATTGCTGCAAATTTACGCTGGTCGTTCTCACTGACCAGTGTGATTGCTTTACCATCGTTGTTGGCACGTGCCGTGCGTCCGATACGGTGTACATAGTCTTCTGCATCATGAGGTACATCAAAGTTAATGACCAGTTGGATATCATCTATGTCAATACCTCTCGCAACGATATCAGTGGCTACTAGTACATCAATCTGCTGAGCCTTGAATTTGTACATGACTTCGTCACGTTCAGCCTGATCCAAGTCAGAATGCATGGCTCCGACATTGAAACCTGCCTTGCGTAAGATGATGGCCATATCTTTGACTTTCTGTTTGGAAGAAGCAAATACAATTACACGTTTGGGCGGATTCTCTTTAAACAGCATCTTGACGAGCGCCGTTTTTTGCGTTTCATAACAAACATAGGCTGATTGTACGATTTTCTCTGCAGGCTTGGATACGGCCAGCTTGACTTCTACCGGATCATGCAGGATCGTTTTGGCCAGATCCTGAATTTTTCGCGGCATAGTAGCGGAAAACATGATTGTCTGACGATTTTCAGGCAAGTGTTTGACGATTTGCATGATATCGTCGCTGAATCCCATATCCAGCATACGGTCCGCTTCGTCCAGAACAAAAAAAGATACTTTCGACAAATCAACGTTTCCCAAGCTTAAATGACTGATCAGACGCCCAGGGGTTGCAATAATGATATCGGCCCCCATTGTAAGTCCTCTTTTCTCCTGTTCGTAACGGATGCCGTCATTTCCGCCATAGATGGCTACATTTGAAATGTTCATATAATACGAAAAGCCTTCCAATGCCTGGTCTATCTGTTGGGCAAGTTCTCTTGTAGGTGACATGATGACGCAATTGATCGCATTTTCATCATAGCCACCGTCACTGAGCTTACTCAAAATAGGGAGCAGGAAAGCCGCCGTTTTGCCGGTTCCGGTCTGGGCCACTCCTATAAGATCACGACCTTGAAGGATGACTGGTATGGCATGTTCCTGAATGGGAGTACATTCGGTAAAATTCATGTCATCCAAAGCGTCCAACACTTGGTCATTGAGGTCTAAATCATAAAAATCCACGTGTCAATATTGTTTTTAGTCTTAAACTTAAATTGATTATTTACTGAGGTGCCTTCTTGTAAAGGATAAATGCAATGATCGTAAACAGAATATTGGGGAACCATACGGCTATCATCGGATGCCAGTCTGCATTGATGGCAAAAGTTGATGATATGGATTGCAGAAGGATGTAGGACGCACTGAGCGCCAGACCGATTCCCAGATAAAGTCCCATTCCGCCCTTACGTTTTCTGGCCGACAATGATAAGCCTATTGCAGTCAGGATGAATGATGCAAAGGGAGTGGCAAATCTTTTATGATATTCCACATCGAATGGTTTCACATTGCCGGATCCTCTTGCCCGTTGTTTGATGACATATTCGCGCAGTTCGGGATTGGTCAGTGTTTCCTGTTGGTTACGTGTCATCAGGAAGTCCGACGGTTCCATGGCAATGATGGAATCCATTTCAGAACCGTGCGATATGAATTCACGCATTCCTTTCATTTCGCGGAGTGTATAGTTCTTGATTCTCCAGCGGTAACGTACGTCTGAGAGCGTGTCATAGCTTACGCTGGCTGCAGTCAGATGCGACACCAGTTTTTTGTCTACAAATTTGTCTAAAGAAAAATGATATCCGGTTTTGGTACGGCCGTCAAAATGCTCTATAAAGGCAATAACGCCTGTATCGACCTGTAACTGTACATTTTGGGCGAATTCTGTTTTTTTCTTTTTCTTGTAAACAGTTTCAAAATTCAGACGGCTGGCACTTCCCTTGGGAATGACATACGATCCGAGGTAAAAACTGAGTACGGCAATGATAGCAGCTGATATCATATATGGCCGCATCAGGCGGTTGAAACTCATGCCCGTAGACATCATTGCAATGATCTCAGAATTTTCAGCCAGTTTTGAGGTAAAGAAAATAACTGAGATAAAGACAAACAAAGGACTGAACAAGTTGGAAAAATAAGGCACAAAATTAGCATAATAGGTAATGATACCCATCAGCGGTGCGTGATTTGTCGTGAATTTATCGATATTCTCATTGTAATCGAAAACCACGGCAATGGAAATAATCAGGATAATGGAGAAGAAATAGGTACCCAAAAATTTCTTTATCAGGTAAATATCCAATCTCTTAAGAAATAATCTGTTCCACTTCATGTCCTTGTCTGTTTGGGGTTATAGTCTGGTTCCGAGTTTGTTGACCATCTGGCTTTTCCATATTGCAAAATCACCCGCAAAGATATGGCGGCGGGCTTCCTTGACGAGCCACAGATAGAATGCCAGGTTATGAATGGAGGCAATCTGCATGGCCAGTAATTCCTGAGCCTTGAAAAGATGATGAAGGTAGGCTTTACTGTATACACGGTCCACATACGCTGTTCCGTCAGGATCCACAGGCGAGAAGTCGTCTTCCCATTTCTTGTTACGCATGTTCATGATGCCATTTTGTGTAAACAGCATTGCATTTCTTCCGTTTCTGGTTGGCATGACGCAATCAAACATGTCAACTCCGCGTTCGATACCTTCGAGTATATTGATCGGCGTACCGACACCCATGAGGTAACGCGGTTTGTCCTTAGGCAATATTCCGTTGACCACTTCGATCATTTCATACATTACTTCAGCAGGTTCGCCTACAGCCAGTCCTCCGATGGCATTACCATCGGCCTCTTTGGAAGCAATGTATTCTGCTGATTGTGTTCGCAGGTCTTTATACGTACAACCTTGTACGATAGGGAAAAGAGACTGGTTATATCCGTATTTGGGTTCGGTCTCATTAAAACGTTTGCAGCAACGGTCTAACCAGCGGTGGGTCAGCTCCATGCTTTTCTTGGCATAGGCATAGTCTGATGTTCCCGGCGGACATTCGTCAAAGGCCATCATGATATCTGCACCGATGGATCTTTCGATATCCATCACTTTTTCGGGTGTGAAAAAATGCTTGGATCCGTCAATATGCGAACGGAATTCACAGCCTTCTTCCTTAAGTTTACGGATACCTGTCAGCGAAAAGACCTGAAACCCGCCGCTATCTGTCAGCATGGGTTTGTTGAAGCCGTTGAACCGATGTAATCCGCCAGCTTTCTCAAGTATATCCACTCCGGGGCGCAAATACAGATGATAGGTATTACCCAGAATAATCTGGGCACCTATATCTTCAGTCAATTCGCGCTGATGAACCCCTTTCACTGATCCCAGTGTGCCTACAGGCATGAAAATGGGGGTTTCTATTGTGCCGTGATCTGTGGTAATAAGACCGGCTCTCGCATTGGTCAGCGAATCAGTATGTTGCAGTTCAAATTTCATTTTTCCTGTTTCTTTTCTTCCTCAAAATTAAATGTGATCGCATTGCTGACTTTTTCATCAAGCAGAGCCAGATCCAACACTTCAGAAACATCATCTACGTAATGGAATGTCAGTCCTTCCAGATAGAGAGAAGGGATTTCATCTATGTTCTTTTTGTTTTCCTTGCACATGATGATATCTTTGATTCCCGCACGTTTGGCTGCCAGAATCTTCTCTTTGATACCACCTACAGGCAAAACCTTGCCTCTCAGTGTAATCTCGCCAGTCATGGCCAGGTTAGGACGCACTTTGCGCTGTGTAAGGGCTGAAGCAAGCGATGTAGCCATGGTAATACCGGCTGACGGGCCGTCTTTAGGTACGGCACCTTCCGGAACGTGCAAATGGATATTCCATTCGTCGAAAATGCGTGAGTCAATATTCAACCGGTCTGCGTGGGCCTTGATGTATTCCAGTGCAAGTACTGCTGATTCTTTCATAACGTCACCCAAATTTCCTGTCAGGGTGAGCTTGCTTCCTTTGCCTTTGCTCAGACTGCTTTCGATAAAGAGAATTTCACCACCTACAGATGTCCAGGCCAAGCCTGTGACTACGCCGGCATAGTTGTTGCCTTGATACTTGTCGCGGCTGAATTCCGGTTTGCCGAGAAGGTTCTCTATGTCTGATATCTTGATATTCTGACACGGGAAACTGCCGTGTTTGGCGTATTCGAGTGCCATCTTGCGGAAGACCTTGTTAATTTTCTTTTCCAGACCACGTACACCGGATTCTCTGGTGTAGTTTTCGATAATATATTCAATGGCCGGACGTGATATCTTGATTTCCGGATGGTTGCCCAGTCCGTTATTTTCCTTTTCTTTAGGAATCAGGTGACGTTTGGCTATTTCAATTTTTTCTTCGGTAATGTATCCGCTGACTTCTATAAGTTCCATACGGTCGAGCAATGGTCTTGGGATTGTACCGATGTTATTGGCCGTTGCAATGAACATGACCTTTGACAGATCGTAGTCAATGTCAAGGAAGTTGTCGTGGAAAGCATTGTTTTGCTCAGGATCAAGAACTTCCAGCAATGCAGAGGCCGGATCTCCATTAACGGTATTCTGTGTGATCTTGTCAATTTCATCCAGGATGAATACGGGATTGGATGAGCCTGCCTTGATCATGTTTTTGATAATACGTCCGGGCATGGCACCGATATAGGTCTTGCGGTGACCACGTATTTCGGCTTCATCGTGAAGACCGCCCAGTGACATTCTGATATATTTCCGTTTCAATGCAGAAGCAATGCTTTTGCCCAATGAAGTCTTGCCCACTCCCGGAGGACCATACAGACAGATAATCGGTGCCTTAAGGTCTCCTCTCAGCTGAAGCACAGCCAGATGCTCGAGAATACGTTCCTTTACTTTTTCAAGTCCATAGTGGTCTTTATCGAGAACCCGTTCAGCATTGTTAAGGTTGAGATTGTCTACTGTAAAGGTATTCCAGGGCAGACTCAGCATGGTTTGCAGGTAGTTAAGCTGCACATTGTAGTCTGGTGTCTGCGGATTGAGTCTTTCCAGTTTGCTCAGTTCCTTAAAGAATGTGGCGGCTATTTCTTCTGGCCAGTTCTTTTCTTTTGCCTGCTTTTTCAATTCCTGAATATCCTGTTCCTGTGGAGAACCGCCCAGTTCATCCTGAATATTCTTGATTTGCTGTTGGAGGAAATATTCGCGTTGTTGCATATCCAGATCTTCACGTGTCTTTCTTTGTATTTCGGCACGTAATTCCGAATACTGTATTTCGCGATTAAGTAATTTCAGCAGGTTGATAGTACGCTGTTCAAGAGAAGCTTCCTCCAGCAACTGCATTTTCTGGGTAATAGGGAACGAGAAGTTGGCACATATAAAGTTGACCAGAAACATCTTGTTGTTGACGTTCTTGATGGCAAACATGGATTCCTTTGGCATCTGGTCGCTGATCTGTATATATTGTATCGTACGTTCGCGACAGGTTTCCACAAGGACATCAAAAGCGTTATCGTCTTTATTGGGCAGAATATCGGTAAGCTTTTCGACTTTTCCTATAAGATAAGGTCTTTCAGAAATGATATCTGTCAGTTCAAAACGGCTCATACCTTGCAGGATAATGGTCGTGCTCTGATCTGGCAATTCCAGAATACGGATGATCTTGGCTACAGTTCCGATATTGTAAAGATCGCTCAATCCGGGATTTTCAGTTTCTGGTGAAAGCTGGCAGACTACGCCAATATTGAGTTTTTTCTTTTCAGCGGTATGAATCAGACGAAGTGAGGCTTTCCGTCCTATGGCAACGGGCAATACAACGCCGGGAAATAAAACCATATTCCGCAAAGGCAGGATAGGTAATGTTTCATCCAATTCCACGTTAAAGACACTGGATTCATCTCCGTCAAAATCGGCCACCAAAGAAAATGGGTTCTGATTATCGTCAATTTGCATATTACTTTTGTATAAATAAATTTAGTGAACAAAACATTTTTCACAAAACGAGGCAAAGTTACAAAAAAAAAGTATATTCTCTAGGGGCATGTTAATGAAATAACAAATATTTGCTTACTTTTGTTCGATAAAATAAATTCCGTAATGCCAAAAGCTTATTTTGATTTTAAGAGATTTAGAATATTTCATGACAAATGTGCCATGAAGGTAGGCACAGATGGCGTCTTGCTTGGCGCATGGTCCTGTGCAGGTTCAGAACATCGGACCGTATTGGATGTCGGTACCGGATCAGGATTGATTGCCATTATGTTGGCTCAGAAAACGCAAGCCGTGATATGGGGAGTGGACATAGACGAAAATGCCGTTATCCAGGCCAATGAGAATGCAGCGGCTACCGAATGGTCAGACCGTCTGCATTTTCTACATTCTGACATCAGCTCTTTTAGTCCTGACTTTCAATTTGACTTGCTGGTCAGCAATCCACCTTTTTTTTCCAGATCATTAAAGTGTCCGGATGGTGTCCGATCTCAGGCCCGCCATACAGATAGCATGTCATTTGGAGAACTGATTGGCAGTGCAAGCCGTTTATTGGCAGAAAACGGCCGTTTTGAAGTGGTTCTGCCTGCAGAACGTGCAGATGAATTTGTACATGAATCCTGGATCAACGGCTTGAATCTGGAACGTAAGACGTTCGTCTACACCAAAGAAGGGCAGACCGAAGCCAAACGGGTTTTGCTGGGTTTCATGAAAGGAGAATGCAGTTATCCCTCTTCAGACAAACTTTATATCCGGTGTGCAGATGGTGAGTATACAGAAGAATACAAGTCAATGACGGCTGACTATTATTTACATTACTGATGTTTGATGTGTTTGATGATTTCCTTGTTGAAGACATTGATTCTTCTGATATTTCTGCGTCTGATATCGCTTCCAAGATTGGCCAGTTCTTCATAAAATTCGGAAAACATCCTTACGATAGGCAGATCTTCCTGATGGGTATTGATAATGACATTAAGTCCTTTTTCAATAAGTTGCACGTCTATGTCACATCCGGCCATAGTCGGATCACCGTCGTAATGGATTACGCCGGTGTGTTCTCTGTGAATATGAAGGTTTTTGCATCTCAATGTTTTGATCCGGCTGTTCTGTAGGAGTGTTTTATTAAAAAGCTGGATTGCAATCTGCGGCGCTTCCATCATGGTAAATGGTTCCATGATGGTCACGTCCATAAGTCCGTCCGACATGGAAGCCTGAGGTGCGATAAAAGCATTATTACCATACTGAGAAGCGTTGGCGCAAGCTATCAGAAAAGCTTTATATCTTTTGGTTTCTCCTTCGATTTCAATATCATAGGTGTCTGGTTTGTATTTCAAGCCTTCGCGCAATGTGTTTTCCAGATACGAAAGCAGTCCACGTTTTCCTGCAGTGGCAAATTTGGAACTGACAAAGGCATCAAAGCCAACGCCGCAAGTACAGAAAAACGGAATATCGTTGATTTTTCCATAATCTACAGCCTGTATGGCAAAACGGTTGATGACGTTGATGGCTCCCCGTGGATCCATCGGGATGTGAAGATGACGTGCCAGCCCGTTGCCCGATCCGCATGGTATGATGCCTAAAGTAGCTTCCGTATGCACCAGTGACCTTGCCACTTCATTGACTGTTCCGTCACCGCCTATGGCTATAATGGCATCATAATGTTCTGCAGCATAGTTTTTGGCCAGCAATGTTGCGTGACCTGCATATTCGGTTTCTGCCACATGCCATTCGAAAAGTGATTGGTTCAGCACTTCCGGCAATAGCTTGAGTATATATTGTTTATTTTGTGTTCCTGATATAGGATTGACTATAAATACAATTCTTTTTTTTTCCATAGGGGGTAATAAATCCTGTTCGCAAAAGTAGTAAAAAAATAAGTTTATCCAACCTTTAATCTTCCAAAGAGCGAAAATAAAGGCTTTTTTCACAGAAAAACAATCTATCAAAAGTTTTTTTATTAACTTTGCACCGTTTTTGAAATCATTTCTTAAAATGGGTTTATTACAAGACAAATTAGCAAAGTTTACTTTACCGCAGAAATACATGGCGGCAGGAGTATATCCTTATTTTCGTGAGATTGAGGGTAAACAAGGAACAGAAGTGAGTATGGGCGGACATCGGGTGCTGATGTTCGGTTCTAACGCATATACAGGCTTGACAGGAGATGAACGTGTAATAGAAGCTGGTGTAAAGGCTATGGAAAAATACGGTTCCGGATGTGCCGGTTCACGTTTTTTGAATGGTACATTGGATTTGCATGTTCAGCTCGAAAAGGAACTGGCAGCTTTTGTAGGAAAGGAAGAGGCGTTATGTTTTGCTACGGGATTTACGGTAAATTCTGGCGTAATATCTTGTTTGACAGATCGAAATGATTATATCATCTGTGATGACCGTGATCATGCTTCTATCGTGGATGGCCGTAGATTGTCATTCTCACAGAGCTTGAAGTACAAGCACAATGATATGGTTGATTTGGAAAAACAATTGCAGAAATGCAATCCCGATTCAGTAAAGCTAATTGTGGTTGACGGCGTCTTCTCAATGGAAGGAGACTTGGCCAATCTGCCGGAGATTGTCAGATTGAAACATAAGTATAACGCTTCAATTATGGTGGATGAAGCTCATGGCTTGGGTGTGTTCGGCAAACAGGGCAGAGGAGTGTGTGACCATTTCGGACTGACTGATGAAGTAGACCTGATTATGGGTACTTTCAGCAAATCCCTGGCTTCTATCGGTGGATTTATTGCTGCGGACAAGAGCATTATCAATTGGCTGAAACATAATGCACGTACCTATATTTTCAGTGCTTCAGCTACGCCGGCTGCAACAGCATGTGCACTGGAAGCGTTGCATATCATTCAGAATGAGCCCGAACGCCTGAAGAGCTTGTGGGACGTGACGGAATATGCCTTGAAACGTTTCAAGGAAGAAGGTTTTGAAATCGGAGCGACTGAGTCACCGATTATTCCTTTATACGTACGCGATACAGACAAAACTTTCATGGTAACCAAGTTGGCCTTTGATGAAGGTGTCTTCATTAATCCCGTTATACCGCCGGCTTGCGCGCCACAAGATACACTGGTACGTTTTGCATTGATGGCTAATCATACAAAAGAACAGGTTGACAAAGCTATCGAAAAGTTGGTCAAGGTGTTTAAACGACTGGATATTCTTTAATCAAGAATAAATGGTATAGGATATTGCCCCTGTGATTGGATTTCAGGTCCAAGATGGGGGCAATATTATTTTTTATATAATTTATTAAACATAATATTTATTATATTCAAAAAGAGCTATACTTATAAAGAGCCATTAAAATACTTTTTCCAAGCATCACAATTTTCCATTTTTACGAGTCCTTCTCCTTTGTTTGAGAAATCATTCCGAAAAAATCAAATCAACTTTTTGTCCGATTAATGTTATGATAATCAATAATCTGATATTATATAAAATCAGATACGCCATATGAAAATAAAGTATCTAAATTCCATATGGCATAACATGTCGGTTTCCATCAGGGCCTTAATGATTAATTTTACTTATTTCTTAATGGCAATTGTGAAAAAATCAAAGTAAAAACACTAACTTTGCACAAAATATCCGGAATATTAAAATCCTGTAACAGATATAAAAATGGAGAACAAATCAAACCAAGCTTATGCAGCGACAAAATATATTGAATTTACGGTAAAGAAACCTCAGATTCTGATCGATTTTCTGATGACAGCCATGCAGGGAATCAGCCGAAACAAGGTCAAGGATATCCTGACGGGTCATGGTATAGCCGTAGACAAGAAGCTGGTAACGCAGTATGATTATCAGCTGGAACCAGGAATGGTCGTGCGCGTAAGCAGGCATAAGCGCAGCACTGAATTAAAAAACAAATACGTCAAGATTGTATATGAAGACAAGGATCTGGTGGTAATTGAAAAAAACATCGGAATCCTTTCCATGTCTACTACATCCCATCAATTTTGTGTTAAAACGGTGCTTGACGAATACTTCAAGCGCAGGCATTTTAAATGTACGGCTCATGTTGTCCATCGGCTCGATCGGGAAACATCAGGACTTATGATCTATGCCAAGAACCTGGAAGTGAAAAGAATACTTGAGGATAACTGGCATAGCATCGTTACAGACAGAAGATACATTGCTGTGGTCAGTGGAAAAATGGAAAAAGAGGGCGGAACCATTACTTCATGGTTAAAAGACAACAAAGCCTTCATCACCCACTCCTCTCCTACTGACAATGGAGGCAAATTTGCGGTAACACATTACCATACGCTGGAAGTCCGTGACAGGTATTCTCTGGTGGAACTTAAACTGGAAACCGGACGTAAAAACCAGATCCGTGTACACATGCTGGATATCGGTCATCCGGTAGTGGGTGATCCCAAGTATGGTGATGGCAATAATCCGATAGGCAGACTGGCACTGCATGCTTTCCGTCTGAATTTTTACCATCCGATTACGCACGAAAGGATGGAATTTGAAACGCCCTATCCTCTTTCATTCAGAAAGCTGTTTGAACCCAATCATAACTATAACACGCAGAAAGTCACACGACAAACTTTAAATTATAAAAGGTATGAGAAAGAATCTTAAGAAAATGACAATGTTCGCATGCATGGCTCTGGTCAGTCTGAGCAGCTGCGGATTTTCAGCTCCTAATGTAGCGACTGGCAACAATACACAAAACAGTGCATCAGAAGGAGCACAGATCGGTTCAGGTATTTTGGGTTCACTTTTAGGCAATATCCTCGGAAGTGGAAATACCGTAAAGCAGGCTGATCTGATTGGCACATGGAACTATGTCGGTTCAGACTGTAAGTTTGAGTCTGAGAATCTGTTGAAGCAGGCTGGCGGTGAAATTGCTGCCAAAACGCTGAAAGGCAAGATGGACGACATGTTTGAGAAAGTGGGTATCAAGGCCGGTGCTTTTGGATACA
This sequence comes from uncultured Paraprevotella sp., assembly GCA_900546665.1. Lineage (GTDB taxonomy): Bacteria > Bacteroidota > Bacteroidia > Bacteroidales > Bacteroidaceae > Paraprevotella > Paraprevotella stercorigallinarum. Next base: position 6,988 of record URDY01000028.1, on the reverse strand, counting down.
CGTTTAATGAGGATGGCAGCTACAGCATGAATCTGGGTGGACGTTCAATCAGCGGTACCTATACTTTGGATGAAGCCAATGGCAAATTGACATTGGTGGGTATGTTGGGACTGACTAAGATGGATGCTACGGTTGTAAAATCCAACAATCAGATCAGCATTCTCTATGATGCCAGCAAGCTGATGCAGGTTGTGACTGCCATAGGTTCTCAAAGCGGAAATGCCACAATAAAGACTGTAAGCACATTGCTCGATTCCTATGAGGGAGTGAAAGTGGGATTTGCACTCAGCAAGTAAGGATGTATCTTTAAAGGAGAATATTTATCAAGATGTACTGCCTTTCCGACGAGGCAGTACACCTTTTTGTTATTCCCTTAGTTGGAGATAATATGATCTTTTCCCGATTTCATTATTTTCTCGGATTCTGTGAATTTTGTGCCCAGGACTTTCCCTATAGTTGATTTTTTCCTACTTTATGTTCACTGCTTCAACTGATATTATAAGTATTTGATAATAAATCGGATATGTGTGAAATGGTATCATTCACCCTGATTCACGCCTCTCTCACTTGTTTGGGCGACATTAGAGAGAAGATCATGTTGTTTTCAAACAAAAACAACCCGGATTAATGGGGCCGTCAGTGGGCTTTGAAATGCGTTTGGTAGCTCATTTTCAGTAGCTATTCTTGTCATCGGATAATCCTGTTTTTTCTTTTTGGGGACATCGGACATCTTTCCAAAAACTCGGTTTACTTTTGAAAAAGTAAGCTTTACTTTTTTTAAAGTAAGCCTTACTTTTTTAGAAATGTAATATTTTTGGAATTTTAGCTATATTGTAATATTTTAATACTTACATCAGTTTTTGGCTTGTGAAGGACTCGGTGAAGGAGGCGTGAAAGGGCTGGTTCACCGTGAATGCCCGATAGATAAAGAGATGTGAAGGGGTGAAGGATTTTTTGCGGAAATTATATGTAGAGGATATGATAACTGAATATTGCCTGTGAGATTGAATATGATATTTGATTTTGTCCGTTTTTAAGATAACTCTATTTATGGTATCCAAAATATTTCAGGTGTTCTAAAGCTACTTGACAAATCCTGTCTCTCCAAGACTGGCAAACACTAAGATAAATTATTTGCAGAGATCCCCTTTCTTTATACATTTGTTCAAGGTTTACGAACGAGTAACCGAGAATATAAAATTCGTCTCAAACATTCATGTCGTCATTCCATTTCATATTAGCCATGTCCAAAAAATCCAAGACCATATTATTATGCTTTACAATTTCCTCTATTCTCCTGGGAAGTTGTGGTAAGAACAAAAATCAGCTAAGCATTGATGATGATCATATCACCATTTCCATTAATGATTATACGGATAAAACCATCAGGTTTTCTGATTTTATAGCACGTATTGACACCATTGAACTACATACAAAACAGAATTTTATGGGGTCAATTTTGGATTTCTGTCTGTCTGATTCTGCCGTTTACATCGTTGATATGACCAATGCAGTATGGTCATTCAAATATCCCTCGGGAGAATTGATAAAAAGAATACAAAGAACCGGACACGGCAATGGAGAATATATTTCGCTTCGTGCCATTACATCTAGGGACGGTATAGTATACTTGTCTGATATTGGAGCTGGAAAGATACTTTTATGTGACGGCATGCTGAATTATAAAAAAAGCATAAAATTGGATTTTCCTGTACTTGACTTTGCGAAAACTGAAAACGGATTTTTATTTTGCAATGCTGTAACAACCGATGATTTGAATAGACTTGTATACACTGATGAAAACGGGAAGCTAATAAACAGTTACCTGCCCAGTAGAATGGAACTTGATCTTCTAAGTGGAGAAAGAACATTCACAGAAAACAAGGATGGGGACATATTTTTTAATGCTCCATATTCCAATGATGTATACAAATGGACAAAATACGGTCCCATACTGGCGTATCAGACAGATTATGGAGAAAAAAGGCTTGAAGAATCTGTAAAAAAGAGTAGTGAGATTGCAAAATCAAAACAAGCGTATAATGCTACGTTTTTTGTTTCAGGCAATCTGTTCATTAACAGTTTTATACAGAACAATATGAGATATTATTCTTTCTGTCAAACAGATTCCCATAAAAGCTTGCAAGGTTTTGTAGATACAACTGAATGCATTCTTTTCTATCCTACAGCACAATACAAAGATGCTTTAGCAGGTATTGTCAATACAGATGATTGGGATAAATGGAAGCCTCAAAAAGATTCCTGCGATGCTACGTTGTTCGTTTTTCATTTGAAGTCATGCAATTGAGAACGACGCAAGAGTGATCGAAATGCAAACGACGAGAAGAATATATACCTACAATCTGAAAATAAGAAAAATGCGTTCGGCGAGAAACCTGATTGGCACTCTCTCCAAACGCATTTTTTTATTTACTGCTATGAATAAATCTATTCTGCAATTTTATTCTTCCGTCGGTCTGATATCCAGCTTCAGTTCGTCGAGCTGTTTCTGATCGAGTACAGAAGGAGCATCCAACATGACATCACGTCCACTGTTGTTCTTCGGGAACGCAATACAGTCACGGATACTGTCGAGACCCGCAAAGAGGCTTACCCAACGGTCCAATCCGTATGCCAGACCACCGTGAGGAGGTGCACCATATTTGAATGCATTCATCAGGAAGCCAAACTGTTCCTGTGCACGTTCTTCTGTGAAGCCCAATATTCTGAACATTTTGTCCTGCAGTTCGGAATCATGAATACGGATAGAACCTCCACCGACTTCCACACCGTTGCATACCATGTCGTAAGCATCTGCACGGACAGCTGCCGGATCGGTATCCAACAAGGGGATATCTTCATCTTTGGGATGAGTGAAAGGATGGTGCATGGCCATCAGTCGGCCTTCTTCCTCGCTCCATTCGAACATCGGGAAATCAACCACCCACAACAGTGAGAATTTGTTCTTGTCACGCAATCCCAAACGGTTACCCATCTCAAGACGCAATTCGCAAAGTTGTTTACGGGTCTTCATGGCATCGTCACCGCTCATAATCAGGATCAGGTCGCCGGGTTGTGCGTTCATTGCGGCTTTAAGCTGCTGCAGCACATCCTGTGAATAGAACTTGTCAACGCTTGATTTCACGCTGCCGTCTTCCTGTACACGGGCATATACAAGTCCTTTTGCACCAATCTGACTGCGCTTGACAAAGTCAGTGAGCTGGTCGATCTGCTTACGGGTATATGAGGCGCAACCTGTAGCGCATATACCGCCGATGTAAGCGGCATCGTTGAATACGGAAAATTCGCCTGTACCTTTCAGTACGTCCATCAGTTCAACGAAAGTCATGCCAAAACGGGTGTCCGGTTTGTCGCTTCCGTAAAGACGCATGGCCTCGCTCCATGGCATTCTGGGGAACGGTTCTGTCAGTTCGACACCACGCAATGTGCGGAACAGGTGTTTGGCCATTCCTTCGAACAGGTTGATGATGTCTTCCTGCTCTACAAAGCTCATTTCGCAGTCGATCTGTGTAAACTCCGGCTGACGGTCAGCGCGCAAGTCTTCATCGCGGAAACATTTGACGATCTGGAAATAACGGTCCATTCCGGCCACCATCAGCAACTGTTTCAATGTCTGCGGACTTTGTGGCAGAGCATAGAACTGGCCCGGATTCATACGTGATGGTACCACGAAGTCACGGGCACCCTCCGGAGTGGAACCTACCAGCATAGGAGTTTCGATTTCGAGGAAGCCCTTGCTGTCAAGATAGCGGCGTACTTCCATTGTCATCTTGTGGCGCAGCTCCAGATTCTTGCGGACCGTGTTACGGCGCAGGTCGAGGTAGCGGTATTTCATGCGGATATCATCTCCGCCGTCGCTATTGTCCTCTATGGTGAAAGGAGGAGTCTTTGATACGTTGAGTACATTCAGTTCTGACACGATTATTTCCACTTCTCCCGTAGGCAGGTTCTTGTTTTTGCTCTCGCGCTCACTGACTGTACCGGTAGCCTGAATGACATATTCGCGTCCAAGCTTGTTGGCCTGTTCGCAAAGATCAGCGTTTATTTCTTCGTTGAACACCAACTGGGTTATTCCATATCTGTCGCGGATGTCCACAAACGTCATTCCGCCCATTTTACGGGTACGCTGTACCCAGCCTGCCAGTGTGACCGTTTTTCCGGCATCGGCAAGCCTAAGTTCTCCACATGTATTTGTTCTGAACATAAGAGTTATGCTAATTATTTTGATTCACGTGCAAAGATACGTTTTTTTATTAAGTCCATCAATGAAAAATATTAAGAAATCGATTTTATTCTGTGCTTTTAGCAACAAAAACTTGTATATAAAAAATATCTGTCGTATTTTTGAACCGGAATAATTATATGAGAAACATTTTTTTAACATTAAAAGTTTTTATGATGAACGTAAACAGAAGTTTAGGTAAGGTACTGGCAGCATCGCTGCTGTCGGCGGGACTTTTCATGAGTATCCCGACGGTTGCGGAAGCCAAAAAGGTTGAGACTTTCGAAGTAGGCAACAAGACCTTCCTTCTCAACGGCAAGCCTTTTATCGTAAAGGCTGCGGAAGTGCATTATCCACGTATCCCCCGTCCTTACTGGGAGCAGCGTATCAAGATGTGCAAGGCACTCGGTATGAATACGCTTTGCCTTTATGTGTTCTGGAATATCCATGAACAGAAAGAAGGCGAATTTGATTTTACCGGCAACAATGATGTGGCTGAGTTTATCCGTCTTGCACAAAAGAACGGCATGTATGTCATCGTACGTCCGGGACCGTATGTCTGCGCTGAATGGGAAATGGGTGGTCTGCCCTGGTGGCTTCTTAAGAAGAAAGATATCCGCCTGAGAGAGCAGGATCCTTATTTCATGGAGCGTTACCGTATCTTTGCGAAGAAACTGGGCGAGCAGATCGGAAATCTGACTATCGACAAGGGCGGACCGATCATGATGGTTCAGGTGGAAAATGAATACGGATCTTATGGAGAAGACAAACCGTACGTTTCTGCTATCCGTGATATCATCCGCGAATCCGGTTTTGACAAGGTGACCCTCTTCCAGTGTGACTGGAGCTCTAACTTTACGAAGAACGGACTCGATGATCTGGTCTGGACCATGAACTTCGGAACAGGAGCCAACATCGAAAACGAGTTCAAGAAACTGGGCGAACTCCGTCCGAACTCACCGAAGATGTGTTCTGAATTCTGGAGTGGATGGTTCGACAAATGGGGAGGCCGTCACGAAACACGTGGCAGTAAGGAAATGGTTGCCGGACTTAAGGAAATGTTGGATAAAGGCATTTCTTTCTCCTTATATATGACTCACGGAGGAACCAGCTGGGGTCATTGGGCCGGTGCCAACAGTCCGGGCTTCTCTCCTGATGTCACTTCATACGACTATGACGCACCGATCAACGAAGCCGGACAGGTTACACCCAAATATACTGAATTGCGCAATATGCTGGCTGAATACAGCGACAAGAAGCTTCCGGCCATACCTAAGGAATATGCCGTGATCAGCATACCGAAGATTCAGTTTACGGAGGTGGCTCCATTGTTTGACAACCTTCCTGCAGCGAAGAATTCAATGGATATCCAGAATATGGAAGCATTCGATCAGGGATGGGGATCCATTCTTTATCGTACGACTGCACCTGAAATTCCTACGCAAAGTATTCTTACGGTGACAGATGCTCATGACTATGCCCAGATCTTTGTCAACGGCAAGCTGATCGGATCACTCGACCGCCGTAATCATGAGAAGACGCTCCTGATGCCGGCTTTGAAACAGGGCGATCAGATTGATATCCTCGTGGAAGCCATGGGTCGTATCAATTTCGGACGTGCCATTAAAGACTTCAAGGGTATTACAGAAAAAGTGGAACTGGGATATACCATGAATAATGGCAGCCAAGTGACTGTCAACCTCAAGAATTGGGAGGTATACAATCTTTGTGACAGCTATCAGGCTCAGAAAAACATGAAATATGTGGCTTTGAAGGATCAGAAGGTTCCGGGCTGCTATCGTGCTACATTCAATCTGAAGAAAACCGGCGATACGTTCCTTAATCTGGAAACTTGGGGCAAGGGTCAGGTCTATGTCAACGGACATGCAATAGGACGCTTCTGGAAAATCGGTCCGCAACAGACGCTGTATATGCCTGGTTGCTGGCTTAAGAAAGGTGAGAATGAGATTATCGTGCAGGATATTGTCGGTCCTGAAGAAACTTCTGTAGAAGGTCTGGAAAAGCCGATCATTGATAAATTGAATGTCAGCTCTCTCAATATTCATCGTAAGGAGGGACAGAATCTGGATCTGAGCGGTGAAACTGCATGCAAGACCGGAGAGTTTGCACCTGGTAATGGATGGCAGGAAGTGAAGTTCGACCAGCCTGTTATAGGCCGTTATGTGTGCATTGAGGCTTTGAATTCACATAATAACCGTGAATATGCCTGTATAGCAGAATGGTATATGCTGGACGGAAAAGGCCAGCGTATCAGTCGTGAACCATGGACTGTAGCCTATGCAGATGATGAGGACATCTCTTCCGGCAACAAGACAGCAGACAAGATCTTCGACTTGCAGGAATCTACTTATTGGAGCACAAATAAGGATGTGAAGTTCCCCCACTACATCGTACTTGATTTGGGGGCAGAACAGACTTTAGGCGGTTTCCAATATCTGCCCCGTGTAGAACAGGGAGCACCTGAAAGTATCAAAGCATATAAGATATATGTAAAGAAGACTCCATTTAAGTTCTAAAAACCAGAGAAAATGAGAAAATGTGGCATTTTTTAGAAAATGCCACATTTTTTTTCGACAAAATTTGGCTGTTTCAGGAAAAAGCTCTACCTTTGCATCGCAATTGAGAAACAAGCCAGTTACTCAATAGCAACGGGGTGTAGCGCAGTCCGGTTAGCGCACCTGCTTTGGGAGCAGGGGGTCGTGGGTTCGAATCCCGCTACCCCGA
>URDY01000027.1 GCA_900546665.1 uncultured Paraprevotella sp. | reverse complement strand
AGCCCGCTTGCGCCGATGGTACTGCACACCCGTGGGAGAGTAGGCAGCCGCCGTTTTTTTTCAGACAAGAGAGATCCCTCCGGAACGACACTCTGTTCCGGAGGGATTTTCTGTTTTTATATAGCTGTTTTTTGATCTTTTTTGTTTGCAGATCTGATGTTTTTTCTGTCTTTCTGCCTTATTTTTTCTAAAAGTAGTTTTCCTGTCTTCTGTGTTTGTTGATTTTTGTAATATAACGCTATTCTTGTTTTAGTTTTACCATTTTATCTTATCTTTGTATATGGAATCATTAAAAGTTGAAGCTATGACAAAAGAGGAGATACTTTGGAATTTGAAAATCGATAGTTTGACAGCCATGCAGGAAACTGCAATAGAGGAATTCCGTAAAAGGAATAATGTTGTTCTGCTTTCACCTACTGGATCGGGCAAGACATTGGCATATCTTATTCCTTTATATTATATGTTGACCGAAAAAAAGGAGGTTCAGGCTATTGTGTTGGTACCTTCCCGTGAATTGGCCATGCAGATCGAGCAGGTTTTCAAGTCTATGGGTACCGGTCTGAATGTGTTGAGCTGTTACGGTGGCCGGCCGGCTATGGATGAGCATCGGATGATGTCGCGGGTTAATCCGCAGGTTATTATTTCTACACCTGGAAGAATGAATGATCATTTGAGCAAGGCTAATTTTGACGCTTCAACAGTGACAACACTTGTTATTGATGAGTTTGACAAATGTCTGGAATTGGGCTTTCAGGATGAAATGAAAACCGTCATATCCCAATTACCGGCGCTGAAGCGTCGTTATCTGCTATCTGCCACTGATGCAGAATCAATTCCTGAATTTGTATCAGATAAAGATTTTTTAAAATTGAATTTCTTGTCAGAAAATGAGCAGATACCGGATAGAATTGAGGTAAAATATGTCAAATCACCGGAGAAAGACAAATTGGAAACTCTGGCTGATCTGCTGTGTAGTTTGGGTACTCGGAATTCATTGATCTTCGTCAATTACAGGGAAAGTGTTGAGCGGATTTATCAGTTTCTGAAAAGGAAAAAAATTGCTTGTGAGATGTTTCATGGTGGTATGGAGCAGCGTGACCGTGAAAGAGCATTGTACAAGTTCAGCAATGAAAGCTGTAACGTCTTTGTTTCCACAGATCTGGCGGCGCGCGGTTTGGATATACCCCATATTGATTATGTGATTCATTATCATTTGCCGTTAAATGAAGATGCGTATATTCATCGGAACGGCCGTACTGCACGTTGGGATGCAGAGGGTCATGCCGTGTTTATATTGGGGCCGGAAGAGAAATTGCCGGATTATGTGCAGCAATCTGTAGATGAATTCCGCTTGCCTGCAACTATACCTGCTCCTTCTGAGCCTCTTTGGAGTACTTTGTACATTGGTAAGGGTAAAAAGGATAAGATTAATAAAATAGATATCGTAGGTTTCCTTTCAAAAGTAGGCGGATTACAAAAAGATGAAATAGGACGTATCGATGTGAAGGATCATTATGCCTTTGTGGCCATATCGCGTAAACGTGTAAAATCAACATTGAAAAATGTTGAGGGAAAGAAAATTAAGGGTATAAAAACGATTGTAGAAGAAACCAGATAGAGTTACGAGTTGTAAGTATAGAGACTGAAATTTATAATTTATGTTAGTAAAAAAAGCACATTAGTGTAAATTTGTGGCTAAAATCGTTGGTTTTATGGATTTATTTTTCTACTTTCGCACTTGTAATCGAATTGAACGTACTATAATTAATCTTAAATTTCATATTTAAATGAAGAAGTATAATTTTAATGCAGGTCCGTCAATGTTGCCCCGCGAGGTCATTGAAGCAACAGCTGCGGCATGCTTGGATTTTGATGGATGTGGTCTTTCTTTGATGGAGATCAGCCATCGTGCAAAGAATTTCCAGCCGGTAGTAGACAAGGCTGCAGCATTGGTGAAGGAATTACTGAATGTGCCGGAAGGTTACTCGGTTGTATTCTTGGCTGGTGGTGCCAGTACGGAGTTCTGCCGCGTTCCCTATAATTTCTTGGAGAAGAAAGCAGCTTATCTGAATACGGGTACATGGGCAAAGAAGGCCATGAAGGAGGCTAAGTTGTTTGGTGAGGTTGTGGAAGTAGCATCTTCTGCTGAAGCCAATTATACTTACATTCCCAAGAATTTCACTATTCCTGAAGATGCTGATTACTTGCATATTACAACTAATAACACCATCTTTGGAACAGAGATGCGCTATGAATTGGACAGTCCTATCCCTATGGTAGCTGATATGTCATCTGATATTTTGTCACGTCCTGTTGACGTAAGCAAGTATATCTGTATTTATGCCGGAGCACAGAAGAATGTGTCTATGGCCGGTGTGACTATCGTAATTGTCAAGGATGATGCATTGGGCAAGATGTCCCGTCAGATTCCGACAATGTTGGATTACAGTACACATGTCAAGAATGGTTCAATGTTCAATACACCTCCGGTAGTTCCTATTTATTGTGCCATGAAGAATCTTGAATGGATTAAGGCCAATGGCGGTGTAGAGGCAATGGATGCCCGTGCCAAAGCACGTGCGGAGTTGCTGTATGGTGAAATTGACCGTAACAAGCTGTTCAAGGGTACTGCTGCAACAGAGGATCGTTCGTTGATGAATATCTGTTTTGTCATGAACGACGAATACAAGGAACTGGAAGCAGATTTCCTTCAGTTTGCAACTGATAAAGGAATGGTTGGTATCAAGGGACACCGTAGTGTGGGTGGTTTCCGCGCCTCGTGCTACAATGCACAAACCATGGAAGGAGTGCTGGCCTTGGTTGATTGCATGAAAGAGTTTGAAGCTCAACACTAAGTAAATGCAACATACAAGTTAAGGCGTCCCTTCGAACGGAACGCCTTATTTATTTTATCAAATCACTTTTTAAAACAGACAAAAATGGCAAAGATATTATTAGCAACAGAAAAACCGTTTGCTCAGGCAGCAGTAGATGGAATCAAGGAAATAGCCCAAAACGCAGGTATTGATGTGGTATTGTTGGAGAAATACACAGAAAAGCAACAATTGCTGGAGGCCGCATCAGATGTGGATGCAATGATTGTCCGTAGCGATAAGATTGATAACGAAGTGTTTGATGCTGCAAAGCAGTTGAAAATTATAGTACGTGCCGGTGCCGGATACGATAATATTGATCTGGAGGCCGCTACAGCACACGGGGTTGTAGTTATGAATACTCCCGGACAGAATGCCAATGCTGTAGCTGAATTGGTATTGGGATTGTTGGTTTATACCGTCCGTAACTTCTATAACGGAAAATCAGGTACTGAACTGAAGGGAAAGAAGCTGGGTATCCTGGCTTATGGTAATGTGGGACGTAATGTTGCACGTATTGCCAAAGGTTTTGGTATGGATGTATATGCTTATGATGCTTATTGTCCTGCTTCAGTGATAGAGGCAGACGGGACAAAGACTGTAGCTTCACAGAATGAACTGTTTGAGAAGTGTGATATTGTATCTTTACATATCCCGGCGACAGCTGAAACGAAAAAGAGCATCAATTATGAACTGGTCAGCAAAATGAAGAAAGGCGGTATTGTGATTAATACAGCCCGTAAGGAGGTCATTAATGAGGAAGAGTTGCTGAAGTTGATGTCAGAACGTGAAGATTTGAAATATATTACAGATATACAGCCTGATGCAGCAGATGCGTTTGCTCAGTTTGAAGGACGTTATTTTGCTACACCCAAGAAGATGGGAGCACAAACAGCGGAAGCCAATGTAAATGCCGGACTGGCTGCTGCCAATCAGATAGTAGGTTATCTGAAGGACGGATGTACGAAATATCAGGTTAACAAGTAAAAAAGTGGAAGCTTATGGCAGTTGTCAGACCATTTAGAGGCCTTCGTCCGCCACAGGATCTGGTAGAGAAGGTAGAGTGCAGACCGTATGATGTGCTGAGTTCGGATGAAGCTCGTCAGGAAGCCGGTGACAATGAAATGTCGCTTTATCATATCATCCGTCCGGAAATTGATTTTCCGGAGGGGACGGACGAGTATGCTTCCTGTGTTTATGAGAGAGCTGCCAGAAATTTTGCCAGATTCCAAAAGAATGGCTGGTTGGTTCAGGATGCCAAGCCCATGTATTATATCTATGCACAGACAATGAATGGCCATACGCAGTATGGTTTAGTTGTAGGAGCTTCTGTGCAAGATTATATGAACGGGGTTATCAAAAAGCATGAACTGACCCGTCATGATAAGGAAGAAGACAGAATGAAACACGTGCGTGTGACAAATGCCAATATTGAACCTGTTTTTCTCGCTTATCCGGACAATGAGGAACTGTCTGCACTCGTCAGACGCCATGTATGTGAGAAACCGGTATATGATTTTCTCGCACCGGGTGACGGCTTCCGTCATCAGTTCTGGTTGGTTGAGGGGGATGACGACATCCGTACAATTACGCAGGAGTTCGATAAAATGGAATCTTTGTATATTGCAGACGGACATCATCGTTCAGCTGCAGCTGCTTTGGTGGGTGAAGAAAAGGCAAAAGCCGATCATTACGCCCAACCTGAAGCGGAATATAATTATTTCATGGCTGTATGTTTTCCGACAAGTGAACTGACCATTTTGGATTATAACAGAGTGGTGACGGATTTGGGGCCTTATGACAGTGCACTGTTTCTGGCATGCCTTTCTGAAGATTTCGAGGTCACCTGTATGGGATGTCAGGCCTATAAACCGCAAGCTGTCCATGAATTTTCCATATATCTGGAGCGTAATTGGTACAGGTTGAAGTTGAAGCCGGGACGCAGTAATGATGAAGATCCTATTGAAGCATTGGATGTGACGATCTGCAGTAAGTTGATCTTGAATAAGATATTGGGGATCGAGGATCTTCGCAAGGATAAGCGTATTGATTTCGTAGGCGGATTGCGAGGATTGCAGGGGTTGCAGAAGCGTTGTGACAGTGGGGAAATGAAACTGGCTATAGCGCTCTATCCTGTGACCATGCAACAGATCATGACCATAGCAGACCAGGGTATGATCATGCCGCCTAAAGCCACTTGGTTTGAACCAAAATTGAGAAGTGGTCTGGTTATTCATAAGCTTTCATAAAAAAAGTCATTATCTTTGTATCCGGATATCATAACGTCATGGTATCCGGATTTTTTATGTTTATGATGACTGATGATACTTATAAGACAATAGAAGCCTTTTCAGCAGGAGAATATAGTGAAAAAAGAAGCAAATTCCTGGCTTTTGCGCACCCTGTCAAGTCGGTGGAGGAAGTGAAGGAACTTGTAGAGCATTATCAGAAAAAGTATTATGATGCCCGTCACTGTTGTTATGCTTATATGCTGGGATCGGACAGGACTGTTTTCCGAGCCAATGATAACGGTGAACCATCGGGTACAGCCGGAAAACCTATTTTGGGACAAATCAATTCCAATGAACTGACAGATATTCTGATCGTTGTGATACGTTACTTCGGTGGTATAAAATTAGGTACGAGCGGACTGATACAGGCATACAAGGTAGCAGCGGCTGAAGCTATTATGGCTGCAACAATTATAGAAAAAACTGTAGATGAAACGATTACCTTTTGTTTTGAATATCCTTTTATGAATCAGGTGATGCGAATAGTAAAAGAAGAAAATCCTGAGATTTGTGAACAAGGGTATGATAATGACTGCAGAATGACTTTGCGTATCCGGAAAAGCATGATACCGCGTTTGAAATCCAGACTGGAAAAAGTCACGACTTTACGTTTTGTAGAGGATGGGGAGGCTTGATGTCCCGGTCAATATTAAAAAATACAGGAATGAATCTTAAAAAAAGAAATTCATTCCTATATTCTGTTTGTTGCAACTTGAATTTGCAATAACTATAGTTTGTTGCATTCTTCAATCCAGGCTGTTGATGCTGCGTCGCTTGGCATACGCCAGTCTCCTCTTGGACTTAATGAGCAGCTTCCAACCTTAGGACCGTCCGGCAGACAGGAGCGTTTGAATTGTTGCGCAAAGAAGCGTTTGAAGAATGTTGTCATCCATTTCTTGATTATTTCGTCGGTGTACAGATCCTTAAATGCTCTCTGTGCAAGGAAGAATATCTTTGAGGGTCTGAATCCAAATCGTAATGTATAGTAAAGAAAGAAATCGTGTAGTTCGTAGGGGCCGACAAGGTCTTCTGTTTTCTGACTGATATTGCCGTCCTCATCTGCAGGAATCAGTTCCGGACTGATAGGTGTGTCAACGATGTCCCCAAGTGTTTCCTTTACTTCGGCGTTATCTTGTGTTGCGGCAACCCAGCTGACCAGATGTCTGACCAAAGTCTTGGGTATGGAAGCATTGACTCCATACATGCTCATGTGGTCGCCGTTGTATGTAGCCCATCCTAAAGCCAGTTCGGAGAGGTCTCCCGTACCGATCACCAGACCGTTCATCTGATTGGCTACATCCATTAGAATCTGGGTTCGTTCGCGTGCCTGACCATTTTCATAAGTTACATCATGCTTCTCCATATCTACGCCCAGATCTCTGAAGTGCAGGATACAAGCTTCCTTGATAGAAATCTCTCTCCTGGTGATTCCCAATTCCTTCATCAGGTTGACGGCATTGGTATAGGTTCTGTCTGTCGTTCCAAAACCAGGCATTGTCACACCAACAATGTTCTTTCGCGGCAATCCCAATTTATCGAATGTTCTTACACAAACCAAAAGTGCTAGGGTGGAATCCAAACCACCGGAGATTCCTAATACGACTGTTTGCGCCTGGGTGTGTACGATCCGTTTGGCTAATCCTTCTGTTTGAATGGCGAAGATTTCTTCACAGCGTTCATTCAACTCGTTTCCGGACGGAACGAATGGAGTAGGGCAGATTAATCTGGATATTTCGATATCCTTGCTGACAAAAAGTTCTGTATCTATCTGGTTGAACTTTAGCTCCTTGAGTTGTGACATTGTGGCACTGAATGTGGTGTTGACGCGCCTTTCCGCGCGAAGCCTTTCCACGTCAATTTCACTTATTACCAATTGTTCCTTAATAGTATAACGCTGGTTTTCAGCCAACAATGTGCCATTTTCATAGATGAAGCCTTTTCCTGAGAAGACAATATCTTGCGTGCTTTCTCCAAAACCGGAACCGGCAAAGACATATCCAGCCAGACATCGTGCACTTTGCTGGGATAAAAGTGACTTAAGATATTTATGTTTGCCTACACCTTCGTTATCGGCACTTAAATTGAAAATGATTTCTGCCCCCTTAACGGCTAATACGGAGCTAGGGGGGATAGGAGCCCAGACATCTTCGCAGATTTCAATACCGAATTTACAGCTGGGTGTGTTAAATATGATATTTCTGTTGAGAGGAACCTGTTGGCCGCATATCAGTACGTTGGCATCAGTTACCACATCTGCAGATGTGAACCAACGCTGTTCGTAGAATTCTTTGTAGTTGGGCAGGAATGTCTTTGGAATGAGACCTAAGAGTTTGCCGCGTTGAATCACTGCTGCACAGTTGAGCAATGTGCCGTTGCAAACAACAGGTATACCTATTATAGAAATAATGTCCAATGATCTGGTAAAGTCCAGCAAACTGATAAGAGCCATTTCTGCTTCATCCAGAAGCAGTTGTTGTGAGAAGAGATCACCGCACGTGTAGGCAGTGACACTTAATTCAGGAAAACATATAATTTCCACTCCCTTGCCTTCAGCCTGTGCTATAAGGCTCTCCATTTGTTGGGCATTGTATTTGCAGTCTCCCACCTTGACACTGGGGATACCGGCTGCAATCCTTACAAATCCGTAATTCATATTTGTTTTACTAGATATTTTTTGCAAATATAGTAATTAAGGTTCAAAAAAAGCAAAAAAAAATATTATTTCGCAAAAAAACGAAGTCAGTTCTTGTAGAAATTATATAATTAAACTATATTTGCATTGTAAACAATACAAATTTATAATGATCTATGGTAAATACAGCAGCGATTAATACACTACTGAATTACGGCATTCATCCTTCGATACAGCGCATAGCCATAATGGACTATTTGCTTAAGCATCATATTCATCCTACTGTAGATGAGGTTTATACAGCCTTGTCAGACGAGATCCCCACATTGTCAAAAACGACTGTGTATAATACGCTTAGGTTGTTTTCAGAACATGGTGCTGCCAAAATGCTGACTATAGATGAAAGAAAAATATGTTTTGATGGAAATATAAAGCCTCATTCGCATTTCCTTTGCAGGTGCTGTGGTAAGATTTATGATTTTCCGTTGCCGACAAGTGATGATTTTCTGATTCCTGATAAGGCAAAGCAGTTTCAGGTGGAAGAAATACATTTCTATTATAAGGGTGTATGTGAGAAGTGTAACAAAAAATCCCAGTGTGAATAAACTTAAAGTTAATTATATTACTCAACTATTTAAAATAGAACGATTATGAAAAAGAAATTTGTTTGTACAGTATGTGGTTATATTCATGAAGGTACAGAAGCTCCGGCACAGTGTCCGCAGTGCAAGGCTCCGGCATCTAAGTTCAAGGAAATGGAAGAGACTGAGCTGAACTTTGTGACTGAGCATGTTATTGGTATTGCTAAGGATGTTGATCCTGAAATCAAGAAGGGTTTGCAGGCTAACTTCGAAGGCGAATGTACTGAAGTAGGTATGTATCTTGCAATGAGCCGTCAGGCTGACCGTGAAGGTTATCCTGAAATTGCAGAAGCTTTCAAGCGTTATGCTTTTGAAGAAGCTGATCATGCTTCCAGATTCTGTGAGTTGCTCGGTGATATGGTATGGGATACCAAGACTAACTTGAAAAAGAGAATGGAAGCTGAAAGCGGTGCATGTTCTGGAAAGATGGAAATTGCCAAGATGGCTAAGGCTCAGAACCTGGATGCTATTCATGACACTGTTCATGAAATGGCTAAGGACGAAGCTCGTCATGGCCGTGGATTCATGGGACTTTACAATCGCTATTTCGGTGACAAGTAATCATCATGTATATTGAATCAACAAAATCCTGATTGAATCAACAAAAACTAAATCGTTATTTTTTAGTTATATTTATCGTGTCTGTATTTAATTATGCAGACACGATTTTTTATTTATTCCAAACGAATAACAAAGTTGATTGTCTGATACTTATAAGTATTAGGTTGCTTAATTATGTCATCGTAGAATTAATTTAAAGATTTTATCCCTAACCTTGAAATTGTATTAATATATGAAAAACTATCTTTGTTGAATGATTGATGCAATAATTCGTAATGAGATCTGTATTTGGAAGGACTTTTGTTGCTTTTTTGTAAAATATTTATACGAATAAGGGGTGGGGCATTTTCTTGCTCAGGGAAAAGATAAAAGCCGTTCCACGACTGTGAAACGGCTTTATGATTCAGATGTTTTCTATATCTTATTAGAAATTGAAATTTATACCCATTGCAAGATTGGCATTGGCACGATTGACCGGAACAAATTGAGGTGTAATCTTAAAGAACTGATGATCAGATCCAACAAACAGATTGAAGCCTTTCGGGTGGAAATTGATCAGCCAGCCAAATGAAGATCCAAATGAAGAAACGGCGTAGTTTACTGATGCGTCAAACCATTTTACAGGCGCTACATTGGCAGAAAAACGTCCTTCGGACCATGAATATTTTCCTTGAATGCGCGTAGAAGACAAGAAACCGAACTTCAGATTTTCGTAATAAGGCAATGTGTATAAGGCACCCAGATTCAGTGTTGCTCCGAGCATACGGGTAACTTTGCCGTTTTCACTTTCCTTCTGAAAACTAAAGCAATCTTCCAACTGATCGCTTAAATTGTCGATTTGCTCTTCTATGCTGTTTGGCTTTCTGTTGCCGTTTTCATCTTTTGAATCATATGGGATGTCCTGAAAACCATTAAATTCCCATGGTTCACCATTCAGTCTGCCTTTTGTGTTGTTGCTCCATGAGATGAATCCAAGATCGAGTAATGCTGCTGAGAATTGGAGATCCTCACGGAACTGATAGGTTGCACCAAGGTCAATGGCCATACCGAATCCTGATAATCCCGGAGTATCAAAATCCATTTCGTCCAGCTCTATTTCATTGGCTTTCTTGGGATCACAGTCCGGATTGACTTCTCCTTTTGAAGGGATTTTTAATCCTTTGACTGCCATATTCATCTCGCCGGATCCCTGTACACTCCATTTGTCTTCGCTAAGAACCAGATCCATTTGATCTACTTTCATGTCAGCATGAGCCAATCCGATAAGGAATTTCAGCTTACCTCCGACACGCCATTTCTCGTTAATATCACGTGAATGACCTAATGCCAGTTCCAGATAACTTTGTGAAGACATTGAAAAGTCCTCAAAATGATATTCTGAATGACTGCCTGTCATTCCTTGTTTCATGAATGCAAACAAGCCGTATGGCATGGCCGTATTGATATTTGTCTTCAGACTTAAATCAATCGTGTTGAATCCTCCGAATTTATGAAATCCTTTGGAGAAGATGCCAATATTGGTTTCTACATTTAAACGGTTGTTGTTTTTAAGTCCGTCCAAGAACTCGTTCGCATCAACAGTACTGTTTAAGAATGTAGTCAAACCACCGTCGGATGTTTTGTAGATGAAGTTGGAAACTCCGACATTGGAACTGAGACCAACATTCAGGTTGCCCAGGAATGGGAAGCTGATGTAACTCTTATGGGCTGATTCAAATGAAGGATTAAGCTGGTGTCTGTAATTATAGCCTTCTACAAAATATCCCGAATTCAGCATTTCCTGTGCTGAAACGGAGGTAGCAGACAATAAGAGTGATCCTGCCAATATGCTGTATATCTTTTTAGTTTTCATTTTAGTGATTCCAAATTTATTAGGTTATTAGTTTAAATCAATAGTGACTCCGTCAATGACTTTTAATCTGATATTGTCAAATTTGATAGTCTGATTTTTGTTCAGTGTCTGGTAACCCATATTGTCAGGTATAGTGCCTGTTAGTTGCAGAAGGATCTTATCAAGTCCTTTGATTGGACTGTTGGTTTTACTCTTGATGATAATTTCCAGGTGAGAGTTTTGTCCGTTCGCCATGGATCCGGCCATAATATTGCCGTTGATAGTGACGTCAACATCTGTTATTTCTTGACCGTTTTTATCATACGGTTTTGCATCTAAGCCCAATTGAAGAGGAATATTGTTCGTAGCATCTATGAGAGCATGAATTTCTTTGAATTCAATATCTTCCAAGTCTGAGCCCAAGTCAGAAATAGAGTCTGTGTAAACAATATTAAGATTCGGACCGAATGTAAGTGGGGCATCAACATCATAGTTGGTGTTAAACTGGTATGTGTCTCCCAATCTGATTGAATAATATTCAGGAAGTACGGAAGTTTCAATTTGAGTAATTTCTATCCGGTCGGGAATGATAGTAAGCAGTTTGCTTAAATCGTCCACTTTGACATTGCTGATATTGCTCTCGCTGCTGTTGCTATATCCTTTGGTTGAAAGACAAATGTTATTTATTCCATTGGCAGCATATATGGGAGCTGTGTTGTACATGCTTCCTACTCCGATTTCCTGCGTAAGCTGATTGTTCTTATAGGCCTTGATTTTGGCATTGATTTCAACCGTAGCCGGTGAGAAATTGTTTATGTGAAGCATAACCTGTGGATTCTCGATGTCCAGTCTGATCTGGTCATCTGATAGAAAATCAGGAAGATTTTCAATTTTAACAGGGTCTACAGTAATATCGATTTCCGGATCAACCTGTGCTACGACGTTTGTAAGTTCCATTCCGTCCATGCTGATGTCACATGAAATCTGAAATGAAATTTTTTCCTGACCTACAGGAAGGTCAGATGCTTTAACTGCTGCCTTACCTTTTGTGGTAAGTACCGTATTAAATAAGATGTAACTGTGTGAATCCGTCTTTATAAATCCTTCGCCTTCCGGAGCCTTTTCAAAGTTCAGGCCGTTGCAGACAATATAAATAGTTTTGCCACTTGCCGGAATATACAAATCCTTGGACAAGGTGATAGTGTTGTCTTTCAAAGTGTATATATCCTTACCCAATTCTTCGGATAATATGTAATAGTCTGGAAAATTGATTTCAAATCCGCTTTTTAACCATATACCCTTTAGGTTGGTTGAACCTGGGAAATGGATATTGATTGCAAGGGGACTACCTTCCAAAATTGTTTCTTTGACATCAACGACATCGCTTGGAACCTCGTTATTTTTAATCTGAAAATCCGGGTGAAGATTTTCAATGTCTTGAGTGATTTCATCATTGATGGCCAGTGATCTGTCAAATGTCATTAATGATGAATTGGATTTGGCGGAAGTTTCGTCAATGAATACTTTGCTTACATTAATGTAAGAATTGCTTTCTTCACCATTCAATCCGAAATAGTAATCACCGTTGTCTCTTGTCTTAACGTCGCTTTCGTTGTCAAGTTCCATGAAGTCATCTAAGGTGATTAATTCTGTGGAAATTACTGGTGTGACGAGATTTCCACCTACAGTTACGGTCATGTCGATATCTTTTGACAGATCATAAGTGTCATCAACGCATGAAGTAGCGAAGACCAGTGAAAAAAGAAGAAAACCATGTAAAGTCCTTTTGTAAAGTCCTCTTTTCATAATTGT
Organism: uncultured Paraprevotella sp.; assembly: GCA_900546665.1. Classification (GTDB taxonomy): domain Bacteria; phylum Bacteroidota; class Bacteroidia; order Bacteroidales; family Bacteroidaceae; genus Paraprevotella; species Paraprevotella stercorigallinarum. The sequence goes on along the minus strand of URDY01000027.1, from coordinate 26,014 downwards.
TACATTTATTTTTTTATTTTTTCTATTATCGGTCGCAAAGTTAATTGAATAATTATTAATGACAAAACAAACTGATGAAATAAACTGAACTTTTTATGTATTAATGAATTCATATAATATGGACGGTGATTTTACAGGTGTTTTCTAGGCAGTTTGATGAAGTTTTATTAACTTTGCATACAAAGTATTTATTCTAATCCGTTACAGATAGATTGTATGATGACTATTTCTTTTTTTAGAACGCCAGATAAGAGCGTGATTGCTACTGAGGCAGACCATAAACTCAGTGCCGAAGAAGTTGAAAAACTGTGTTGGCTTTATGGTGGAGCGAATGTGGAAGAGGCTGAAAGCCTGGAAGGCTATTTCGTGGGACCGCGTCGTGAAATGGTAACTCCTTGGAGTACGAACGCAGTGGAAATCACTCAGAACATGAATTTGAAGGGAATTACCCGTATTGAGGAATATTTCCCTGTAAAAGACGAGAATGCAGATCATGACCCGATGCTTCAGAGAATGTACAAAGGACTGGATCAAAGCATCTTTACTGTCAATATCAAGCCTGCTCCCATTGAGTTCATTGATAATTTGGAAGAATATAATGAACAGGAAGGTCTGGCGCTTTCTCCTGAAGAAATAGAATATTTGCACCATGTTGAGAAACAACTCAACCGAAAGCTTACCGATTCAGAGGTATTTGGATTCGCCCAAATTAATTCTGAACATTGTCGACATAAAATATTCGGTGGAACCTTTATCATTGATGGTAAGGAAATGGAGTCATCGCTTTTCCAGATGATAAAGAGAACTACAAAGGAAAATCCACATAAGATTATTTCTGCGTATAAGGATAATGTGGCTTTTGCGCAAGGACCTGTCGTAGAGCAGTTCGCTCCGAAGGATCATTCTACATCTGATTACTTTGTTATTAAAGATATTGAATCAGTCATTTCCATTAAGGCTGAGACTCATAATTTCCCTACTACCGTAGAGCCATTCAACGGCGCATCAACTGGAACAGGCGGTGAGATCCGTGACCGTATGGGAGGTGGAGTCGGCAGTTGGCCAATAGCCGGAACAGCCGTATATATGACTTCTTATCCGCGTACAGACGAGGATAGGGAATGGGAAAACATTCTTCCTGTTCGCAAATGGCTGTATCAGACTCCGGAACAGATCCTGATCAAGGCTTCAAATGGTGCTTCCGACTTTGGAAACAAGTTCGGTCAGCCTTTGATTGCCGGTTCAGTACTGACATTCGAACATCAGGAGAATGGTGAACAATATGGTTACGATAAGGTGATCATGCTTGCCGGTGGTGTCGGATATGGAACCAAACGTGACTGTCTGAAAGGTACTCCGCAAAAAGGTAATAAGGTCGTAGTTGTAGGAGGTGACAATTATCGTATCGGATTGGGAGGCGGTTCTGTTTCTTCTGTAGACACAGGCCGTTATTCATCAGGTATTGAGCTGAATGCAGTGCAGAGAGCAAATCCTGAAATGCAAAAACGTGCAAATAACCTGGTTAGAGCGCTTTGCGAGGAAGATGTCAATCCGGTTGTTTCTATTCACGATCACGGTTCTGCAGGACATGTCAACTGCTTGTCTGAATTGGTGGAAGATTGTGGCGGCTTGATAGATATGTCAAAATTACCTATTGGTGATAAGACATTGTCTGCAAAGGAAATTATTGCCAATGAGTCTCAGGAGCGTATGGGACTTTTGATTCAGGAAGAACATATCGAACATGTACGGAAGATTGCAGAACGTGAACGTGCTCCGATGTACGTAGTCGGCGAAACTACAGGAGATGCTCATTTCGCATTCCAGCAGGCTGACGGTGTCAGACCGTTTGATTTGGAAGTGGCTCAAATGTTCGGTCATAGTCCTAAAACATATATGCACGATACCACGGTAGAGCGTAAGTATGAGAATGTGACTTATGATGTAACCAAATTGAATGAGTATGTGGCAAAGGTTCTGCGCCTTGAGGCTGTAGCATGTAAGGATTGGTTGACCAATAAGGTAGACCGTTCCGTGACTGGTAAGGTAGCCCGTCAGCAGTGTCAGGGAGAGATTCAGTTGCCATTGAGTGACTGTGGAGTCGTAGCTTTGGATTATCGTGGAAAAGCAGGTATTGCAACTGCTATCGGTCATGCTCCGCAGGCTGGTTTGGCAGATCCGGCTGCAGGTTCTGTTCTTTCAGTAGCTGAATCGCTTACCAATATCGTATGGGCTCCTCTTTCTGAAGGTCTGGACAGCGTGTCTCTTTCTGCAAACTGGATGTGGCCATGTCGTTCACAGAAGGGAGAAGATGCGAGATTGTATCAGGGAGTCAAGGCCTTGTCTGACTTCTGCTGTGCTTTGGAGATTAATGTGCCGACAGGTAAGGATTCATTGTCAATGAGTCAGCAGTATCCTGATGGTAAGAAGATCATATCTCCGGGAACCGTGATCGTGAGTGCTGGAGGTGAAGTCAGTGATATCAAGAAAGTCGTTTCTCCTGTCATGGTTAACAAATCCAAGAGTACTTTCTATCATATAGACTTCAGTTTTGATGAATTACGCTTGGGCGGTTCTGCTTTTGCACAGTCTTTGAATAAAGTGGGTTCAGATGTACCTACATGTAAGAATCCGGAATATTTCAGAGATGCATTCAATGCTGTTCAGACATTGGTTAATAAGGGCCTTGTTCTGGCTGGTCACGATATTTCTGCCGGTGGTTTGATTACCACTTTGCTTGAAATGTGCTTTGCGAATACAGAAGGCGGTATGGAAATCTGTATAGACAAGTTCAAACATGCCGATATTGTTAAGGTTCTGTTGGCTGAAAATCCGGGTGTTGTGGTTCAGATTGCAGACAAGGACAAGTCTGAATTCAAGAAAATCATGGAAGATGCAGGTGTAGGTTACGTTAAATTAGGTCATCCTACCGATGAACGTCATATCCTCGTAAGTAAGGATGATGCAGAATATCAGTTTGGTATTGATTATTTGCGTGATGTTTGGTTCAGTACTTCTTATTTGCTGGATCGCAAACAAAGTATGAATGGTTGTGCCAAGGCCCGTTTCGAAAATTATAAGATGCAGCCGTTGGAGATGGTCTTCAATAAAGACTTTACAGGTAAACTGTCACAGTACGGCTTGAATCCAGATCGTCGTACGCCGTCAGGTATCAAGGCAGCCATTATCCGTGAAAAGGGTACCAATGGAGAGCGTGAAATGGCCTATGTGCTTTATCTTGCAGGCTTTGATGTGAAGGACGTCATGATGACAGACCTTGTAACCGGACGTGAGACTTTGGAGGACATCAATATGATTGTGTTCTGCGGAGGTTTCTCTAATTCAGACGTATTGGGATCTGCCAAGGGTTGGGCCGGAGCATTCCTGTATAATCCTAAGGCAAAGGAGGCTTTGGATAAGTTCTATGCCCGTAAGGATACACTTTCTTTGGGTGTATGTAACGGTTGCCAGTTGATGGTGGAACTGAATCTGATCAATCCGGAATTCAAGGATAAGGCTCGCATGCTGCACAATGATTCTCATAAATTCGAATCTGAATTTGTCGGTCTGACCATACCGATGAACCGCAGTGTCATGTTTGGTTCGTTGAGTGGAAACAAGCTGGGAATCTGGGTTGCTCACGGTGAAGGTAAATTCTCATTGCCGTATGCAGAGGATAAGTATCATGTGGTAGCCAAGTACAGCTACGATGAATATCCAGGTAATCCGAATGGTTCGGATTACAGTGTGGCCGGTATTTGCAGTGCGGATGGCCGTCATATTGCAATTATGCCACATTTGGAACGTGCATTCTTCCCGTGGCAGAATGCCTGGTATCCGCAAGATCGTCGTCAGGATGAAGTGACACCTTGGATTGAGGCATTTGTAAATGCCCGTCAATGGATTGAAAATCAAAAGTAAGTATTATAAATGATAAGCAATGTCCCGGAGCGAATCCGGGGCATTGTTTTATAAAATGCGGACTGCACCTATGAATATCTATTGGGAAAGTTTTAAAACCTTTTTTAGAATAGGACTGTTTACGATTGGCGGCGGGTATGCCATGATTCCGATAATTGAGGCAGATGTGGTAGAAAAGTTCAAATGGGTTAACCGTGAAGAATTTCTGGATCTGATGGCTATTGCGCAGAGTTGTCCCGGAATTTTTGCAGTCAATATGAGTATTTTTATCGGATACAAGCTTAAGGGTGTGAAAGGGAGTGTGACTTGTGCTTTGGGGACCATATTGCCTTCTTTTCTTATTATACTGGCGGTGGCCTTGTTCTTTCAGCAATTCCGTGAAAATGAAACCGTACAAAGCATATTTAAGGGGATTCGTCCGGCGGTAGTCGCACTTATTGCTGCGCCGACATTCAAGATGGGAAAAAGCGCCAAGATCAGTCTGACCAATATTTGGATTCCTGTAGTCAGTGCTTTCCTTATTTGGATGCTTGGAGTGTCTCCGATTTATATCATAATTATGGCTGGAGTAGGAGGTTTCCTGTACGGCCGTTATATCAAACCAACTGAGAAGTAAGTTAGTTATGTGGCTGTTGTTTTTAAATCTTTTTTATAGTTTCTTTAAAATCGGGCTGTTTGGATTCGGTGGCGGATATGCCATGATTTCCCTTATTCAGGGAGAGGTTGTCAACAGGCATCATTGGCTGACCAGCGGTCAGTTTACGGATATAGTGGCAATCAGTCAGATGACTCCGGGTCCTATAGGTATCAATTCGGCCACTTATGTGGGATATACCAGTCTGGTTAATGCAGGTTATGGACACGGATGGGGAGTATTGGGAAGTGTAACAGCTACTTTTGCCGTAGTTTTACCTTCGTTTATATTGATGCTGATTATCAGTAAGTTTTTGATGAAATACAAGAATCATCCTATTGTGGAAAGTGTATTTATGGGATTACGTCCTGCGGTTGTAGGATTATTGGCGGCTGCAGCGCTTTTACTGTTGACGGAAGAAAACTTCGGTACGCCCGATCAGAGCTGGCAATTCTATATCAGCATATTCTTATTCATCTTTACATTTATTGGTAGTCATGTTTATAAGATGAATCCTATTTTTCTCATTTGTGTATGTGGCGTAGCCGGTTGGTTGCTGTTTTGAAAAAACATTCACAAAACAAAACGGGATGGAGCTTAGCTCCATCCCGTTTTGTTTATTTTCCCGTATTGTAATCTTGTGGTGTAAATACAGTCTTAAATCTGACTTTTCCTGTTGATTGTGACAGATAAATGTAGGCAAAGTTAAGTTCTTTTTCTTTATAAGCCTTTAATTCGACAGAATTTATCAACTCCTTTTTAAGCTGTTCACGGAAAGAATCTGCTATTTCATTGGTAATGATTGAATCATTGTCCAAATCGCCTTCCAGCGTATAGTAGTATCCGAACGTCTTGGTTTCAGGATTAAATGTAAGACTATCCATTACAGTATATTTGTTCATTCTTCTCGGGCAATGTCTGGTTGTGTATTCTTCAGCCTCTCTTGCACATCTTTTTTCAAAACTTTCGAAATTGCATGAAGCAAATAACAATATGGAAACAGACGCTATTGAGATTAAATGCAGTATTTTCATAAATTTATATTTTATGTGCGAATTTAGTTTATTCTTTGTAATTTTGCAAAACTTATAAAATAAAAAAGATGAAGGATAAAGAAGAAAGAATATCACGTGCTGTAGCATATTTTATGCAAGGTTACAATTGTTCTCAGTCTGTAGTGGCGGCTTTTGCCGATTTATATGGATTTACGGAGAAACAGGCATTTCACATGGCGGCTTCATTCGGTGGTGGAATAGGTCGTATGCGGCTGACCTGTGGAGCTGTATGTGGCATGTTTATGCTGGTCGGATTGGATGACTGCGCCGTTGAAGGCAGTGACAGAATCGGAAAATCAAGAAATTATGCCGTGGTACAGTCTTTGGCGGAAAAGTTCAGGTCTCTTCATGGTTCCATTACCTGTAGCGAGCTTCTGAAATTGCGGGCCGGTACTCCGGTTTCATCCCAGGCAGAACAGCGTACGGCAGAGTATTATGCAAAGCGTCCGTGTGCCAGGATGGTGGAATCTGCTGCAAGAATTTTTTCAGAATATATAGAATCTACAGGCAGATAAACGTTTTTGATATATTTTACGAGGCAAAAGAAGGTCTTAAAGTTAAAAATAGGGATAAAAAGCCTATTTTTAATGTCTTATATTGGGACAAGTGATTGAAAACTTGTATCTTTGTGTGTATTTATGAAAAAATACCTTAAAATTAAGGTAGAGATTATTAACTAAAACAATTTGAGTATGATGTTTGAAAAATCAGGTGAATTTGCAGGACTTGTTTGGACAGCCCTTAATGAGAAAGGCCAGCTTAATGCCAAGGATCTGAAAAAGGCAGCTAAAATTAAAACGGATAAGGAACTTTATCTGGCTTTAGGTTGGCTGTTACGTGAAGAGAAGCTGGAAGTATCCGGAACGGATAAAGAACCTGTCTTCTCATTGAAGTAAAGAAACACAGATTAAATGATAGCGTTCGTAAATGGAGATTTGCGGACGCTTTTGTTTTTTATGAAAGAGAACTTCCTGATTGTATAAATTAATGCATTCTTCGATAATTATTGCTGAACGACAGGCTAATGCGATGTCAAACAGATTAGTCCCTACGCATTGATGTTTTTTCAGCTGGATTCAGATTGATACCTGTTTGCGGTCTGTCCGTTTTCAACGCAATTATTCTTAATTGTTTAGGCATCATATTTCGCAAAATATTATTTTTTTTGTAACTTTGCATAAGCAATAACTAGTTTTTTTACACATGAAGCATATCAGAAATTTCTGTATCATAGCGCATATTGATCACGGAAAGTCTACGTTAGCCGACCGTTTGCTTGAATTTACCAAAACAATAAAGGTAACTGAAGGGCAGATGTTGGATAATATGGATCTGGAACGTGAACGTGGCATTACAATCAAAAGTCATGCCATTCAGATGGAATATACCTATGAAGGAGAACCATATACTCTTAATTTGATTGACACTCCGGGACATGTGGACTTTTCTTATGAAGTGTCCCGTTCGATTGCTGCCTGTGAAGGCGCTTTGCTGGTGGTGGATGCTACCCAGGGAGTACAGGCACAGACCATATCCAATCTTTACATGGCCATAGACCATAATCTGGAAATTATTCCGGTGATCAACAAGTGTGATATGGTGAATGCCATGCCGGAGGAAGTGGAAGATGAGATTATTGACCTGTTGGGTTGTAAACGCGAGGAAATTATCAGAGCTTCCGGTAAGACCGGTGAAGGCGTTGAGGACATCCTCAAGGCCGTAGTAGAGCGTATACCAGCTCCCGAAGGAGATGAGAACGCTCCGCTTCAGGCATTGATTTTTGACTCCGTATTTAATTCTTTCCGTGGTATCATAGCCTATTTCAAGATTGTGAACGGCAATATCAAGACGGGAGACAATGTTGTGTTTATCAATACAGAGAAAGAGTATACAGCCGATGAAATCGGTGTGTTGAAAATGGATCTCTGTCCGCGTAAAGAGCTTCATTGTGGCGATGTCGGATATATAGTTTCAGGTATAAAGACTGCTACGGAGGTGAAGGTGGGTGATACAATTACGCACGTAGACCGCCCATGCGACTCTGCCATAGCAGGTTTTGAGGAAGTCAAGCCAATGGTCTTTGCCGGAGTCTATCCGATAGAAACCGAAGATTTTGAGAACCTGAGAGCCTCATTGGAAAAACTTCAGTTGAATGATGCCTCTCTGACATTCCAGCCCGAATCTTCCGTAGCTCTTGGATTTGGTTTCAGATGCGGTTTTCTTGGACTTCTTCACATGGAAATAGTTCAGGAACGTCTGGACCGTGAGTTTAATATGGATGTCATTACCACAGTGCCCAACGTATCTTATATGGTTTATGACAAACAGGGAGGCGTAAAGGAAGTTCACAATCCGGCCGGCATGCCTGATGTGACATTGATTGACCATATAGAAGAACCCTATATTAAAGCTTCAATTATTACGACGACCAACTTTATCGGTCCGATAATGACGCTTTGTCTGGGTAAGCGTGGTGAACTGATCAAGCAGGAATATATTACGGGAAATCGCGTGGAACTCCATTATTCCTTGCCGTTGGGAGAAATAGTCATTGATTTTTATGATAAGTTGAAGAGTATTTCCAAGGGATATGCTTCTTTTGATTATCATCAGGATGGTTTCCGCCCGTCAAAACTTGTGAAATTAGACATTTTGTTGAATGGCGAACCGGTTGACGCGTTATCAACCCTTACACACGTAGACAATGCAGTCACATTTGGTCGGCGTATGTGCGAAAAACTGAAGGAATTGTTGCCAAGACAACAGTTTGACATTGCCATCCAGGCGGCTATCGGAGCCAAAATCATAGCCCGTGAAACGGTTAAGCAGTTGCGTAAGGATGTGACGGCCAAATGTTATGGAGGTGATGTGAGCCGTAAACGTAAATTGCTTGAAAAACAGAAAAAAGGTAAGAAACGAATGAAGCAGATCGGCAATGTGGAAGTGCCGCAGAAGGCATTCCTGGCGGTATTGAAATTGGATTAATACAAAAAGCTGCTTATAAACTACAATATTAACTATGGATAAAAGGAGAGATGTTGCGCGGGAGATAGCCCGTATTTATTGCCGTTTGTCTCCATCAGGTATAGAAGCACTGTCGGAGATTCTGGTACCTTTCAAATATGCCAAAGGCGACGTTGTGTTGCCCGAAGGTGATATTTGCAAGCACATGTATTTTGTGGAACGAGGTATGGTCCGGCAATATTATTATAAGAATGGTCGTGACGTGACGGAACATTTTTCTTATGAAGGCCGTATCGTAGTTTGTATTGAAAGTTTTCTTAAGCAGGAACCGTCCCGTCTGATTGTCGAGGCGCTTGAGAACAGCCATCTTTTCGGTATCCCATACGATGAACTTCATGAACTGGCAGATCAGAACAAGGAAATAGAACTGCTGTTCCGTAAGATTATGGAGCATGCCTTGATCAGTTCTCAGATTTATGCAGACAGTCAGCGGTTTGAGAATGCGACAGAGCGGTATTTGCGTTTGCTTAATACCAAACCGGAGATCCTTTTGAGAGCTCCTATGTTGCATATTGCTTCTTATCTTCAGATGTCGCCTGAGACCCTCAGTAGGGTCCGTGCTGCTCATCTCACCGAAGAGATCGAGAAAGAACGTTCTAAAAAGGAACAGATTGAAGCGCAGAAAGCTGAATATTTAAAGGCTGATACATTGAAATCTGATCATAAATCAGTAAAGACTGATTCCTCCTTAAAATCGGAGACTGCCAAATCCGAGGGCAGAAACAGAACACGGGAAAATGAGAAGGATGAAGGTGAGGATGCCAGCGTAAAGAATAAGAAATCAGCAGAATAGATATTTTAATCTGACAGAAATAAAAAAATAATCGGGTAGAGGAAAGCGCTTGATCAAGAGCGGTTGTTTTCTACCCGATTATTTTTTTCTGTAGATTTCTTTTAAATCTCTACATCTGTATATAAAAAGCGTTTTATGCTTTTTTTAGGCGTTTTCTTAAATTCTTCCGGATGGATTTTTATACCGGAAAGTTTGGAATAACTGGGCAAAGCCGCATTCAGTTCTATCCGGTTCTGTTCCATGACCCCTTCAAGATCCGAGTCTTGTAGTCCCAGATTGTGTGCTTCATCAAAATCCGGGTAAACCAGTCCGTAAAGCTTGTCGCCTTTCTGGATCACGATACTCTCGTTGACCAGTGTCATATTGTTCAGTAGATCCTCTATTTCTTCAGGATAAATATTCTGGCCATTGGCTCCGAGCAGCATATTTTTACTTCTGCCCTTGATGTAAACGTTACCTTCTTCGTCCATCACTCCCAAGTCACCGGTATGATACCATCCGTCGACGAGCGTTTCTGCTGTAGCCTGTTCGTTCTTGTAATAGCCTAGCATGACGTTAGTGCCTCTTACAAGGATTTCTCCTACTGTGTTTTGAGGATCATCGCTGGCTATTTTGATTTCCATGCGTGGTGCAGCTTTTCCGCAAGAGCCTAATTTGAATTCTTTCCAGTCGGCGTAAGTAATGATGGGCGCACATTCAGTGGCGCCATACCCGACAGTGTAATTAAAGCCTATGTCATTCAGAAGGGTTTCTATTTCTCTGTTGAATGCTGCTCCGCCAATGATGACTTCATAAAAATTGCCGCCAAAGGCTGTTTTCAGCTGTTCGCAGATTTTATCCTTTATTTTTTGTCTGATAACCGGTATCTTGAGCAGCATTTTTACCGTAGTACCCTGTATTTTCGGTAAAACAGCCTTTTTGATGATTTTCTCGATAACCAGAGGTACCGCAATAATGATGGATGGTTTGATTTCTGCAAATGCTGCAAACAAGATTTGCGGAGAAGGAACCTTGGTCAGGAAATAGATTTTACATCCGGTACAAAATTCGTAGATAAATTCAAAGGCCATACCATACATGTGGGCCATGGGCAGCATGGAGATTACGTGGTCTCCTGCTTTCATGTGTACCCCCAGTGCGGCTTTGGCGAATTCCAGGTTTGACCACAGAGCGCGGTAGGGGATCATTACGCCTTTGGAGTGGCTGGTTGTGCCGGACGTATAATTGATGACTGCCAGTTCGTCATCTTCTCCCTTATAATAGTCGATATGGTGTTTCCTGAAATTCATCGGGTAACGTTCGCCGAAAAGCTGGTTGAGATGCTCGCGTGCATAAACCACCTTGTCAGTACGGCCTACCAGCAGAGAATAGTCTGCTATGCAGATGATACCTTCAAGATCAGGCATTTTTTCAGCTTCCAGTTCTTTCCACACCTGATCTCCTACAAACAGCAGTTTGGCTTCGCTGTGGTTGACGATATGGTGTATCTGTTCCGGGGTGAATTCGTGAAGTATGGGTACGGCTACGGCTCCGTAGGTCAGTGTGGCGAAAAAGACAGCCCCCCAGTGTGCACAGTTCCTTCCACAGATGGCTATTTTGTCACCGTGTTTGACATTGCTGTATTCAAATATGATATGAAGCTTTTCAATTATTCTGGCAATATCTTTATATTGAAAGGTTTCCCCTTTATAATCGCTTAAAGCATCAAGGTCCCAATGATCCTTGATGCTTTGTTCGATGTATTGGTTAAAGCTTGGATTATTCATTGCACAAATTTTTAATCTATGTGCAAAACTAACTGAAATAATTTATTTAACCAAGATTTTATTACATTAATAAATTCTTTCGCCGAAAATTTTGCTGCCAACACGTATAAGGGTGCTGCCTTCTTTCAAAGCAAGTTCATAATCATGACTCATACCCCATGAGCACTCCTTGAAATAGGGCATATTCTTGAAAAAAGTCTGTTTGGCCATTTTGAAGAATTCGTATGCCGTGTGGAATTCCTTTTGTATCTGTGCCTGATCATCTGTATTGGATGCCATACACATGATGCCGCATATCCTGACATGGTCAAGAGTGCGCCATTCGCCTTCGTTCAACATGGCCAGGCATTCTTCTGGCGTAAAGCCGAATTTGGTTTCCTCACAAGCCACATGCAGTTGTAGCAGGCATGAAATGGTCCTGTCGGCCTTTTCGGCCTGCTTGTTGATCTCCTTTAGCAGTTTCAACGTATCTACGGCATGAATCAGTGCTACATATTTTGCAATGTATTTAACTTTATTGGTCTGCAGATGACCGATAAAATGCCATTCTATGTCCTTCGGGAGATGTTCGTGTTTTTGCTCAAGTTCCTGTACGTGGCTTTCACCAAAAATACGTTGTCCGGCCGCATAGGCTTCTTCAATGCAACTTTCCGGATGGAATTTGGATACGGCTACCAGTCTTGTACCTTCAGGTAATTCGGCTGTGATAGCCTCTATTTCTTTTTTGATATCAGGCATGGCAATGAAATTTGATTTAATACGTTTTAAGCGTCGGGAAATTCCGGCTTTTCGTCAGGCTCGGCCTTGTAGTGGAAGATGTCCATAATCGGTGTTTCAGCCATTGAGGCGATTTCATAGTCAGCCATCGTGCCTTCCATACCTTTATCCAGTCTCTTGACCGCATCTCTGAGGTCTGATGCCTGAACCAGCATGTTTTGTGCGGTTTTCTTCTCCACACCGTTTTTCTCGTCCAAGGTAATGAAGTTGACCTTGGCCTTGAACCATCTGTCAGCTTCGTCATCGTCTGTTTCGAACAGCTCGGCATATTTGGCACGTTTGATATCTGTTACCTGGAATTCACCTGACATGAAAGGTTCAATTTCTTCAATGAACCGTCTTTCAGCTTCTGTAAAACTGAGTGCATCAACGAGATAAGGTTCAGTTACTTTCTTGACCAGTCCGTTTTCCAGTGTTTTTTCGTAGCGAACTTTACATTCAAACCATTCGTTCATCATTTTCTATTTGATATTATGTTGTGTATAATAGAAACAAAGTTAATGAAAATCTATCGAAAAACCTTATTTATGATCCGGTTTTGCGAATAGGGACAGTGAATAATCACTATCCGTATTTATCGGCATGAAAGAGGGCTGCTCCGATAACAAAGCAGCCCCTTATCATGATTATTATGAATATGACTCAGCGCTTAGAGGCTGTTATCTGATAAACAACAGTTCGCGATATTTAGGCAGAGTCCACATCTGGTCGTCTACTATCAGTTCCAGCTTGTCGATGTGATAACGTATTTCTTCCAGCATCGGAGCAATGCGGTCATGATAAGCGATAGCCTTTTCTCTGATGTCTTCAATCCGATTGACTACCTTTCTGGTTTCAACCATTTCGTCTACCTGCTTCTTGATGATGGCTGTATGTTCGGCGATTTCTTTGATAATGGCCAGATTACCTGCAGAAAGCTCAGAAGCTTCCTTGTCATTGAACAGCGATTTCATTTTATAGGCATTATCAATCAGTTTGGTCTGGTATTCTATTGCGACCGGTACGACGTGGTTCATTACCAGGTCACCGAGAACACGGGCCTCGATCTGTATCTTCTTGACATACATCTCCCATTTCACCTCATTACGCGCTTCCAGTTCCTTACGGGTCATGACACCTGTTGATTCGAACATGCGTATGCTTTCAGGTTTGAGATAGTTGTCGAAAATCAGCGGGCAGCTGGTTTCGCAATCCAGTCCGCGGCGTGCTGCTTCTTCCTTCCATTCGTCGCTGTAGCCATTACCGTCGAAACGGATAGGTTTGCATTCCTTGATGTAGCGGCGTACCACCTGCAGAATGGCAGAATAATGGGATTCACCTTTGCCGATCAGTTCGTCAACGTCTTTTTTGAATATTGTAAGCTGTTCTGCAACTGCAGAGTTGAGGGCGATCATGGCGCTGGCACAGTTAGCTTCTGATCCTGGTGCACGGAATTCGAAACGGTTACCGGTGAATGCAAATGGTGAAGTACGGTTACGGTCCGTGTTGTCGATAAGCAGTTCCGGAATCTGAGGAATATCCAGTTTCATACCCTGCTTGCCACCAAGTGAAAGCAGATCGTCGTTGGTGCTCTCTTCCAGATGGTCCAGAACCTTGCTGAGCTGTGTACCCAGGAATGAAGAGATAATGGCTGGAGGAGCTTCATGTGCACCCAGGCGGTGAGCATTGGTCGCACTCATGATAGAAGCCTTGAGCAGACCGTTGTGGTGATAAACGGCCATCAGGGTGTTGACTACGAAAGTGATAAACCTCAGGTTCTCTTCCGAAGTCTTTCCGGGAGCCATCAAAAGTGTACCGTTGTCGGTTCCCAATGACCAGTTATTGTGTTTGCCGGATCCGTTGACGCCCTTGAACGGCTTTTCATGCAAGAGAACGCGGAAACCATGATTACGTGCCAGTTTTCTCATCAGTGACATCAGCAACATGTTATGGTCAACGGCCAGATTACATTCTTCAAAGATAGGAGCCAGCTCAAACTGGTTCGGTGCCACTTCGTTATGGCGGGTCTTGACCGGAATGCCCAGTTCAAGAGCCTGGATTTCCAGATCCTTCATAAAGGCAGCTACACGTGAAGGAATGGCACCGAAATAGTGATCCTCCAACTGCTGGTTCTTTGAAGCCTCATGTCCCATCAGGGTGCGTCCTGTCAGTAACAGGTCTGGGCGTGCGGCATAAAGACCTTCGTCTACTAGGAAGTACTCCTGTTCCCAGCCGAGGTAGGTGAGAACCTTCTTGACGGACGGGTCGAAATAATGTACCACTTCCAGTGCCGATTTGTTGACAGCCTGAATGGATTTGAGAAGCGGTGCCTTGTAATCAAGTGATTCGCCGGTGTAGGCAATGAATACGGTTGGTATGCACAGCGTGTCATCAACTACGAATACAGGTGATGAAGGATCCCATGCACTGTAACCGCGTGCTTCGAAAGTGTTGCGGATACCACCGTTGGGGAATGAAGAACCGTCTGATTCCTGCTGTACGAGCAATTTTCCGGAAAACTCTTCCAGCATTCCGCCTTTACCGTCGTGTTCTACGAAGGCATCATGTTTTTCTGCAGTGCCTTCTGTCAGAGGCTGAAACCAGTGAGTGTAATGTGTGACACCCAATTCTGTCGCCCATTTTTTCATTCCTGCTGCTACTTCGTCAGCTATGCTGCGGTCGAGCGGGGCGTCATTGTCTATCACATCTACCAGTTTGGCATAGACTTTACTGGGCAGATACTTGAACATTTTTTCACGGTTGAAGACGTATTTGGCAAAATATTCACTCGGACGTTCTGTCGGGACTGCCACTTCCACCGGTTTTTTGTGAAACGCCTTTTCTACGACTCTGAATCTTAATTTTGACATATGGTTTCTGACTTTCTATGTTGTTACATTCCGGCTCCTCATTTTGTCGGTACAGGGGAACTGGTGTTATTTTTCTGCAAAGTTAAGTGTTTTTGTTTTTAGTACGGACATTCCGGCTTATTTTATTGCGTTGAAAAAGCCATTTTATTCCGATTGGCGGGGAACGTGGTGTCAGTGAACCGCAACTTAATCAATAAAACGTCTGGTCAGCGGTCCGAATTCTTCTATCCGGCGATCTCTCAGGAATGGCCACCAGCGGCGGACATTTTCCGAGCGGGCCATATCGATTTCTACTACCAGGTTTTCAGCTTTCTCGCGTGAGGCACGTGCCAGCATCTCGCCTTGAGGGCCGGCTACAAAGCTGCTGCCCCAGAACTGGATGCCGTTGGTCTGTCCGGACGGATCTTTTTCCAGTCCGACGCGGTTGACGGCTATCACGGGGATGCCGTTGGCTACGGCGTGTCCGCGCTGTACTGTGGTCCATGCTTCGCGCTGGCGTTCCTGTTCTTCCGGCGTGTCACTGCTTTCATAACCGATGGCGGTAGGGTAGATCAGCAGCTCTGCACCTTGAAGTGCCATCAGGCGGGCTCCTTCGGGATACCACTGGTCCCAGCAAACCTGTACACCGAGTTTGCCTACTGATGTCTGGATAGGATGGAAACCCAGATCGCCCGGAGTGAAATAGAATTTTTCGTAATAGGCCGGATCGTCAGGAATATGCATCTTACGGTATTTGCCGGCTATTGAACCGTCTTTTTCGAATACCACTGCCGTGTTGTGATAGAGGCCGGCAGCCCGTTTTTCGAATAAGGATGTAACCAGTACGATATGATATTGCCGGGCCAGTTCGCCAAAAAATCCGGTAGACGGTCCGGGTATAGGTTCAGCCAGGTCGAACTGGCTGGTATCTTCCGTCTGGCAGAAGTACAGTGAATTATGAAGTTCCTGAAGGACAACCAGCTCTGCTCCTTTTTTTACTACGTCTTCTATATTTTGTGCCAGTGTGAGAAGATTTGCTTTCACGTCGGCTGTATTGGCCTGTTGGATCAAGCCTACTTTTAATGTCTTCATTGATCTGATTATAAAAATATGTCTGATGATTGATTGAATCGGGATTATTTCAATACGGAAACCGGGAATTGCATGGTGCAGCAATGAAGTGATCCATGTTGCCGGATCAGTACCCTACAGTCAATGCCGGTAACAGTGTGTTTGGGGAAAGCTTCCTGGAGCACCTTGATGGCGGCATTGTCGTTGATGGGCTGGTTGTAGGTCGGTACCAGTACGGCATCGTTGATGACAAGGAAATTGGCATAAGTGGCCGGCAGACGGAGGCCGTCCTCATCATAGATGGCTTCAGGGAATGGAAGAGGAAGAAGCCTGTAAGGCTCGTCCTTCAGGGTACGGAATGTCTTCAATTGTTCTTCCATCAACCGGAGTTCGTTATAGTGTTCGTCTTCTTGGTCTTCACATTTTACGTAGACGATGGTGTTGTCCGGACAGAAGCGGGCCAGCGTATCGATATGGCTGTCGGTATCGTCACCGGCAAGATAGCCGTGATCAAGCCACAATACACGTTCGGCATGCAACAGTTCTTTGAGCTTCTGCTCAATGTCTGCCCGGGTCAGATGATCATTACGGTTGGGGGAGAGCAGGCATTCTGCCGTGGTCAGCAGCGTACCGCAGCCGTCGCTTTCGATAGAACCGCCTTCGAATACGAAATTCAGTAGGTTATGATATTCACCGTTGAACAGCCCCTGAGTCATGAGGCGACGGTTGATCTGGTTATCCTCGTTGGCTGCAAATTTCATACCCCAGCCGTTGAAACTGAAGTCCAGCAGTTGCGGTCCGTTTTCGCTTAGCAGTGTAATGAAGCCATGGTCGCGCGCCCAGGTGTCGTTCGTCGGACAGTCACCCCACCGGATCTGTTCGAGCAGTTTGGATGGAAGCTGTTCCTTAAGCAATTCTTCCACTCTTTCCCGTTCGGGAGTGACAATAAGCAGCGGTTCGTGTGAAGCTATTTCGTAAGCCATTCTCAGATAGCATGCCGTTACTTCAGGCAGGATATGGCTCCAGTCCGTACCGGCGTGAGGCCATGTCAGTTGTACTCCGCTTTGCGGAAACCATTCGGCGGGGAAAAATGTACCTCTGAATTCTGTCTGTTCAGGGGCTTTCGGACTGTCGAAGCGCAATTCAAGTGTGCGTTCTTCTATGCTTGAAGTTCTGACTTTATATTGTAATCCCATGTGATGTTCAGTTAATTTTGTGGTTTACGGTCGAAAAATGGATTTTTGGAAGATGCGCTCACCGGAATGGCAATGACGTGCCGGCATCCCGCTTTGGGCCAGCCCAACTTCTGTGCAGCCAGTCCGGCGGAAAACATGACTCTGGTATCCACGCGGTGGTCGGCTGCTGTTGCGCAGGCCGAACCTACGGCTATGCCGACATCAATCGTGTTCAATGCGCAGGGCACACCGTCAGTTCTAAGCCCGCAGGTCGGATAACCGCAGTGTCCGCAGTTCAGTCCGAGGGCTTCTTCCCGTGTACCGATTAGTACAATAGCGTCGGCCTGAAGGATATTTTCGGCATCACGTTGGAAAAAGTGCATGCCGTTAATCTCGTAAAGGGCTTTGATTTCCGTACTTAACTGCTTGATTTCGTCTCCTTCGATCAGACCAATCTCAATCAGGTCCATTCCTTTGCTTTTGGGGGCAGTGCGTGCAGCCGTCATCATCTGCCGTGCCACGTCCATGATGTTTTTGTGGCGTATTTCTCTTTCGTTTATCATGATCAGTCAAAAACAATTTGAGCAAAGATACAAATTTTCGTTTATAATGATTGTCTGTTGGCCGAATAAACTTGGAGAATAATTCATGCAACCAATGGTTTTGTAACGGTCCGTGCTCGTTTAAGTTAGGGCTGGATCAGTTGGGGTAAATGGGCAGACCGCATTGTGAAAACGACTGAATAGTTAAATATGATAAAAATATCTGTATTTTGGTTTATATTGTCAGATAAATTTGTTTCATTTGCAGTAAATTGATGCTTCTGAAGTAGTTGAAAGGCAATAACCTTAAAAACGAACATTATTTTCCTTGAATGTAAACATTACAGAAGATACAACAGATCGTGTTTCCGGATAAGGCATAAGGCCTTGATAATGTTTGATATGGAAAAACATATAGTAGATAATCTTAAATATGTCGGCGGCTCATTGCGAAGGGTAGAACCGGCATAGATAAATAAAGTTATAAATGATTATGAAAAACAGAAAATGGATTGGCGGAGCCATTGCAGGTGTGTTGTTTTGTTGGCTTCCGTTTAATGGCGTTGTCAAAGCACAGACACCCCGGAAAAAGGCAGCCGCAGTCAGTGTAGATCAGAATGCGTTCCAGTATGAATTGTCTATTGAAGAATTCAACAAGAATACTACCGGAGTGTTGGTGGATGGTCACTTTATCAAAAGCCTTATAGGTCTTAATCTGGACTCTCTTACTTCATGTCGTATAGTAACAGATGGTCCTTTGGTGATTAAGGGAGTAAAAGGCGAGAATGATTCAATTATGGTGGGTCAGAAAGGAACCAAGAGTAGTCTGGTGAATATTAACGGTATAGATTATACGCGTTTTGTTTGCGTATCATTTGGCAAACCTGTGGAATTCCTGTCTTTGGATGACATACGTAAAGCCTGTTTCCCTCAGATCGGGGATGTGCCCTGTATATATATGGTCAATAAATTTCTCCTGATGAATGATCTTTCTTCATATAAAATTGACAAGAATTTTATTCTTGATGTTGAGCTCCTGAGATCAACGGATATTGAAGGATTCGAAGCGCTTCCGCAATTCTATGTTGTCTGCATAACGACAAAAACGCGGGATAACCTGAAGTATTACAATAAGAAACGTTCTCGTCTGAGATAATCATTTAAAAGATTCAGTTGTTCGGATTTTCCGAACAACTGAATCTAATGAGGCATATTACGAAGACAGTAACGTATACACAAATGATGTAGGACCTGATTATCTGGATCTGTAAAACCAATATTTGTAATTTTATAGCAACTTCTTCCTCCCAATAACTTTCCCCTCATTTTTCTGTTTATCACATTTTATTAGTACCTTTGTCTTTAAAAAGAGAGGAATGCTTAGAATAGAACATGCCACATTGAACCTGGGCGGGAAAATACTTTTCAGGGATTTTGACCTGCATGTAGATGCCGGTGAACTGGTCTGTCTGACAGGAGAATCTGGCTGCGGCAAAACATCGTTGCTCAAGGCGGTGCTGGGATTTGTCGCCCTGGACGAGGGGAGTGTGACGGTCAATGGTTGGCGTATGGGGTTGAAAACAGTGGCTCAGATCCGGCAGTTTACGGCTTATGTTCCGCAGGAACTTTCCTTGCCGCATGAAACGGTAAAGGAGATGGTCAGGATGCCTTTTGACCTGAAAGCCAACAAGCATATCGCATTTTCAAGGAGACAGATGTGGCACTATTGGGATATGCTGGGACTGTCGCATGACCTGTACGAAAGCAAAACCTCTTATCTGTCCGGCGGACAGCGCCAGCGTATCCTGTTGTCCGTCTGCGCTCTGCTCGGCCGTAAACTGATCATGGCGGATGAGCCGACTTCCGCGCTCGATGCGGACAGTATGAAACGGGTTGTCGCGTTCTTCCGTGAACTCGCTTCTGAGGGCGCGGCCATTCTGTCGGTGTCGCATGACCGTGATTTTATGGCCAGCTGTGACCGGATAGTCCGTCTATAATAATAAGGAATAGAAGAAATCTGAAAATGGAAGTGGTTGATATAAGTTACTGGCATTTGGGCATCGGCATGTTGTTGATGCTCGTCCCGCTTTATTATTTCTGGCGTCTGAAAACCGGTTTGCTGAAGTCGGCGGTCATCAGTACGGTCAGGATGACGGTGCAGCTGCTTCTGATCGGCGTTTACCTGCGGTTCCTTTTCCAACTGGACAATATTTTCGTCAATCTGTTGTGGACGGTAATAATGGCTATTGTGGCTTCATATACGGCAGTCAAACGTACGTCGCTGAAGACGAGCGTGCTGCTGGTTCCGGTCTTTGTGGGACTTTTGGCGTCCGTATTGGTGGTTTCGGCCTATTTCCTTGGTCTGGTCATGCAGGTGGACAATGTATTTTCGGCCCGATATTTTATTCCGGTAGTCGGTGTGCTGCTCGGTAATATGCTGACGGTGGATATCCTTGCGTTGAACGTGTATTACAGTGAGTTACGCCGCGAGCAACAGATGTATTATTATCTGTTGGGCAACGGAGCTACGCGGTTTGAAGCTACGGTGCCTTTTCTCCGTTCAGCCGTCATCCGTTCTTTTGCGCCCTGTATAGCGAATATGTCGGTGCTGGGCCTGGTGTCTTTTCCCGGCACGATGATCGGTCAGATCCTGGGCGGTTCGTTGCCGGACGTGGCTATCAAGTATCAGTTGATGATCAGTGTGATCACGGTCGTTGCTTCCATGATGTCGCTGGTGATTACCATCTCGCTGTCCATACGCCGGTCTTTTGACCAGTATGATTGCCTGAAACCAATCTTTAAATCATCAAAGTCTTAAAAAATACTAAAAACAACTCTGACAGGTCGTTAAATCAAGATATAAGACTTATTTTTGCAAAAATATTCTATTCGCGTGAAAATAAAGGAAATTATTTTTGCCCTTGAACGGTTCGCGCCTTTGCCCTTGCAGGAGAGCTATGATAATGCCGGCTTGCAGGTTGGATTGACGGAGGCGGAAGCATCAGGGGCATTGTTGTGTCTGGACGTGACTGAAGAAGTGCTCGATGAGGCTATTTCGCTAGGTTGCAACCTGGTGATCGCCCATCATCCGCTGTTGTTCCGCGGTCTTAAAACTGTGGCCGACCGGAATATGGTGGAACGTTGCGTACGAAAGGCCATCGTTCACGATATTGCCATTTATGCGGCTCATACCAATCTGGATAATGCCGAAGACGGTGTGAACTACAAGATAGCCGAAAAAATGGAGCTGGAAAAGGTTGAGCTCTTTCAGCCTCATCATGTCAAGATCAACGACGGGCGCCATGATTATTCGGTAATGGCGGGCAGCGGAGTGATCGGCGAACTGGCTTTGCCGGAGGATGCACTGACCTTTCTGCAGCGTGTGAAATCCGTGTTCCGCATAGACTGCCTGATGCATAACGAACTGTTGCAGCGTCCGGTACAGAAAATCGTGATATGCGGTGGGGCGGGCGACTTCCTTCTCGATGATGCCATCGCAGCAGGAGCCGATGCGTTTCTGACCGGCGAGATGCACTATCATCAGTATTTCGGTCATGAACAGGAAATACAGATCGGCGTGATGGGACATTATCAGAGCGAACAGTATACGAAAGAAATATTTTATTCAATCATAGGGGAGACGTTTCCGGAGTTGCCGCTGTTTATGACGGCGATAGACACGAATCCCATCAAATATTTATAAACAAACTATGGCTAAAGAAACAAAAAAAGATCCTACAGAATTGTCTATTGAGGAGAAACTGAAGAATTTGTATCAGTTGCAAATGTTGCTTTCAGAAATCGATAAGATCAAGACTTTGCGTGGTGAATTGCCGCTCGAGGTGCAAGATCTGGAAGATGAGATTGCAGGACTGACTACCCGTGTGGACAATATCCATACAGAGATAGACAAGCTGAATGCTGACATAGTCAACCGCCGTTCAACCATTGAAACCAGCAAGGCCAATGTGGAGAAATACAGCCAGCAGCTGGACAATGTGCGCAACAACCGCGAGTATGAATCATTGAGCAAGGAGATTGAATTCCAGAATCTGGATATCCAGCTTAATGAAAAGCGTATCCGTGAAGCCAAGGAAGCTATCGAGCACAAAAATCAGGAGATAGAGCGCTACACCAATCTGGCCAATGAGCGTCGTGAGGATCTCAACCTGAAAAAATCAGAATTGGATGAGATTATTTCTGAAACCAAGGCTGAAGAGGAAAAGTTGAGAGAGAAGGTGAAAAATCTGGAACTCACTATCGAGCCCCGTCTGCTGACTGCATTCAAGCGCATCCGCAAGAACAGCCGTAACGGATTGGGTATTGTTTATGTACAGCGTGATGCCTGTGGAGGTTGCTTCAACAAGATCCCGCCCCAGCGTCAGTTGGATATCCGCATGCGTAAGAAAATTATCGTTTGCGAGTATTGCGGACGTATCATGATCGACCCGGAATTGGCCGGTGTTCAGGTAGAGCAGAAGGTTGTAGAGGAAAAACCGAAACGCCGTCGTCGTTCTTTGTCTTCAGAAGATTAAGTTTCCAGACCCTGCAACAAGGGACTCTGATATGACAGGAAGCAGCAAAAGCCATTCAAGTGAATGGGTTTTGCTGCTTCCTTTTTTTCTGTGACATTGCATTTTTTGTGTGGATAAAAATTATTTTTATTGACAACTGATTTTATGCCGCATGTCGGTTTGTCGTATGGATTCCTTTACATGGCTTTTTCTCTCAAAAACCCCTTCACCCCTTCACATTCCTTTGACAATGGGCCTTTTGAGGTGAATGGTCTCCTTCACAACCTCTTCACCAGATCCTTCACGTGGTAAATGAGAATATTATTTTTAAAATTCAGGATAAATTGCCGAATTGATAATTATTTATATTTTCAAAAAAGTAAGGTTTACTTTTTTTAAAGTAAGCCGAGTTTTTTCCAAAGTAAACCGTCTTTATGGGATGATAAAGTGTGACTGAAGGGGTGTTTGGGGGCAACTGTCTGAAAAGGGGTATAAAAATGCCGTCTAAGCAAGGATATTGATGTCGGGGGACTTTTTTGTCGGAAGACCATCAGAAAGCGCCTCAGGCGCCCTGTATGGAAGTGAGGGAGTGTGTGAAGCGTGTGAAAGGGTATTATTCATTGTCTATTTTGCTGTTTTTCAGCCTGTTAATACCGGCTGTGAAGGAGTGAAAGAAAAGCAGGAAAAAACCTCTGTTAGGGTAATTCCTGGGCAAAATTCTGATTTATTTACATTTTGAATATGCTGGATCTTTGTGATGGTCTGGGCTTTATAAGTTTAAGATATCAATGATATCAGAAGTGTGCTGGTGGAGGGTGGGTTGAACATCAAGAGGTGAAAGTGTCTGTGTTGGGAAGGCAGATGTTTGGATAGTGGTTTGTCAATGTGATTTTTCCGATGGCAGAAATAAAACATGCAGATGGATAAAAAAATGGGATGACGTTTGCGCTGAAGGGGAGCAGAAAGTGTGTTTGAGCTGGATAATGTGATGACGTGAACAGAAAATGAATATTATTATGATATTATATTCAGTTAAATGCTGTACTTTTGGTTTTGTTTTTGGTTTGATAAGTATTATTTTAGGCTTATTCTATTTGTTTTTCTGTCTTTTTGTTTGTTTTACGTTCCTTCAGAATCCATTTTTTTAGTTTGCATTAATCCTTCCCCGTAAATTTTTCCTGATTTAAAGGGTCGGCGGTACGATTTCTTCGTAACAGGGGATGTTTCTGAGGAAAGAGTAGGATTGGGTGGCATATTCCATTTTGCAGCAGTAATGTTGCAGGCCGTTGGAAACGATGAGGTAGTCAACCTTTAGTGCCAGATTGTAGCGGCAGATTTGGGAAAAGACTTTTTGTGTGATTTCAATGTGCGGGGCCTTGTATTCTACAATGACGCACGGTTGAGCCTGGCGGTTGTAGACTACGGTGTCGCAGCGTTTGCTGGTACCGTTGATCTGAAGTGAAACTTCGTTGGCGACCAGTCCGGCCGGGTAGTGCTTTTCATTGAGCAGGAAGTGCACGAACTGTTGGCGTACCCATTCTTCGGGTGTCAGTGCGACATACTTCTTGCGCAGGACATCAAACACGGCTTTTCGTCCGGTTCGGTTAATGACTTTTATAGGATATAAGGGGAGATTTAATGCGAACATTTACTAACTTTGCAAAAACAGTTGATTGAACAGAACGACAAAAATAGAAAAAAAATGAAGACCAAACAAGAGATCGTTTCTAATTGGTTGCCGCGTTATACCCAGCACGAATTGGATGATATGGGTAAGTATATCCTTTTGACCAACTTCAATAATTATGTAGATATATTCTGTGAGCAGATGGGCATAGAAGCTCCCGGATATGATGCCAACATGCGTACGGCTACGGCTGGAGATATCACCATTATCAATTTCGGAATGGGAAGTCCCAATGCGGCTATCGTGATGGATCTGCTCAGTGCGGTTGCTCCGAAGGCTTGTCTTTTTCTGGGCAAGTGCGGCGGGATTTCGTCCAAAACCCAGTTGGGGGATCTTATTCTGCCGTTGGCCGGTATACGTGGTGAAGGTACGTCCAATGATTATTATCCGCCTGAGGTTCCGGCTCTTCCGGCTTTTATGCTTCAGCGTGCCGTGTCTACGGCCGTGCGTAATGCCGGCCGTGATTACTGGACGGGTACGGTGTATACAACCAACCGGAGGATTTGGGAACATGACGAGCGGTTCAAGAAGTATCTCAAGGTGACCCGCGCGATGGCTGTAGATATGGAGACGGCTACTTTGTTTACATGCGGCTTTGCCAACCATATACCTACGGGGGCCTTGTTGCTTGTATCGGACAATCCGATGACTCCGGACGGCGTGAAGACAAGTGAGAGCGACAAGATGGTCACCCGTAATTTTGTGCATGAGCATGTGGAGATCGGGTTGTCGGCGTTGCGGCTGATCATTGGTGGTCGCCAGACGGTGAAGCATCTAAAGTTTGACTGGTAACATGTATTTAATCATTCAGAGATTGTGGCAAAGAAGGAATCGGTAACTTATGAAGAAATAGTCCGTGCCATACGGGCCGGACAATATAGTCCTGTGTATTATCTGATGGGCGAAGAGTCTTATTATATAGACAAGATCAGCGATTATATCGTTGATACGGCCTTGACGGAGCAGGAGAGGGATTTTAATCTGACCGTGCTTTATGGTCCGGATACGAATGTCAGCGAGATTATTACGGCTGCCAGGCAGTATCCGATGGGAGCGGCCAGGCAGGTGGTAGTTGTGCGTGAAGCACAGCGTCTGGATTTCAACGAGGAAAGCCAGGGCAGGCTGATATTATATTTGGAACGTCCCCAGTCTACTACGGTGCTGGTGTTTTGTCATAAGCACGGTGCCTTGGATAAGAGGAAGAAGGTTGCTGCAGAGATCCAGCGAACCGGAGTGTTGTTCGAATCCAAAAAATTGTATGAAAACCAGCTTCCGGCTTTTGTGGTATCATATCTTCGCCGGAAGGGGTTGACAATGGAGCAGGATGCGGTAATGATGCTTTGCAGCTTTACCGGCAGTGATCTTCTGTTGCTGTCCAGTGAGCTTGACAAACTGATGCTGGCCCTTCCTGAAGGGAGACAAAGAATCGATACGGCATTTGTGGAAGAACATGTGGGGGTAAGTAAAAGTTTTAACAACTACGAACTGGTCTCAGCTTTGGTTGAGAAGGATGTCTATAAGTGCAATCAGATCGTGAAATATTTCAATGATAATCCTAAATCTTATTCCCTTCAGCTGACTCTGTCCGTATTGTTTAATTTTTTCAGCAATATCATGACGGCTTACTATGCTCCTCAAAGAACAGAAGAGGGGATAGCTGCATGGCTGGAACTTCCGAAATGGCAGGTGGCTAAAAACGTGCTTCCGGCCATGAAAAAGTATTCTGGAATAAAGGTGATGCAGATATTGGAAAAACTGGGTCAAACGGATGCCAAATCAAAGGGAGTAGGGGAGACTTTGGCTTCAAATGGCGACTTATTGAAGGATTTGGTATACTTTATTTTGCATTAAATACGCATTTCTGATTTATTTCGAGATCTTGGCGAATTGTTAATTTATCACTTATTTTGCTAGCTTAAAGGTGGTTATACAGGTTTTTATTCGCTGAGATTTCGATTTTTTTGTGCATCCGATCGGCTGATCGGATTTTTTTGATTCTCGCGGATTTGGAATAAAGCGGAAACGGGCGGCTTTACATTATGTTTTATTAGCATTTACGTGTATGTAATTCGGATTTTAAAATCCGAATCAGTATTTAGCTTGGCTAACTTTACGGTTTACATATAGAAATTTATAGTATATCGGCTTCTTGAATTTACTTTTTATGTATTTACATATCTAAACTACATGTCTGTAAAGGGTGTATAAAAATACCGTCATATACAGT
>URDY01000026.1 GCA_900546665.1 uncultured Paraprevotella sp. | reverse complement strand
TAATAAATCATTATAATTATAGTTTATGATTTATTTGAATAAAATCTAATTTCAATAATATAATTTAAAAAGTATCAATGTAGTTAAATGAATATATATGTTTTCCCTTAATTTTTATATCCGTTTTAAAATGAGGACATTAATTTTTAGCTGATACATGGCTTTTCTAACTTAAAATCACTAAAATGACCATCTATTAACGGTATTTACGATCAGAGTACTTGATAACCTCAGTAGAAAAACAAAAAAAGAATGAAAAGAAAAATGGTTAGTATATCATATCCTTCATGTTTTTAAAAAGCCTGAAATAAGTTCTGATAGACACTAACAAGAGATAAATATGTAACACCCATACATTGACCAGTAGTCTAAACTTACTTTGCCAACTAATGCCGTCTGACCTCCGAAACTAGCAACAATCTATCAGGAATTGACCGGTACACGTTCTTCTGTAGCAACCATTTTTTTCAACTGACGGTACACATAGATAAAGGCTGGAACCAGGAAGAAATTGGCAAACAGCCAGGCTGTCGGATCACCGAAACAAACACCCCAAAATTTCCATATCGGTACGAGAACAAGACTGACCAACGCACGAGCAATCATTTCTGCCACTCCGGAAAACATAGACAAACGCGTATAACCAGCTCCCTGAATACTATATCGGAGAATACTCAGTGATCCCAACAAGATAAAGAAAGAGGTATTGATATGCAGAAACAGCACGGTATCCTCCATTATCTCAGTCTCATCCGGTGAAATAAACAATAAAGCAAACTTATCTGCCAACCCCCACATTATAATAGCAATCGAAACGGAATAAATAACCATCATCAGAGTTGCCGACTTAATACCCATCCAGATACGATCAGGTTTTCCAGCACCGTAGTTCTGCCCGGAATACGTAGCCATGGCCATTCCCAAAGCATCCAACGGGCACATCACGAACATTTTGATACGCATTGCTGCGGTAAAGGCTGCAACACAAGCTGTTCCCAATGCATTGTTCGCACTCTGCAACATGATACTCCCAATGGCTGTTATAGAAAACTGCAACCCCATCGGCACCCCGATAGACAAAAGCTGACCAGCCAAACTTTTCCGAAAAAGACGGTCGGACGGTTCCGTTTTCAAAATATCAAATTTACGATACATATAAATGTAGCACAGAATAGCCGAAAATCCTTGAGAAACAACTGTTGCAATTCCTGCACCTGCCACCCCCCATCCTAACGTAAGGATACAAAATAAATCGAGTATGATATTCAATACAGTTGACAGTAACAGAAACCAAAACGGAGTTTTACTATCTCCTAACGCACGGATAATACAGGAAAACAAATTATAGAAAAACGTACACGGTACACCTATAAATGTGATCAGCAAATAAACATAAGCTCCCTCAAAGATATTTTCAGGGGTCTGCATGGACCTTAAAATAAAGCCACACAGCAAGCTTGTGATAAGCGCGACAGCCACAGACATCACCGCAGCCAGTTTCAAACTGACCGATACATAACGCCTCATCGTCACATAATCATGAGCACCGAATTTCTGAGCCACAGGAATACTGAAACCACCGCAACATCCGTTACAGAACCCCAATATAAGAAAAACCACAGACGTACTGGCTCCTACAGAAGCCAATGCATTAATACTCAAAAACTTACCTACAATTGCTGCGTCTACCAAAGAATATGTCTGCTGTAACAAATTACCCAACAACAAAGGAAAAGTAAAATTCAAAATCAAAGGCAGACTTGGTCCTGATGTCATATCTCTCAACTGTGCCATAAATACCCCTTTCTCGTTATCCACAAATACAATAAGTGTACAAAATTACACTAAAGTTGCGTAACGAAAGGGAATCACTACGTTAAATAAGGTAATATAAATCGCTTTTCCCCTTAAACCGACTGGAAATAAGACAGTTTTTATGTATAAAACAAACATAAAAACCATTTTCAAAGTTCTTTTCTTTGAATAAAACGATTAATGCCCCACTTCGATTTTCAACTTCTTATTATGTGCAGTTTAGCTAATTTTGCGTATTTTTGTAGAGAAGTTTTAATTGCAAGTAACAGAATGACACAAGATACAACAACAGATATTCAAGCACTGACCATCAAATCTTTGATTTAACGATAGATTCCTCTCCTGTTTTCTCATTGATAACTCATAGAACAGAACATACAAAATAGAACCGAGGAAATATTACGCCCGCAAAAGATACCGACAAGAATGAATGACATATTATAAATGATGGGAGCAAAATGATATGGACAACATGCATCTATTGACACTATATTATCTGATAGCCATTAATTTCATCACCTTTATCGTGTATGGTATAGATAAGTATAAGGCAAAAAAAAGCAAATGGCGCATACCGGAAGCTACACTTCTGCTGATAGCCGTCATTGGCGGCAGCATCGGCGCATGGACTGGTATGAAAGTATGGCATCATAAAACCATGCATAAAAAATTCAAGTATGGTATACCGATCATACTGGTTCTGCAATGTATTCTCTTCATCTATTTACATACTCTCCAAGCATCATGAGATAATGTGGAAAAAACAATAATAAATTATGAGATTAGAAGAAGCCATAGTATATGTCATAGTAAAGCGGAATGGCGGCATGACGACTGACCAGATAGCTGATAGCATCAACCGCCTGAGACTATATCTACGGCGGGACGGACAACCTGTAACCAGCAAACAAGTATACGCCACGATTTGTCGTTTTCCCGAAATTTTCACAAAGGAATCTGGCAGAATAATGTTACTTATATAAAAACAAAAAAGTATGATTGCACCTAAAATAGATTTTTCCGATCGGGAAGAACGCATCGCCTTCATCAGGGAACGGTTCAGCTGCAAAGCGCCTGCCTGCGGAGGCTGTGGCAGCTGTAACATGCCCGATGGTTTGTCAGCCATGGACACATTTGCCGATTACATCGAAGGTAAAAAAGAATTTGTCACTATCGCCTCACGACTTTGGAGTAACAAATAAATACTCCCCCAATAATGGAACTAGAAGATACAATTTATCATATATGGATCGGCGGCTCTTGTGACTATGGACACAAGGAGCGTGCCGGCGGTGCAGCCGTTATTATAGAACACAATAGAAACATCATCTGTCGTGATGTCATCTGCGACATGCACACCACAGAGTTTCGCATGATACTCACTCTGATGATCAAAAAGATGAAGGAACTTCCTGAAGGATCAGACCTGCTTTTTCTGACCAACGCCGCCTATATTCAGAATTTTGACAAATCCCCCACTGCCAAATCAGCCAATCCGGATCTGATTCTTCAATGCATTGAGGAAAAACAACGCCATCATTCTGTCACGGTCAGAATCGTTCCCTACCATAAAAGTCCGCTACTCATAGAAACACATGATATGGCTACAGCAGCGATGACTGAAATCAGAAAAAAATATCATCATAAGAAACCTAAAGTATGACATCATATATAAATGGATATCTTACCTTGGCTGTTTCTAAAAGACGTGTCATCGTCTTCCGACCATTCAATAAAACCATTATAATCAACAGATCAGATACACACATTAGAACTCAGTCTGATATCAAAAACATAACCATCCCCTTATTGTCCAATTACGTTCTTCCATCTTCAGTCAAGTAATTTGGGTATAAAAAACCATAATTGGGGTATCCATTCTTATCTTAACAAGACGTATTTTTGCACCGTGAATCATTTCATCATTGATTGATAACCCGTAAAATATATTTTTATGTATCTGGAACAAATTAATTCACCGGCTGACATAAAAAAAATGTCAGTAACAGAAATGAACGAACTAAGTCATGAGATACGGCAAGCTTTGCTTCAGAAACTGAGTAAACACGGAGGACATTTCGGTCCTAACTTTGGAATGGTCGAAGCAACCATTGCCCTGCATTATGTGTTTAACTCGCCGGAAGACAAAATTGTATTCGATGTATCCCACCAAAGTTACACTCATAAAATACTGACCGGACGTAAGGCTGCTTTTCTCCATCCGGAACAATATGATGAAGTTTCAGGCTATTCTGAACCGACAGAAAGTAAACATGATCACTTCGTTATTGGACATACATCGACGTCTGTCAGTCTGGCTGGCGGTCTGGCCAAAGGTAGAGACCTGACCGGACAAGGCGGAAATGTGATTGCCGTTATCGGAGACGGTTCGCTCAGTGGAGGGGAAGCTTTGGAAGGTTTGGATTATGCTGCCGAACTGGGTTCGAATTTCATCATTATCGTTAATGACAACCAGATGTCCATTGCAGAAAACCATGGAGGACTTTATCGTAACCTGCAGGAACTACGTGAAAGCAACGGACAATGTGCCTGCAATCTTTTCCGTGCCATGGGACTGGATTATCTCTATGTAAACGAAGGAAACAATATAGAAGCGCTGATTAAAGCCTTTTCACAAGTCAAGGATATTGATCATCCTATCGTAGTACATATCAATACCCTGAAAGGAAAAGGATACAAACCGGCTGAGGAAGATAAGGAAACTTACCATTGGACGATGCCTTTCAATCCGGAAACGGGAATCATCAACCACACAAATGAAGAACCGCAGGACTATGGTGACCTGACAGCACGCTATCTGTTACAACGCATGAAGGAAGACCGACGCATAGTAGCCATCTCAGCCGGCACCCCGGCTGTAATGGGATTTACGCCTGACCGACGCCAGGTTGCCGGAAAACAGTTCGTAGATGTTGGTATAGCCGAAGAACATGCTGTAGCTTTAGCCTCCGGAATAGCCAAGAACGGCGGCAAACCGGTTTTCGGTGTTTACAGTACTTTCATTCAGCGCGCATACGACCAACTCTCACAAGATCTGTGTATCAACCGCAATCCTGCTGTACTATTGGTATTCTGGGGATCACTTTCAGCCATGAACGATGTAACACACCTTTGCTTTTTTGATATTCCACTGCTAAGCAATATCCCTAATCTGGTTTATCTGGCTCCGACCTGCAAGGAAGAATATATGGCTATGTTGGAATGGAGCATGAAGCAAAACGAACATCCGGTAGCCATTCGCGTACCGGCCATAGCATTAGATTACGGACATCATCCGGTCGACACTGATTACAGTCTTTTAAACCGTTATCAAACCGTTCAGAAAGGAAATCGGGTTGCTATACTGGGATTAGGATCATTCTTCGGGCTCGCAGAAGAAACAGCGGCAATACTCAAGGAACAGCATGGTATGGAAATCACCCTCATTAATCCACGCTATATTACAGGAGTTGACCAATCTCTTATGGAAGAGCTGAAAACAGACCATGAACTGATCGTAACCTTGGAAGACGGTGTGCTCGACGGCGGATTCGGAGAAAAAATTACCAGATACTTCGGTTGCAGCCCGATAAAAGTTCTTAATTTCGGTGCCCCAAAAGAATTTGCCGACCGTTTTGATCCACAGACATTCCTCAAACAGAATCACCTGACAGCTCCACAAATTGCAGAAGATATCCTGCAACACCTTAGCTGATAATCTGTAAAAAGTTTTCGGTAAAAAACGAAAAGGACAGGATTATAACTTTCTGAAAGAATGTCCTGTATATAATATCAGTTTTTTATATTCCCTCAAATCCGGTATTCTTAATAAAGAAACAATACCGGATTTGAGGGATTTTTCTTCATCAGTCAACTTTTCTGCCATTTACTTGCAGATGACAGGAATTTTTGCGAATATTGTATTTTACCAGAAACGATACACAAAAAAGCAACGACAATGAACGAAAAAATAACCCTACAAGATGTGGCAAACTATCTGGATAACATAGGTATTCAGTTCATGGCTACAATTGGTCTGGATGGCAGACCCAAAGTTCGCCCCATGCAATACATGGTTCTGGAAGACGAAAAGCTATGGTTCTGTACGAACTCAAAAAAAGAAGTATATGCAGAACTTCAAGCCAATCCATCTCTGGAACTTTGTGGTTGTAAACTGGAAAAAGATGAAATACAAACCCCATGGATCCGATTATCGGCAGAAGCAGTCTTTGAAGAACGCCAGGATATCCGTGATGCCATCATCGAAAAAAGTGCCATTGTCCATGCCCTATATAAGGATATGCGCCATAATCCCATTTTCAAAGTATTCTATCTTAAAAATATCGATGGATGGATGACTAATCTAGGCAATGTAAAAGGTCTGGAAGAAAAAGCAGAATTTGCAAAACCCATTCATTTTAAATTCTGATTTTCCAAAGGAAAACAACCACAAGATACTGTAGAAATGACCGTAAAAGAAAAAATAATATCATTTGCATGGCAGCATATTCTGCTACTTTTTGCATTGTATATCATGACACTGGGTATTGCGCTATGTGTAAAAAGCATGCTGGGATCAAGCGTTATCAGCGTACTCCCATACGTCTTTCATGATGCGGGAACAAACGGACAGGTACCTGCATTAACCATCGGACAATACACTTTCATCATGAATGCCTTACTGGTTGTAGGACAAATAGGCATACTCAGACGGCAGTTCGAATCTGTTCAGCTTTTCCAACTGCTCGTAGGCTTTGTTTTTGGTTTACTGATAGATCTGAACATGAATCTTATTTCATGGTTACAGCCCATAGCTCTGTGGGAAAAAGCTACAGCCCAGCTTGTCGGATGCACCATTCTGGCTGCGGGTATTGCATTTGAAGTAAGATGCGGCAGCATAACCATGCCAGGAGAAGGTTTTCCTGTTGCAGTCAGCAAAATGCTGAATGCAGAATTTCCAAAAGTGAAAATCACTGTAGACATTTCACTCGTCATTTTGGGAATTATATTCAGTTATGCATTTTTCGGAAAGTGGCAATGGTACATCATCGGACCGGGCACATTATTTGCCATGTACTATGTAGGATGGGCCGTACGGATTGTCAGTCATCACTTGAAGTGGTTCGACCGTGTACTCCGGTATCGCCCGGGATTCCGCAGATATATTTACGGATTGGCCAGATACATTTACAGGAAATAAGGTCTTTAAAAATCTATAGCTACCGTCGTTTAAATTTCTCCAACACTTCTAGACACGAACACCCCACATCTGTTTACATCATATTATCTGCCTGCCATCAATCTCCTTACCTCCATCATAAACCCATGCATTCAATCAAAGCAAGGCATCCCCGCTTAACCACGAGGACACCGTAAACAGACTCAGTTCTTTCTATTTCTTGGGATATTTTTCGGTTTCTGATAAGCCCAATTCACCTCCAAGAACTTCTGCATCCGGTCTGCCGGACAGGAAAGGGACAGCTCGGCCACAGCCTTCCTGACAGCCTCACGCAAAGCCTGTTCCAGTTTCTCCACGCTCTCTTCCGGAGTCTGAGTGCTTGCCTGTATGCGGATGACCGGATGCACATCCTTATCCGAATCTACCATCTTCCGGAACTTCTCCATCAGCATCTGCGTGGCCACCTGTTCCACTTCGACTAACGACGCAGCTCCACGCTTCTTCTTTTTTAAATGCACGTCATCAGTCAGCAAAACCTCACTCTTCCAATTGATTTTTACGTCAAACACCTCTGGACCATCTTTCATTTCCGCATACCGGCGCTCACACCGCACCGTATCCGCCAGAGTTGCTACCGCAGTTTCCTTTGCCGCCACCCTCTCCTGCTGTTGCGACACGTTCATTTCCGGGCGGGCAAACAGCCAAGCCGTGCCACCCACCAGCGGCAGGACCAATAACAAGCCGATCCGCCGCCATCCGTTCGTTCGTTTTTTAAGCATCATAGTTACACGTTTTTTAAGTGAACAGTGACAGAAGCCGCTCGCCATGGCAAATCTTTTCGCGCCCACAGACTTCCGCACCAACAAAATCTGATATGTCTTTGCATCGATGCCTTGTTGAAGTACCCCTTCGTCGGCCTGAAACTCATGCTGCTCGCGCAAATCCCTGCGTAACAGCCAGACCAAAGGATGAAACCAGAATAACACGGTGAGCGCCTGCATCAGCACCTCGTCCCATGTATGACGAAAACGAACGTGCATTTGTTCGTGCAAGCAGATAAGAGGAAAAGCACGATAATCCTCGCTGCTCATCACCACGAAACGCCCCACACTGAAAGGTTCCACCGGCTCGTCCGTCAGAATACCTGTCCACCCTTGTCCTCCCACACGCTCGCCACGGCGCAACAGCCGCCACAGGCGAATGTAACACAAGCCATAGGAAAGGAATACCGCCAGCGCACCGGCCCAATAGCTCCAAGGAAGAAGGTTCCGTATCCATGCACCATCCTTCTCTTCCAAACGTATATCTACTGTTTCCATTTGCCTCTCCACGGCAACCGGCATTTCCTGCCAAGCCTCGGACAGCATTTCACTCCACATCAGCAAGGGACTCTGCGCTTTCGTTTCTTTTTCCGTGGTCCATTGCACCAATGGCAAACACAAGCTAACAGCCAGTCCCCAAAGCATCAATTTACGATGGAAACCGAACAAAGTGGAACCAGCGCACAGGCATTTGCAGAATGCGTAAAGGACACACAGGCAAACGCTGCATTTCGACAAATAGATAAACCACGCAGCCATCATCGTCTCACTCTTTTTCGCGTCCTTGCTCTATCTGAGCTATCAGTTGTTTCAACTCATCCAACCCTATCTTGTCTTCCTCGATGAATTGAGAAACCACATTCGTATAGGAATTGTCATAAAATCGGGACACCAAGTCTCCCATGGCACTCCCGCCACATTGCTTACGGCTGACCCTGGCACGGTACAAGTAAATGTTCCCCACAGCCTCATACTCCACGAAACCTTTCTCTACCAACAGCTTCACCAGCGTGGCCACTGTGTTGTAATGCGGCTTCGGCTCATCGTAAAACGCCAACATATCGCGAATGACCATCGGACCGTGTTCCCACAAAATATCCATTATCTCTTTTTCTTTCAAAGTCAAACTTTTCATATCATGTATGCTTTTTTATCGGTTTACTTTGCAAGTATAAGAAAAAACACAAACAATATACTAATACACTTAGTAGAATTACTATAATTAATAATAATTAACACAAGACACAATTCTTAATGCCATATTCTGTTGACTTTCTACTTAACAGTTAGTACCGACACATTTTATAATACTCGCAACCATTATGATACTGAATTTTTAATATCAATTGAAATACCTTCCGACAACCTCAACCCATGAATCCCCTATAACAAATAAAGAAAACCCATTCACCCCTTCACTCCCCCTGTATTTATGCGGCTTTCAGGGTGAAGGAGCATCCTTCACCTGCCTTACGGTGGTTCACCACCCCTTCACCGAATGGTCAGGGCATGTTTGAAACAAAAAAACCGGCAAAACGCCGGATTTCAAAATTCCTGACATTCTAAAAAAAGTAAAGCTTACTTTTTAAAAAGTAAACCTTACTTTTTTGAAAGTAAGCCGGACTTTTCCGAAAAGATGCCGGAAAAAAACAGGTAATTTGGTATTTTTAATTGACAATCTAGATTTTCAACCAAAAACAGGTATTCAATAGGAATGAAGGATAAATATTCATCCATAACAAACTGTTTATCAAATTAATATAAACTAAGATGAAGAGGTGAAGAAGTTTTTCAGGTTTTTACTTCTTATGTGGTGGAATTGTCCGGCCGTGAAACAGACTGGTACTCCCTGTTTTTCGCTGTTTTCTGACCTTGAAAAAACCACTCCTGGGAATTTTCATGGGACAAAATACTTCTAAATGACCATAAGTAACTATAAGTAAGCGTAAATTACCCGAAGCAACCATAAATGACCACGAGCTTTATGCCATGTCGTATCTTTGTAGCAAAAAGAAGGGGTAAAAAATAGAAAAGACGGAAATTCCCGCCTGCGTTTTCTCTTTTATTTGTACTTTTGTGAACAGAGTCCACGATAGCAACCATAAATATAATATCCAAAAACAACCAAACAAGATACGGCTATGATCAGAATATATGGAATGAGTTCCTGTCCCGATTGCCAATATGTAGAAGAACAGGTCAAAGGAAACAACCGGTATGAAGTGATTGACATCGGACGGCATGTCCGCGATTTAAAAGCGTTCCTTAAATTACGGGATCATGAACCGGTATTCGCTGAAGCCAAACAATACGGTGCAGCCGGTATCCCGTGTTTTGTACTCGAAGACGGCACGGTCACCCTTACACCAGAAGAAGCCGGGCTGCGTTCTCGCCCCATTGAAGACGGTGCAAGTTGCAGCCTTGACGGTAGCGGATGCTGAAATAAGAGGGGCATAGTCCTATCTCTAAAGGATTTTTCGGTCAGATTCCGTCCTTATGAATACCGGCTAACCGTTTCACGACTTCCCGGTCTGCGGGCAACCAGGCTACGCGCTCCAGTTCATCGGCATGCAGCCAAAGGGCATTCTCGTGTTCTTTTAATACCAGATGGCCGGAATGAAGGGAACATAAATAGCAGTGCATGGTCAGATGGAATGACGGGTAGTCATAATCGACCGTGACAAGAAAGGCATCCACACTGACAGTGGTATCAAGTTCTTCGCGGATTTCACGCAGCAGCGCTTCTTCCCTACTCTCACCGGGTTCGACCTTTCCTCCGGGAAATTCCCAATAATCCTTATATTCTCCATAACCGCGCTGGGTGGCCAGATAGGTTCCATCTTGACGGATCACGGCCGCAACGACTTCAACATGTTTCATTTTTCACTATATTCACTATATATACCATTACAAACAGATACGCTTACCACACTTCCACCTGACTTTTATCCTATCAGGTTTCTGATGGTCTTTTCGGGAGCCTCAGGAAAAAGCGACCGGAAATGGCGGTAAATCTTCTCATAAGACTCCTCCGGCAGACAACCGGCCTCCATCCGTCCGTAAAGGACTTCGGGTACCGTATAACGGGCCACACCCCAGCCATACGGTCTGCCATGACGGTCGGTATTATAAACAAAGTCGGCAATGACCACCTGAAGCCTCATCATCAGGCGGGTCAGAATCGGTTCCAGCGAAATACGGCCATCCGAGGCCGTCATATCAACCATATCAGTCGGACGGCGTTTGCCGCGCCTTCCAGACAGTCCCAACAGATGGCGGAGCTCCCTTACCGTCACTCCCCCTTCACTGACAATAGCCTGCAATACGACCTCATCCAGCGCCGCAGTGTCTTCATCTCTGGCATACTGCCTGGTCCGGCGGACATTCAGCAGATCAGGCAACCATTCCAGACTGACATAGCCGGCTTTCTTATTAAAAAACTTGCCATAGGCACAATGGCCTTCCCGAATGACCGGGCCTTTCCACTCCCACGGCCCTTCTTCTTCACTGGAGAACCAGTATTCGGCATCGGTTCTCTCTTCGATGGAGAATGTGGGTATACCGCAACGGAAAAATGGGAGAAAACCCAGTTCCAATGCAGTCCGTTCCATGTCCATTGCACTGCGTATCAATTCCATACCACTTTTTTTAATGTCCTACAGAACCATTGACCTTTCATTTGAGAGAATAGTCCTGACAAAAATAAAATTTTAAAATCATTCCGCAGTCTGATTTTCACAGAAATATACCAACTGAATCGAAATAAACGGCCGTAATAAGAATCTTTTCCTAAAATATCAGGTCCATGAGAGAAAATCACTAAATTCATACTCTTTAAAATCAGAACTTCACTTACCGGTCAAAAAAATACCGGATTGCAACAGAACATGACATGTGGTCCTCCCCCACCTGTTTCATCAACCTAAATATATCAAGAAAAAGATGCACATCAGAAATCTCATACTGGCCATTTACGACCAACTGACACGCCCGAAAGCCCTACGGCATATCTTCATTACGCACAACGCATTCGGCATCTTCAGCCGTTACAGCCATATCGCACGGCAAAGCCGGAAGCCTAAAATAGCTTACCCTAGCAGAGAGGCTGCCTCACAGGCAGCTACCGCCATGGAACGAAAATACGGTGTGCACTACTCCGTATACAAATGTGCCTGGTGTGACGGCTGGCATATCGGAAAGAACAGGCAGAACAAGATCCATACCGACCCGGACACGTCATCCGGATGGATGTCATCCACTCCTTCCAACAGGCTTTATGAACGGCTGAAAGCCTATCCTATTACAGATCTCGCCCCCGTCTTCGACCGGGGAGTAAGAGGGCGTACCATGTCTGGTCCCAAAAACCTATGGCTGCTTAACAAGGTGCATGATACCGGAATCCGGACCGTCATCGATTTACGGACACACGATCATACCGACCGCTTCGAACAGAACGTACGGAATGCCGGAATGGATTACTTGTCCGTTCCGATAGACAAACGGCATACCGATGTACACGACATCATTGCCGGATTGCCCGGACTGTTTGAAATACTGGACCGCGGGGATTTCTATATTTCCTGTGCCATGGGGTTGCACCGGACGGACATTGCTCTGGCCATCTATTATGTATTCCATCCGACAGTAGCATACGAGAATGTCCCCGAAATGCGCGGCCACCGCGTAGACGGACACTTCCGTTGTGAAGACATTGCAGCCCGCCTGAACAGTATCATCAAAGCCATCACACCGGAAGAACTGCAAATGCTGGAGCTTCCGGAACCGTACGATACGGAATTTGCCCACCGTAAAAAGAAACTTTTTGAAGTCAACCGACAGTTTTAAACACTGTTTCACATTTTAAGGGTACCGGCAGTTTGGAAAAATCCCATAACAGGATTAACTTTGTAATGACATGTCGGGAAACCGTATCACGGATCCGGCTCCTTCGTACTTACATCGATAGCCATCATACCGGAAAGTACGTCCGACAAAAAGGAACCGTTACTGCAGAGCCAGACAACGGACTCAACGAAACAAGACATTATGACCAGAAAAACGCCATGCTATATTCAACCTTCACTCTTTCCTGATGAAGAAAACAGACCTGAGGAAAGCCTTCAACCGGACATGCCGACTGCAGCACCCGTGAATTATGACCATAGCGCCCTGTTCACCCGACTGGCCGGATCACAGTTCAGGAGCCGTTTTCATCTGTCGGAAAAAGACCTGGATTATATCCGCACGAAAGGCATGGATACGATCAGACAACATGCCGCTGACTTTATCGCCCGCCGTCTGGCACCGGCCGCCATCCCCAATGACGGAAAACAAACACCGATGAGAGGACATCCCGTATTCAAGGCACAGCATGCCACAGGCTGCTGTTGCAGGGGGTGTTTCAGCAAATGGCATCACATCCCGGCTGGACGGCTTCTCAGCCGGGAAGAACAGGATTATGCAGTCAGCGTCATCATGGCATGGATTGACAAGGAATACCATCATACTCCGACACATTAACAGGTCTTTCCGACTATAAAACCAAAAATCCGAATTCAATATACAATTATCGGCTATAAAACCTAAAAAACAAAATCATGGAAAGTTTCAACGATGTCATTTCTTCCGACCAGCCTGTACTGGTGGACTTTTACGCGACCTTGTGTGGTCCCTGCAAAACCATGCATCCCATCCTGTCCGAACTCAAGCAGAAAACCGGTGACCGGTTGCGCATCATCAAAGTGGACATTGACCGTTATCAGGCAACGGCACAACGGTTTAACGTGCAGGCTGTCCCCACCCTCATGCTATTCCGCAACGGACAATGCCTCTGGCGGCAAAGCGGTGCCTGCCCGCTTCATGAACTGACGGCAGCCCTGGCGCCCTTTATCGGATAAGTACCGACTTACTCAATGTTGATACGATAAACCTCATCGATATTCCTGATCATGGAAATGGAATCAATAGCCGCTTCCAGCTCATCGGCTGAATGTACGGCAAAATCGACTGTACACTCCACAATACGGTCTTTGGTTTCCGTCACCAGTCGGGATATCGAAAGATTCTGCTTCTCCGTCACACAGTTGACAATATCAATCAGCAAATGACGGCGGTCGACCCCGCGTATGCGGATACGGACAGGATAGAGGAATTCATCATCTTCCTCAAAGCTGACGGCCACAATGGAATCGCCTTGTTGGGAAGCCATGCGCACTGCTTGCGGACAATTACGCTTATGCAATGTGATATTCCCCTGTTCGTCCTTGAATCCGATCACTTCATCACCGGGCAAAGGATGGCAACACGGACAGCGCCTGTACTTGAGGGCCGGACGATGGGCATAATAACTGCGCAAGCTGCGCTTGGCTTTGTAAGTCGACACATAATCCAACCAGTCTGCGTCAGGCATGGACTGTTCGTCCGTAGCAATTTCCACACAATCTCCGCGATGAAGACGGGTCTTGACAGACATCAGTTTACCATTGATACGGGCATATACAGCACGATTACCAATCTCACTATGGATTTCATAGGCAAAATCGAGCGCCGTAGCCCCTTTGGGAAGAATGATACCTTTGCCGTTAGGAGTAAACACCATAATGTCGTCATTGTAGAACGAAGCGGTCACGCCGTCCATATAGTCCATCTCCTTGGAATGGAATGCCACATCCTGCAGGACGGACTTGAATTTTTCCAGCCAGGAAGTGATATTCTCCTCGGTACGTTCCGCCGCACATCCCAGACGGGAGTTGCGGACCATCCGTTCGGAAGAAATGTGGATTTCTTCCCACGTACCCTGTTCACTGAGCAGTTTGAGATGAAAACTCTGGTATCCGTTTTCCTTGGGTGCATTGATATAGTTGGACACACTTCCCGGACGTTCCTTGAAATAGTCCGTCAGAACCGCATAGATATGCAGACTGGTCTTTTTCTCTTCCAGATGCCCTTCCGCATCATAGATGATACGGATGTAATGCTTGCCGTCCACATGGTGCAGGTCGCAGCCTACTGACTGCATTTTGCGCCAGATACTGTAGGCTGTACGGTATTTCACTTCAGTCCGTACAGAAATACCGCGTTCAGCCATTATCTGCTGTATCTTGTTTACAAAAAGTGTTATACCGGCTTCACAGGTCTGACGTTCTTTCTGAAACTCTCTTTCCAAGGCCTCAAATTCTCTCGGACAACGGTAGCGGAATGACAGGTTTTCCAGTTCACTCTTGACATGATAAAGTCCCAGCCGGTTAGCTAGCGGAGCATAGAAATAATCCGTCTCACCGGCTATCTTCATCTGTTTGTCCGGACGCATGCTGTCCAGAGTACGCATATTGTGAAGACGGTCGGCCAATTTGATCAGTATGGCCCGGATATCAAACTGTACGGAAGCCAGTATCTGACGGAAATTATCCACCTGCTTGGAATGTTCGTATTGGGCTTTCTTCTTCTTGGTTACCACACCGACAAGAAAGGCCACATCATCGCCAAAACGCTCACGGATATCTTCCATCGTATAGACGGTATCCTCTACCACATCATGCAGGAAAGCCGCTATCACAGGATTGGTTCCCAGATCTAGTTCTTCTGCCACAATACGGGCTACAGCTATCGGGTGAATGATATAAGGTTCCCCTGTCTTACGGAACTGACCTTTAT
The DNA here is from genome assembly GCA_900546665.1 of uncultured Paraprevotella sp. Classification (GTDB taxonomy): domain Bacteria; phylum Bacteroidota; class Bacteroidia; order Bacteroidales; family Bacteroidaceae; genus Paraprevotella; species Paraprevotella stercorigallinarum. The sequence goes on along the minus strand of URDY01000026.1, from coordinate 24,163 downwards.
GGGCTTCTGCTGCAAACTCATAAGCCGCCCGGATACGTTCCAAATCCTCTGCCGGCACCCTGGTTTCCATCTCATGGAACAGTTCGTTCGCACTCTCTATGATCTGTAAAGTATAACTATCATCCATAACACGTTGTTTTTCTGTCTGTTTTTTACTTCAATCAGAAGAGCATGAATCAGCTTTCAACTACATTCCTGCAATCTTCCCCTGTTATTTTCCCTTTACCTCTAAAGAGAAACCAAATAACGGCAATCTATCATTCAAGTCTGTTTTAATTGGTTTCCAAGTTACAAAAGGTAATTATGCCTCAAACGGCCTGTTCCTTATACCTGATTGTCTTTATTCCGTCTACAGGACAAAGAGTGAAGTATTTTGTCACAAAAATAATAAATAAACTGACAAACAGAAATATATTATCTTATTTTTCTTGAAAACAAATAAGCTATGCTGTTTTTTATCTGCCCTCTCAACACAGGCCACAAAAAACAGCATAGCCATCACATCTTACCGGCCGGCCAGAACAAAAGAGCGAATCCATAACTCAGGTTCTCGTCTGACATACCGTATCGTGCTTTCAAATCAATGACGACCTTGTCATCTATATTTCCTCCTTTAAGACTGATTCGATTGTCGCATTTTCCGGCAATTTGTCGATAATAGACATGTAATGCACATCTTCACTGATATCGAGTATCGAATCGCTACCAAGTATTTCAACTTCATACCTGTACTTGTCCAACGACAAGGGGCGGAATGAGACGTTGAACCCTTCTACCGGATGATAAATCTTTTTAAACCAGAGGATCACACTATTCTTCTCAAAATCAACCTGACGCAAAGGGGGATAATAGGTATATTCTCCAAATGTCATGTAATCAAACAGATCCTCTTTTTCACGGATCAGCACACACTGGCCGTCTTCCAGATTGATCTGAGGAACATGAGTACCAAAAACATGATAAGCATACTCCGTCAGCCATGATCCATAGATGACACCGGCTCCACGTTCACCTTTCAGATCCAGCAGCAAGTATCCCACATCCGGAATCTTCTCATACTTGCGGCAAATCAGATGATCGGAACAGCTGTCGGACGGTGAATAGAAATAATCTAACGTATAGGTAAAGCAGCCGTCCTCATAAACCAGCGTGTCCTGGCTCACATAATAATAGGGCGAATATACATCCGCACGGCCCACCACATAAGTGTAGTGCTCAAAGTCCAGATCATCGGGAACGGGCAAGGCATCGGGTGACAGCATGACGTTCAGATCTTCGCGGCTGTCTATCCGCTGCACGGCGTTCCGCTTCAAAGAAGGAAGAAGAGAAGAGAAAAAGGCCGAATCGCCGGCACTCATTGGCACGGACACTGCCGTCACACTATCCGGCAAAGCCTCAACGGGAGGCCACTGACCTGAATTCTCACAGGCGGGGTCCTCATCACAACCTGTCAGGCACCAGGCAAAGGAACACCACAACAATAACTTGAAAATGTTTTTCATAACAGATGGTTTTAGTCGTTTTCAAATAAAAAAGAACACTTCTTTGCCCCAAACCGAAACTGATAATCAATCAAATGGATCCGGCAATACTGTATGCCACAGGCTTAGCCTTATTTATCTGAAAGACAAACCTGTTGTTACAAAAGCCGCAGAGACAAAAAAAAACGAAAAATATTTTACAATATACATTAATTGATTATTTAAAGCCTATTCAATCAAGATTCAAACCAATCCGGTCCGCGCTGCCAATAACAACGCGGACCGGTCGCAAGGTATTAAAGATATTACATGGCGAAAGCATTGAAACCGCCATCGACCACAGCTACTGTACCGGTCACAAAAGCGGATGCTTCACTGATGAGATAATGTATCGTGCCGCAAAGTTCTTCCGGACGACCAAAACGTTTGAACGGGGTCTGACGGATGACATCCTCACCACGCTGGGTCAGACTGCCGTCTGGATTTGTCAGCAACGCACGGTTCTGGTTGGTCAGGAAGAATCCTGGCGCAATAGCATTCACACGGATATTGGAAGTGAATTTGGTAGCAACTTCATTGGCCAGAAAGGCAGTAAAATTGGAGATACCGGCCTTGGCCGCCGCGTAACCGCACACTCTGGTCATCGGACGGAAAGCGGCCATGGAACTGAAATTGACGATAACGCCCTTTCCGGCCTCTACCATCGGACGAAGGAAAATCTGCGTCGGGATGACAGTTCCGGTCAGGTTGACATTCAACACGCGTTCAAACTCTTCCACCTTGATGTCGAAGAATGTACCGGTAGGCGCAATGGTTGCTCCCGGCATATTGCCACCGGCCGCATTAAGCAATGCATCCACTTTACCATAGGCAGCCAACACATCCTTCAGATTCTGTTCCACTACAGCCGGATTCATAACATCCGTCTGCAAGAACATCGCTTCACCGCCTTTCTCACGGATACCGTCGACAATCTGCTTTCCGGTTTCCTCATTACGTCCCATCAGTACGACTTTAGCTCCCTGTTCAGCAAGGTAAGCTCCTATTTCACGGCCGAGCACACCTGTACCACCGGTTATGACCACGACCTGTCCTTGAATATCAAATAAATTCTTCATTTCTGTTTGTTTTTAAGTCTTTGTTCTTTTTCAAATTTTACCTTCAGCAATTTCACGGTCCACTACGGCCATCACACCCTCCATCTGTCCAAGAGCCAGCATACGGCCATGGAAGGAATAACCGGCGTTGTAACCCATCTTCTCGTCACCCAGCATTAACGGTGCATGGTCTACGCGCATCGGCAAGGCCGGATTCTCTTTCTGGAAGATACGGACCAGATCAATGATTCCCGCACGACCGGCCAGATGGGAAGCTTCCTTGAAATTGCCGTTAGGGAAGACATCCGTGCTCCGTAAATGGACGAACTTGGTGCGTGAAGCATATTTGCGGGCCAAAGCCGGCACATCGTTATGAGCACCCGCACTCAATGAACCGGCACAGAAGGTCAGTCCGTTATGCGGATTATCCACAGCATTGAGGAACCATTCAATATCAGCATCACAGGTGACGATACGCGGCAAGCCCAGGATCTGCAAGGGAGGATCATCAGGATGCACACACATGTCGATGCCGTACTGCTCGCATACCGGCATGATAGCCGAAAGGAAATAACGCATGTTCTCACGCAAGGCGTCGCGGTCTATACCTTTGTAAAGGCCAAGCAGATTACGGAAGATCTCTACCGGTTTTTCATCATCTTCCTTGATATTGCCATTGACGAAACCCTGGGTCTTGATAATGATGTTATCCACCAGTTTGTGATCGTCCTCTGGAGTCATCACGGCTTTCTTCTGCTCTACCTGAGCCATGATTTCAGGACTGTAATCGGCTTCCGCCCCTTCACGTTTCAGGATGCAACAGTCGAAATAAGCAAAGTCCGCACGGTCGAAATAAAGCGAAGAGGTGCCGTCTGGATTGGGATTCTCCAGATCCGTACGGGCCCAGTCCAACACTGGCATGAAATTGTAGCAGACGGTCTTTACACCGGCCTTGCCCAGATTGGCCAGACTCTCGATATAATTGCTGATCAACTGGTCACGGTCCTTTCCACCGTATTTGATGCTTTCACTCACCGGCAGACTTTCTACCACCGACCAGCGCAATCCGGCTGCCGCTATATAATCACACATCTCCTTTACAGCTTCATAAGACCATACTTCACCGTTCGGAATGTCATGCAGCGCAGTCACAATACCTTCCACGCCAATCTGGCGCAACATGGAAAGGGTGATCTTGTCCTTCTTTCCGAACCATCTCCAAGTTTTTTCCATTATTCTGTTCTGTTTTTAATATTCTACGTCAGGATATATCTATAATATTTTCTCTTAAAAGTTAAAATAGCGTTTGGCATTATAATAACAGATATCCTCTGTCATCTGACAGATGCGCGGCATTTCCTCCACAGGCATCTCGCCGTTCTCGACATCACGACCGAGCAGATTGCACAAAGTACGACGAAAATATTCATGACGGGGATAAGAAAGGAACGAACGCGAATCGGTCAGCATGCCGACAAAACGGCTCAACAACCCCAACAGGGAAAGGGCATTCATCTGACGCTCCATACCGTCCTTCTGATCATTGAACCACCATCCGCTACCGAACTGGATCTTGCCCGGTATACTGCCATCCTGGAAATTACCGGCCATGGTGGCGATCATTTCATTGGCGGAAGGATTCAGGTTATAGAGAATCGTCTTAGGCAAGATACCCCGGTTGTCCAAACGGTCGAGAAAACGCGCCAAGGAAAGGGCTGTCGTAAACTCGCCAATGGAGTCGAAACCGGTATCCGGCCCAATCAGACGCATCATCCGGCTGTTGGCATTGCGGATCGTACCGTAATGGAACTGCTGTACCCATCCTTTCTCCGCATCCATCCGGGCAAACTCGACCAGCATGGCTGACTTGAAGCGAGCACATTCGGCCTCATCAAGTGACTGTCCGCCATAAACCTTATTAAAAATACGTTCGATATCGGCATCTGAATAATCTTCGGCATAGAACTCGGAAAGTCCATGGTCGGAAAGCCGGCAGCCCTGAGCCGCAAAATAATCATGACGGGTCTGAATGGCCTGAATGAAATCGGCATAACCGGAAACCGTCATGCCGGAAGCCTGCTCCAGACGACCGACATAAGAACGGAAAGCTTCCGGATTCTCTACAGCCATGGCTTTGTCCGGACGCCATGTAGGCAACATCTTGATTTCGAAACCGCTCTCACGTGTGGCGATATGGTATTTCAGGTCATCGACCGGATCGTCTGTCGTACAGACTACTTCCACGCCGTAATGGCGCATCAGCCCACGGGCTGAGAAACCGGATTGCGACAGTTTTTCGTTGCAGGCCTCATAAATCTCATGTGCCGTTTGCGGATTCAGAAGTTTGTCGATACCGAAAGCCGTGCGCAATTCCAGGTGTGTCCAGTGATATAAGGGATTACGTAAAGTATATGGTACGGTTTCCGCCCATTTCTCGAATTTCTCCCAGTCGGAAGCGTCTCCCGTAATGAAACGTTCGTCTACTCCATTGGCACGCAAGGCACGCCATTTGTAATGATCACCTCCCAACCAAAGTTCCGTAATGGAACGGAAACGGTAATCCTCGGCCACCATCTTGGGATTGAGATGGCAATGGTAATCGATAATCGGCAGTTTGGCCGCATGCTGGTGATACAACTCACGGGCTGTCTCCGTAGAGAGCAGGAAATCCTTATCCATAAATGGTTTCATCTTCTTTCTCCTCCTATTCTTTTATCAGTTGATAACGCGGCACCAGAATCTTGATGATAATCCAGCTAAACAGATAGGCTAATGATGCCACGAGAAATACAATCATATAACCGGCTTCAATACCTTCAAAGCCCATGAAGGACATCTGCGTTTCCTTGGAATAAGTAAACAGCATGCCGGAACACATATTGAACAGCAGACAGCCGATACCGCCGGACATACCGCCGATGCCGGTCACCGTAGCCACTGCTGATTTGGGAAACATATCACCGACTACGGAGTACACGTTGGCACTCCAGCTCTGATGCGCTGCTCCGATAATGCCGATGATAATGATGGGATACCAGTATGACCATCCGCCAAGCGGCTGCGCAATCAGACCGATAAGCGGGAAGAAGGCATAAATCAACATGGCCCGCATACGGCCGGCATAAGGATTCATGCCTAAACGGTTGATAAACCACGTGGGCAGGTATCCGCCGGGAATGGAAAGCATCGAAATAAGATAAAGGGTAAAGATCAGCAGCATGCCTGTAGTGGAATCCGAACTGTATCCATAGACATCACGCACGTAGGCCGGTGCCCAAAAAAGGAAAAACCACCAGACTCCATCCGGAAGGAAACGTCCGGCCACTACAGCCCAAGTCTGACGATAGGTAAAACATTTCCAAATGCTGATGCCTTTTTTATTCGTTTCAGCTACAGGTTTCTCACTACCTGACGCATCTTCTACGGCATCCTGCTCAATATAAGCCAATTCTTCAGCATTGACATGACGGCTATGACGGGGAGTATCATAAATATAAAGCCAGGCACCCATCCAGAAGAAACCGATGGCACCGACTAGCAGGAATGACATTTCCCAGCCCCAATAACGGGCCAGCAACGGAATAATAAAAGGAGCCAGCAAGGCACCGATCTGTGCACCGCTGTTGAATATGCTGGTTGCAAAGGCACGGTCTTTCTTCGGGAAATATTCCGCAGTAATCTTGATAGCAGCCGGAAAGTTACCAGATTCACCGACAGCAAGCACACATCTTGCGGCCAAAAACAGCCAGACACTGACAGATGCTACTGCCGACATGGCATTACCAGCCGTCTGTAAGGCAGCCAGACTTTCACGCGCCCCGCTGAAGTTCAAGATCCATGACCCGCTCAACAGGCCATTGGTGGCAATACCACAAAACGCATGCAAACAAGCTCCCAAAGACCAGACACCAATAGCCCAAAGATAACCGCGGCGTGCGCCTACCCGATCTATAAACTTTCCGATCAGGAGCATACTCACCGCATATACGATAGAAAAACATCCGGTAATGACACCGTAATCCGTATCGTTCCATCCGAACTCTGGAGCGATAAAATCTTTCCATGTTAACGACAGAACCTGACGGTCCAGATAATTGATGGTTGTTGCCAAAAACAACATCGAGCAAATAACCCATCTGTAACGGGTCATACCTGATAACGGTTGATGTGATTCTTTCATGTTTTTCCTGTATTTTAATTTAAGTCATTGTTCCAATTCCGGACAAAAATAATTCTTTACCTTGAGAATCACGAATAAAACAATAACAAAAACCAGGCATGTTACACAAGGAAAAAAACATGCTACAGCATCCAAAAATTAAAGATAGCCATTAAAAATGGCAGTAGCTCCATTCAAAAGAACCGTCATAAAAATGGAAACTATAAATCCACCTTTTCGAACTTATATCCCATCCGCCTCAACTGAATGGCAGCACCAATACGGAACATAACCCGACAGGCACGGGCAAACACATGGAACGCCAACGGACTCTGAGGCTCAATCCCCTCATGACGGATCAGAGATATTCCGCTTTGAGCACAACTGCGGAGCACGTCTGCCAATCGGATGGCTTCGTCACCATCAAGTGCCAATCCCAAAAGATCGCGGACTATATGTTCGTCCATGTCATCATACCCTTCCTGACCATAATAGGACTGATAAGACTTCTTCGAATAAACAGCCCAATCTGCATCCCAACCATAAGCTACAGCCATACCCAAATAGGCTGCCCACGCCAAAGAAACAACTGGATAATCCTGAACCTGAACAACAGCATCGGCCACATACTCGGGAGCCAAGACTTTCCAGAGGCCGTCTATATCTTCACCCGACAGCAGCACCCCGTCCAACATGCCTTTTGATGTGCAGACCTTTAACATCTCATCCTGCATCCTGTTCTCAAAACGATCCAAATATGCTTTATCTATATCCATAAATCTGAAATTTCTATCTGACAAATATACGCATTTACGGTGAAGAGGCCAAAAACGGATCAGGCTTTTTACCCCTTCCATGGCTTTTGGAGAAAAAAGACTAACTTTGTTCCCAAACTAAAAAAATCATCTCATGAAAGAAAAACGCGTATTCATTACCGGTGGTGCACACGGTATCGGACGGTCAATCGTTGACCGGTTTTACCAACAAGGAAATCAAGTGGTATTCTGTGACATTGACGACACCCGCAGTCTAAAGACAGCTTATGAAACGGGAGCCCACTTTATTCATGCCGACGTATCCGTGAAAGAAGAACTGGAAGCGACCATGAAAACCGTGCTGAACAAATGGGGCGACATCGATATCCTGATCAACAATGCCGGTATCAGTACATTCAAACCTCTGACGCAGACAACGGTTGATGAATTCGACCATGTCATCAACACCAATCTTCGGAGTGTATTCATAACATCACAGATTCTGGCCAGACACAGACAAGACCAATCAAAACGGAATGACTATGGCCGCATCATCAACCTGTGCTCAACCCGGTATCTGCAAAGTGAACCGGGCACAGAAGCTTACTCTGCATCAAAAGGTGGTATCTGGTCGCTGACGCATGCTCTGGCTGTATCACTCGCTCCCTTACACATTACTGTCAACTGCATTGCTCCGGGTTGGATACACGTCAACGAACAAGAAACGTTGAGACCGGAAGACCACGCTTTCCATCTTTCAGGACGGGTGGGCAAACCGGAAGACATTGCACGGACCTGCCTGTTTCTGTGTGAGCCTGAAAACGATTTTATCAACGGGCAATGCATCACGGTAGATGGCGGCGTGACTAAAACCATGATCTATCCGGAATAACGGGATACAGGTTTTGACGACAGTCTGTTCATCGGCAAGTCCGACTTTTCACAGATAGAACAAAGAGTGGTAATTAAACTCTGTCAGCGGAGTATGGGATTGATCCAAAAGTTTCATCCGTCCGGGTATTTCAGGAAACCTGACTTTTTCATCCAGCAAAGCACGCAACCGCTTCATGAAAAGGTCATTCTCCTGATCCAACTCTTGTTGGGATGTCACAATGCCATATTCTTCAGCCTCATGCATTTCAGATATGAACATGCCCGTAAACAAACCATGAAGATGTTCGTTCTCCGCAAACAGATTGGCATGACAGAAAACTCCAATGAGACAGTGTGGTCTAAGATAATAAGCCTGCTGATGTCCCACAATTATCCTGTCAAAACCCGCGTTTTCACTGTCAGGCCGTGAAAAAAGCCCTTTGTCTCCCCCGTGACCTAACAGCATGATCTGCTCTCTAGGCAAAGCAGCATGAAGCAAATGATTGATCTCACGTTTCGACCAACTCTGATCAACCAGACGAACATCTGGACAATCACGATATAATATGGACAACATTTGTGTAGTCCTGTCTTGTGGATGTATAACAATCATAATATCTGGTTTTAGATTATCCGGTAAATTCTATTTTTTCATTGATGACCTGTTACAGGATAAGAACAACATTTCCGCATATACATACCCCACCCATTCATAAAGAAAGGATATTCACCATATTGGATCCGTCATTATATCCTTCACTTAAAATGAGGATAAAAACAAACGAAATCTCTCACCATCAAACGCAATAAAAAAGGATGTGACTGGAATTCATTCTTCCTCACATCCTTTCTTCAGCTATAACAATTTTAATTATGGATTCCAATCTAATGTTTTCGTCACATTGGCATTTCCAAATTCAATATAAAGCTCATACTGCCCTTTTTTCAAGTCCCTCAAGTCAATCAGATAAGGCGAAACGTACTTTACGGCTTTAACAATACGTCCCTTACGATCAAAGAAGATCACTTTGGCCGGTTCTTCAGTCGGCAAAGTCAGACGTATTCCGGAATGATTAGGATTGAAAGTCACTCTTACTTCTTCCAACGCACGAGCGTAATTCATCGGAAGTTCCAAAAGATCTGCCGGTGAAAAACGGATCATCACCCTCAACGGTTCCCCCTTGACTCCATCCGGCATGACATAAACCGGAAATTCAGTCCCCGGAGCCAATTCGATCAGATTCAACTCTACGTTCATAGTCCCGTCGACATCGGCATCCATACCTAATGTGGCATTTTCAAGTACGAAAGTAACCTCTACCGGTTTGTCTTCAGGATTATCAGCCGAACGGGATACACCCATGATATAACCTTTATTACGCAGAACGTGCGGCACATCCAGTTTCTGCCAAGCAGTCTGTGTAGGATTCTCAGCACGCAAACGGGTACTATACTGACGGATATAGTAAGCTTTTGTCCCTTCGTTATACCGATATCCCAACTCATTCAAATTACTTGCCTTATCAATATCCAAATTGGCCGGGAAGGTAATAAAATTCCATTTTCCTGGTGTAAACGTATATTTCAGAATCAGTTTTTTGACTTTGGCCAGACCATTATCTACTACGACTTGTCCACGTGATTCCGGATCTGCATATACAGTCAGCTCGTCAATCTCATCTCCATCCTGTATGACATAACGCTCATTCTTCTGCACTACTTTGTTGTTACGGATATAAAATTTACTGCTATACAATGGAGCAGGCAAGTAATCTGCAGTCCCAGGCTGAATGGCCATTACTTCAATATAATCAGACTGGTTTTCGGGAATCTGTATGAAATTCAGCACATTCCCATCAATTGAAGCGTATTCACTTCCGGAAATAATCTTGTAATAGACATTTCCTCCAGAAGTAAAATGAGCATCCAAAGTATATTGGAATGGTTTGTCTGAAGACAAGATCTGTGACAATGGCCAATCTGACTGCTGAGACTTACGCGTATCCTTTTTCAAATAAAGTCTGCCAAGTGGAAAATTCATGTGATCCTGAGTGTAATTATCAATTACATCTCCTGTAATCACTATGGAAGTCTGTCCTTCTACAGATACTTCAAATTTACGAAGATAGATGCCATCAGCCGGTTTTACAGAATTATTTTTAGCATACATGGTCTGTTTTTCCTTAACCTCTCCATTTACAGTAAAAGTAAACAAAACATCACCATCTGTCTTATTATCTTGAATACCATAATAAGTAAAGAAACGTGAATAAGGATTATCTGCGGCAAAATTAAATGTAAAACTCCCTTTAGCATGAGTACTAAAACTCTTATGAAAACTGATACCACTCACCGGTATAGATCTTTCTCCATCAATACCCTGATCAACCTTAGCACCTCCATAACCACTCGTAGAAGAACTCCATTTTACATCTGCTCCAATCCAACTGAAACGCTCCACGCCATTGTCTTCTATCAGCTCACTGATATATTGGTTTCCATCAGATGTAATCAATTTTGCACGATAAGCGTAACGGTCAGACGTTTCTACCAAAGGCACTTCAAAATTACGGTTAAGCGTAGAAGGTATAGGCAATAAATAATAACCATCCGGCAATACTATGGAATCAGATGTCACAGTTGATTCACCATTTCTCAGACTAAAGCTAACCAGCTGAACATTCTTAATTCCCTTACCCCCATCATCCATTTTGGCCAAAACCATTCGACCGTCCAGACTTCCGTCAGGAGTGGGAAGCAATCCCACCAGCTTTACGCTTTGCGCCTGCACGGTTAAACCGAGCAGAGCGCATATTGCTGTAAATAGATATCTTGTTTTCATTTATCTTACGTTTATTTTGTTTGAGAAATCTTTATTAGACGTACGTACACGTACAATGTAATTGCCGCTTCTGAGCGTCTGTTCAACATAAGTTTTGTCTGTGGTGAGATAAGCCTGACGACGTCCTGAAGTATCAAAGAATTCTACTACTGACTTGCCAGACAAGCCTTCTACTCTGCAAACACCTCCATTGACCGTAACAACTGGTTTCTGAAGTTCAGCCTGTTCCACATCTGTGGCATCATCCAGATTGAGAGAAAGAACGAATCGGGTTGCTGCCTCTGCAGGAGTTTTCACTTCAAATTCGTAACCGTCTCCATCAAGCAGATTCCAGCTCTGTCCAGTCTGCCTGTCTATCAACATCGCTTTATCATTCAATCCATAACCGTATGACTTGATTACGGAAATCTTGCACTTGCCTGTTGCATTCAGTCTCAGATAGAGAGGAATCTCAGCCATTCTGTCAGGCAACACATTGACTGATACATAGCGTTTACCAGACACCGTAGCCATTTCATTAGACTTACTGTTCATTCCACCCCACATCTTCATGGCATCTTCTCCCAAGATAAAGTCAGAAGAAGTTTCCTCTTGTATTTTCACTTCAGTCTGATCAGCTATCTGATCTGAGTCACCAAGATATAGACCTAATCTCAACATCTTACTTTCGTGCAACATATAGTGATCGAAAACTTTCCTGTTGATAGTGGTATTCTTGGCTTCCGGTGTAATGACCATACTTACCCCCTGCTGCTTGGTCTGAATGAAGAATGGCTGGAATGGCATGACTTTTTGGGTTTCATCATAATTTTCCACCATATCCCATGCTGTGTAAGTATCGTTCTCCGCATTATACAGGTACATATACTTCACAATCTCATCTTCACTGATCTGTACGTTTTGTTCTTTTGTCAGATTGACATTTGACAGATAGGGATTTCCTACCAGATTCCATCCCGCATCAAACTCACTTTTACTTGGATAATACTCCAGATTATCAGCAAGCATCACCGGATTATTACTCAGAAGATGACCTACCGAAGTATTGATCTGGCTGGGTACATCTACATTGGTCTTTATCTTCACCGGCTCTCTTAACACACCCTGCAACAGTTTGGCTTTCACCGATAATGAAGGATACGGACTGGTTACAATCAACGCAGAATCAGTTTCCTCTGTTTGATCAGCCAATGTCAGTTTGACAATTGGCTCCAGAGCTACATTAAAATTGTAATCGCTCTGATCCGTTACTCCTGTCAATCGGATAGATACAGGATTCAATGCCAACTTATTAAGTTTTTCCTTATCAATTGTCAATTTGATATCCTGCTCTGACTGGCCACCCATGTCTAGCTCCGCTTTATCCAAGGAAGCATATTCAGATTCAACCACTGAAAGCAACACCTTGCTGTCCGGATTTGCACTCAAGACCTTTGCCTTAATCAGGATCTGATCCGTCACGGCATCCAGGAATACCGTATCTCCTTCCTCATATTCCGGAACAGAAAGAGACACACGCACCGGACGAGTTCCAGTCGCTGCATCATACATCAGCATCATTTCACGTGGTTCATTCAACAACGTTGCATCCATCTCAAAACACATCTTGCCATTTTCTACATTCTGCATCGGTATAAATGTATCAAAAGGTTCAGATATTCCTAACAGACGCATAGCCAGTACCGCCCCTTCATTTACTGCCGATTCAGGCATATTAAAGCTTAACACGGCTTTTTGTCCTGCAGTGAAGGTTGACGTAGTCGTCTTTACATACGTATAGTGTGAATTCACCAACGGATTCAAATTCGCATGCTCCGGATTCACATAATTATACGATGTTCCGTTCATCACATCAAACTCACACGGAATATTAACTCCCTGCGGGTTTTTCAGATAAATCAACTGATCGCCTTCTGTATCCTGTGCGCCTTGTACAAGACTTTTCACCGGATGATATGGTACATGCAAATAATCCTCATTGCTTGTGACACCATAACGGGTAAGTTCAGTTCCTGTAACACGGTCATAAACGTTTCCCTTTTCATTCGTCTGATCCATATCCAGGAATACCACCAGATTTTCATCATCCAGTCTCGGGTTGTCAGTCATATAATATCTGACTTCACTCGGTGATAACGAACGGTTAAAAATCATGACCTGATCAAAAGCAGCCTTACACCATCTGTCACTGACATAGTTCTGTCCGAGCATCAAAGATGAATTGATTTTAGACAAACCTACATTATTTTCAGTCCTGTAATATTCAGTTCCATTCAAATACCAATGGAAGCCTTTCGGTTCTATTACCACTGCTACATGCATCCAACGTCCTAGATCAGTAGATTTGATATTCAGTCCCGTTGACCAACCATAATATCCGTCATTCCAATGCAAACGGACATTTCCACCTGTCAAGTGCAAACCACAAACTCCCCCATTGCTTCCACGGAAGAAAATCAACGGTTTCACACTACTCAACATAGAAGCGTCATCCAATCGGATCCATCCCATCATAGTCATGGTATTAATTCCATTCAGTTTCTGACTGACCCTACTATCATGCAAAGCAGCTCCACCTCCATTTATAGCCAATACTTTTCCTGCATCAAACGGCAACATTTTATTCTGCACTGTGATACACAGCGGAACCATATCAGAATTTGATTTTCCGACTATCGTATCAGTCATCACTTCCGCTCCCTGTAATTTATCTATATCCAACTGAAGCTTGCCGGTTGCCTTACCGTTCACAAATTTCAGTCCGTCAGCAATCTTGAACAGGCCGTTCTTCGAACGTAATTCATACACGCCAGCCGGCTCCTTCATTCCACCGACCAAAGTGGCTTCTACGGTATACGAATTTTGAGTATAATGATAAACTGTCACAACATTATTTTCCCAATTACCAGCCAAAGTCGGTTCTATAGCTGCTTTATTTTCCAAAACAGCCAACATTCTGTCTTTAAGCTGATCCAAACGTACTCCCCTGGCAATCAAAGATCTGCCTTCTTCACCAGCCTCCAGATTGACAATTTTTCGCCATACCTTCTGATTTTCATAGATTCCGGCTGCATATAACTGATACTGCTTGCCTTGTTTCCATGAAAGCGGCAACTCTACATCGACCTGCACATCTCCAGTTTCACCAAACGGCCTTATCTGAAAGACTTCAGATGCAACCGTATAGTAACGGGTATCTACCCCCATACTGTCCGGACGGAGATTCTTATATCGATACACTCCAGTCTCTGGCGCTTGTCCGCCTTCCGGAGTCAAATAGATAAATGTTCCACTACCTGTATCATAAGCTGTACGTCCCTGAGGCGTCTTGACTTCTGACTTGATAGCACCTACAACTACCGGCATCTTGATATGCTCTGTTACCGCCTGCGTACGGGGTTTCATCGGCATCCGAGAATATAATTCAGCCTCTTTATCCAACGAGCCGGCATTAAAGTCATTGCAATAGACCAAAGATGCAGACTGTGATGTTTCATGCGAGAACATCGCACGACGTATATCATTGGCAGATAAAGCCTTATTCCAGATTTTTAGTTCATCTACAGCACCTTTTATAGGCATACTTTCAAAACCATCTGCAAAAAGTGACAAATTGACAGCACTATTCAGAGGTGCCCACTGTACAATCCGATTCTTGGAAGCGACCTCATTACCATTAATGTAAAGCGTCACTTTACCGTCACGATCCTGACTTAAGGCTACATGTGACCATTTTCCCATACTGATCTGTCCACCGGAAAGATCTTCCTGCTGAGCAATATTCGCATCGTATGTTGCTCGATCAAACAACTGAGCCGGTGCATAACGGAATTTCAATACCCCCTGATCCACAATCAAAGCCCAACCACGGGTGTCACGCTGCAACTCTACAGGACGGTTACATAAAATCACACCATTGTTTTCCGGCTTAATCCACAGGTCTATCGTGAAGTCATTAAAGAAGTAATCTACATTTCCCAGATCTATTCTTCCCCGACCATCACTGTAAAGCGCCTGTCCAGGAGTAGGAACATAATCAACAGACTGACCTGACGAAGCAGCCTGAACTGTATAGACTGCAGACTCCGTGCTCACATCCGGTGATTCACGTAAAGTGAGTTTCAGTTTGACCTGATCTCCTTCTTTCAATTCTTTCGTAAGGTATTGATACGGATTTGAAACATCTTCACCGTTTACATACCATGTATAGTCGTAATACAAAGGAATTGTCCACTTGGTATCAATACCCAAAGTTCGACGACCAGACACATTGGAAAGTTCCTTCAATTGGAAACCATTCTTGAAATAGCGGTCAGAAGGATGTTCCAAATCCGCAACCCATACACCACGACCGTAATCACCGATCACCATTTCCTGTGTCGTATAATTGAGTGCCAGTCTCTTGGCTGAAAGCGGATTGTATCCTTTCATCCAAAGACTCCATTTACCTGTTGTATGGTCACGTAAATAGATTCCTGAAGAAGAACTGAAGAAATAAAGATCTCCAGATCCTTCATGGAAGAAAATATCTTCGCAACTTATATTTGGCAAACCTTCTGACAAGTCTTCCATATCTCCTGTTGACAAATCATACTTCAGCACTTTTCCTGTCTGAGCCACATAAATCACATTACAATTATTGGGATCAGCCGCAATCCAAGCATTGGAAAATTTAGCTGGCACTATATTACCTTTTGATTTGACTTTCACCGTTTCAAATGTATTACCATTATCAGTAGAACGGACAATGGTATGATTCGTATTCAACACAAATAAGGTAGGACGGTCACCGTCACGCGTAATGGCAAAATCACGTGCTCCTTTTCCAGCTCCTGATTCATCTACCGTATTTAATGATATATTAACTGTTTTACGGCCAAAATCTTCTATACGGAAAAATGATTGTTCCGAATTACCCGGATTATGAATAAGATACCAATATCCTGTACATACATCTGCCATCGTATAGCCTTCATACCATGAACTCAAAGAAACGCCCTCAAGTCCGCCTCCTCCACTTCCAGAGAAATAGCAAGTTCCGGCATAGGGATTAATGAAAGCTTCAGTTCCTTCATAACCTCGCCAATGTCCCCAACGTCCGTATCTGTAGGTCTGAGCATCCACATCCTGCGTATTACCCAACATCGTCTGATCACCAAATTCATTAACCTTTATGGAATAATGAAGCTGATTACCCATCGAACTGTTTATATTCGTCCACTCATGATTATTGATCGCCTTGTCCTTAACCAATAATCCTGCATCTGATCCTCTAAATACGCGACCGCTTCTATGAGAAACAATACAATGGTTGTCTGCATTATGACGTGCACTGGTTGTCGTATAATATACACCATCGTCAGCTTTTGCTTTCAAACGGTTTCCCCAACCAAATTCTTTAAAGGCGTATCCTCCATCACTACTGATGGCAGAACTCATTGAACAACCATACAACCACTGTGGATCCTGGAAATTAACTCCAAATCCACCTAACCATCCCCATGGTGATTCATTACCGAACGCCAATCCGCTTCCAATACCATTCATAGGTTCCTGCAGGGTACGCCAGGTCTTTCCACCGTCATCCGAACGATAGACAGCAGAATATACACCATAAGACACATTACGCGAAGCCGTAGCAAACCACATTTGCAAAGGATTATTAGGGTTAATCTCTAAAAATCCCTGCGTTGTAGCTTTAAAAGGAAACTCATGAACCTGAGATGCTCTTAGTTCTGTTCCATCATGATTATAAACATCAAAGGTCATCCTTTTAATATTGAATACAGTATTTCCCGAAGCATCTGTCTGCGGTGTCACTCCATCATCAAAATAATAGATACATCTTGACGTCGGAATATAAACTAGATTACGGTTCGTTGGATGGAAAGCGAAATTCTGGAAAAATGATCCTTTGGCACCTGTAGTAGGATGAACCTCTTTCAAATCTTCAGGCACAACAATCTCTTTCCAGGTTACTCCTTTATCATCACTATACCATACTTTACTTCCACGATAATCTCCACCACCCTGGTTTGCTCCGATAAATTTCAGATTTCCAGCCGCATCCTTAAATGCATAACCACGCTTAAAACTCTTATGCGTCGCATTCGGAACTCTGACCCAAGTCTGTCCACCATCCTGCGTTTCATATACAGCCGCTGTATTACCATTTTTCATAAAGGCAAAAAAATGATCCCAGTTATCCGGATCTACTGGAATAGCAGAATGTGAACAGATTTTCCGGAACTCACGATCAGGAATACGGTCTGTTACACAATCCCAGGTTTCACCCAGATTAGAGGTACGGAAAATACCGGCTCCGTCAGGAACGACCATCAAGGCATCAGGATCTGTCGGATGAACGACAATCCAATGAATACGTCCTGTATATGGTTTCTGCCACACCGGACGGAAATAACCCGTATTTCGTTTACCACTCATACGGCCATCGGGAGTATAGGGTATCTCAGGATAATAAGTTTCAAGCTGCCTGGCGTACATCCGACGTACTTCTTTCATGGTCTCCTCCCGATAAGCAGTATCTACATACTGATATATCGTATCATTTCCTGGAGTGTGTCCAAATGACGGCAACCATTGCTTGGCATACATTCCATACTCGAATGAGCCTCTAATCTTTTGACGGTTCGACTTTATATAACGGTCCATAATTCTGGTTATCTCCTGAGGATACCATCCATCACGAGCCAGTTTTATATAGACCTCATCATTCAACAGATCTTCTTTTTTGACGTTCTCATAAACTGAATCCGGTAAAGCCATGATAGCTTGTTCCATCTTCGATCTCTTTTTCTTGCTATCCTTTCCTTTGTCACCGCCTATCAAAGCATGCGTCATGGACAATGGCAACAAAAGAGCAAACAATCCTGTCAATCTTCTTTTCACCATAAATCTATATCATTAAAAAATAATTATAAATGTATTTTCTGGTTATTTTGAATGCAAAATTACATAATTGGAAACAATACAGAAATTTTATATCACTAATTTGTATATAATTAATATGTTTTCCATATTTTTTCATAGACATTCTACATCAAAATAATCAATATTGAACAATAAAATAACTAATTATATAACAAGCATTTAAGAAGCAAAAAGTATGATGTTAACATTTTATACAGCGTGTATTCTACATATTACAAAACTACGAAATTTTGATTATTTATATAATTTCATTTAATTCTCACTATTTAGATTCACTTTAAATAATAATCCTTAAAAAGGGATTTGAGTATTTCATAATTAAGATTTTTGTAACTATCTTTGCGACATCAAAATCTAAAATATTATTAAACATGAACATGAAGAAAATATACGCCACTCCCACACTAATCGTTTATCAGACCGAGTCAGAAGTGATATTAAGTGGTAGCTACAGAGATTTTGGAATGGACGATCTTCCAAGCGATCCTGGATTTTATGACGATGAATACGATTATTAAATAATACCATTAGTCATTTTTTATATTAAGGCTCCGACTTGATTATTTCAGGTTGGA
Organism: uncultured Paraprevotella sp.; assembly: GCA_900546665.1. Classification (GTDB taxonomy): domain Bacteria; phylum Bacteroidota; class Bacteroidia; order Bacteroidales; family Bacteroidaceae; genus Paraprevotella; species Paraprevotella stercorigallinarum. The sequence continues at coordinate 5,430 of URDY01000026.1, read as the reverse complement.
GCCATTTCGTGAAAACAAAATTATTAATTCTATTGCCTAGACAAGGAATATGAAACAGAAATTACTTATCACTTTATTAAGCATTACCGGAACGAATTTGTTTTCAACGGCTTATGCACATATCGCAGACAGCGTTGCCACTTATCGTTATGAAAATCTTCAGGAAGTGGTAGTTTCTGTCAACAGGGAGCAAACAAAAAAAATCAATTCCCCTCAACATATCATCAATATACCCAAAAACTTTATTGATTACACCAATAAACAAAATACTGCAGATCTGTTAAGTGAAACCGGACAAGTCCTTGTACAAAAAAGTCAGCAAGGTGGTGGCAGTCCCATCTTGAGAGGTTTCGAAGCTTCACGCATCTTGCTTGTCGTTGATGGCATTCGTATGAACAATCTGATCTACAGAAGTGGTCATCTTCAAAACTGTCTGACTGTTGACCAGTTTGCACTACAGCAGATTGATATACTGAATGGTCCCTCTTCTCTTAATTATGGATCTGATGCGCTTGGAGGTACTATCGTATTTAATACCATAAATCCGAAACTGGCCAATGAAGGTATGGACAAACAACATGAAGGACATGCTGTCGTCAGATATGGCAGTGCCAATCAAGAAGGAACAGCACACTTTGACTTCAATTACGGCACACAAAAAATAGCATCATTTACCTCTTTTACATTCAGCCACTTCGGTGATTTGAGAGCAGGAACCCAAAGGAACCCGTTTCTTCCCGAAAATGATGAATATATCCAAAGTCACCTTTATGTACAACCTCATGAGGGAAAAAATGATGTCATGTTAACCAATAATAATCCGGAAATTCAGAAACGTTCGGGTTATCTGCAATATGATTTCATACAGAAACTGCTTTATCAGCCACGCCATGATCAGAAGCACACCTTGAACTTCCAACTATCCAATACCAATGAGTTCAATCGTTATGACCGTCTAAGTGTTACGGAAGAAAAGAATGGTGTATTACAACCTAAATTTGCAGAATGGTACTACGGTCCACAATTCCGACTCATGACAGCATATCATTATGATGGTAAGGCACAGCTCGGTGCAGACAAAGTACATCTCGCCATAGCATACCAAAATATCAAGGAAAGCAGACATGACCGGAAATTTCAAAAGGAGGAACTTTACCACACTTGGGAAAAAGTACACGTTCTTTCCTTAAACAGTGACTGGATCAAATACCTACATGATCATAAAGTTCATGCCGGAATAGATGGTCATCTGAGCTTTTTGCAATCCACTGCAGAAACTGAGAATGTCAGAACCAAAGAGAAAACATATAATATGACCAGATATCCTGATGGAAAGAACCGGATGCACTCATTGGAAGCCTTCGTCACACATGTATGGCAGATTTCTCCTAAATGGAGTATGCATGACGGCATCCGTTTAGGATATTCCACCACATATTCGAGTGTACTCGACCAAACGGTATTTCCTTTCTATGGCGGTGAAGACCAACGGAAAAACAATCTGACCTACAGTCTGGCATGGGGTATGAACTTCAAACCTGAAAAGACCTGGAAAATAGCTGTTTCCGCAGCTACAGCATACCGTGTTCCCAACATAGACAATGCTTCTAAAGTTTTTGAGTCAAAACTGAATACGGTAACTATTCCGAATAAAAATCTCAAACCGGAAAAAACAGTCTCACTGGATCTGAACGTCACCAAACATATCCAAGACCGACTTACCTGGGAAAATGTCATTTATGGTACTTACTATTATGACGCTATTACAACAGGCCCATCCACGTTTATGGGAAGTGACAAAATGGAATATCAAGGCGAACTATGCCAGGTTTATACACAGACCAACGCAAAAGCAGCTGTTCTTTGGGGCGTTTCATCCAGTCTCACAGCCAAACCATCCAGACAAATAGAACTGAATGCTACGGTTAATTACACTTTCGGAGAAATCACAAAAGGAGAAAAGAAACAACCACTCGATCATATTCCGCCTCTCTATGGCCGCGTTGGTGCAGCCTACCTCACCAATAACGGTAAAGGACGATTCGATGTTTACGCCCTCTATAATGGCAAAAAGGATATCTCCAGATATAATCTGAACGGTGAAGATAATATAGAATATGCAACCCTCAAAGGAGCTGACGGTAAAGGTATGCCTGCCTGGTTTACAATCAACGCAAAAGGAAGCTATAACCTTACTCCCTATCTTACGGTTCAAGTCGGAATAGAAAATATTCTGGATACACAATACCGCGTATTCTCATCTGGTATCAATGCCCCAGGAAGAAACATTTATGGCGCAGTCAGAATGACATTTTAGATATAATCAACAACGGAAGCAGACAGGACAGTCTACTTCCGTTGTTTTCCTCTGTATTTAATAAAAATCACCACAAGTCAAAACCTGATTCCATATTTACATCTCCTTCTATATTGTCTTCCTCTTCATTCACAATCTCTATAGATTGAGTAGTACTACCAGACAATAATTGCTCTGACTCAATTCCCAACAACTCAAATTGCGGCTCGAAATAAATCTTCTTCATATATATTACTTAATTATTTTACCAAATATTTTTTTCCATTCAACAGATAGATACCCGACGGTAATCCCTCCAAAGCGTCACTCTCAATCACACCACGACGAACCAGATTACCGGATAAGGAATAAACATCATATTTTCTGTTTTCTTCACGCACAGACTCATTTATCGCTGTAACATTTCCATTATTCAGACGGAAGAACAAGCCATTCACCTCTGTAGTTGCATCCAACACCGGCACTTTATCCATATCTACATAAGCACGGTTCTGACCTAGTTTGCCTCCAATACCACTCTTCTTCAACTGATTGTTAGAGAACAAATACATACCTTGTAAGGCGTTGGTATTAGAACCATCTGAATTAATACCATCGAAAGTTCCTACCAAACCATTGTTTTCCCCTGCCTGACCAGTTGATTCATTTGCGTAAGCTAAAATGATCTGATTGGACGTAGGTAAAAAGACATAAGGTTCGCCCGCTTCCAATTCCTCAACTGGCTCGCTTAACACCAACTCTGTCGGCATATTCTCATTATTTACACGCTTGCCAAATATACGATGAAATGTGGCACCTTTAAAATTTCCGGCCTCTACACGATAAGGAAGGCATATCGTGCCAAATCGTCCTTCTGTAACCTCACGGCCATATCCATCTACAACAGGCATAAAACAAGAAGTAGAACTATTCGCATCATAGCATCTGAAATAGGTTTTACTACCTGAAAGATCTATTATACGTTTAGTATCTTTGTCATACCAATATCCGTCGGTTTCATTATAAGACCAAGAATATTTGCTGGATTGCAAAACCAAATAGGTTTCCTTGCTATAAGCCACATAAAAACCCTCTGAATTCTGTATTGTCCCGTTTTCTTTATCAACATACCAGTTCAATATCGTTTTGTCATCCAGTGTATTAACGACAGTGCCATTCAATATATGAACCTGATAGGCATCTAATCTATTACTACCTGTCTTTTGAGTATTACCCATAGCATAATACAAGCCCTTATCCTCTGATACGTAAGCCTTAGGTTTTTGTACTCCTTCATTGTTTGTAACAGTCAATACATACTCTGCTTTTGCTGATAAAAAATTCAATGAAGCTGAAACAACCGCTGAAATGGTGGTAATACCCTCGTCATTCAGCGTAATCGTCCCATTGGCATCAATGCTGGCTACACTTGGATTGGAAGAATTATAAGTAACCTTTCCATCTGAATTATTATTCAATTCGGGAAGCCTGATATCTGTTTCTGATAAATCAACCGTAATTTTCGAAACACTCCAATTGAAAACAGGTTGCTCTAATCCGGAAACATTCTTAATATCATCATAATTCCTCACCGATAAACCCTTATTCTCACCTGTCATCCACAAACCCGTAACATCCATCAATGGCGGATAAATCTCATCATCAGATAAAACATTAAAATAATCTGTAAACGGCACTTTCAGTTCTGAATCATTATGAACCAAAAAACCGTTTTCAAAACCCACATTAATCAGCTTCACTAATCTGAAAGCATACTGACCAGAGGTATCGGCTAATAAATCGGCCATACTTACAGCTATGGGGTCAAGTGATGCAGATTCTGTTTTTTCCAAATCCTTATAACTCTCTGCATCAATCACAGGAATACCGTTAACCATTATTTTGCGACCAAGTATACTACCTTCCAACCCATCACCCACATTCAGAGACAAATCTTTCTGATATAACATCATACCCCCAGTTGCATCCTGAATGAATACTTCATCCCCATTAATAGCCGTTACCTGTGCCTTATCCAACTTTAACTTCACATATGCCAAATCATCTGCCTGATAAAACTCATTAATAGTACTCAATGTTTCTGCAAAATGATATTCAGCCATTACGACATCACTTTTCTCACCATTTTTGATAGCTACAGCATTAATTACCGTAGTAGATTGAATATTTATCCCTCCACTGTATTTAGAACTGCTTTCATCAGGAATAGAACCATCCAACGTGTAATATATTTCAGCTCCTTTCTCTGCCGTTAATTCCAGGGTAAATGGAGCCACATAAATTCCACCTGAAACTGATAAAACAGGAGCCTGAACAACAGGTGCTGAAACGTATTTGAATATATGAACATTTTGTGATTTTGCAGTACTGTATATATTCCAAAATACATTAGATGTACTATTATAACATAAGAATTCAGAAGCAGTTGACAGCTTGAATCCATAATACTGGGCTTTTGACGCATCTAATATCCAATACGTTTTATACGAGGAATTAGAACTCACTATCAATCCATTATTATCAACCAATTTATAACTAGTATTTGAACTTCTTCGAATAAGATAAGCCGATTCAGCTGAACCTTGTATAAAATTCCACTTCAAATCATCTGTTATCGACTCATCATCCTGAATAACATCGCCAACAAGATTTACTTTTACAGCCTTAGGACGCCCTGAAGTATTCGTATTGGAAGACAAAGCATAACCAGAATTGACTTCTACAATAAGACAAACATCTGTTGATTTTACATCGCTGTGTTTATCCAATTTTACCCATTTCTGAGCATCAGCATGAAAACTAACAGACATCATCAATATTATAAAGAAAATATTCTTCATAATATTTCTTGATTTAAGATTAACCATAACTATTAATTATTAATACTATATACAATATTTGACAAAAATAATATTACTTATCAAAACGCATAGCACAAATAATATTTTTCCCACCGTGCGGGTTCTTTTCACCTGTCTCTGATTCAAATTACTCCCCCGTTTTCCACAGCTAAAATGTAATCTCGCTCTTATTTTTCAACAGACGTGCCCCATTGACAATGGCGATAATTCCGGCTGTCACGCCTGTTACGATCGTAATGATTCCGATCACAA
>URDY01000025.1 GCA_900546665.1 uncultured Paraprevotella sp. | reverse complement strand
GAACAGAGAAGTTAAGCCCGCTTGCGCCGATGGTACTGCACACCCGTGGGAGAGTAGGCAGCCGCCGTTTTTTTTCAGACAAGAGAGATCCTTCCGGAACGACACACTGTTCCGGAGGGATTTTCTGTTTTAGGAGATTAGATAAGTTGGTTCTTTTTATTGTTCGAATCTCGTTTTCATGATGTTTCCTTTCTCTTTATTTTCTATTTAGACTCTAAATTTCAATGTTATATTTAAGGAACTCTGTCGGCTTTTGATTATATTTGGAAATGTAAACCAATAATTAGACCCTATGAGAAAACTGTTTTCATTATTTAGTGTTTGGATGCTGGCTGTGATGACGCTTAGTGCACAGCATCCTTATTATTATAGTGTGGAGGGATTGACAAAAGGTGAGCTTAAAACAGCTTTGCATGAGTTGATCCAGCCTGACTATGTGTTGTCCTATGGTGGAAAGGGAGAGGGATATACCTGGTCCGGCTTTAAAGCTGCTGATTGGATGGAAGGCGGACAGGTACGCGACCGTTATAGTCATGAGATACGTTATTTTGACGGGGAGAATGCAGTGGAAGGAATGAATATTGAACATGTTTTTGCCAATAGCTGGTGGGGACATACCGTGAATAACGCTTATTGTGATCTTTTCAATCTGTTTCCGAGTGATGCAACAGCCAATGGGCGTAAGAGTAACAATCCGATGGGGGTAGTGACGGAAGCACCTGCATTTGACAATGGAGTGATCAAAGTAGGCCGTTCTACTTCATATCGTGAGGATTCATTGATTACGGTTTGGGAACCTGCAGATGAATGGAAAGGAGATTTTGCCAGAACATTTTTTTATATGGCAACCTGTTATGAAGACTATGTGGATGAATGGCAGACAACAGAAGGATTGCTTGTCGTAGAGAGAAACCGTTATCCGACATTACGGCCATGGATTACCAGTTTGCTTTTGCAGTGGAATGATGCCGATCCTGTGGACGAAATAGAGCGTCAACGAAACGAGGTGGTCAGTGATATACAGGGAAACAGAAATCCTTTTGTCGACTATCCGCAACTTGCTGATTACATTTGGGGAGATAGTGTGACTTATCGTTTTTATACGGATAATGGCAGCAAAGATCCGGTCTTGTTCTTGCCGCAGAAACAGGAATTGCTGGATTATGGCTTGCAAGCCATGAGTTGTGGTTTGCAAGCGGAACTGACCTTAGGAGGCCGCAATTTGTCCGAAGGAGTGGTGTTGAGTGTGGATAATGCTAATTTTAAATTGGATAAAACATCTTTGAGTGGAGATGAAGTGACCCAAGGAGCGCGCATCAGGGTGTTCTGTAATGTAAGTGAGCCTGGTGAGCAACGCACTGTTTTACGGATTACAGGCGATGGCTTTGAACAGACGGATACGTTGTTGGTTGATTTTGTAGATGGTATTCCTGCTTATGAAGCCAAAGACATGATATGTAATGTCTATACAAGGCAATTTGTTGCTTCATGGTTGAGCATGGGGAATGATCAGGTTTATCGTCTTGATGTCTATACCAAGGATAAGAATGGTGATCCTGTGTCTTTGTCTGGTTATCCGTTAAATCTTTCTGAAACGCAACATACGGTTACGGATTTGAAAGGGGCTACTACTTATTATTATAAGGTTTATATGTTGGATGAGAATGGCGACGTCATAATGTCATCCAATGAAGTGGAAGTCAGTATGCCTGAAGTTTCTCCTATCTTTACAGCCAATGTGTCCGAAATGCTCTTTGTGACGGCACCGGAAACTCCTTCAGCCTCTCAGACCGTAAAATTGACGGCTTTGGAATTACCAGAAAACAAGATAACCGTTTCTGTAGAACAACCATTTGAAGTGAGTGTCAATGGTGAGGAGTGGATGCAGAATATAACGGTTTCCGGCACTAATCCAGTATTCTATGTCAGAGTGGGTATGACCGAAAATGAGGGGTTGCTCGAGAGTGAAATGATTTTATCGACAAAGGGAGTTGAAGAATTGGTGATCAGTTTGTCTGCTGAAATAGACCTTTCAAAGGCTTTTTTTGAGAATTTCGAAGCAGGAAGCAAATCGGCATACGCTGAAGGCGAAGTGACTTGTGCAGCTGCTACCTGGTATATGAATCAGACGCTGATTGGAAATACGGCAGGAGACCGTAAGAATGGCGGTAACGCAGTGCGCATGAAAGTGGTAAAAGACAACAATACATACACCACGGTATTTGAAATGAAAGATGATAAACTTAATGGTTGTGACTCGTTGATATTCTATGCCGGACCATATAATAAGGATACAGGCGCCAAACTTACAGTCAGCTATTCTCTGGATGGTGGTCAGGTTTGGATTCCTGTGGTAAAGGAGCTGACATTTCAGGCCGGAGATTGGAAACGTTATGCCTATTATTTGCATGTAGACGGTCAGATCAGATTGAAATTCGAGGCAACGGGTACGAATGGCAAGCGGCTTAATGTAGATGATATTCAGATGAATAATTATACTGAAGGTGGAGATGGCATAACTACAGCTGAACTCAAGCCGGATGATGTGGTCAGAGTTTATACAGTAAGTGGTATTTATATCCGGACGGCCAAGCGAAAAGACGCGCTGAAAGGCTTGAAACCCGATTATTATATCATTAAATAAAAAATGCGTATCTTTGCATCCTAAAAAAACGAAAGGATGCAAAGATATTTTTTATATATGGCTTATGACGGCACGTGTTATCATGGTTGGCAAATACAGCCTAATGGTATCAGTGTTCAACAAGTGGTGCAGGAAGCATTAGCCACGTTGTTGCGCCAGCCTGTTCCTATAGTCGGAGCCGGCCGTACGGATGCAGGTGTGCATGCCCGGCTGATGGTGGCACATTTTGATTATGAATATCCGGAAGATACCCAAAAACTTATTGATGGCCGATGGTTGACGGATAAACTTAACCGTTTGCTCCCACCGGATATCTCAGTGTATAAGGTCCTGCCTGTAGCCAGTGATGCGCATGCCCGTTTTGATGCTTTGTCGCGAACTTATCATTATTATATTCATGTCGGCAAATCACCTTTTCTGCGGGCTTATTCCTGTCGTCTTTATTCTGCTTTAGATTTTGAAAGGATGAATGAGGCAGCCCGTATATTGTTTGATTATACGGATTTTACGAGTTTCAGCAAGTTGCATACGGATACGAAAACCAATAACTGCAAAATTATGAAAGCCGAATGGGTGCAGTTATCTCCGGGTGAATGGCGTTTTGAAATTAAAGCAGATCGTTTCTTACGTAATATGGTTCGTGCTGTAGTCGGTACGTTGGTGGAAGTTGGTAGGGGAAAACTGACTTTGGAAGGTTTCCGGCAAGTCATAGAGGGGAAAAACCGCTGCAAGGCAGGGGAGTCAATGCCAGGTAATGCCCTCTTTCTGGTGGATGTGGCTTATCCTGACCGTTGTTTTGAATATAAATGATAGAATGAAATAAAAGGTAAAAAAGATGTGGTTAATATTGGCATTTACATCGGCTGCCCTGTTGGGATTTTATGATGTATTTAAGAAGAAATCGTTGAAGGACAATGCTGTTATACCGGTTTTGTTTCTCAATACGTTATTTTGCAGTTTGATATTTCTTCCGTTGATTGTTTTTTCTGCGTGTGGAATGATTGATGAGAACCAGACGCTTTATATTCCGGTTTCAGGTTGGGAAGCACAGAAGTATATTCTGTTGAAGTCTTGTATTGTCTTGTCTTCCTGGATTTTCGGTTATTTTGGAATGAAACATTTGCCTCTGACCATCGTTGGACCGATTAATGCCACCCGCCCCGTGATGGTGTTAATAGGTGCTTTGTTGGTATTCGGGGAGCAGCTTAACCTTTATCAATGGGTCGGTGTGATACTGGCCATATTGTCTTTCTTTATGTTAAGTAAAAGCGGAAAGAAAGAAGGTATTGATTTTAAACATGACAAATGGATCTATTTTATTGTTCTGGCCAGTGTGTTGGGGGCAATCAGCGGTTTGTATGATAAATATTTGATGGCATCACCTGATAACGGTGGAGTAGGGCTGGACCGTATGGTTGTACAGAGTTATTATAATTTTTATCAGTTTGGCATGATGGGAGCAATGATGCTTCTTTTGTGGTATCCACGTCGTAAACAGACTACACCGTTCAGATGGGACTGGTGTATTATTCTGATTTCATTATTTCTTTCAGCAGCAGATTTTGTCTATTTCTATTCTCTGAGTCTGGATGGTGCGATGATCTCTATCGTTTCAATGATCAGAAGAGGAAGTGTTGTGGTATCGTTCCTTTTTGGTGCCATGGTTTTCCGTGAGAAGAATCTCAAGAGCAAGGCTATTGATCTCTTGCTTGTTTTGTTGGGTATGATATTCCTTTATATAGGTTCCAAAGGTTAGCGGATGAAAGGAAAATAGGCCTGTAACGGTTTGGTTTGAAAGAAAAGCATTATTTTTGTGAATATTAAAATGCATTGATATGAAGAAGAGTCTCTTTTTTTTGATCTTTCTGTTGAGTTTGCAGGGGGTATCTGCACAACGTATGCGCGATGTCTTTGCCAGTATGCCGGATAGTGTATTGGAAGTCATGACTAAAAATAACAGATTGGATTGCATAGATTTTATAGAAAACAATATGGAAGCCCGTGTTCGTAACCGGTTCGATGGATTTTCAGAATTGAAAACCCTGACAGAGGATTACCTGAACCTGAATTTAACTTCCTCATGTCTGGTTGAAATGAAATTGTTGCCGGTGGCGGATAGTATCAGTTATATTTGTGTGGTTAAGACCTACTCCGGACCTGTTCGTGAAAGTACGGTGGCTGTATATACAGACAAATGGAAGTTGTTGCCACGTGAAAAATGGATTAAGTGGCCTGAGTATAACGATTTCTGGCAGGCCAACGATTCAATTACCGATGTGGATATCCGTTCCATGCAGCGTGAGCAGGCCATGCATTTTGTGTCGGCATGTTTGTCGGCTGATCAGACGAGATTAACTCTGGAGGTTCAGTTGGACAAGACTGATGAAGAAAAAGATAAGAAAATGAAAAGTGTTCTTCATCCGCTGGTTTATGAATGGAAACGTGAATCTAAAAGTTTTATACCAGAGTTTTAATGAGAGAAAAAACACAGATTGAAAGTATACAAAAGAAAATGTGGATGATTCCGTTAGGAACATCCACATTTTTCTTATATCTGATTTGATGATATAGGCTTATTTGCGAGTCTTTGCGTAACGGTTCATGAACTTGTCTACGCGACCAGCTGTATCCACCAATTTGCTCTTACCTGTATAGAACGGGTGAGAAGAGCTTGAGATTTCAAGTTTAACTACAGGATAAGTTTCGCCTTCAAATTCTACTGTATCGTTAGTTTTGCAAGTAGAGCGTGAAAGGAACATGTCACCGTTGCTCATATCTTTGAAAACAACAGGACGGTAATTGTCTGGATGAATATCTTTCTTCATGATTTTAATTATTTTGTCAGTTTAACTTATAGCTGGTAACTATATGTGTAATGGTCTGTTTTACGAGGTGCAAAGTTAAGGCTTTTATTTAACCCGACCAAATAAATTATTGAATATTTTTTATTTTAGTCCTGGCCATTCCCCTATATTATAGTTTTGTTCAACAGGTGTTTCAATCCGGTCTGGAAGATTGCAGAAGAAATCTATGCCCGTTTTTTCTTCGAGTTCATCTATACTGACAACCCATGAGCTCAGAGTCGGATTACCGCCATACGATTTGTGTTCAACCCAGAAACCGATGGTCTTATAGGTTCCTGACTTTTTGCAAAGTAAGGCCATGAAATAATATTGAGGAACGGGAATTCCGCTTTTGGTGTAGGTCATGATCTGGTCATCTTTGATTGTACCTCCCTTAACGACAAACAGAGTGTCTCTGAAACTGTTGCTGCGTCCCCAATTTTGAACCAAGCCTTCCAAATCGACCCAATCCTGTTGGTTGAAGCGTCCTATTTGTGGACTCATGTTGGAGAGATAAAATGTTTGTTCATTGGCATCCTGGCAGAACAGACGGTCTGCAGAAGCGCAAAGATGTCCGCGGTCATATCCGCTACGGTAGTAATCGCTGAGTTCTGTACGTTCTTCGGAAGACAGATCCGGGTCTGGTTGGAACGGATCACCTCCCCAAGACGTGTTTTCCCAGTTATTTCGGTTCCAGTTGACGGCTCCTGTGGTACTGGTAAAAATGAATGCGACCCATTTGGAATGTCGTTTATCCGGATGCCAGTCGACTGTATAGTTGATAACTTGCAGTCCTTTATAATCTACGGTATGTGTAAGGACATGGCCGGTTTCTGCATCCAAGTGGGGAATCTCCAGGCTTTGGGCATTCGGACAATTGTATGCGTAAGCTTGGTTTCGGTTGATATTCGTGTCTGAGTAATTAGGCGAGTCATCGTCTTTACACGCTGTGATAAGAAGTATGACGGCCAGAAATGAAATAAGTTGCCGATATCGTTTCTGCATGATTTGATATGAAGCGCGAAAGAACCTTAGTACCGTTTGGACGGTCTAAGGTTCTTTACAGGATTAATAAATGATAATTATTCTATTTCTTTTTGAACAGAGATGGAAGAGTACCGGTCTGGTTACTGTAACAACCGAAACTGGTATATTGTTCAGAGTACTGTATCCACTTGTTATTCAATTTATTGGATATTTTGAAAGTACCATCGCTTTGTGGTACGATATCCCAATATTGTCCTTCGTTTGGTGTGGCGCTTACATTGAAACTGTTGAAACTTCCTGTCATGTAGACATATTTGTTGTTCTCATCTACAATGGTATAGCCGTTGTCTGTTTTAGTGATGACAAAAGTCTTGCCTTCAGAAGCCAGGCTGATGGCATCATTGGTCGCAGAAGCATTTTCTACATAGAAGTAACCATAGTTGTAGTCAGCGCTGATATTCTTGGCTACCTTGTAAGCATTGCCAGAAGCAGCTGCCATGATATAAGTGCCGTCCGTGATATCCGTTACTTTAACGAAAGTTGTTTTCTGTTCGGGCTCTTCAGTTCCTCCTCCTTCACCGTCAAGAACATAATCAGTTGGTGATTTGAGGCCGGCAACACCGAAGTAAGCTTCAAGACTGCCGTGAAGCGTGATTTCCTTTCCAAGGTTTTCCGGATGGTCTTTCAGATTAAGTTTGCTGCGGAGATCACCGGCAGGCAACTGTACTGGCATACAATTCTTCACGTTTGTTTCACTTGCACTGGCTGCAATAAGCAAATTGGTATTGGATGTCACTCCATCAGCATTGAATCTTGCACCTTCTTCAATGCTCTTGCCGTCTACATAGCCTACAATATAACCTTTAACCCATACATCCTGAGCTTTTCCTGAAACGAATTTGCTGATGGCTGTAGTGACGCTATAAGGATTGTCCTTGCTGCTTTCACCTGGATCTGGTGTTTCTCCACCTTGTTCTTCCGCTTCTCTTTCCTCAATCTTGATATTCTTGACTTCGTAAGTTCCAGCTTTTTCTGCGGTAGAAGTATACTTGAAGGCAATCATGATGTCTTTTCCCTTATAAGCATTAAGGTTGATATCACCGGACTTGACAAAGGTCCAGTTGTTACCGCTTGGATATGTCGGGATTTCCAACTTGGTCCAGTTTTCTTTTCCTGCTTCAGAGATCCACAGTGAAATATCTGCCTTAATGTCCTTGAAGAAGTTGCCGGCATGTTCAAAGGTAAGGGTAGCAGCAGAAGCTTCCTTAAGATTGATAGATGGAGAGATCAGCCAGCTTTCTGAGGCATAGTTGGTAGGATTGACATAAGCACTGGCTTTCATCTGGCTGTATCCGGCATCGTGTATCCAGATGTTTTCGATGGCAGCCGGTTTGTTGACGTCTTTGATGGTAAAACCACACATGTCGCTGGAGAAGTCTGCGCTGAATAAAATATCACCGGTTTCTCCTCCGCCTATGTCTTCACCCTGTCCTTCTGCAACTTTGAATGATTTCACCTCCCATGTAGAGGAAGATGTTTCTGTACAAGTGTGTCGAAGGGCTACGGTAACGGTCTTGGAACCGATATATTCAGCCGGGATGCTGACTTTTCCTGAGCTGACGAACGTGAAATCACTGTTTGTACCCGTTGTATTGAAGGTCAGGGCTTGCCAGTTGGCTTTGGTGACATCGCCAGTGAAATCTTTAGAGATGACCAGCTGGTTATTTGCGGCCAAATCTCCACGTTCATAGTTGATGGCATGACTGAATGAGATGTAGGCTCCTGCTGACTGTGACAGATCAATGGTCGGTGATACCAGATAAGTGATTCCCGGTGTATTGGTCTTGTCGGCAGAATTGTATCCTGTTATGCATGCACTACTATAATCAATAGTCCAACTCAGGTTTCCTTCAGCTGATATGCTTTTGAATTCACCAAGTGTGTTGGAGAATGATTCAGATATATAGACACCATTGTTTTGTGTCCCGCTTCCCGGAATGTCGTAGGGAGCTGGTACATCGCTACACGCATTAAATGTGAATGCGGCCATGGTAGCCAGACATAAAGACTGAATTAATTTTTTCATATGACTATGTGTTATTAAGGTTTTTAATCATTTGTTTTAGTTATGTCTCTTCCAGTGCGGACTTTGATTTGCCAACTGTCATTATAGCGTGTAAGCAGTCCGGTAACCTGTACATTACCTTCAGGTATGACGTCATTGGCAAAGTTGCTGTATGTACTGACACGGAATATGACATTGGTGTTACCCACTTTCAGATTTCTGTTTATATCGCCGTCTCCCATTTCTTCCGGTGCGTAGAGTGTTTCACCGTCAGCTTCAGTAAAGACAACGTTATTTAACTTGATGAGTTGTGGAGTTACGCTCTGGTCGGTTGTCTTGAGGTAATTTTCATCAATTTCAAGAGGTTTGAGTTCGGGCTGTGACAGATTAGGACTGCCTACGAAACGTACGTTGGATTTCCATTGGGCTTCACTCATACGACCAACTTTGCCTTCATATAGAGTTCCGATTTGTGCCATTTTACCGTATCCTCCGATATACAGATCCTTACAGTTAAGTACGATCTTTTGTCCGACGGGGCAATAGGCATAAATTCCAGTCATATTGATTCCGACTACAATACCGCCTGTTTCATCAGCTATATAGATCTGTTTGTAGATGTTACCAGATTCATCATCTCCGGTAACCACTCCCTGAATGATGAGGTTTTCCGTAATTTGTTCGGACTTGTTGTTACCGATAATGCTTTGATACCGGTCTTTGAGTTCAGAGATAGTGATATTGGGTTCGCCTATGGAAGGATTACCATAAACGTATTCCGTCGGCTCATCGTGATGATCCATACATCCGACAAGTAAAGCCAGGAAACAGCATAATGATAATATCTTTTTCATATTTTCAATCTGTTAAAATTGTGTTAGAAGCGGAAACCAATATTCATAAATGCATTGATTCCCTGTGCATAATAATATTTAGAGTTTTTAGAGAAACGATAAATACGCTCGCTTCCGTCTTCGTATTTGTCATCACGGTTCTGTTCGTATCCTCCGGTTTTCATATCGGTGTTGTTGAGCACATTGTTGACCGTCAGGTTAAGGCTCAGGCTGCGTCCTTTCTTCAGGCGGATATATTTGCCTATAGAAAGATCGAGCATAAAGCCACCGTCAAATTCTTCCTGCTCCGGAACATTGAGTCCTACAGCAGAGCCGTTTTCATCAACAGTGCCGCTGCCTGTGCTGCTGTTTGCTCCCAATACGGAACCCAAACGACGATAAGTAGAGAAATCAATGAATCCGCGGTGATAGTAGTTTCCGTTAATGCTGAAGAACCAGCCTTTGACGTTGTAGTCCAGTCCGAGACTGTAGGCAGATAACGGGGTTCCGCTTACTTTCATACCATTGGCATAAACAATATCAGTTTGAGATTCAGCCTCATTTTCATAAGTCAAAGTCGCATTGGGGTTGTTTACATATTCTGCATTGCTGAACGTACCTAATGCTGTAAGGCTAAGGTTGGATGTAATATTTACGCGTGCAGCAACTTCTACACCCATATATTCTTTTTCTACTCCGGTCATGGAAAGATAAGTATAGCGGGATTGCTGGTCATTATAGAACTGGTCAAGTTCTGTGACGTTGTTCTGTCGGGTATAGTATCCTGTAACTTTCGCTGAAAAGACAGAACTGTTGAAAGCATAGCTTAATTCTGAGGTGATGACCTCTTCCGTAGTCAGATTATGCGCGAAATCATTTTTGATACGCGGAGCTATGAAGGCGTTGTAGGCCAAAGGCGCATTCTCCTCATATCCCAAACCTAAGTTAAGAGTGTGTTTGCCTCCAAACCGTAATGTGGCTCCCATTTTGGCTCCACCTTCCAGAAATTTGGCTGTACCGCTGCTACCTTTGGATTTATTGGCTGCACGTCCGTTTCTCATTAAACCTTCCCGTTCGATGGTTGATGTACCCAAACGACCGGCAAACAGCATGGTCAGAGCGTTATGGGTAAATTCGTAGTTGCTCCATACATGGGCCTTGTTGACGAATATATTGTAATTATATCCGAACTTGTCGCCTTCACCGATAAGACGGTTGGGATTGTCGAGGTCATTCTGGATTATGGAAGAGTTGTAACCATAATCACGGATGGAGAATTTATCTATATCCGTGTATTTGTCAGCTCCAAGAAGGTCTTTCATTGTTTTATAATGCATTCCCTTTGTTGTTCCCAATTGTAATCCGGCTGAAATATTGCCATATTCGTTTAAAGAGCGTTGCAGGGTAGAGCTTAGGTTAAAGGCCATTTGGTCATTATGGCGTTCTTCTACATAATACAGTGCTTCGCCTCCTACAGCCTTCTGTTGGGCGTTTGCAAAGTATAATGCATCCCAGTCAATTTGTCTGTGAGCCTTGTCGGACACCCAGTAATTATAGGTATCATACCACGTCGCGATATCTTCTTTGCTGATTTCCGGATTCCAGACGTCAACCTGTCCGCTGGGCAGTTTCTTGTAATAATCCGGTCGAGGATCGGCGGCGTTACCGCTCCAGCCTAGGGCCGTATTGCCATACATACTGTATTTGCCGGACAACGTTGTGGTCAGCTTGGTACGTTCGTCAATATTGAAGTCCCATGTCAAAACCGCTGTCGGTTCATACGAGTTGACAACTCTGGCGTTTCTTTTTTTACCGTTCTGGTATCCCCAGTTCGGATTATAATAATGGTCGTTTGCCAGCCAGTAGGCCTCTTCCGTAGAAGCACCCTGTTGGGCACGCTCGGTTGGAGCTCCCCATGTGGTAAGGCTGAGACTGTGACGGTCATTGAAGCGTTTTTCAAATCCCAGCATATAGCTTAGAGAGTTGTAGAAAGTACCTTCTACATAACCTTCATTAGCCCATCTGTATCCCACTGAACCTGTAAAAGCCCAGCCATTGTTCATCAGGCCTGTTGAAAACGTATAGATACCTCTGGCCAGATAATTGCGGTTGCAGCCCGAAAGCGTGATCTTATTGCCTGCAGCATATTGTCCTGCACGCATGTTGATATTGTCGCTGTTGCCTAAAGTGGTGTAGCCGAAATAGTTCATATTGAACATGGTTGACCCTTCACGGTTTCGTGTGACATCATTCAGACCGCCAATACCGCTGTAGTTGAATACTCCTCTTTCTGCGTCGTTGAATTCCACACCGTTGATAAACATGCGGCTACCTGTATTCTGATAAGCCCTCAGACGAAAACGCATAGGGCTGAACAGATATCCGACGTTAGAAAGATATAAATCATTTTGTATGCCACTGATGGCGGAGATGGCTTCTCCGGCATCTTCATCATCACCTAGCTGTGATTCTGTGAACGTGAAATCTGCATTCTCGTTCTGAGCCCGCTGCTGTAAGACAGACAATGTGTCTATCTGGGCTTGTGTCAGTTCAGAAAGGCAGAACACGGATAATAATAAAGCAATTCCTTTCCCCATTTCCATTAAATTTAAAAAGTAGTCGTTAAGGTTAATTTCCTATTACAAAGAAACAGATATTTTTTTTAAAACAAACATTTTACATCATTTTTTTCCTGTTTTTCTAGTGAAAATCATGGAAAAATCCCATATTTGTAATAGAGAATTAATAAAAGACGAAAAACTATGAAAAGATTGACAAGCGTGATTGGAATGATGCTATGTTGCATCTTGATGGTGTATTCCCAAAACAAGCGTTTTGGCATGTATGCCGTAGGATTTTATAATTTGGAGAATTTGTTTGATACGATTCATGATGAAGGCAAGAATGACTATGAGTTTTTGGCTAACGGGTCGTATAAATGGAACGGCATGAAATATAAGGCCAAACTTAAAAACATGTCGACCGTATTGTCGCAGTTGGGGACAGATAAATTACCCAATATCGGTGCTTCGGTCATTGGTGTTTCAGAAGTGGAGAACAGCAGGGTTATGCAGGATCTTGTAGATCAGCCGTCTCTTAAATCCAGAGGTATGAAATTTATTCATATAGAAGGACCGGACTTGCGTGGAGTAGATTGTGCTCTTTTGTACAATCCCCGTTTTTTTACGCCTGAAAAATCTTTTCTCAAGTATTATGTACATCCGGAAGATACTTCATACAAGACAAGAGGTTTCCTGACGGTTCAGGGGCGTCTGTCAGGAGACAATATCACTTTCATTGTTTGTCACTGGCCCAGCCGGTTTGCAACTTCATATTACAGAGAACTTGCCGGACAGCAAGTCAAAGCTCTTAAGGACAGTATATTGGAAGCCTCTCCCGATATGAAAGTGATCGTGATGGGTGACTTGAATGATGATCCGTTTGATGCCAGTGTTTCCAAGGCGCTTGGAGCCAAGAGGGAAATTAAGGAGGCCAAAAAGGGAGATATGTATAATCCGTGGTGGAATAAGCTGAGTAAGGAAGGGCAGGGTACCTTGATGTATGATGGTAAATGGAATCTTTTTGATCAGATCATTCTGTCTTCTACATTACTGAACAAAGACGGAGAGAAGGATTATTCGACATTAAAATTTCACAGGGCAGATATTTTCAAGAGAAATTATCTGTTTCAGACAGAAGGGCGTTACAAAGGCAATATCAAGCGAACAACTGCGGGCGGATCTTGGTTGAATGGCTATAGTGATCATTTGCCGGTAGTGGTTTATCTTGTGAAGGAAATACAATAAAAGAAACAGGGTGATAACGAGAACAGTTGTAACAAGTTGAATGTTTTTTAAAGAAAGTTTCACTAAAAAAACGGTATTATCCGTTCATATTGCGAATTTTTGACTATCTTTGCATGGTATTTAGAAAGATACATTTCGTTTTTAAAATTATAAAGACATGGTAAATTACAAAGAACTCGGTTTGGTAAATACTCGGGAGATGTTTGCCAAAGCAATCAATGGAGGTTATGCAATCCCTGCATTTAACTTTAATAACATGGAGCAGTTGCAGGCTATCGTTATGGCTGCAGTAGAAACTAAGTCTCCGGTTATTCTTCAGGTTTCAAAGGGTGCCCGCCAGTATGCCAATGCAACTTTGTTGCGTTATATGGCTCAGGGTGCTGTTGAATATGCAAAGGAATTGGGTTGCGAGAATCCTCAGATTGTTTTGCACCTTGATCACGGTGATACTTTCGAAACTTGCAAAAGCTGTATCGACTCAGGTTTCTCTTCTGTCATGATTGACGGTTCTCACTTGCCTTATGATGAGAATGTAGCCTTGACTAAGAAGGTTGTTGATTATGCACATCAGTTCGATGTAACAGTAGAGGGTGAGCTTGGTGTATTGGCAGGTGTAGAGGATGACGTTGTTGCCGAGCATCACACTTATACTCGTCCTGAAGAAGTAGTTGATTTCGTAACTAAGACTGGTTGCGATTCATTGGCTATTTCAATCGGTACTTCACACGGTGCATACAAATTCAAACCAGAACAGTGCCACGTAGATCCTGCTACAGGCCGTTTGGTTCCTCCTCCTTTGGCATTCGATGTATTGGATGGCGTTATGAAGGAACTTCCTGGATTCCCAATCGTTCTTCACGGTTCATCATCAGTACCTCAGGAAGAAGTTGATACTATTAACAAGTATGGTGGTAAGCTGGATGCAGCTATCGGTATACCTGAAGATCAGTTGCGTAAGGCTGCAAAATCAGCTGTTTGCAAGATTAATATCGACTCTGACTCACGTTTGGCTATGACTGCAGCAGTACGTAAGGTATTTGCTGAGAAACCGGCTGAATTTGACCCGCGTAAGTATCTCGGACCGGCTCGTGAGAATATGAAGAAGATGTATA
The DNA here is from genome assembly GCA_900546665.1 of uncultured Paraprevotella sp. Classification (GTDB taxonomy): domain Bacteria; phylum Bacteroidota; class Bacteroidia; order Bacteroidales; family Bacteroidaceae; genus Paraprevotella; species Paraprevotella stercorigallinarum. The sequence goes on along the minus strand of URDY01000025.1, from coordinate 26,869 downwards.
TGCACAAGATCATCAACGTATTGGGTTCAGACAATAAGTTGTAATCAGATCTTTCATATTCAAAAGAAAAGAATTAACCGTGCCTTTAAAAGGCGCGGTTTTTTTATTATCCATAGTTAATGTTTAAAGGATGAGGCTGAAAAGCAATAAATGTAGCTTGTTAATAGAATTAATCCTCTAATCCGACTTCGTGTGGGGATGGATTAGAGGATTAATTCATATACGCAATAAACAGTGAGTTTATTGTGTCAACAGAGTAAGATGTGTATCACAAATTATAATTATTCTGCACCATCTGTGATTTGTTCAATTGCTCCAGTTGACTGATAGAATGTTACCTTGGTGGTTGCATCCTTGTCAAAGAGTACATTGCTTAGTATTTCTGTTTCGCCAAATTGAGCAAAAGGATATTCTCCTTCGCAGAAGGTGGTGTTGTTATTGAATATTTTTATGTTGGCTTTTCCGGGAACATTATAATATAAGCCTTTTTCCATCTTTTTCTTTTTCTTTTCTACTTTATCGTCAATGACGGCAGTAGGGGTTGTATTGAGATTTTTTAGGCTGATATATACAGGTTCTCCTGAAAGATCGTCGTTGTTGACAATACCTAATTTTTGTGAGATGCGGAATAGTATCATTTTTTCTATGACTTCATCTGGAGTAAGCGTAATGGTAAAATATTCCGTGCTGACGTCATTGGTTCCTTTGAAAAGTTGCAGAAGTACGTCCTCTTGGGTTTGTAATTGATCAAGCATAAGCTTTAGTTGAGCTCCGTCTTTCGGCATATTGTCCGCTTCTCCTTTGATCAGTGCATTTCTGCTTTCTCTTATATCGTAAATTTCATCTGCTACCAATTCTGCTGTTTTGGCATTGCTTCCTGTTGACAGCATATCCTGATTCATATAATCCCTGGGATTAGGTTTCTTGGCGGGTGCTATGTTTTGTGGCACATCTGGCAGGCATTCTTCTGATCCTTCTGTATTGACAGATAATAGAATGCCTTCACTACTTAAGCCAACTAAAGGAGCAATGGTTCTTTTCTGTAATTTTATATTGTAGGCTTTTTGAGGATCAGGTACACCGTAAGTATCCATTTTGATGCTTTTGATGCGCCAACGGGTATAAGATTCGCTGGGTATATTGTTGATCCTCAGATAAAGATTTGCGTAATTATGGAATATCCCGGGTGTATAGACCTCCTTTTCAGCTTCTACAATTATTCTGATGGCTGTCTTTGGCAGAAAATAAGTCACACCTTCCACTGTTGCACCAGGAATATAGTTGGCAACTTCGGTTTGCGCGTTAACTGCCGGAGCTAATAAAAACAGTGAATACAATAATAACTTTGATTTCATAACTATTCGCTTTAATTTTTTAAGACTTTGATAGCCCGTGGCAAGGCATTGATTATATCACTGGCCAGCATAGATTCTTCTCCTAATTTTTCACATGCGATATCGCCGGCTAGACCATGCAGGTAAACTCCCAGAAGGCATGCTTCGTGGGCCGTGTAACCTTGGGCCAGTAAACCGGTCAATATACCGGTGAGGACATCGCCGCTTCCTGCAGTTGCCATTCCCGGATTTCCGGTAGGATTAATGAAAATGCGGCCAGTAGGAGTGCAGATAAGAGAATAGTGTCCTTTAATAATAATGTATATTTGACTTCTAATGGCAAGTTCTCTTGCTTTTGTCATGCGCTCGTAGCTGTTCTGACACTGTCCTACAAGGTTTTCCAGTTCTTTTGGATGCGGAGTGAGTATGCTGTCCTGAGGCAATAATGCAAGCCAGTCTGGGTGGTTGCCAAGAATGTTAAGTGCATCTGCATCGAGAACCAATTCATTAGGATGATTCTGAATAAAATCCTTTAGAGCTTCAGCTGTTTCAGAATCGGTGCCGATACCGGGGCCAATTCCCATAGCGTCATAATCGTATGTGGGGATAGCTTTTGAGATCATGATGTCTGAGATGTCGTGGCTTATAATAGCTTCCGGAATAGAAATCTGCAGAATATCATTGTTGAGTTCGGCCGTGTGGATGGTTAGTTTGCCGATACCGCTTTTCAAGCAGGCTCTGGCTGATAAAACGGAAGCACCGGCCATGCCGTAACTGCCTGTGACCAGCAGAGCGTGTCCCATCGTACCTTTATGAGAGAAGGCATGACGCTTCTTAATAAAGCTCTTGATCTGTTCTTTATCATTGATGACTATGCTGCTTTCAATCTGTTTAAGTCCCTCTGGATGCAAATGAATATCCATAATTTTAACTTCACCGATGTATTTTTGATTTTCAGCGAAGAAAAAAGCCAGTTTGGGGAGCTGGATAGTCAATGTCAGGTTTGCATGGATAATGTGATTCAACTGATTGTAAGTATTGTCCTCGCACATGAGTCCTGACGGGATATCAATACTTACGATAGTTGCTTTGCTTTCGTTTATCTTTTTGGTAAGCCCGGCATAACCTCCGCTTAAAGGCTTGTTCAGTCCGGTTCCAAATAATCCGTCAATGATTACATCTTCCGGATGGATTTCCGGAAAGACGAATTGTGAAGATATTTCGGTAAAATTGACATGACGGCACAAATCCAGACGTTTCTTGTTGGTCAGGCAGTCATCGCTAAGTCTGCCCGTTATGTTGAACAGGTAAGTCTGGATGTTTTCTACTCCTTCCCGTTCCAGTAGTCTGGCTATAGCCAAGGCGTCACCGCCGTTGTTGCCTGGGCCTGCAAATATAATAAAACGGGTCTGTTTGTTCCATCTGCTGAGGAGCTCTTGGGTTATGGCTACCGCTGTCCGTTCCATCAGATCGATGGATGAAACAGGCTCATGCTCTATCGTATATTTATCCAATTCCTTGAATTGGGCTGCAGTGAGTATTTTCATATTGCAAATATAACTAAATTGGGATACTATTGACTTTCTCTCTTGGGGATTTTTTGTATCTTTGCACAAAATTAGTAAAAAAGATATGGAAACGATTCAGGTTAAGGATAAAAAATTTGTTGTTTCTATTTCCGAAGAGGAGATATTGAAACAGGTGAAGCGGGTTGCTTCTGAAATAAACCGCGATTTTAATGCCAGTGAGCCACTGTTCTTAGCCGTATTGAACGGATCGTTCATGTTTGCGGCGGATTTGATGCGTGAAATTACATTGCCGGGACAAATATCTTTTATCAAATTGGCATCTTATGACGGTATGTCTTCAAGTGGTCAGGTACGTGAATGCATAGGTCTGGATTTCGACCTGCAAGGACGTGATGTGATTATTGTAGAGGATATAGTGGATTCCGGATTGACAATGAAGCATCTGATGGATAATTTGCAGAAGATGTCTCCCCGTTCTCTTTCCGTTTGTTCTTTGCTTGTCAAGCCGGGAAATCTGAAAGCAGATATAAAGGTACGTTATAAGTGTTTTGAAATACCTAATGATTTTATTGTAGGATACGGACTGGATTATGACGGTTATGGCCGGAATACCAGAGATATCTATACATTACAGACTGATTAGTTTTTATTAAAGGTAATATAAAATAGTTTTTAAAAATTGTTGAAATGAAGAATATTGTAATTTTTGGTGCTCCAGGTTCTGGAAAAGGCACACAAAGTGACAAGATTGTTGAGAAATATGGTTTCAAGCATATTTCAACTGGAGATGTACTGAGAGGTGAAATCAAGAATGGTACAGAACTTGGTAAAACAGCAAAAGAATATATTGATAACGGTCAGTTGATACCGGATTCTCTCATGATAGATATTCTGGCTCATGTATATGACAGCTTTGGTGCAGTGGAAGGTGTCATCTTTGATGGTTTCCCCAGAACTATTCCTCAGGCTGAGGCTCTTAAGGCTATGTTGGCAGAAAGAGGAACAGAAGTAAGTGTGATGCTTGATTTGGAGGTTCCCGAGGATGAATTGATGGATCGCTTGATTAAAAGAGGACAGATTTCAGGTCGCGCCGATGATAATGAAGAGACAATCAAGAAGAGACTGACTGTATATCATAACCAGACTTCTCCGCTGATTGACTGGTATAAGGCAGACGGTAAGTATACGCACATTAAGGGTACAGGTGAACTTGATGTGATTTTTGCTGATATTTGTGAAGCAATAGACAAAGCTTAATATTAATTTAAAATTCCGAGCAGACAGATATGGCTGAATCTAATTTTGTAGACTATGTGAAAATTTATTGCCGTTCGGGTAAAGGAGGGCGAGGCTCCATGCACATGCATCGGGCAAAATATCTTCCCAATGGTGGTCCAGATGGTGGTAATGGTGGTCGTGGCGGCCATATCTATCTGCGAGGAAACCGTAACTATTGGACTTTGTTGCATTTGCGTTATGAACGGCATGTCTTTGCCGGACATGGCGGAAATGGTTCCAAGTGTCGTTCTACCGGCAAAGACGGTGAAGACAGATATATAGATGTACCTTGCGGCACAGTAGTATATAATGCTGAGACTGGAGAGTACATTTGTGATGTGACATCAGACGGCCAGGTTGTTCTTTTGTTGAAAGGAGGACGGGGAGGACTCGGTAACTGGAATTTCCGTACTGCTACCAACCAGGCACCACGGTTTGCCCAGCCGGGTGAACCTATGCAGGAGCTGACTGTAATAATGGAGCTTAAACTGTTGGCAGATGTTGGTTTGGTCGGATTCCCAAATGCCGGAAAATCCACTTTGCTCAGTGCTGTGTCGTCTGCACGTCCAAAGATTGCCAATTATCCTTTTACTACGTTAGAGCCCAGCCTGGGGATTGTGTCATATCATGACAACCAGTCTTTTGTGATGGCTGATATACCGGGTATAATTGAAGGAGCCAGTGAAGGCAAGGGGTTAGGTTTGAGATTTCTGAGACATATCGAGCGTAATTCGTTGTTATTGTTTATGGTTCCCGGTGATACGGAAGATATTGCGAAGGAATATGAAGTTCTTTTGAATGAAGTAGCTACCTTTAATCCCGAACTTTTGGATAAACAGCGTGTTTTGGCCATAACAAAAAGCGATTTGTTGGATGAAGAACTGATTCAGATGTTATCTGAACATTTGCCAAAGGATGTGCCTCATGTGTTTATTTCAGCTGTATCCGGCCAAGGTATAGGTGAACTAAAGGATATATTGTGGCGTGAATTAAACAGTGAAAGTAATAAATTGCAGGCCATTACAGATCAGACCCGCATCGTTCACAAAAACAAGGATATGAGTTTTTTGCAACGGGAGTTGGAAGAAATGGGTGAAGATGAAGACTTTGAATTTGTGGATGAAGAGGATATAGAGGAGTTGGATGATTTTGAATACGAGGACGACGAGGAAGAGAATGATGAAATGCGATAAAACCCTTCGTCTTTATCCGGCTTTGCTTGAATATGATTTGGGAGAGCATGTCAGAGCTTTCAGTACAACCCGTCAAGGCGGGGTGAGTGTAGGAGCTTATGCTTCTTTTAATGCCAATCTGTATTGTGGAGATGATGTTCAACATGTGCAGCAGAACAGGGAACTTCTTTGTCAGTTTCTAGGGTTGCCGTTTTCACATCTGCTTATGCCTCATCAGACTCATCATGACAAGGTATGTAAGATAGATGAGTCCTTTTTGTCGTTGTCTCAATCTGAACGTGAACAAAGGCTGGAAGGAATCGATGCCTTGATGACAGATTTACCAGATGTATGTGTCAGTGTGTCGACTGCCGATTGCATTCCGGTTTTGCTGTATGATGACGTGCATCATGCAGTGGCTGCCGTTCATGCCGGTTGGCGTGGAACAGTCAGTTCCATTGTCAGAAAAACGGTGGAGAGAATGGAGGAGGTTTATCATACCGATGTCAATGATGTGAAAGCAGTGATAGGTCCAGGCATATCCTTGGATGCATTTGAAGTTGGTGATGAAGTTTATGATGCTTTCCAGTCTGCAGGTTTTCCTATGATGCAAATAGCCAAACGTTATGTTTTGTCTGAAGAAAAAACAAAATGGCACATTGACTTGTGGGAAGCCAATCGTTGGGAACTGTTACAGTCAGGTGTTCCCTTTTCGCATATTCATTTAAGCGGAATATGTACTTATTCTCATAATGATCGTTTCTTTTCAGCCCGTCGTGCAGGAATTCACAGCGGCCGTATTCTGAACGGAATAATGTGGACAGGAGGTGTAAAATGAAGTATCGTCTGATATTGGGATTTGTTTTGTTTGGTCTTTCTTCTTTTACTCAGCTGGATGACGATAAAGAACATTATGAATTTACTCATAACGAGCGCTTTCATATAGATGTGCCGACTCCAGGATTATTTGATCAGGGACAACGTTATATTACGGTTGATTTGAATGAATTGAATAAGTCCGGTTGGGTGTTTCCTGTTCCAGATGGTCGTTTGTTTACACCGACTTTTATACATAATACATCTGCTTGGTATATTCTTTCTGAAAAAAAAGCTTTGGTTTGTGCAGCAATGGATGGAATCGTGCGTTTGTCAAGGAAAACACCAGTGGGGCGTACGGTAGTCATTCGTCATGATAATGGTTTGGAAACCGTATATGGTAATAATGCCAAGAATCTGGTAAAGGTGGGAGACTATGTAAGAAGTGGTGATCCCATTGCTTTGTCGGGTAAAGACGGAGCTACCAGCTATACTTATTTTATGGTTATGGTTAATGGTTCTGTTATACGTCCAGATTTGCTTTTTCAGAACGACAGAAAAACCTTCAGACCACAGGTGATGGTTTGTGAAAGTGTCGACGGACAGATTCATTTGTCATTTCACGAAAAAGGTACTGTTATGGAATGTATGCCGCGTTTTAACTGGAGTAACGGGGTAGATCCGGAAATAATTGATTTAAATCGTCCTTTTTCGAATTTTGAAACTCAGCATGTGGCAGTTCCGACACCTGGACTTTTTGAATCATCCTCTTCGTTTACATTAGATTTGTCTCGACTTTCCGATTGGAGTTATCCGTTGATTGGAGCTAAAGTGATAAGTCCTTATGGACGCAGTCGCAGATCGCATTCCGGTACAGATCTTAAAACTTTTCCAAAAGACAAAATCAGAGCTGCTTTCAGTGGAGTAGTCCGATTTTCCGGGAGATATTCTGCGTATGGAAAGATGATTGTCATACGTCATGCGAACGGATTGGAGACCTGTTATTCCCACAATGCCAAGAATCTGGTTAAGGTTGGCGATAAGGTTAAGGCCGGAGATGTAATTGCTTTGGTCGGACGTACAGGTCGTGCATCTACAGAACATTGTCATTTTGAAGTCAGGGTGAATGGAATGGCTTTTGATAGCGGTATCTTGTTTGATCACGCTGCCGGCTGTTTGCGTTCTGGTAAGGTGACTTTTAAGAAGTCCGGTAAGCAGGTCCTTATTGATGTGGAATAGGGATTCTCTTATACAAGAAATGGGTTGTTCTCTTCCATGTTGGCTTGTTTGGGGTATATGAGAATGAAATTGTTTTGTTGGAAATATTTGTTTAGATAACGTGGGATTTTGGGCATGATTTGATGGTATGAGATACCGTCTTTCCGGCTGAGTAATACCCACATGCAATCATTGATTCTGGTATCTCTGAATATAATCAGAAAGTCATCCCAATTGTCGAAAACTTTGAATGTCATTTTGCCGCTGTCTTTTCCGATTATTTTTTTTATGGCTTCTTCTGCCTTTTCAGAGCAGAAAAATAGTGTTTCAGCTCCAGTATTGCCTATCATGTTTTTGATTTTCTGCATAACGGTTGCAAAACCAGCTTCGAGTTCACCATGTTCAGGGATGACAATAAGGTGACGTTTAATGGTGGATATTGGTTGTTTGGGTTTATATATAAATGCATTGACACCGTTGGCACAAAGAATTCCGTCTGTGATGCGTCCCAGAAAATCGGCAGGAATGGCATGATGTCTGTGAAGGCCGAGTACAAGATCGGTAATGCCATTTTCGCAAATGACGCTGGTAATGGCATTTGAAGTGTTCATGTCATAACGAATCATATCTTGTATATGGATGTCTGCTGCAACAGCTGTGTGTACAGCTTTGTCCAAAATCTGTCGTGAGGCTTTAAGCGCACTCTCGTCTGATTCATGACTGTTGATGACTTTTAAGGCATAAAGACCATCTTTGTTTTTAGGGGATTTGATGGCCAGACTGAGGTTTATAAGTTCTTCTACAGTATGTTCATTGCTCACAGGTATAAGAATATGTTCATGCCTGTTAGTCGTTTTAAGATTGTCAGGTTCATTTCCTTGTCCATTGAGAGCGATATGACCGGCTGCTTTCTGAGTCGTGAAAGTGGCAATAGTGCAGGTGACCAGTATCATCAGGATGGTTCCGTTAAGGACACTCTCATTAAGCAGTCGAACAGGGTTCCCTTGAGCGTCTGTACCCAATATGATATTGTATCCTACGAGAACTGCAGCCAATGTAGCTGCGGCTTGCGCATTACTCAGACCGAAGATTAAATGACGTTGGTCTTTGTTCATTCTCAGTGTTTTCTGGGTAGCCCAAGCAGCAAGGTATTTGGCAGATGTAGCAACGATGATCATGACAGTACCAACAAATAACGTTTCTATATTTTCAAAGAATGCATGGTAGTCTATGAGCATACCTACGCTGATGAGGAAGAATGGGATAAATATGGCATTGCCAACGAATTCAATCCGGTTCATTAAAGGCGAGCTGCGTGGAATAAGTCTGTTGAGTGCCAGACCAGCCAGGAAAGCACCTATAATTCCTTCCATCTGTGCTTCTTCCGCCAGGAATGCACCAAGGAAAACCATGGAAAGCACAAAAATATACTGAGCGATGGAGTCATTGAACTGTTTGAAGAACCATCTGCTTATCAGAGGAAATACAAAGAGAACAAATAGTGTGAATATGACTATGGATAGAGTGAGTCTTATCCAGAAGGTATTGTTGGCTTCTCCTGTAGTCATGCCGACAATGATTGTCAGCACAAGCAAAGCTAGCATATCCGTAACCATTGTTCCGCCTACCGTAATTCCGACAGCAGGATCCTTGGTGATGCCTAATTTGCTGGCTATAGGATAGGCGATCAGAGTATGTGAAGCAAACATGCTGGCCAATAGAATGGATGTGATCAGGTTGAATCGGAGTATATATAATCCGGCCAGCGTACCGAGTATCATGGGAATAATGAACGTGTATAAGCCGAATCCCAGACTTTTCAGACTGTTACGCCTGAAATCGTTCATGTCGATTTCAAGGCCTGCCAGGAACATGATATACAGTAATCCCGCAGTACCGGATAAAATAATACTGCTGTCCCGCAATATCAGATTGAATCCGTGTGGTCCTATAATGGCTCCTGCTATAATCAGTCCAAGTAAATGAGGTACTTTTATTTTATTAAGTAAAAGTGGAGTTACCAGCATTATGATTAATATGATCAAGAACTTTAAAATAGGATCAGCTATAGGTAAACTCAGTTCCGTGACAGAGAGAAGATGAATCATAGTAGGATCTTTTTGGTATTACTGCTGGCAAATTAAAGCAATTTTCTTATAAAATCCTATTTTGATTATAAAAAAAGGCTGCAGTTTTTAATATCTGCAGCCTGGATTAGTTCTTTTTTCGTTATTATCCGTTCTTATGTCGGTTGGCTCGTTTACGTCTGATTTCAGCTTTCATTTTAGCTGCTCCAGAACCATGTGCACCTGTAATATAACCCTTCTTTTTAGCTTTTGTTTTCACTTTTTGAGTCTGTGAAGAAGGGGATTTCTTGCTGGCGCCATGAAATACTATGCCTCCTGTAATAACCTGATCAATATCGTCTCCTCCGTAATTTCCCATTGTGAGGATGTTTTTTAATGATGGAACAGGCGGATGCCGGTAAATGCCATGGCAATACCGTATTTGTCGCATGTTTCGATAACATGATCGTCTCTTACGCTACCTCCGGCTTGTGCTACGTATTGTACACCACTTTTATGAGCGCGTTCAATATTATCACCAAATGGGAAGAATGCGTCAGAACCCAAAGAAACTTGTGTATTCTGGGCAATCCATGTCTTCTTTTCTTCTCTGCTGAGAGGTTCCGGTTTTTCAGTGAAGAACTTTTGCCATTCACCCTCTGCCAAAACATCCATATAATCATCACTGATATAGATGTCTATGGTATTGTCACGGTCTGCACGGCGTATTTTTTCGATAAATGGCAGGTTCATGACTTTGGGATGTTGACGTAACCACCAGATGTCTGCTTTATTACCGGCCAGACGGGTACAGTGGATACGGCTTTGCTGACCGGCACCGATGCCGATAGCTTGACCGTCCTTAACATAACAAACGGAATTACTTTGTGTGTATTTTAAGGTGATGAGTGCAATCATCAGATCACGTTTGGCTTCTTCCGGGAAGTTTTTGTTTACCGTTGGTATATTGTCAAACAAAGACGGATCATTTAATTTGATTTCATTACGTCCTTGTTCAAAAGTAATTCCGAATACCTGTTTCTGTTCAATGGGGTTTGGGATATAATTGGGATCTATTTTGATCACGTTATATGTGCCTTTACGCTTTTCACGCAGAATCTGCAAAGCTTCTTCTGTATAATCTGGAGCAATGACTCCGTCGCTGACTTCACGTTTGATTAAGTTGGCAGTTACTTCGTCACAAGTGTCACTCAAAGCGATGAAATCACCGTAGCTGGACATTCTGTCTGCTCCACGTGCACGGGCATAAGCACAGGCAATCGGACTAAGAGGTAATTTGACATCATCTACAAAATAGATCTTTTTTAATGTGTCACTCAGAGGAAGGCCTACAGCCGCACCTGCCGGTGAGACATGTTTGAATGATGCAGCAGAAGGCAGACCGGTAGCTTCTTTCAGTTCTTTGACCAATTGCCAGCTGTTCAGCGCATCAAGGAAGTTGATATAGCCTGGGCGGCCGTTTAACACTTCGATTGGTAATTCTCCCTCTGTCATAAATATGCGTGAGGGCTTCTGATTAGGATTACATCCGTACTTTAAAGCTAATTCTTTCATATTTTATAATTAGTCGTCATTATGCAAATATACGATTATTCGGTCATATTTTTATTATAGTAAACCTGCTTTTTACGTGAATTTTTAATTTTATTTGCTTTGTCTCCGTTTTTCTTGTTTACCTTGAATGTAAGTGAAGCCGGACTGGAGTATGACTGATAAAATGATCAGGCCTAGTCCGCTATAAAATGAAAAATTTAATTCCTTGGCTTCTCCGAAAAAGATCATGGCAAATATGATACTGTAAACAGGTTCGAGGTTATAACTGAGGTTAACAGTAAATGCTGATAATTTTTTCAAAGCCTGAAGCAAAAGAAGGTACATGAATACTGTACAGAATAACGAATGGCAGCATATCCAGAACAGGTTCATTCCTTCTGGCCATACTATTACAGGGGTGTTGCTCGGGAAGAACATCAGATAAACAGGGATAATGATACTGATTGGCAGAAGACCACCGATCATTTCATAATAAAGGACAACGCTGGCGCGTTGGTTGCTACTAACTTTTTTGTTGCAAACCATAAAAATAGCAGCAACTAGAGAGGATAGTGTACCAATGAATATACCCCATCTGTAACGACTGTCGAAAGAGAATATCAGTAATATACCTGCTACGGTAATAAGGCTGAAGAGGATTTCTCGAAAAGAGATTTTCCGGTGATAGAAAATCGGTTCGATAATGGCTGTAAAGAAACCGACCAGCGAATAGCAAAGAACACCTATTGATACATTTGAAGCCTTGATACTTCCATAAAAGAGCATCCAGTGCAGGCCTAACAGAGTTCCGGTACCTGCAATACTGAGAAATGATTTTTTATTTATAGCAGGAAACCTGCCACGAAAGGTAATTAAAAGTAAAAGTATGGATGTAAATAGCATACGATACCATACCATAGTCGTTTCGTTAAGGGTAATCAGTTTTCCGAATAAACCAGTGCATCCTGCTAACAGAATGGATAAATGCAAACGGATAAATGCTTCTTTCACAGTGGTATATTAAAAATTAACTATAAAATAAACTTGAATATATTATACTAATAAGAGTTATGCAAGGTATATTGGGTTGTAATAACATGACTATAGATCTAAAAATATCTTTTATTTAATATTATATTGTCAGTTTATGGTTCTTTTTATCAAATAGTTTGATTTTTAAAATTAAAAAATGATTTCATATATATAAGCTATTCTATTTTTAGTGCAAAGTTAGTTTTTAATTTTGATTAGTCGGGCATAAATGAATAATAAATAAATCAATATAAGAATTAATAAGATGTTGGTGAATTTTTAATGTCTGTAATGTATTGAAATTCATTTGTAATTCTCTTTAGATATATGATGTTGATTGATTTTAAGGACTTTCATTAAGCTGATTAAGTAGGAAATTTGCAGTTCCTGTTATGTTGGCAGGCTTATTGAACTTCGAAAAAGGCCATTAATTTTCTTGTATTGTTTATCTTAGGAATATTAAAAAAATGGAAGTTTGGGAGCAATGAGAAGGTCTTTCTTTTAGATAAGCTACATTTTATATTTGCATTTTTTAATGTTTGTAACGTTAAATATAAAGTGTATTCATTAACTTTTCGCTATCTTTGTACCCGCAAAAATATGAAGAACGTTTTTTGATTATAAGACCCTATGAAGAAATAGTTGTGCGTGGATACTTTTAAAAAATTAAGGAAAAGTATTATTGTTATACAATATTTCCAAAAAGAACGCGTTTAATAAATGTATTTAAAAATAAGAGAATTTAAATGTTGATAATGAGAGCTTCTACTACCGAAAATGAAGATATAGACGGAATGAATAGTTTTCAAAGAGGATTGAAACGTATTGGTGACATACTGGGATCTGCAATAGGATTGGTTTTGCTTTCTCCTTTGTTTGTTGTCATTTATATTATGCAGAAGATAGAAGGTGAGGGGCCAGTCTTGTTCAGACAAGAAAGAATAGGATTAGGAGGCAAACCCTTTTATATATATAAGTTCAGAACAATGACAGTTGAGGCTGAAAAAGGAGGAATTCCTAAATTGGCTGAAAAAAAAGATGAACGTCTGACAAAAGTCGGACGCTTCTTGCGTGAGCATCATCTTGATGAGTTGCCTCAGTTGTGGAATGTATTGAAAGGTGATATGTCTTTTGTTGGTTATAGGCCTGAAAGGCAATATTTTATAGATCAGATTGTTGCACATAATCCTGATTATGTTTTACTATATTGTAGCCGTCCTGGGGTTACATCTTATGCTACTTTATATAATGGCTATACAGATACGATGGATAAGATGTTGATGAGATTGGACATGGATTTGCATTATTTGCGCCATCGTTCATTGGCTATGGATATGAAAATAATATTTAAAACATTTTTCTCAGTTTTTAGTGGTAAGAAATTTTAAAATATGAATCTTAAAAAGTTACTGATAGTTTTTTGTCTGTTTTTTACTGTTCAATGTGTGCTCGGTCAGTCTATGACTGATGATCAGGTCGTTCAGTTTATAATGACACAGCAGGAAAAAGGTGAAAGTCAGCAAAGTATTGTTTTAAAGTTAGTGCAGAAAGGTGTTACGGTAGATCAGATACGTCGTATTAAAAAAAAGTATGAAGCACAGCAAACTCAACCTGGAGCGGTAGATCTGACAGGGAGTACGACGATGAAGCCCAGCGTGAACAGAATGCGCACTAATAAAGAAAAGGCATTGGATAAAATGCGTCAGGATAAAGGGTACATGATCCAATCGCAGGCTGAATTGAATGAAAAACCGACGAAGAAGATGCAAGCGAACCAATTGAATGATGAAATTGGTTTTCTGGATATAGATTCTTTGATTTACTATCAGAATTATTTTAAGAAGACAGACAACGAGGTGTTTGGAAGGAATATTTTTAATAATGAAATGATTTCTTTCGAAACCAGCATGAATATTCCTACTCCCAGTAATTACAGACTTGGGGCAGGTGATGTGATAATTATTGATGTTTGGGGTGCTACTCAGCAAACAATCAGTGATACTCTTTCGCCTGATGGGACTATTACGGTAGATGGAATCGGTCCGTTGAATTTAGCCGGTATGACAGTCAGTGAAGCTAACGCTTATGTCAAACAAAAACTCGGAAAGTTCTTTGCGGCTTCCGAAATCAATCTGACGGTTGGTGATATGCGTTCCATTCAGGTTCAGGTTATGGGTGAAGTGGCTGTTCCCGGAACCTATACCCTGAATGCTCTTTCAACGGTATTCAATGCATTGTATGCTGCAGGTGGAATCAGTGATATCGGTACCTTGAGAAGTATTAAGGTTTATCGAAACGGAAAGGAAATTACCGAAGTTGACGTTTACGATTATATTCTAAATGGAAAGTTGTCAGGTAACATCCGTTTGGCTGATAATGATATTATTGTCGTGGGTACCTATGACTGTCTTGTAAATATACGGGGAAAGGTAAAACGTCCGATGTTCTATGAAATGAAAAAGGACGAAAGTGTGGCTACAATATTGAATTATGCCGGTGGATTTACTGGGGATGCTTATCGCGAAAATGTGCGTTTGATTCGAAAAAGCGGTCGTGAATATTCAATTCATAATATCAGTGAGTTTGACCGTAATGGTTTCTTGTTACATGATGGAGATTCTTTATTTGTGGATTCAGTGATTCCCCGTTTTTCTAATATGGTAGAAATAAAGGGAGCTGTATTTCATCCCGGAATGTATCAGATGGATGGAAACGTGAAGACAGTTCGTGAGTTGATTAACATTTCTGGTGGAATTACTGAGGATGCTTTTACGTCACGTGCAGTCATGCATCGGGAGAAAGAAGATTTGTCATTAGAAGTCCTTTCCGTAGATGTTTCAGGTTTGTTGAGTGGATCAGTACCTGATATTCCATTAAGAAAGAACGATGTGCTGTATATTCCTAGTAAAAGAGATATGCAGCCTGATCTGACGTTGAAGATTTCCGGTGAAGTGAATTTCCCCGGTATATATAGATATGCAGAAAATACGACATTGGAAGATCTGGTTATACAGGCTGGAGGATTGACAGATGCGGCCTCAATGGTAAAGGTTAATGTATATCGAAGAATTAAGGATCCTAATGCCGTGACACATCAGGACGATATTGCTCAAACCTATACATTCGGACTGAAGGATGGATTTGTTGTAGATGGAACTCCAGGCTTCGTATTGATGCCTTTTGATGAAGTCAATGTCAGAAGAAGTCCTGTTTATTCAGAACAGAAGAACGTATCAATAGAAGGGGCGGTTAACTTTGAAGGTGAATATGCCATGTCTAATGAAACATTCCGGTTGAGTGATCTGGTAAAGGCTGCAGGAGGACTTTCTTCTTATGCTTATGCAAAGGGTGCACGTCTGGTTCGTAAAATGACTGAAGAAGAATTGAACCAGCGAGAAATTACGTTGCGTTCTTCTCAGATCCAGATGTATGAAGAGAGTATGCGTTCTTCAGACAAGACCATTGATATGGCACATGCGGATTCTTTGATGAATCTTAAGTTGGATTTGGGTGAAACTTACCATGTGGCCGTTAATTTGGAAGAGGCCATGAGAGAACCCGGAGGTACGGAAGATATTGTGCTGCGTGAAGGTGATATGTTGTCCATTCCTAAATATTCCAGCACAGTTAAGATCAGTGGTGAGGTCATGTATCCGATTTCTGTGAACTATAAAAAAGGCAAATCCCTCAAGTATTATATCAAACATGCCGGAGGATACGGAAACCGTGCAAGAAAGTCAAGAGTGTATGCTATTTATATGAATGGTTCAGTCAAGCAACTTAATCATTCTTCAAGTAAGGATATAGAGCCAGGTTGTGAGATTGTTGTACCGACCAAGGAAAATAAGGCCAGAATGACGACACCAGAAGTGTTGTCAATAGGAACTTCAATGGCTTCTATTGCAACAATGATAGCAACACTTACAAATCTGTTTAAATAGTAACGACAAAATGGAAGAAAACAAGGATAAACCGATTATGCAGCCGGATGAGCTTTTCGTGATTATGGCCAAATTGCTAAAATCAAAGAAAATGCTTATTCGGAACAGTTTGATCGGTATGGCATTTGGTGTTTTGGTCGCTTTAGGAATGGTGAAAACGTATACAGCTGAAATCGTTTTGGCACCAGAATTAGCGGATGGGGCAATTGGAGGAAATCTTAGCAGTCTGGCTTCTTTGGCGGGTGTTAACATTGGAGCGAATTCAACGGATGCCCTATATCCGGAATTATATCCGCAGATGATAGAATCCAACACGTTTATAGTTGGATTATTCAGTATACCGGTGAAGACCATAGACGGAGATGTTTCTACGAATTTATATGATTATCTTAAAACCCACAGACGCTTTTCGTGGTGGCAGTATCCCGGTATATTCTTTAGGCGTAGTGTGATTGCTGTGGTAGATATGTTGGGAGGTGGTGATAAATTTAAGAAAGCCTCTGATGTTATAGATCCGTTTTATCTTTCAAAAGATCAGGATAAGATTGTAGAACTGGTCAGAAAGCAGGTTGTTTCTGCAACTGTGAATAAAAAAGATCAGGTTATTACTATTTCCGTTTCAACTCAGGATCCATTGGTTTCTGCTACTTTGGCTGATTCCGTAAGAGTACGTTTGCAAGAAAGTATAACGGAATATCGTACGCGAAAGGCACGTCATGACATGATGTATTATGAGAACCTGATGAATGAAGCTAAGGAAGATTATAAAAAAAGCCAGCGTGCTTATGCTTCTTATGCAGATTCTCATCAAGGGGTAGTGTTGGCTTCTTACAAAACTGTTATGGATGATTTGGAGAATGAAATGTCACTTGCATATACGACATATTCACAGATGGTTCAGCAATATAACGTAGCCAAAGCAAAGGTACTGGAACGTACACCTTCTTTTACAGTCGTACAGCCATCCAGTGTGCCACTTTTGGCATCAAGCATGTCTAAGATGGTTGTTGTTATTTTATGGACCTTTTTGGCTTTTCTTGGTACGTCATGTTGGATTTTGGTCAGAACAAAGTTAACGGAGTGGAAAAATAAAATACGTTCCGTTTAGTTTGTAATAGTATGATCTATTTTATAGCTCTTCTGATACTAGTCATTCCCGTATTTCGCTTTGATCTGATGAAGATTGAAGGGAACAGGAAACTTTGGCTTGTTTTAGAGTATATCATACTTGTTGCTATCGCTGCATTTCGTTATAGGGTAGGTGGCGATACGTTGATCTATATGGATTTGTTTGAGGATTATCCGACAATTGGCGAATTGACGACATTTGACTACGAATCGGCGGTATATAATCCGATGTGGTATGTTTATAATTCTGTGTTTAAGACTTTTGGTGATAGTTTTGCCTTGTTTCAGCTTGTTCATGCAATTATAGTAAATACCGTATTTTTAAAATTTTTTAAGCGCTATACTGACTTTTATTTTTCTGCAATATTAATCTATTACATAGGTTATTATTTCTATTTTAATATGGAGGTCTTACGTGAAGTCCTCTGTGTGTCGATTATGTTATGGGCTTTTCCTTACTTGCAAGAAAAAAAGTTTATAAGATATTATCTGTTTTGTTTTCTGGCTCTGTCTATTCACATGTCAGCAGCATTGATGTTTTTATTACCCTTGATGCTTTTGTTTAAGAAAGATTCTTTTTGGTTTTCACTTTTTGTCATAGTGGCGATTGTGGTCTTGCTCAAGGTGGTCGACATTATTACCATTGTGTTGTCTTTGGCGTTTGAGGGACAGTTGGCTGCATCTATCAAGGCATATATGGATCTGGAGGCTCCAAATATGATTGGAGCTATGGTACAGTTCCTTATATGTGTGCCTTTTGTGATATTGATGTTTGTACGTAACTGGTATCATTTTGAGAATGACAATCTAATGGGAGCCTTTATGATGGTTGTTGTTGCCATACAGACCTTTGGTATGTTTATTCCGGCCTTTCCCCGATTTTCAAATTATCTCCTTCCGTTTGGAATCGTTTATATAGTGAACACGTTTTATTTAAATTATTGGGAAATACGTTCACATCATCTCGCAACGATTTTGGTGTCTTCTGCATTATGTATTTATATGTTTAATCTAACCTATTTTTATTTGAAAAATAAGTCAGAGGATTTGAAAGGAGCACACGTCTATAACAGATATTTGCCATATCATACCATATTTGATCCGCAGTCAGATAAGACGCGTGAGCAACTTTTGTTAAACGAAAGAGCCAAAACTTCTATTTTCGGCAATTAATGTATATTATGAACTTATGGGATTAAAGAAGAATTTGGTTTATAGCACGATACTGACCTTTAGCACTTATCTGGTGCCTTTGGTCGTTTTTCCATATATATCGCGTGTATTGGGGCCCAAGGGTATTGGAGGGATAGATGTAGTGGAAAGCGTGATTAACTATTCTATTCTTTTTTCAATGATGGGATTGTCTACGTTGGGGATACGTGAGATCGCCAAGACAAAAGACGACTCGGATACGTTGAGGCAGACGTTTGTGGATCTTTTTTCACTTAATCTTATTTCTACCTTAATCGTATTAGCCATATTGGTGCTAATGCTGTTTACTGTTCCGCAATTTGTAGACCGTAAAGAACTGTTTTTAATAGGTCTGATAAAACTGGTCTTCAATTTGTTTTGGATAGAATGGTTCTTTAAAGGAATGGAAAATTTCAGGTATATAACGATTCGCTCAGTGATCATGCGAATGTTGTTTATACTGCTGGTTTTTTGTTTTGTCAGAACCAGTTCGGATGATTTGCTTTATTATTTCTTTTGGGTGAGTCTGACAGTGGGGAATGCCATCTGTAATTGGAACTACAGAAAACGTTATGTTCGTTTTTCCCTGAAGCAGGCACGACCGGCTCGCTATGTAAGACCCTTTGTGCTTTTGGGGCTGTTTGCTATGCTGTCTGCTGTCTATACCCAATTGAATGTGACGTATTTGGGGTTTGTATGTGGTGATCAGGAAGCAGGATATTATACTACGGCAACAAGATTATATTTTGTGCTCATTGCTTTATTTTCAACACTGACGGGAGTGATGATTCCACATATGAGTACCTTGGTGAAAAATAATGATCAGAATGAAATTCGCAGAATGACTTTAAAGACATTTCAGCTTTTGTTTCTTTTTGCCTTGCCTGTTATCTACTACATGGAGATTTTTTCTTCTGATGTGATTTATCTGATAGCAGGAAAAGCTTTCGAGGGAGCTGTTTTGCCAATGCGTATAGTGATGTTTCTGGTACTGATAATAGGTACAGAACAGATTTTTATAATGCAGTTATTGATTCCTTTACGTAAGGACAAAGCCGTGCTGTCTTGTGCTGTGACGGGAGCTTCAGTGTGTGTCATTATCAATTTGCTGATTGTTGGTCAGTTGGCTAGTGTCGGTTCTGCTATAGCTTGGGTCATGGCTGAATGTTCGGTTTTGTTGGTTTCAGCATTTTGGGTGTATCGTTATCTTTCTGTGACGTTTCCAGTCAAGTTGTTTTTAAAGAATCTATTCTTTTCTTTACCTTATCTTATTCTAGGTCTTGTTATTATATATGTCATAGATAATTTGTGGTGGCGACTTCTTATGGGAGCATGCTTTTATCTAGTTTATGCTTATATATTGGAAGAAAAACTGTTAAAGTTGGGAATCGTATCAAACTTAATTTCAATGATCAATCATAAAAACAGATAGCAGGAATGAACCGTATTGAGAAATTCATATATGATTGCGTAAAATCTTCACCGATGGTGAAGTTTGCCTTGAGAAATATTTATCAGTCTTTTTATGACATGATGCCGACTCCGAAGAATTATTCAGAGTCGGAGATATCTTATCTGGAAGATTATTTCTATGGTTTTCATGATAAAACGCCGTTTTCTGCAGACGGCAGCAAATTATTGGCTAATCATACTCTGATTCCACTCAGAATGCCAGAACAGAACGAACCGTTGGAAGTGGGATATTTTGATTTGTCTGAAGATGGAAAGTTACAAACCTACCATCTATTAGGAAAATCTTATGCCTGGAACTACCATAAGGGTTGTCGTTTGCAATATGTAGACCAGAATCATATTATATTTAATACGTTGGAAAACGGTAATTTGGTTTCTAATATTGTTTCCATGACAGGAGAAACAGTACGTGAGATTCCTTATGCCATAGATACGGTTTCTGAAGATGGAAAATGGGCTACATCTTTCAGTTATGAACGTCTTAATGAATTGATGCCGGGTTATGGTTATGAATATTGTCATGATGAGGCGTACTTGAATGATCCGGCTCCGGCTGAAACCGGACTTTTTTTGGTTAGTCTGGAAGATGGACATCGGGAATTATTATATACCTTGAAGGATCTGGCTTCTAGAGTAGGACAGACAGGCAATATGCAATACAGGCATTATGTGACTCATTCTGAATTTTCAAAAACGGGCCGTTACATATCGTTCCTTCACAGGTGGATTGGACATGACAGTAGAAAGCGCCATACGGAACTGGTTGTTTACGACCGTGAATTGAAGAAGGATTACGTTTTGCCGACGACAGGAATGGTTTCCCATTATG
The DNA here is from genome assembly GCA_900546665.1 of uncultured Paraprevotella sp. Lineage (GTDB taxonomy): Bacteria > Bacteroidota > Bacteroidia > Bacteroidales > Bacteroidaceae > Paraprevotella > Paraprevotella stercorigallinarum. Next base: position 6,308 of record URDY01000025.1, on the reverse strand, counting down.
TATGGAACGATAAAGACCAAATAGTGGCATATTGTAGTGTGAAGGAGGGAGATGCTCATGTGTTGTTTGATATTGTTTCCGGAACTTATCGTCCTATATTATTGAATAAGTTAAATTCAGACGGTCATCAGAGTATGGTGGGAAATAACAGTTTTGTGACTGATACTTATCCTGATAAATACCGTATGGCTTCATTATATATGATTGACGAATCGAAGGAAACATATAGAAAGATAGCTTATTTATATTCTCCTAAAAAATTTCAGACAAAGGATTTTCATAAGCATATTGCTTGTGACTTGCATCCAAGAATTTCACCTTCCGGCACTTTTGTCTGTTTTGATTCAGTGTTTACAGGTAAGCGTAGTATTTGTGTGATGTCTTTGAAAGGCGTTTAGTTTTAGTTGGATTGATAATATGAAGAGATTGGCAATATATTGTGTTACTTATCATTCTTATAATGAACTGTATCGGTTTCTTCAATCGGTTGAGGAAGCAGCTTTGCGTGTCAGTTCATCCCTTACGGTTGATGTTTATGTAGCGGACAATACAGATAGTCAGATTCAGCCTGTTTCTGATTCCTGTTCGGCTTGTCATCTGAAAGTCTTTCAGTTAAAGCATAATTGGGGATATTTCGGAGCTATACAAAAGATGTTGAAACAGACAGATGTTACACCTTATGACTTTGTCGTTATTAGTAATGTAGATCTGATTGTGTCGGTTGATGCATTTGAAAAATTATTGTCTGTTAAGTCGGATGAAAGTGTAGGATGGTTGGCACCTAAAATTTATTCTGAAATAGAGGAGAGAGATAAAAATCCCAAAATTATAAAGCGATATTCACTAGACAGATTAAGAATATTAAGATTAATGTATACCTTTCCCGTGTTGCATAAATTATATACACGGACTTTTTATAAACGGAAAAAAGTCCAGCGAAAGGAAACGGTATATGATGGTCGGAAAATTTATGCAGGTCATGGTTCTTTTATTATATTGACGCGTTCCTATATAAGCAGGTGTGGTCTGCCGGATTATCCTGTTTTCCTTTTTGGAGAAGAGATCTATTTGGCAGAAAAATGCAGGCAGCATGGCTTGAAAGTGATATATGAACCAACTATAGAAATTCGTGATATAGAGCATATATCAACAGGATGTCTGGCAAGACGAATGTATTACCGGTACAACAAGGAAGCGATAGAATATATAATTCATACGTTTTATAGTAAAATGTAATTAATGGTTAGGTTAGCAATCTTATTGACAACATATAACAGTTCTTTGTATTTGAGAGAACTTATGGACTCTGTTATACGGCAGAGTTATGGTGAATGGACTTTATATATACGAGATGATAAGTCGTCTGATAATACATTGGAGATTATTCAAGAATATATGAAGTCTGATCCACGGATTGTGCTATTGAATGATGATACAAAGAGAGGGGCCATGAATGGTTTCTTTTGGTTATTGGAACATGTTGACGCTGATTATTACATGTTTTGCGATCATGATGATGTGTGGTGTCCTGATAAGGTTGCTTTGACTCTGGATAGAATGCAGGCTGTAGCCAATGATAATCTGCCGGTAGTTATTCATACTGATTTAAAGGTTGTAGATTCAAACCTGAAGGTATTGTCTGAATCTTATTGGCGTAGTTGTCATTTCACGGATGAGCAATTTAACGATAAGTATTTCCATTTGGTATATAATAATGTGACTGGCTGTACAATGATGATAAATCAAAAAGCCAAGCAGGTGGCCATGCCTTTTCCGGCAGAAGCACGTATGCATGATTCCTGGATTGCGGCAGCAGTATTATGGCATGGTGGAATTATTGAAAAAGTTGATTCATCCACAATTCTATACAGGCAACACTGTCATAATACAATAGGTGCTAATGAAGTGCCCAGTATATTCAGACAAATACTTTCTGTCCGCAAACTATTCTGTAAGACCTTAGTACAACATAAGGTAAGCAGAAATCTTGTTAAAATGAATGTCTTAACTTTTTTTCTTATGAAATTATACTATATGATTAAAATTCATTGGGCATCATTAAGTAAATTCAATAACAGATAGTCGATTGCAATTTTTGATAAACCTGTATTATTCGTTTATTGATACTTTGTGTTTGTGATATTTTTGTTACCTTTACATCAAAATATGAAAATATGAAAGAAGATTTGGTTTCTGTTATCATGCCGACTTTTAATGAAAGCCGTTTTTTGGCGCAAAGCATTGAGAGCGTATTGAATCAGACCTATACTAATCTGGAACTGTTAATTACGGATGATTGTTCTACTGATGAGAAAACATTGGAGATATTGGATTTCTATAGTCAGAATGATCATAGAGTACAGGTTTTTCGTTTGACACAGAATATGGGAGCTGGGGCTGCTAGGAATAATTCTATTTCTAGGGCTAAGGGGAGATATATTGCTTTTTGTGACAGTGATGATCGCTGGCTGCCTACCAAATTGGAACGTCAGATAGAATACATGCAAAAAAAAAATTGCTGCATGTCTTTTTCCTCTTATATATTGTGCGATCAGGAAGGAGTGGAAAAGGGGATTGTGATAGCTCCTGTACGTCTGACCTTACGTATGTTGATGCATGATAATAAGGTGGGATGCCTGACAGCTGTATACGATACTCAAAGGTTTGGAAAATTTTATATGCCTACATTGCGTAAGAGACAGGATTGGGGACTGTTTCTCATGATTTTGCAAAAATGTAAGGTTGCGTATGGCATTCAGAAACCTTTGGCGTTTTATCGTTTGAGACCGCACTCCATTTCAAAGAATAAATTGTCATTGGTGCAGTATAATGTAAAAGTATACCAGAAAATATTGGGATTCTCGGTAATGAAGTCCTATTGTTATTTTACATTTTTATTCATGCCAAACTATGCCATGAAGTTATTAAGGAACAAGATAAACAGTAAACGATATATCAACAGACGATATAGATCATAATTCTGTTCTATATCGTCTGTTATAACGGTTTTTATGGAATTTCTATTCCAGCTTTTCTTTTAAATATTGTCCGGTGAAGCTTTTTTCGCATTGTGCTACTTCTTCCGGTGTTCCGCATACTACCAGTCTTCCTCCTTTATCTCCACCTTCAGGACCAAGGTCAATAATATGGTCTGCGCATTTGATCACATCCATATTATGTTCAATAATGATGAGAGTATGTCCTCTTTCGATTAAGGCATTGAATGCGGAAAGCAGTCGTTTGATATCATGGAAATGCAATCCGGTGGTTGGTTCGTCAAAAATGAAGATGGTGGGATCAACCTTTTCCTGTCCTAAATAATAAGCCAGTTTGACACGTTGGTTTTCTCCTCCTGACAGCGTACTGGAAGACTGTCCGAGTTTGATGTAACCAAGTCCTACGTCCTGCAACGATTGGAGCTTTTTGGCAATTTTAGTTTGTTTATGCTCGCTGAAGAACTCTAGTGCCTGATTGACAGTCATATTAAGGACATCATATATGTTTTGTCCCTCAAAACGAACTTCCAGAATGTCGTTTTTGAAGCGTTTGCCATGGCATGACTCGCATTCCAGAACAAGATCGGCCATGAATTGCATTTCAACTGTTACGGTACCTTCGCCTTTACATTCTTCACATCGGCCTCCCTCCGCGTTGAATGAAAAGAATCCGGCGGTGAATCCCATTTGTTGTGCCAATGGTTGTGCCGCAAATAGTTTTCGGATTTCATCATAAGCTTTCACGTAGGTGACGGGATTGCTTCTTGATGATTTACCTATCGGATTCTGGTCAATGAATTCTATATTCTTGACCATGTTGATATCTCCTTCCAGACAGAGAAATTCTCCCGGACGGTCGGTCACTTCATCAAACTGACGTTTCATGGCGCGATAAAATATATCGCGTACCAGTGTTGATTTACCTGAGCCGCTTACTCCTGTCACTACAGTCATGGCATTCAACGGGAATTTTACGTCTATGCCATGAAGGTTGTTGGCGCGTGCGCCTTTCACTTCAATGTAATTGTTCCAAATACGGCGATGCGCAGGTAAGGGGATATTTTCTTGCCCTGTCAGATATTTCACCGTGTAGCTTTTAGTGGTCTGTGGCTTTTCTGCAAGCATTTTCGGCAAATCTCCCTGAAATACGACTTCACCACCCAAACGTCCGGCCTGAGGACCTATATCAATAATGTAATCAGCAGCCCGGATGATATCCTCGTCGTGTTCTACTACAATGACCGTGTTACCTAATTGTTGCAGTTGGCGCAGGACGTGTATCAGGCGTCCCGTGTCACGGCTGTGCAGTCCTATGCTGGGTTCATCCAAAATATATAGTGAACCTACCAGGCTGCTTCCTAAGGATGTAGCAAGATTGATACGTTGGCTTTCACCACCTGAAAGCGTATTGCTTTGGCGGTTAAGCGTAAGATATCCCAAACCTACATCAATGAGGAAAGTCAGGCGGTTCTTTATTTCTGTGAGCAGACGTTTGCCGATTTGAGCTTCATGCTCGGTCAGGGTCAGTTGATCGAAGAACTTTTTCAATTCATATACCGGCATTTCCACCAGGTCGGAGATGGCTCGTCCGCCTATTTTGACATAGTTGGCTTCAGGTCTCAGACGGGTACCCTGGCATTTGGGACATGTCGTCTTACCGCGATATCTGGCCAGCATGACTCTGTATTGTATCTTGTATTGGTTCTCTTCCAACATTTTGAAGAATGAGTCTATGCAGATTTCATCCCTGGGGTTTGCGGCATCAGGACGTCCATGCCACAATAAATCCTTTTGAGCTTTTGTTAATTGGAAATAGGGCTCAAAAATAGGAAACCCCGTGGCTGAGGCCATTCTGCAGAATTCATTCTTCCATTCACCCATTTTTTCTCCTCGCCAGCAGACAACCGCTCCTTCATAAACACTGAGTGAAGAATTGGGAATGACCAGTTTTTCGTCAATGCCGATTACTTTTCCGAAACCTTCGCACATGGGGCAGGCTCCAAGTGGAGAATTGAAAGAAAACAGATTGTCGGTAGGCTCTTCGAATGTCATGCCGTCTGCTTCGAACTTCATGGAGAAAGGATGAAGGATGCCCGACGGATAAAAACGCAGCATACATTCTCCATTACCTTCGTAAAAGGCCGTTTCCGCAGAGTCGACAAGGCGGGCTATGCTGTCTTTGGCATCATCGCAGCTCATTCTGTCTATAAGCAGATAGATCGTTTTGCCGTCCAGAGCATGTATGTCAGCCCCTAATTCTTGCATGGCATCTTCTATTCTGATGATTTCGCCATTTACTTCCAGACGTGTAAATCCTTGTTTGAAATTGCTGTCAAGGATTTCCAGCAATGATTTGTCCTCTCTTAGGATAAGTGGAGTCAGAACCGTAAAGCGTGTGCCCTTTGAGTAAGAAAGCATGCACTGTACGATATCCTCAGTGGTATGTTTTTTGACTTCTTGTCCGCTTATCGGTGAAATGGTATGGCCTATACGGGCATATAAAAGCCGTAAATATTCATATATTTCGGTTGAAGTTCCTACCGTAGAACGTGGATTACTGCTTATTACCTTTTGTTCAATTGCAATGGCCGGTGGGATTCCTTTTATAAAATCACATTCAGGTTTTTTCATTCTTCCAAGGAACTGTCTGGCATAAGCTGAAAGACTTTCCACATACCTCCTTTGACCTTCTGCGTAGAGCGTATCGAATGCAAGGGATGATTTTCCGGATCCTGACAGTCCTGTGATGACGATAAGTTTATGTCGGGGAATATCAAGTGAAATGTTTTTTAGGTTGTTGACCCTGGCTCCCTTTATTTGAATGTAATCGTTCATTTATTCTGTAATCTGATTATTTATACAAAGTTATAATGTTTGTTTTAAAAAAACAAGTGGGAATGATACAGATAAGGGTTGCTCCATGGTCTTATCTGGTCAGAGACTGATGTTTTGTGACTAAGCGCAGGATATGAAATATTTAATGTCCGTCTTGAGATCTTCAGGTCGGTTGAGGTTACTATTTCTTGTAGGTGTTCGAGACGTGGTTGGGTTTGTAGAGTTTGTGACTGGCGATATTTCCTTGGGTTTATGTTTAAAGAGTGATGATTGTTGTTTCATTTCGGGTTTTAGTCTTTTTGTGGTCCCTATGTTTTTTCTGAGGGTGGTTTTTTGAAGGGAGAAAAAATATCTGAAATCCGATGCAGTCTGTTTGGCATCCGGCAGCTGGATACCTACTCCCGGTACAAGCCATAGAAATCATAGGAAAATAAAAGAATTTATCTTCCTTATTATCAACTATTTGAATATTTCCTA